>JBFMHA010000041.1:30166-30434 GCA_040753075.1 Thermodesulfobacteriota bacterium
AACCCAGAACTTTCCTGAAAACTACCCCCTACGCGGGGGGCGGGGGGCCTCCCGCGGCCGCCCTTCTTGGAAAATGGTCTAAGCCTGAGCAGTAAATAGTTATCGCTTGGGCTTAGGCCATTTTCAGCCTGGCCCGAACTCACCTCAGGGAGGACACAATGTCGAACAACACTGTTCTCGTCGTCGGTGGCGGTTTCAGCGGCATCACGGCCGCCCTCGAAGCCGCGGAAGTCGGTTACGAGGTCTACATCGTCGAGAAAGAGCCCTA
>JBFMHA010000042.1:0-30392 GCA_040753075.1 Thermodesulfobacteriota bacterium
GCCGCCCCGGCCGCCGCGCCCACGCCCAACCCCGCGGCGGGCGGCGGGCCGGCGCCCAAGCCGGCCCCGGCCAAGCCCCCGGCCAAGCCCGCTCCCCGCAACTAGGCGGAGCCGCGCGCGTCGTGCCCACCGCCCATACCTACACCTCCTCCGGAATGGCGGATCGCAGCGTCCACCCGCTCCTGTTCTGGCTGGTCTTCATCCTGGCCGGAATCTGGGCCCAGCGCTTCGCGCCCGGGGTGGACTGCCTGGCCCCGGCGCTCATCGTCTGCCTGCAGCAGCGCCGGGCGTCGGCCACCTTCTGGCTGGCCGCGGCGTTCATCGTGCTGCAGGAGGGCATGGGTTCGCTGGCCTTCGGCTTCCTCATCCTCTGGTACGCCGGGCTGCTGCTGCTCTACCTGGTGGGCCGCTGGCTCTTCGAGTCCCGCAATCTCCTGTTCATCTTCATCATCGGCGCGTTCCTCGGGGTGTGGCGCTTCTTCCTGGTGCGGATGATGGCCAGCCTGCAGGACATGGTCGCCGACCAGGACCGGCTGGCCCTGGAGTGCGCGCTTCAGGCCGTGCTCTTCACCCTGGAGTGGGGACTCCTCTTCTTCATCTACAAACGCTGCGTGCGCCATGACGACGAACCTCGAGCCTGAGGGCCAGCAACCTCCGCGCGGCGGGCTCATCCTGCTGCAGTGCCTGGTGCTCGGCCTCTTCGCCGTGTTCGCCCTGCGCCTGTGGTACCTCCAGATCCACCGCGGCGAGGAGTTCGCCCAGAAGGCCCGGGACAACCAGCTCCGGCGCGAGGCCATCTACGCCCCCCGGGGGCTCATCCGGGACCGGGAGGGCCGGCTGGTGGCGGTCAACGAGCCGGCCTACGCCCTGGGCCTGGTGCGCGAGGACGTGAAGGACATGAAGGCCACCCTGGCCCAGGTCAGCGCCTGGACCGGGATCCCGGCCGAGGATCTGGCCCAGCGGGTGTCGCATCTGCGCAAGCGGGTCAAGCCGTTCGAGCCGCTCATCCTGGTGCAGGACCTGTCCTTCGGCCTGCTGGCGCGCATCGAGGCCAACACCCTGTTCTGGCCCGGTCTGGAGATCGTGGTCCGGCCCAAGCGCTACTATCCCCAGGGGCCGCTCCTGGCCCACGTGCTCGGCTACGTGGCCGAGGTGAGCGAGGAGGAGTTGGAGCGGGACCCGGGCCTGGCCATGGGCGACCTGGTGGGCAAGAACGGCATGGAGCTCATCCTGGAGAACCGCCTGCGCGGGGCCAAGGGCGTGCAGAACATCGAGGTTGACGCCACCGGCCGCCGCCTGGGCGAGGAGGTGGTGACGCCGCCCGGGGCCGGGGAGAACCTGACCCTGTCCATCGACCTGGCCCTGCAGGAGCACTGCTTCCATCTGCTGGACGGCCAGGCCGGCTCGCTCCTGGTCATGGATCCGGCCACCGGCCGGCTCCTGGCCTACGTGAGCCAGCCCTCCTACGACAACAACCAGTTCGTGCTGGGCCTGTCCTCCAAGCAGTGGGCCGAACTGCGCGACGACCCCCTGCACCCCATGCAGAACCGGGCCATCCAGAGCGCCTACCCGCCGGGTTCGGTGTTCAAGCTGGCGGTGGGCGGCGCGGCCCTGCACTACGGGGTGAACCCGCGCGACGGCGCCTACTGCTCCGGAGGCTACAGTTTCGGCGGCCGGGTGTTCCGCTGCTGGAAGAAGGAGGGGCACGGCGGGGTGGAGTTCCTCCGGGGCCTGGTGCATTCCTGCGACGTGTACTTTTATCAGATGGGCGACCGGCTGGGGGTGGACCGCATGAGCACCTTCGCCAAGGCCTGCGGCTTCGGCGAGCTTACGGGCATCGACCTGCCCCACGAGAAGCCCGGGCTCGTCCCCTCCCGGGAGTGGAAGCGCAAGCGCATGGGCGAGAACTGGTACCCGGGCGAGAACCTGAACATGGCCATCGGCCAGGGCTACAACCAGGTGACCCCCATCCAGGTGGCTCGCTTCGTGTCCGCCCTGGTCAACGGCGGCGAGCTCATCAAGCCCTCCCTGACCGTGAACGACGAGCCCGTGGTGCAGGACCGCCTGCCCCTCACGGACAAGCAGCGGGGGCTGATTCTGGAGGCCATGGTCGAGACCGTGCAGGAGGGCACCGCCCGGGTGCTCATCCGCAAGGACGCCCGCATCGGGGGCAAGACCGGCACGGCCCAGGTGGTGCGGCTCAAGGCCTCGGAGGCCGAGAAGCGGCGCAAGCTCGAGGAGATGGAGTACTGGGAGCGCGACCACGCCTGGATCGCCACCTTCGGCCAGAAGGGGGACCGCTCCTACGTGGTGGTCTGCATGGTGGAGCACGGCGGCCACGGCGGCTCCACCGCCGGCCCGGTGGTCAAGCAGGTGTACGACTACCTGTTCACGGAGAAGCCCTCGTGAGCCCCTTCGACCGCAGGATTCTCTACCATTTCAACTGGACCCTGCTCGGCCTGACCTTCCTGCTCTTCGCCGTGGGGGTGCTCAACCTCTATTCCGCCAGCGCCTTCCGGCTGGAGGACGGCCTGTCCGTGAACCCCTTCTACCAGAAGCAGCTGGTCTGGGGACTCATGGGCCTGGCCGGGATGACGGTGTTCATGGTCTTCGACTACCGCCACCTCCAGGTGGCGGCATGGCCCATCTTCGCCCTCACCGTGGCCCTGCTGGTGGGGACCCTCTTCTTCGGCAAGGTCATCTACGGGGCGCGCCGCTGGCTGGATCTCGGCGTCATGAACTTCCAGGCCAGCGAGTTGGCCAAGATATCCATCCTGCTCATCGGGGCCAAGCTCCTGTCCCGGGGGCAGCGGCCCCTGGACTGGGGCCCCCTGTTCCTGACGGTGGGGGTGGGGTTGGTCCCGGCCGGCTTCATCGTGCTTCAGCCCGACCTGGGCTCGGCCCTTTCGGTGCTGGCCCTGCTCGGGGGGATCATCCTGTACCGCGGGGTGCGCTGGCCGGTGCTGCGGCTCATGCTCATCCTGGGGCCGGTGCTGGCCCCCCTGGGCTGGTTCTTCCTGCACGACTACCAGAAGCAGCGCATCCTGACCTTCCTGGACCCGGGAGCGGACCCGCGGGGCGCGGGCTACCACGTGATCCAGTCCCAGATCGCCATCGGCTCGGGCGAGGTCTGGGGCAAGGGCTTTCTGGGCGGCACCCAGAGCCAGCTGCGCTTCCTGCCCGAGAAGCACACCGATTTCGCGGTGGCGGTGTTCGGCGAGGAGTGGGGCTTTTTCGGGTGCATCATTCTGCTTTCCATCTTCTGCCTGTTTTTGTACCATCTCTTTCTGGCCGCCCAGGACGCCAAGGACCGCTTCGGGTCGTTCCTGGCAGCAGGGGTGTTCTTCTACTTCTTCTGGCAGATCCTCATCAACATGGGCATGGTCCTGGGACTCATGCCCGTGGTCGGCATCCCCCTGCCGTTCATCAGCTACGGGGGCAGCGCCACTCTGGTGAACTTCTGCCTCATCGGCCTGGTCATGAACGTCTCCATGCGCCGCTTCGTGTTCAAGCAGGCGTAGTCCGGGTCCGAACGAGGGTTGAGATGCTGGGGTTTCGCTGGTATGCCTCCCGTGGTCCCAGGACGGGCGCGGCCCAAGGCCGGGCCCAGAGCAGCAAGGAGTTCTCCATGGGCAAGGACGAGATCAACGCCTTCCTCGGCGCCGGCACCTCCTACCAGGGCAAGCTGCACTTCTCCGGCTCGGTGCGCATCGACGGCACCTTCAAGGGAGAGGTGGAGTCCGGGGGCACCCTGGTGATCGGCAAGGACGCCAACGTGGAGGGCCAGATCCGGGTGGGCCAGATGGTCATCAGCGGCCACGTGGAAGGGGAGATCACCGCCTCGGAGAAGGTGGTCCTGCACAAGACCGCCAACCTGGTGGGAAGCCTCCGCACCCCGGTCCTGGTCATCGAGGAGGGGGCGGTCATCGAGGGCCAGATCACCATGGGCACCAAGGGCGCGGACAAGGCCAAGGCCAGGGAGAAGGCTCCCGCCGCGCCGGCGCGCTTTCCGGCCTACTCGACTCCAGGCTCGACAACTTCCGCGGCGCCCGAGGCCAAGGTCGGCGAAGGCAACTGAGTTAACGATTCCGGCGCGTTGGATCTGGCCGGAGAGGTCGTCGAAAACAAAAAAGGCTTTGACAGGACTTTTCAAATCGGCTAAAGGCCCTTTGACTTTGCACCTTAATTCACAACCTCCGCGAGGCCGACAATGATTGATCTGGACACTTCAGTTTATATCCAGTTCATCAACTTCGTGATCACCCTGGTGGTCCTGAACCTGCTGCTCATCCGGCCGGTTCGTGAAATCATCCGCAAGCGGGCGGAGAAGATGTCCGGCCTGCTGCAGGGTGCGGAGGCGTTCACGGCTTCGGCCGAACAGAAGCTGGCCGGCTATCAGAAGGCCCTGGACGAGGCTCGCGCCGCCGGCGCCGAGGCGCGCAACGCGCTGCGGGAGCAGGGCGTGTCCAAGGAGAAGGAGATTCTGGAGGCCGCCGGCGCCGACGCCGCGGCTACGCTCAGCTCCGCCAAGGAGCGCGCGGCTTCCGAGGCCAAGACGGCCCGGGACGGCCTCAAGGCCCGGGTCGGCTCCCTGGCCCAGAAGGTCGCGGACAAGATTCTCGCCTAGATTCAGCGTGAACAGGCAAACCCGCCGCGGCGCACGTCGCAGCGGGTTTGCCTTGTGCGGCATCAACCGACTTCAGGAAGGAGGGCTCGGACTTGAAAGGAGTGAAATTCATCCTGGTTGCCGCCTTGGTGCTCTGCGCCTCGGTAGCGCTGGCCTCCGAAGGCGGGGGTGGTGCCCACCACTTGGATTGGTGGAACTTCTTCCTTCGGGTGGTCAACTTCGTGATCTTCGCCGCCATCCTCTACAAGTTCGGCGGGAAGAAGGCTGTGGAGTTCTTCGGCGGCCGGCGCAAGCAGATCGAGACGCAGCTGCACGATCTGGACGAGCGCAAGGACAAGGCCGAGAAGCGCCTGGCCGAGGTGGAGAAGTCCATCGCCAATCTGGCGGCGGAGAAGGCCAAGCTCCTGGACGAGTACCGCGCCCAGGGCGAGGCCCTCAAGGCGGCCATCGTGGAGAAGGCCGAGCAGGACGCCGCCAAGATCCGCGCCCAGGCCGAGACCAGCGCGGCCCAGGAGGGCGAGTACAAGCTCCGCGAGTTGCGCGCCGAGATCGCCGAAATGGTGGTCGAGGCCGCGGAGAAGATTCTCCAGGAAAAGCTCACCGCCGAGGAGCAGGCCAAGCTCGTCGATAAATACTTAACAAAGGTGGTGCTCAATTGACTGCGAACATTGTAGCCCGCAGATACGCCAAGGCCCTCTTCGCCATCGGGCTGGAGAAGGGGGGTCCTGAGCTTGAGGCGTACGGCAAGGACCTGGCGGCCATCGCCGAGGCCATCGCGGCGGCCCCGCAGTTGCTCCGGATCTTCCCCAATCCCCTCTTCTCCGTTGAGGAGAAGAAGGTTGTGGCGGGCAAGATCCTGGAGAAGATCGGGCCCAACCCCACCACCGTGAGCTTCGTGAGCCTCCTGGCGGACAAGAACCGCCTGGGCTCCCTGCCCGAGATCGAGGCGTACTTCCGCGTTCTCCTGGACCAGCACAAGGGCGTGATCCGCGGCAAGCTGCTCACCGCCGTGGACCTTGACTCCGCCAAGCAGGGCCAGGTCAAGGACCAGCTCAAGTCCCAGCTCGGCAAGGACTTGGTGCTGGAATTCGCCACCGACCCGTCCATCCTGGGCGGCGTTGTGCTGAAGGTTGGGGACAAGATTCTGGACGCAAGCCTGCGGGCCCAGCTCCAGAGCATCAAGGAAACAATAAAGAGGGGTGAGTAGGGCCATGCAGATCAAAGCCGAAGAAATCAGCAAGATCATTGAGGATTCGATCAAGAATTACGAATCCAAGGTGGAGATGGCCGAGACCGGCACGGTCATCTACGTTGGTGACGGTATCGCCCGCGTCCACGGCGTGGAGAACGCCATGTCCATGGAGCTGCTGGAGTTCCCCGGCGGCCTGATGGGCCTGGTGCTCAACCTCGAAGAGGACAACGTGGGCGTGGCCCTGCTCGGTGAAGGCCACCACGTGAAGGAAGGCGACCCGGTCAAGCGCACCGGCAAGATCTTCTCGGTGCCCGTCGGCGACGCGGTCATGGGCCGGGTCGTCAACCCCCTGGGCCAGCCCCTGGACGGCCTCGGACCCATCGACTCCAAGGACGTGCGCCCGGTGGAGCTGAAGGCCCCCGGCATCGTGCAGCGCAAGTCGGTGCACGAGCCCATGTACACCGGCCTGAAGGCCGTCGACGCCATGACCCCCATCGGCCGCGGCCAGCGCGAGCTGATCATCGGCGACCGCCAGACCGGCAAGACCGCGGTCTGCCTGGACGCCATCCTGGCCCAGAAGGACTCGGACATCTACTGCATCTATGTGGCCATCGGTCAGAAGAAGGCCAACGTGGCCCTGGTGGCCGACGTGCTCCGCAAGCACGGCGCCATGGATAAGACCATCATCATCTCCGCCACCGCGTCCGAGCCTGCGCCCCTGCAGTTCATCGCCGGCTACACCGGCGCCACCATGGGCGAGTTCTACCGCGACAACGGCAAGCACGCCCTGATCATCTACGATGACCTGTCCAAGCAGGCCGTGGCCTACCGCCAGATGTCCCTGCTGCTCCGCCGTCCTCCCGGACGCGAGGCGTTCCCGGGCGACGTGTTCTACCTCCACTCCCGCCTGCTGGAGCGCGCGGCCAAGATGTCCGACGCCCAGGGCGCCGGCTCCCTGACCGCCCTGCCCATCATCGAGACCCAGGCCGGCGACGTGTCCGCGTACATCCCGACCAACGTGATCTCCATCACCGACGGCCAGGTGTACCTGGAGCCCAACCTGTTCAACGCCGGCGTGCGCCCCGCCATCAACGTGGGCCTCTCGGTGTCCCGGGTGGGCGGCGCGGCCCAGATCAAGGCCATGAAGCAGGTGGCCGGCACCATGCGCCTGGACATGGCCCAGTACCGCGAACTGGCGGCCTTCGCCCAGTTCGGTTCGGACCTGGACAAGGCCACCCAGGCCAAGCTCAACCGCGGCGCGCGTCTGGTGGAGCTGCTCAAGCAGTCCCAGTACATGCCCATGCCGGTGCAGGAGCAGGTCGCCTCCATGTACGCCGCCACCCGCGGCTTCATGGACGAAGTCCCGGTGGAGGCCGTCCGCAAGTTCGAGGCCGAGTACCTCGAGTTCCTGCGCAACGCCAAGGCCGACATCCTGAACGACATCAAGACCAAGAAGGCCCTGGACCAGGACATCGAAAACCGGCTCAAGGCGGCTATCGAAGAGTTCAAGAAAGGCTTCCAGGCCTAGGGGGTAACCCATGCCGTCTTTGAAAGTCGTCAAAAACAAGATCGTCGGCGTCAAGAAGACGAAGCAGATCACCAAGGCCATGAACATGGTGGCCTCGGCGAAGCTGCGCGGCGCTCAGTCCCGCATTGAGCGCTTCCGTCCCTACGCCGACAAGTTCTACGAGATGCTCGGCGAGTTGGCCGCCGGCGCGGGCAAGGATGTCCATCCGCTGCTCGAGGTCCGGGAAGAGGTCAAGAACGTCGGCATTCTCCTGGTCACTTCGGACCGCGGCCTTTGCGGCAGCTTCAACGCGAACCTCATCAAGACCGCCATGAGGCTGGCTCAGGCCAAGGCCGGCGAGGGCAAGACTGTCAAGATCTACAGCGTGGGCAAGAAGGGCCGGGACGCCATGCGCAAGACCGGCTTCCAGATGGTCATCGAATACCGCGACGCCATGAACAACTTCGACTTCACCCTGGCCAACGAGGTGGGGATGAAGCTCATCGGCGACTATATCGCGGGCGATCTGGACGAGGTGCATGTGATCTACGGCCAGTTCATAAGCCTGGCCCGTCAGATCCCGACCACCCAGACCATTCTGCCCATGTCCGCGGCGGCCGGTGAAGGCGAGGCCAAGGCGGCCTCGGCCGACTACATCTACGAGCCGGACAAGGAAGGTCTGCTCGCGGAGCTCCTGCCCCGCTTCATCAAGGTGCAGGTCTACCGCGGCATGCTGGACACCTCGGCGAGCGAGCATGCGGCACGGATGACCGCCATGGACAACGCCACCAGCGCGTGCGACGACATGATCGCCTCGCTGACGTTGCTCTACAACAAGACCCGGCAGACGGTCATCACCAAGGAACTCATGGACATCGTCGGCGGCGCTGAAGCGCTGAAAGGATAGCAAGGGGGCATAAGCCAATGAGCGAGAACATAGGCAAGATCGTCCAGGTCATCGGCGCCGTCGTGGACGTCGAATTCGAGGCGGGCAAACTGCCCAACATTCTGAACGCCCTCGAGATCAAGAACCCGAACAACACCGACGCGCCCGAACTCATCGTCGAGGTGGCCCAGCACCTGGGCGACAACGTGGTGCGCACCATCGCCATGGACGCCACCGAGGGCCTGGTCCGCGGCATGCCCGCCAAGGACACCGGCAAGCCCATCCTGGTCCCGGCCGGCAAGGCCTCCCTGGGCCGGATCATGAACGTGGTGGGCCGCCCCGTGGACGAGATGGGCCCCATCACCTCCGACATCATGCTCCCCATCCACCGCGAGGCTCCGCACTTCACCGAGCAGAGCACCACCGTGGAGCTGCTCGAGACCGGCATCAAGGTCGTGGACCTGCTCATCCCGTTCCCCAAGGGCGGCAAGATGGGCCTGTTCGGCGGCGCCGGCGTGGGCAAGACCGTTATTCTCATGGAGATGATCAACAACATCGCCAAGCAGCACGGCGGCATCTCGGTGTTCGCCGGCGTGGGCGAGCGCACCCGCGAGGGCAACGACCTCTACCACGAGTTCAAGGACGCCGGCATCCTGGAGAAGGCCGCCCTGGTGTACGGCCAGATGAACGAGCCTCCGGGAGCCCGCGCCCGCGTGGCCCTCACCGGCCTGGCCGCGGCCGAGTACTTCCGCGATGCCGAAGGCCAGGACGTGCTGCTCTTCATCGACAACATCTTCCGGTTCACCCAGGCCGGCTCGGAAGTGTCGGCGCTGCTGGGCCGCATGCCCTCCGCGGTGGGCTACCAGCCGACCCTGGGCACCGACCTCGGCGAACTGCAGGAGCGCATCACCTCCACCAACAAGGGGTCCATCACCTCGGTGCAGGCGGTGTACGTGCCCGCGGACGACCTGACCGACCCCGCGCCGGCCACCACCTTCTCGCACCTGGACGGCACCCTGGTGCTCTCGCGCCAGATCGCCGAGCTGGGCATCTACCCCGCGGTGGACCCGCTGGACTCCACCAGCCGCATCCTGGACCCCAACGTCCTGGGCAAGGCGCATTACAGCACCGCCCGCGAAGTGCAGGGCGTGCTGCAGAAGTACAAGGACCTGCAGGACATCATCGCGATCCTGGGCATGGACGAGCTCTCCGACGAGGACAAGCTCACCGTGTCCCGGGCCCGCAAGATCCAGCGGTTCCTGTCCCAGCCCTTCTCGGTGGCCGAGGCCTTCACCGGCCGCCCCGGCGTGTACGTGAAGCTGGAGGACACCATCAAGGGCTTCCGCATGATCCTGGACGGCGAGATGGACGACGTTGCGGAGCAGGCGTTCTACATGGCCGGCGGCATCGACCAGGTCATCGAGCGTTCCAAGCAGGGCGCCTAATATCGCCGCGAACCCTCGGAGGTCGCCATGTCCAAAGCGTTGCATCTGGAAATTGTCACACCTGACAGGCTGGTCCTGAGCCAGGATGTGGATTACGTCGGCGCGCCCGGCTACGAGGGCGAGTTCGGCGTGCTGCCCGGCCACATCCCCTTCCTGAGCGCCCTGCAGGTGGGCAATCTCTATTACAAGTACAGCGGCAAGAGCCACTACGTGTTCGTGGCCGGAGGATTCGCCGAAGTCTCCTCCAACAAGGTCACGATCCTTGCGGAAGTGGCTGAGAGAGCCGCCGAGATCGACATCGAGCGGGCCCGCAAGGCCAAGGAGCGGGCCGAGGCGCGCATGCGCCAGCAGCAGGATGAGATGGACTACGCCCGGGTTCGGGCCTCCCTGGCTCGGGCCATGTCCCGCATCACCTGCCGGGAGTCGGCCACCACGGCCGGCACCATCTAGCCCGAGTCCCGGCTGGCTTCTGGATTGACGCGGGCCGCCCTCCGGGGCGGCCCGCTTTTTTTAGGCGGCCCGGCAACGGGCAGGCGGGAACATGGAAGGATTCGCGCTTTTCGGCTGGCCTCCTGCCCTTGGGCAGGGATGGAGCCTGCACCTGGCCGAGCCGGAACAGACTCTGAAGGCCTTCCGTCCGGACCAGGTCCTGCCGGTCCTGGCCCAGGTGGAGGAGGCCGTCTCCCGCGGCCTGTGGGCCGCCGTGGCGGTGTCCTACGAGGCGGCGCCGGCCTTTGATCCGGTTCTGCGGGTCCATGCCCCGGCCCGTCTTCCCCTGGTCTGGGCGGCGCTCTACCGGACGCCGCGTCCCGCGCCTGCCGCGCTCCCCTCCGGCGGGTACGCCGCCCCGTCCTGGGAGCCCGGCGTCGAGCCGTCGGCCCATGCCCGGGCGGTCTCCGCCATCCGCGACCTCATCCGCAGCGGCGACACCTACCAGGTCAACTACGCCATCCCGTTCACCTGCAGATTCGAGGGGAGCGACCTGGCCTGGTTCGCGGACCTGGCCCGGGCCCAGCGCGCCGGCTACGCGTCATATCTGGACCTGGGCAGCCATGCGGTCCTGTCCCTGTCGCCCGAGCTCTTCTTCCGCATCCGCGGCCGGAAGGTCACGGCCCGGCCCATGAAGGGAACCGCGGCCAGGGGCCGCCATCCGGCCGAGGACGAGGCCCGTCGCGCCGCCCTGGAGACATCGGCGAAGGACAGGTCCGAGAACGTCATGATCGTGGACCTGCTGCGCAGCGACCTCGGCCGGGTGGCCGAGGCCGGCAGCGTGCAGGTCCGGGACCTCTACCGGGTGGAGCCCTATCCCACGGTCTGGCAGATGACCTCCACGGTGGAGGCCAGGTTGCGGCCGGGGGCCGGGCTCTCCGGCGTGCTCGCCGCAACCTTTCCCTGCGGCTCCGTCACCGGCGCGCCCAAGGTCCGCACCATGGAGATCATCCGCGACCTGGAGCCGGGCCCGCGCCAGATCTACTGCGGGGCAGTGGGATACGTGGCCCCGGGCGGCGACTGCGAGTTCTCCGTGCCCATCCGCACCGTGGTCCTGGACCGGGAGGCGGGCCGGGCTGGCTTCTGGGTGGGCGGAGGGGTGACGCACGATTCGACGGCCGCAGGCGAGTACGCCGAGTGCCTGGCCAAGATGCGGTTCCTCACCGCTCCGGCGGAGGACTTCCGGCTCCTGGAGACGCTGCTCTGGGAGCGAGGCGGGTTCCCTTTCCTGGATGGCCATCTGCGCCGTCTGGCCGCCTCGTCCAGGTACCACGGGTTTCCCCTCGACGAGGAGGACGTGCGTCGCGCCTTGGCCGCGGCGCTGGCCGGCCGGGGATCGGGCCGGCTGCGCGTGCGGCTGCTCCTGGCCCGCGATGGCGCGGCGGAGGTCCAGGTGTCGCCACTGGACCGGAGTCCGCGTCCGCTGCGGGTCGGGCTGGCCGAGAAGACGGTGGATTCGTCGCAGGCCTGGCTGTTCCACAAGACCGACCGCCGGGGATTCTACGACGCGGCCCTGGCCGGACGGCCGGAGTGCGACGACGTGCTCTTGCGCAACGAGCGCGGAGAACTGACCGAAGCGTGCACCGCCAACCTGGTCCTGGATATGGGCGGGCGGCTCCTGACCCCGGCCCTGGACTGCGGGCTCTTGCCCGGGGTGTACCGGGAGCGGCTCCTGGCGCGGGGGATCGTGGCCGAGGCCAGGCTGACGCTGGAGGACCTGCTCCGGGCGCGCCGCTTCTGGCTGGTCAATGCGCTGCGTCGCTGGCGGCCGGCGAGGTTGGTCCTGGACAAAGCGCGGGCCGGACGGATATGACCCGGCAACACGGAGTCAGCATGCACGAGACGAGCGGATACACCCTTCCTGCAGCGTCGGGAGCCCTGGTCCTGGCCGCGGGCAAGGGCACCAGGATGAAGTCCGAGCGGCCCAAGGTCTTGGCCTCCCTGCTCGGCGAACCCATGCTCTGGTATGCGCTCCAGGCGGCCGGGAGCCTGTGCGGGGAGCGGGTCTGGACCGTGGTCGGTCATTGCGCCGAAGAGGTCCGGGCCGCTTTTCCGGACGACGCCGACCGCTTCCTGACCCAGGAGCCGCAGCTGGGCACAGGGCACGCCCTGCAGACCGCCTGGCCCGCGCTGCGCCGGGCCGGCCTGGACTGGTGCCTGGTGGTCAACGGCGACGCCCCCCTGGCCGACGCTTCCCGGCTGGCGGACTTCGTCCGCCGGGCCATGGCCGGCAACGCGGACCTGGCCTTCCTCGCCCTGTCCCTGGACGATCCCGGGGCCTACGGCCGGGTGTTGCGCGACCCCGCGGGCGGGGTGTCGGCCATCGTGGAGGCCAAGGACTGGCGGGCCGCGGGCGGGGCCGCAGGTCCCGGCGAGATCAACGCCGGCATCTACTGGCTTCGGCTGGACGCGGTGGAGCCGCTGCTCTCCCGGCTGTCCGCGGACAACGCCGGCGGCGAGTTCTACATCACCGACCTGGTGGGCCTGGCCAAGGCGGCCGGGCTGCGGGTCGAGGCGGTGAACGCGGGAGGCGATCCGCATCTCCTGGGCATCAACAGCCCGGTCGAGCTGGCCCGGACCGAGGGGCTCCTGCGGGAGCGGATCGTCCGGGGCCTGCTGGAGTCCGGGGTCACGGTGCACTGGCCCGAACTGGTCGCCGTGGGTCCCCGCGCCGTGATCGAGCCCGGGGCCGAACTGTCCGGTCCCAGCGAGATCCTGGGCGCGAGCCGGGTGGCCGCGGGGGCGGTGGTCCAGTCCCATTGCGTCTTGCTCGACGCGGTACTGGAGTCGGGGTGCGAGGTGCGGTCCTTCAGCCACCTGGAGGACGCGGCCGTGGGGCCGCAGTGCGTCGTGGGTCCCTATGCCCGCCTGCGCCCCGGGGCGGTGCTGGAGGAGGGCGCCCGGGTGGGGAATTTCGTGGAGATGAAGAAGGCGGTGCTGAAGCGGGGGGCCAAGGCCAACCACCTGACCTACCTGGGCGACGCCGAGGTGGGGGCCGGGGCCAACGTGGGGGCCGGGACCATCACCTGCAACTACGACGGGAAGCGCAAGCACCGCACGGTCATCGGGGCCGGGGCCTTCATCGGGTCCAACACCGCCCTGGTGGCGCCGGTCACCGTGGGCGAGAACGCCCTGGTGGGCGCGGGCTCGGTGATCACCAAGGACGTGGAGCCTGGCCATCTCGCCCTGACCCGCGCCCCGCAACGCCAGTTGCCGCGGCGCAAGTGAGGGAAGGGGCGCGGGGGCCTTGTCTTGATTTTGCACCACGAAACAGGTAAGGAAAGGTATGGAAACACTTGCCCGATTGGAGCAGCGCATTGACACCCTGCTCGCCAGGATGCGCGGCCTGGAGGACGAGAACAAGCGTCTCAAGCGCGAGATCGACCAGGCCCTGACCGAGATCGAGGCCGAAAACCGCCGGCTCAGGGAGGAGCTGGAGCGTGAGCGTTCGGGCAAGGAGGCCGTGCTGTCCCGCATAGACGGGCTGCTGGCCAAGCTCCAGGACGATCCGGCCTGAGCCCGGCGCCGCGCCCTGGGGCGCGGCGGGGGACAGGGTGCACGTAGAGACCAAGGTCCGCCATGCCCAGCCACACGTTGACGGTACTGGACCTGGAAGTGTCCTTCAAGGCGGCTGCGGACCACGAGAGAGTTCAGCTGGCTAAGGAACTGCTGGAGAAACGATACAAGGAACTCATTCAACACGGAAGAAGGCTGAGCAAGGAGAAGTTGCTGACATTCCTGGCGTTGGGACTGGCGGACGACTTGCTGCAGAGCAACAGGAGGGTGGCCGAGCTGGAAGAGCGGATGGCCGGCCTCCTGGCGAAGATAGAAACGTTGGCAGGAGATTGAGGTGCGGCATTGAGATATATTTCCCTGGGGTGCAGGTGATTGCCGGCGATTTTTGAGCCGATATGTACCAAAAGGGGGCGGCTCCCGACGGGCCCGTGTGCATGCCCGCTCCGAGCGGGGAGCCTGACGGCCCGGACAGTTGCTCCCACCTAGCCATGCTAGGTTCAAAAGAGCCTGCGACACGGCTCCCCGGGGTTGATTGAGCGCCCGTAAAGGGCCCGGCGCAATGCGCCGGATGATTTCACCAAACGCCGCACAGACGTCTCCTCCCGCCCTTCCCGGGTCTGGGCCCGCCCTTCCTGGGGCGTTCGGCTCCAGGCCCCCCGCCTCCTGCGCCAGGGACCGCTTCCTCTCCCCGGCCTCTTCCCGCGACCGCCGCGGGACCGCTCCGGCTTGAGCGCCGGACGGTCCGAAGAATATCGGGTGCGCGGCAGCCCGAGAGCATAAAGGAGAACGCCATGGGTGGGGAATTCGTCATCGCCCTGGTGGGCGCTGTGTTCGGCGCCGCACTGGGGTATGTCCTGCATCGTCATTTTTCCGCCAAGAAGCTCGCCGGGGCCAAGGAACTGGCCGAGCGCATACTCGACGAGGCTCGCAAGGACGCCGCCGCGGCCAAGAAGGAGTTCATGCTCCAGGCCAAGGACGAGGTTTTCAGCCAGAAAAAAGAGATCGAATCCGAGTTGAAGGACCGGGAGCGGGAGCTCAAGAAACGCGAGGCCAAGGCCCAGGAGAAGGAGGAGCGCCTGGAGGGCAAGCTCGAGAAGGTCACCCAGAAGGATTCCGAACTGGTGACCCTGGAAAAGCGCCTGACCAAGCAGGAGCGCCAGCTGGCCGACGAGGAGGAGCGGCTCAAGGAGGTCATGGGCGAACAGGAGCGCAAGCTCCAGGAGATCTCCGGCCTGACCGCGGAGGAGGCCAAGAAGCGCTTGCTCGGGGACATCGAGAGCCAGTCGCGTCACGAGGCCGCCCGCATGATCCGCCAGATCGAGATGGAGGCCAAGGAGAACGCCGACCGCAAGGCCAAGGAGATCCTGGCCACGGCCATCCAGCGCTATTCCGGCGACTACGTCGCCGAGCAGACCGTGTCCGCCGTGACCCTGCCCTCCGAGGACATGAAGGGCCGGATCATCGGCCGCGAGGGCCGCAACATCCGGGCCCTGGAGGCGGCCACCGGGGTGGACCTCATCATCGACGACACCCCGGAGACCGTGGTGCTGTCCGCCTTCTCCCCCCTGCGCCGGGAAGTGGCCAAGATGGCCCTGGAGCGGCTCATCTCCGACGGCCGCATCCATCCCGCGCGCATCGAGGACATCGTGAAGAAGGTGGAGGCGGAGATGGACGTGAAGCTCCGCGAGATAGGGGAGCAGTCCACCTTCGACGTGGGGGTGCACGGCATCCATCCCGACCTGGTTCGCCTCCTGGGCCAGCTCCAGTACCGCACCAGCTTCTCCCAGAACGTGCTGGTGCACTCCATCGAGGTGGCCTCCCTGTGCGGGATCATGGCCGCCGAGTTGGGCTTGGATCCCAAGAAGGCCAAGCGGGCCGGCCTGTTGCACGACATCGGCAAGGCCGTGGACCACGAGGTGGAGGGGCCGCACGCCCTCATCGGCGCGGACCTGGCCAAGAAGTATTCCGAGAGCAAGGAAATCATCCACGCCATCGCCGCGCATCACGAGGACGTGCCGCCCGGTTCGGTGCTGGCGGTGCTGGTCCAGGCTGCGGACTCCCTGTCCGGCGCCCGGCCCGGCGCCCGCAAGGAGCTTCTGGAGAACTACGTCAAGCGGCTGGAGGAGCTGGAGGGCATCGCCACCAACTTCGAGGGCGTGTCCAAGGCCTACGCCATCCAGGCCGGCCGCGAGATCCGGGTCATGGTGGACTCGGACCGGGTGGACGACGACTCCACCCACATGCTCTGCAAGGACATCGCCAAGCAGATCGAGGAGAACCTGACCTACCCCGGCCAGATCCGGGTCACGGTCATCCGCGAACGCCGTTCGGTGGCCTTCGCCAAGTAGTCCCCGGGCGGGGCCGCGCCAGCCGCGGCCCCGCCCCTTTCCTTCTCCGTCTCTTCGTCCTTAACTACCCTGTCGCCATAAACTTTTCAGCGGGTTGGCCGATCAGTCGGGTCGGCGGCCACGGGCATTGCGGCCCTGTCGCCGGCGGGTGCGGCGATGATCGAAGTCCAGCCATTTCGCTGGAGAATCCGGTTGACAAAGATTGGCCTTGAAGGGATACCTCTACCAGACAGAGGAGGGATGGGCCATGAGCAAGCAGCGTTGGCGGACGTCGGTGTGGGCGTCCGCAGTCTCTCTTTCCGTTCTGTTCTCGCCGGTTCTTTCTTGGGGCGCAGACGCCGTCTATGTGGGCTCCGAAGCCTGCGCCGAATGCCACCAGTCCGAGTACGATAATTTCTCCAAGTACGCCAAGAAGGCGCACTCCTCCAGGGCCATCCAGATCATGGCCTCGGACCTCACGGCCGAGGAGGTGAAGGAGTGTTTCGCCTGCCACGCCACGGGCTACGGCAAGCCCGGGGGGTTCAAGAGCTTCGAGGAGACCCCCAAGCTGGCCGACGCAGGGTGCGAGGTCTGCCACGGTCCGGGCTCGCGCCACGCCGAGGAGGGGGGGGACCCCAAGCTCATCAAGCGCGACCTGACTCTCAAGGACTGCGAGGCCTGCCACAACGCCGAACGCGTGGGCGCCTTCAACTTCAAGCCGCTGCTGTTCGGCGGGGCCCACTAGGGAGGCGTCATGAATCTCCTGAAGAACTCCCTGGGCGCCAAGATTCTTATTCCCACCGCCTTCATCACCCTGGCCACCTTCGCCGGCCTGTACCTGGGCAACTGGTACTGGCAGAGCAAGAACACCATGGAGCAGATCCACGACTCGGCCAAGACCGTGTCGGACATCCTGTTCTCCGCGGTGGAGGAGCCCATGAGCGTCGGCGACAACGAGGGCACGGTCAACCAGCTCAACAAGGTCGCCGAGAAGTACAAGACCGTCCGGGTGTTCATCACCAACTTCAAGGGGAACGTCACCTACGCCACCAACACGGACGCCCTGCGCAAGGACTTCACCAGCCTGTACAATGACTCGGAGCTGGGCGCGCAGTTCAACCGGAGCCTCAAGACCGACCTCACCACCGGCCTTGAGCTCAACGTGGACGGCCGGCCGGTGTTCGCGGAGATCACCTCCATCCCCAACGAGAAGAGTTGCCACCACTGCCACGGGCCCAATCAGCCCATCCTGGGCAGCATGGTCCTCCTGCAGGACATCAGCCAGCAGCACGACAAGCTGGTCGCCTCGCTACGCAACTCCGGCCTGGTCTCCCTGGCCGGGGCGGCGCTGCTCCTGACGCTGCTCCTCATCTTCCTGAGAAAGATGGTGATCAAGAAGATCGTGCAGATCGCCAAGGCCAGCGACCGGATCCGGGAGGGCGACTACGACGCCGACCTCCAGGTGGTGGGCAACGACGAGCTCGCGGCCCTGTCCAAGAACCTCAAGGCCATGGTGAGCACGGTCCAGGACCAGCTGGAGTACAACCGCAGCATCCTGAAGGGGATCATCCTCCCCCTGTTCGTGGCCGACCAGCGCGAGACTCTGACCTACATCAACGCCCCCATGCGCAACATCCTGGGCAAGACCGAGTCCGAGTGCCTGGGCGTGGCCGTGTCCAAGGTCTTCAACAGCAGGGACGGCCATGGCGGCTCCACCACGGCCCAGGTCATCGCCGAGGGCCGCAGCAAGAACGGCCGCCTGGAGTACACCCGGCACGACGGGGTCGCCTTCCCCCTGCACTACGAGATATCGCCCCTCAAGGACACCAACGACAAGGTGGTGGGGGCCATCGGCATGATGATCGACCTGACCCAGGAGGAGCGCGACAAGGCCCGCATCCGGGCCCAGCGCGAGAACCTCCTGGAGGTGGCCAACCAGGTCACCGCAGTGTCCGGCATGCTCTCCACCGCGGCGGACGAGCTCACCTCCATGATGCGCGAACTGACCAAGGGCATGGACCAGACCGCGGACCAGACCGGCCAGGTGGCCACGGCCATGGAGGAGATGAACGCCACGGTGCTGGAGGTGGCCAGGAACGCCGGCCAGGCGGCCGAGGCCTCGGACAAGGCCAACAAGGTGGCCCAGGAGGGCGGCTCGGAAGTGGCCCGCACCGTGGAGGAGACCCGGGCCATGGCCCAGACCACCGAGATCCTGGCCGGCACCCTGCAGAGCCTCTCGGAAAAGGCCGAGAACATCGGCAAGGTCATGGCGGTCATCAACGACATCGCGGACCAGACCAACCTGCTGGCCCTGAATGCGGCCATCGAGGCCGCCCGGGCCGGCGAGGCCGGCCGCGGGTTCGCGGTGGTGGCCGACGAGGTGCGCAAGCTGGCGGAGAAGACCATGGCCGCCACCAAGGAGGTGGAGACCGCCATCTCCGCCATCCAGGCCACCTCCGGCGAGGCCGTGTCCGAAATGAGCCGCACCCGGGAGCGGGTCAACCAGACCCGCACCATGGCCGAGACCGCGGGCAAGGTCCTGGGCGAGATCGTGTCCCAGTCCAACCGCATCGCGGACATGGTTCGCAACATCGCCACCGCGGCCGAGCAGCAGTCCTCCACCAGCGAGGAGATCAACACCAACGTAACCGGCATCAACGCCTTGTCCCAGCGCATATCCAAGAGCATCAGCGAGGCCAACGCCTCCATCCACGAGGTGGCGGACATGGCCCAGCAACTCAGCAAGCTGGTGGAGAAGTTCAAAGAGGATTAGCCCTGGATTCGACCCCGCCATTCTGCTAGCATGGCGGCGCAGCCTGGTCTTTCCACCAAGGAGGCGCCGCCATGCCTATTCCCGAGTCCGGCCCTGACGTCCAGGAGCGCCGCTCCCATCCCCGCATCACCCTCAAGGCCTTCGGCTTCAAACACGTCAGCACGTTCGTCCGTTCCGGCCGCCGCCACCAGGCCAACCTGGTGGACGTAAGCCCCGGCGGCGCCCGCCTGGCCCTGCTGGATGACCGCCCGCCCATCGCCGTCAACGACACACTGGTCGTGGACCTGGGCTTCGCCTGTTCCCACGAGGACCTGAGCGCCATCCCCGGCAAGGTGCGGTGGGCCGGGAACAGCGACTTCGGAGTCAGCTTCGACAAGGAGTTGAGCCTGGTGAGTTCGGATTTGCAACAGCTCCTTTCGTGAAGTAGGCCTGGGGTTCGAAGTTTTTCCGCAATAATCTTGACGGCGCCCTCTTTTTAAGAAATAATCCTAAATAAGAATTGGTTTGGAAATTTTATGCGTGAACTGACCAGAGAACACCTGGATATCCTGCGCGAGGCCTGCAGGCAGGCCGGACTGCGCCTGACCCAGCAGAGGTTGTCCGTGTTCCAGGAGATCCTGGGCTCCGCCGACCACCCCACGGCCGAGGTGGTCCACCGCCGACTGCGCCGGACCGCCCCGACCCTGTCCCTGGACACGGTGTACCGGACCCTCGCGCTCCTGGAGCGCAGCGGCCTGGCGCACCGGGTCCTGGACCCCGGCGGAGGGGACCGCTTCGATCCGGTGACCGACGGCCATGCCCACGTGGTCTGCCGGAGTTGCGGCAGGTTCGAGGACCTGCACGAGGTCGCGCCGGCGGGGGAGGGTATGCCCGAGGCGAAGCGCTGGGGGCGGCTGGAGCGCTGTCACGTGGTCTATCACGGCGTCTGCAACGCTTGTCTGGCGGGGGCGGAGCAGGCGGCGGAGTCCGGAGAGACGAACTGATTTCCCCGGGGCGGCTTGAACTCCCAGTGGAATGCATCTATATGGCAGAGTGAATCCCTTCGTCAGAGAAACAGAGTATCCGGTCCGAAGGGGCCGGCGGGCGGCGGGCCCAGGCCCGATGCGCCAACGAGCAAGGAGCGAGAGGATGAGTTCCATCAAAGGCAGCAAGACCGAGAAGCTGGTTCTGACCGCCTTCGCCGGCGAATCCCAGGCCCGCAACCGCTACACCTTCTTCGCCAGCGCGGCGCGCAAGGAGGGCTTCGTGCAGATCGCCGACGTCTTCCTGGAGACCGCGGACCAGGAGAAGGAGCACGCCAAGCGCATGTTCAAGTTCCTGGAGGGCGGCGAGGTGAGCGTCACCGCCGCGTTCCCGGCCGGGATCATCGCCCCCACCGCGGAGAACCTGCGGGCGGCCGCGGCCGGAGAGCGCCACGAGCACAGCGAGTTGTATCCCATGATCGCCCAGACCGCGGCCGAGGAAGGCTTCGAGGCCGTGGCCGTCGCCTTCAGCAGCATAGCCAAGGCCGAGAAGTTCCACGAGGAGCGCTATCTGGCCTTCCTGGACCTCCTGGAAAAGAATCGGGTCTTCCGGCGCGAGGATCCGGTGTTCTGGCGCTGCCGCAACTGCGGCATGGTGCACCACGGGCCGGAGGCCCCCCAGATCTGCCCGGCCTGCGCCCACCCCCAGGCCCATTTCGAGATCCTGTGCAAGCCCTGGTAGCGCAGGGCCTGCGAGAAAACCAAGGAGACCGTCATGACCAAGGAATTGGAAGTCTACAAGTGCGCGGCCTGCGGCAACATCGTCGAAGTCCTGCACAGCGGGGCCGGCGAACTGGTCTGTTGCGGCGAGCCCATGAAGCTGTTCGTGGAGAACACCGTGGACGCGGCCAAGGAAAAGCACGTCCCGGTCATCGAGAAGACCGCCTCCGGCTACAAGGTCAAGGTCGGCGGCGTGGCCCATCCCATGGAGGAGAAACACTGGATCGAGTGGATCGAGCTCATCGCCGACGGCAAGGCCTACCGCCAGTTCCTCAAGCCGGGGCAGGCCCCGGAGGCCGAGTTCTGCATCTCCGCGGCCAAGGTTTCGGCCCGCGAGTACTGCAACCTCCACGGTCTGTGGAAGGCCGAGAAGTAGTGTCGCGTTCACAAAAAACCTTCAGGATTTTTGTGAAAAAGTTGTTATTTTGAAATGTTAGATACGACACAAGAGTGCAGTTCGCCGCGGAGGCGACACGATCCACCCCAACCAGCACCGGAGAGCGCCATGGCCAAGGACCGTTACGTCTGCAGCATCTGCGGCTACACCTACGACCCCGCCCAGGGCGATCCGGACGGCGGCGTCAAGCCCGGCACCGAGTTCAAGGATCTCCCCGACGACTGGACCTGTCCGGTCTGCGGCGCGTCCAAGGACCAGTTCGAGAAGGAAGGCTAGCCTCCGGGTCGGCGCGGTCCTGGCGCTCCCAGGGCCGCGCCGCGTTGCGTCCGGATTCCCCGTGAACCGTCTGACCAGTTGAGGAAAACATGAGGCCCGTCGAGATCAAGAAGGACATCTACTGGGTGGGCGCCGTGGACTGGAGCACCATCGACTTCCACGGCTATTCCCTGGCCCGCAAGGGGACCACCTACAACGCCTATCTCGTGATGGACGAGAAGATCACCCTGTTCGACACGGTGAAGGCGCCTTTTTGCGAGTACTTCCTGGAGACCATCGCCCAGGTGGCGGATCCCTCCCGCATCGACTACATCGTGGCCAACCACCTGGAGCCCGACCATGCCGGCAGCCTGGCCCGGCTGGTGGACCTGGTCAAGCCCGAGAAGGTCATCGTCTCGCCCATGGGCCGGCGCTCCCTGGAGGCCCATTTCCATCCCCAGGGCTGGCCCATCGAGGAGGTGAAGACCGGCTCCGCCCTGTCCCTGGGCAGGCGCTCGGTCCGCTTCATCGAGACCCGCATGCTGCACTGGCCGGACAGCATGGCCTCCTACATCCCCGAGGACAGGCTGCTCATCACCAACGACGCCTTCGGCCAGAACCTGGCCACCTCCGAGCGATTCGCCGACGAGATCGACCGCACGCGGCTCAAGGCGGCCATGACCGCCTACTACGGCAACATCGTGCTGCCCTATTCCTCGGTGGTGCAGAAGACCCTGGCCGGGCTCCAGGAGATGAACCTGGACGTCGACATGCTGGCCCCGGACCACGGGCTCATCTTCCGGGGCGAGGCCGACGTGCGCTTCGCCATCGAGAGCTACCTGGAGTTCGCGGCCCAGAAGCCCCGGAACAAGGCCCTGGTGGTGTACGACACCATGTGGCGCTCCACCGAGAAGATGGCCTTCGCGGTGGTGGACGGACTCATGGACGAGGGCGTCTCGGCCCGGGCCATGCACCTGAAGTCCTTCCACCAGTCCGACGTGATGACCGAGCTCATGTACTGCGGCGCCCTGGCCGTGGGCTCGCCCACCCTGAACAACGGCATCCTGCCGGGCATCGCCGGGCTGCTCGCCTACATGAAGGGCCTGCGGCCCCAGAACAAGGTGGCGGCGGCCTTCGGCTCCTTCGGCTGGAGCGGCGAGTGCGTGAACATCCTCAAGGGGCTGCTCGCGGACATGAACTTCGAGTTGGTGGAGCCCCAGGTCAAGGTCAAGCACGTGCCGGACAAGGACGCGCTGGCCCAGTGCCTGGAGCTCGGCCGCACCCTGGGCCGGGCCCTCAAGGCCAAGCTGTAGACGACGCGGGCGGCGCGGCCCGGGATTGCTGGCCGCGCCGTCCCGACCGGCGTTTCGCACCTCATCCAAGGGGGTTGGCATGGACGTGCTCTTCCTGTCCCGGCTCCAGTTCGCGGCCGCGACCATGTTCCACTTCATCTTCGTGCCCCTGACCCTGGGCCTGTCGGTGCTGGTGGCCATCATGGAGACCCGCTGGGTCCGGACCGGCGACGAGACCTACAAGCGCATGGCCAAGTTCTGGGGCAAGCTCTTCCTCCTCAACTTCGCCCTGGGGGTGGTCACGGGCATCACCCTGGAGTTCCAGTTCGGCACCAACTGGTCGCGCTACAGCGCCTACGTGGGCGACATCTTCGGGTCGCTGCTGGCCATCGAGGCCACCGCGGCCTTCTTCCTGGAGTCCACCTTCATCGCGGTCTGGGTCTTCGGCTGGGAGCGGCTCTCGCCCCGGCTGCACGCCGCCTGCATCTGGCTGGTGGCCGGCGCCTCAAACCTCTCGGCCATCTGGATCCTGCTGGCCAACGGCTGGATGCAGAACCCGGTGGGCTACGAGATCCGCGGCGGCCGGGCCGAACTGACCGACTTCCTGGCGGTGGTCACCAACCCCTTCGGCTGGCAGCAGTTCGTCCACACCGTGTCCGCGGCCTTCGTGCTCACCGGGTTCTTCGTCATGGGCGTCTCGGCCTGGCACCTGCTGCGGGACTCCCAGCCCCGCTTTTTCTCCAGATCCTTCGGCATGGGAGCCGTCGCCGCCCTTCTCGCCTCCCTGGTGGTGGTGGGCCAGGGCCACCTGCACGGCAACGAGGTGGCCCGGATCCAGCCCGCCAAGCTGGCGGCCATGGAGTCCCACTGGACCACCCGGACCAACGCGCCCATGCACCTCCTGGTCATCCCGGACGAGGCCAACGAGGGCAATGCGGTGGAGCTGTTCGAGATTCCCAGCCTCCTTTCCTTCCTGGCCTACAACGACCCGTCGGCCGAGGTGAAGGGGCTCAAGGATTGGCCAGAGGAGGAGCGCCCGCCCGTGGCCATCACCTTCTGGTCCTTCCGGATCATGGTGGGCCTGGGGACCATCTTCATCCCCCTGGCCGGCCTGGCCCTCCTCTACCGGAAGCGGCTCGAGCAGGCCCCGGACCTGCTGCTGCGGGCCCTGGTCTGGGCCATCCCCCTGCCGTACCTGGCCATCCAGGCGGGCTGGGTGGTGGCCGAGGTGGGCCGCCAGCCCTGGATCGTGTACGGGGTCATGAAGACCAGGGACGCGGTCTCGCCTGTGGCCGTCTCCCAGGTGGCGACCAGCCTCGTGGCCCTGGTCCTGATCTACCTGCTGCTCGGGGCCCTGAACATCTTCCTGATGTTCAGGTTCGCCCGCAAGGGGCCGCACTAGAAGGAACGTCCCCGAACCGAACCAACCCGACAAGCACATGAGGTGACAGCCATGCTGGAAACCATCTGGTTCATGCTCTGGGGCGTGCTGTGGGCCGTGTACTTCGCCCTGGACGGCTTCGACCTGGGCATGGGAGCCATCATGCCCTTCATCGCCCGCGGCGAGACCGAGCGCCGCACCGTGTACAACGCGGCCGGCCCCTTCTGGGACGGCAACGAGGTGTGGCTGCTCACCGCGGGCGGCGTGACCTTCGCCGCCTTCCCCGGCGCCTATGCGGTGATGTTCAGCTCCCTGTACTCCGCGCTCTTCCTGCTGCTCTTCGCCCTGATCCTGCGCGGGGTGTCCTTCGAGTTCCGCAGCAAGGTGGACAGCCCGGGCTGGCGCAGCCTGTGGGACAAGCTCCATTTCCTGGGCTCGTTCCTGCCGGCCCTGCTCCTGGGCGTGGCCTTCGCCAACATCTTTCAGGGCATCCCCTTCGATCAGGCCGGAGTCTACCAGGGCACCCTGTTCACCCTTCTCAACCCGTACGGCCTCGCGGGCGGAGCGCTCTTCGTCCTGCTCTTCGTGCACCACGGGGCCATCTGGCTGGCCATCAAGTCCGGAGGCGACCTGTCCGAGCGCGCCCGCAACCTGGCCATCAAGGTCTGGCCGGCCCTGGTCGTCGTGGCCGTGCTCTTCCTGGCCTGGACCGCCGTCGCCACCCGGCTCTATTCCAACTACCTGAAGAATCCGCTGCTCTTCGCGGTCCCGCTGGCGGCGGTGGCCGGGCTGGTGCTGGTGCGTCCGGCCACCGGCGCGGGCGCCATGTGGCGGGCCTTCGCCTTCTCGGCCCTGGCCATCGTGGGCGTGACCTTCTTCGGGGTCATCGGCCTGTACCCGGCGCTCCTGCCCTCGTCCCTCAACCCGGGCTGGAGCATGACCATCATGAACTCCGCCTCCAGCCCCCTGACCCTCAAGATCATGCTCACCGTGACCCTCGTCTTCGTGCCCGTCGTCATCGCCTACCAGGCCTGGGTCTACAAGACCTTCAGCCACAAGATCACCCAGGCCGACCTGGACTACGAAGAGGCCTACTAGCCAAGACCGGGGGGGCGAAAGCCCCCCTCGCTTTTCCGGTGAGCCGCGTCGGCGCGGGAGGCCCCCTACCCTCCGGGGGCCAAGGGGCCGACGGCCCCTTGGGACCCCGATTAGGGCATGGGGCCTCCGCCGCCAGCCCTCTTCACCGCGCGCTTCGCGGCCCCCTGCCCGGAATCCCGCGCGCGCAAACCCACACGGCCAGGGCAGAGCCTTGCTGCGCCCGACAAGGTCCAGGGGATTATCCCCTGGCGGGGTCCGGGGCGGAGCCCCGGCCTCGGAGCCGTCCGGCGTTTCCCTTTTCCGCTCCCTCGTGTAGAGTCGGGGGCAAACCCCAACCTTTCGGCAGGAGGGGCGGCGATGCGCATGGGCATGGCGGGACTGGGCCGGATGGGCATGGACATGGCCCTGCGGCTCGTTCGCGGCGGGGTGGAGGTGGTGGGCTACAACCGCTCTCCGCGCAAGGTGGACGACCTGGCCGGGGAGGGCGGCGCGCCTGCCTACACCCTGGCCGAACTCGTGGAGAAGCTCGCCCCGCCCCGGGTGGTCTGGCTCATGCTGCCCGCCGGAGCGGTGGTGGAGGAGCACCTGGAGGCCCTGGCCGGTCTGCTGGACCCCGGCGACCTGGTGGCGGACGGAGGCAACTCTCATTACCGGGACAGCGTGCGCCGCGCCGCGGACCTGGCCCGGGCCGGGCTGCTCTATGCCGACGTGGGCGTTTCCGGCGGAGTCTGGGGCCGGGAGCTGGGCTACTGCCTCATGGTGGGCGGGCCGGTCGAGGCGTACGAGCGCCTGCGCCCGGCCCTGGATGTCCTGGCCGCGTCCGGCGGGATCATGTACTGCGGCGGGCACGGGGCCGGCCATTTCGTGAAGATGGTGCACAATGGCATCGAGTACGGCCTGATGCAGGCCTACGCCGAGGGCTTCCACATCCTGGAGGCCTCGCCCTACGGCCCGGGCCTGGATTTCGCGGCCGTGGCCCGGATGTGGAGCCAGGGCGGCGTGATCCGCTCCTGGCTCCTGGAGCTGGCCGAGGCGGCCTTCGCCAGGGACCCCGGCCTCGCGGGCCTGGCCGCCTGGGTGGAGGATTCGGGCGAGGGGCGCTGGACCGTGGAGCAGGCCGTGGACAGCGCGGTGTACGCCCCGGTCATCACCCTCTCGCTCATGGAGCGCTTCCGCTCCCGGGAGCGCAACTCCTTTGCCGACCGCCTGCTGGCCGCCCTGCGCCGGGAGTTCGGCGGCCATGCGGTGCGCCCGCCTGGCGGCGGGGAATAGGGCATGGAGCGCCGGATCCCGGCCCCGGCCGCGGAACTGCGCAGGCCCCGGGACGCCCGGGGGTCGGGCGTATGCTCCTTTGCCGCCGGCTCCCGGGACCGGAAACTGGCCTGGATGTTGCGCGGGCGATGGGGTAGGGGAAGAGACCGCGGTTGGTCGAAGGGGAGTGATGAACTGGAAGAAGCTTGTCGTGCTGGTTGGGCTGGCGACCCTGGCGGCGGCGTTCTTCGTGCTCGACCTGGGCCGTTTTTTCACCCTGGAGTACGCCAAGGCCTCCCAGGCCCGGTTCGCGGCCTTGTATGCGGAACACGCCGTCGCGGTCATCGCCGGGTACTTCGCGCTCTATGTGGCGGTCACCGCCCTGTCTCTCCCCGTGGCCACGGTCGTGTCCCTGGCCGGCGGCGCCCTGTTCGGATTCTGGGTGGGGCTGGCGGTCGTCTCCTTCGCCTCCACCGCTGGCGCCGCCCTGGCCTGCGCGGCCTCGCGCTTCGTGCTCCGCGACTGGGTGGCCCGCCGCTTCGGGGACCGGCTGGCGGCCATAGACCGGGGCATCGAGCGGGAAGGGGCCTTCTATCTCTTCACCCTGCGTCTCGTGCCGGCATTCCCCTTCTTTCTCATCAACCTGGCCCTGGGCCTGACCCCCATGCGCCTGACGACGTTCTCCTGGGTGTCGCAGCTCGGCATGCTGCCGGGCGCCATGGTCTACGTGAACGCCGGACGGGAGCTGGGGCGGCTCGACTCCCTGTCCGGGATCCTCTCTCCGTCGCTTTTGGCCTCGTTCGCGCTTCTGGGCCTTTTTCCCCTGGCGGCCCGCCGGATTGTCAGGTACTTTCGAGCCCGCTCGGGACGTGCCGGGGGGGAGCCCTGAACCCGGCCCCCGCAGGCCTCGCCGGCCACGGCAGGGAAATGGCGCTTTCGTCGTTGACGAGCGCAGCGTTGCCGTGCTACGCAGCCTTCGTTTGTGAAGGTTGGAACGAGGCAGGGGGCATGACCCCGGAACAAGCCTATGTTCTTTAACAAAAAGAAAATCCCCTACCTGGACCTCATGGGGGACGTGGGCACCATCGGGCTGCACCTGGTGGCCTCCACGGTCATCGGCCTGGCCATGGGCTATTACCTTGACCAGTGGCTTGATACGAGGCCGTGGCTCACGTTGACGTTTCTCGTCCTGGGCATCGTGTCCGGTTTCCGGCACGTTTTCCGGGAGGCGAAGAGGATTCAGGAGAGGGAGAGCAGGAAGCGAGGGGATGCGCACCGGGATGAACCGCGCGATTGAGGGGTTCTTCTATCGCCGGGGCTTCCGCGTGGCTGGGGCCAGGCGACTGGTGGTCATCCAGGCTGCGCTCGCCGCCGGCTCCTGCGTCGCGGGCCTGGCCCTGGGATGGGCCTGGCCGCCGGCCCTGCACTTTGCCGTGGGGGCGCTCTTGGCCACGTTCAACTTTTATTTTCTGGCCAAGTTCACCCAGCGGCTCCTGGGCGGCGGAGACACCTTCGGCGCGGTGCCCCGGCAGCTTCTGCGCTTCTACGGCCGGATCGGGCTCTCGGCGGTCGCGCTGTACGTTCTCATCGTGCACGCCGGCTTCGCCCTGGCGGCCCTGCTGGCCGGATTGTCGACCGTGGTGGTTACTATGCTCGTCTGGGGGGTCGCCCAGATGGCCGGGAAAAACGTCAAGGAGGCATGACACATGGCAGGCGGCGGTTTACCACATCCAGTTGCGCTGATTCCCGAGGCCATCCGGGCCGTCGGCATTCCCCTTCCCGTGGAAGCCAATCACGTGGCCGTCACCTGGGCGGTGATGCTCTTCCTGTTCCTCATGGGCTTTTTGGTGAGCAGAAGCCTCACCATGGTCCCGGGCAAGCTGCAGAACGTCTTCGAGGTCATCATCGGCGGCCTTGAGGACTTCGTGGTCACCAACATCGGCGAGGAAGGCCGCAAGGTCTACCCCGTGCTCATCAGCTTGTTCCTGTTCATCCTCGCCAGCAACTGGTCCGGCCTCATCCCGGGCATCGACGCGCCCACGGCCAACGTGAACACCAACGCGGCCATGGCCGTCTTCCTCTTCGCCTACTACAACTTCATCGGCATCCAGAAGTGGGGCTTCGGCTACATCAAGCACTTCATGGGCCCCATCGGCTTCCTGGCGCCGCTCATGCTGGTTTTGGAGATCATCTCCCACCTGGCGCGGCCCCTGTCGCTCACCCTGCGACTCTTCGGCAACATCCGCGGCGAGGAAATCGTCCTCATCCTGATGTTCGCCCTGGCGCCGATCCTGGGCTCCCTGCCCATGTACTTCCTCTTCGTCCTGGCGAAGTTCATCCAGGCCTTCATCTTCTTCATGCTCGGCATGATCTACCTGAAGGGATCCCTGGAGCACGCCCACTAATTCGGGGGAAACGGTCATCAGACCGAAACATTAAACAGTTGAAGGAGTTTGGACATGCGTAAGTTCGTCATGATCGCGCTGAACACCCTGGCTCTGGTCGCCCTGGCCTCCGTGGCTTTCGCCGCTGAGGGCGGCTCCGGCGTCGCCACCAACGTTGCCTGGGCCACCGCCATCGGCATGGCCATCGCCGCCGCCGGCTGCGGCGTCGCCCAGGGCCTGGGCCTGAAGGCCGCCTGCGAAGGCACCGCCCGCAACCCCGAGGCCGGCGGCAAGCTCACCGTGACCCTGATCCTGGGCCTGGCCTTCATCGAGTCCCTGGCCATTTACGCCCTGGTCGTGAACCTGATCCTGCTCTTCGCCAACCCGCTCCTGTAGAATTCCGAAATGAAAGAGGGCCGCGCGAGCGGCCCTCTTTTCTCCGGAGCTTCGTTAAAAAAATCACAATCTCAGCAGTTTGAGGCAGGGCCGTGAAGAGCGAACACATACCCCGCGCCACCATCCAGCGCATGGCCGTGTACATCCAGGTGCTCGAAGGCCTGGCGCGCGATGGGGCCACGGTCGTCTCCTCCGAGGCGCTGGCCCGGACCTGCTCCGTCAACCCCTCCCAGATTCGCAAGGACCTGGCCTACTTCGGCGAATTCGGCGTTCGGGGAGTTGGCTACTACGTCCAGGATCTCATCACCTCCATCAAGCAGTCCCTGGGCGTGGACCGGGTCTGGAAGACCGCCCTGGTCGGGGTGGGCAACCTGGGCCGGGCGCTGCTCAACCACCGCGAGTTCCGCCTGCGCGGCTTCCACATCGTGGGCGCCTTCGACTGCGACCCCTTCAAGATCGGCGAGGTGGTTTCCGGCCTGGAGGTCATCTGCTCCCGCCGCCTGGGCGAGAAGGTGGACGAACTGGGCATCGAGATCGGCATCATCACCACGCCGCCCGAACGCGCCCAGCGCGCCACCAACTACCTGGTGCAGGCCGGCATCAAGGGCATCCTGAATTTCGCGCCCGCGCGCATCACCGTGCCCGAGGAGGTGTCCGTGGAGTACGTGGACTTCTTCCACCACCTCTACAACCTGGCCTTCAAGATCACCCTGGGCTCCCAGATTGCCGAGGACGAGGCGTAACGCCCCTTCCGGCGCACGCAAGAAAGCCCGGTCCCGCGCAGGGGCCGGGCTTTCTTGCGTGGGGAGGGCTACAGGACGGCCGCGCCCGAGGTGAGGACCAGGGCCAGGAGCACCGAGAGCTCGCCCCAGACGATGGCGCAGCCCAGGAAGTCGCCGTTCAGCCCGCCGTGCCGGCGGGCCAGGGCCGTGAGTTCGGACAGGCCGAAGATGCCCAGGAGGAGGGCCGCGGCCAGGGAGGGCGCGGGCAGGGCCCACAGGCCCGGGCCCAGGGTCAGGGCCGCGGCGGCGGCCAGCCGGCCGGGGGTGGCCCCAGGCAGGAAGGCGGCGCCCAGGCCGGGCCGGGACAGGTCCCGGTTCAGGGCCATGAGGCCCACGGCCAGGCCGCGGCCGAAGACGAAGCAGTAGCCCACGCCGGCGTACAGGCCCCAGCCCAGGCAGTGGTGCAGGAGCAGGAGCTGGCCCGACAGGCCCATGAACAGGCCCATGGCGCCGAACGCCCCGGTGCGGCTGTCCTTGAGGATCTGCCAGAAGCGCTCCCCCGTGGCCCGGCTGCCCCAGGCGTCGCACAGGTCGGCCCAGCCGTCCCAGTGCAGGCCGCGGGTGAGCCACAGGGAGCCCAGGAGCGCGAGCCAGGCCGCCGCCCAGGGGCTCCGGGGCAGCAGGCCGAGCCAGAACGGGCCGGCCAGGAGCG
>JBFMHA010000043.1:0-30160 GCA_040753075.1 Thermodesulfobacteriota bacterium
CTTTGGCCGCCGGCAAGGCCCCCTCGGCCGCAAAGCGCAGGTCGTGTGAAGGACACTCCCGCAACCAAAACGCAAAAACGCCCCCGAGAAAGCCTCCCGGGGGCGCTCGTGAAATATGCGGGCTAGCCCCAGCCCAGGGCTGCACGCAGTCTCTCCATCCCATTCACCGCAGCGAAGCAGGCTCCGGCTCTGCATATCTGGACTGCGGTATGGGGTTGTGCACCCGCCGAGGACAGCGGGTCCGGTGGCGGGCCAAGGTCGTGATCAGGTCGGAAAGGCGGCGGCTCATCTCGCGCCGGATGGCGGAGACGGGCTCGGCTTTGGGGCCGCCGGCGAGTCGCACGTCCAGGCCCGGCTGCGGATCAGGCGCAGGCCGCCGGGGAGCCGGGCGTGACAAAAAAGCCCTCCGCAGGGGAGGGCTTTGCGATCGGCAGGGCTCGATCTATTTCTTGGCCTTGGTCTTGGCGGTCTTGCGCTTTTCCCACAGGCGCATGGACTTCATCTTCTTGCGCCTCTCGCGCTGCAGGGCCTTGCATACCAGGGGAGCGCCCTTGAGATAGCCCCATTTCTCCTTGTACTCGGCCGGGGTGAGGTCGTGGCTGGCCAGGTGCTTCTTGGTGATGACCTTGAAGGTCTTGCCGCACTCCAGGCAGACGATGGACTTCTCGCGAACCGCCTTCTTGGGGTCGGCCGCAGGCTCCTGGATTTCAGCGGGAAGCCCCTCGGCTCCACTGAGGATGCGTATTCCGTCGGCGAGCTTCCTGACCATGGAGGTGATCTCCTCCTCGGTCATGGTGCGCACGCTGGCCTGGGCCTTCACGATCTCCAGTGCCTCTTTCAAATAATCATCCATGGCGCTCCTCCGTTATATAGCTCCTCTCCATGGCTATTCTTCAGAGCATAGTCTATGCTTTCCCCTTGTCAAGAGGAATTTGCGAATTTGTTGGAGTTCAATAGGCGCAGTGCAGAGGACAGCCGGGACTCGCGGCATGGAGCGCAATCTCCGGTGCGGGGCAAGATTGAAACGGATACAGCACAGTCTCGGACATGCATGGCTCTCTGCGGCGTGATGGGGATTGCGCGCCGGCGGCTGTTCCGTCCTGGCGTCCGAGCAAGAGTGCCGAAGCCATGTCTTCATGCATGCGCCGCATGCCCATGCGACGGTGATGCCAAGCTGTTGCGGCGCTTGAGCAGGGCGACGGCATCCTCTTGCGGGCAGGACTCCCGCATAGGGATTCAGGACTGCCGGGTCGTTATAAATTTTCTTGACTTTTTTTAAAAAAACAGCATCCCTTTTTTTGCAATCCGGCCGGGGTGTTGCATCGTCGCTTCGCATGCAGCTGAACCCGACGGGATATCTTGAGGTTGCACAGAGCGCTCCCGTCCAGTACGGGAAAAGTCCGTGCGTACACTGCGTCTGTCCCTGGCCGCATGGCATGGCGGGGCGTGGGGCGCGCCGAGGGTCAGGTGAGCAAGGGCAAAAGCACATCCACCGAGCGGCTGCTGGAGATCATCCGGGGCAGCAAGGCCGGCGAACTCCGCGAGGAGTCGGGGGCGGGCGGGAGTTCAACCGCGGGCCGGCCGGAGCGACCCAGGAACGGTTCCGGCGGAAAGGAGCCCGCGCGCAAGGTCCAGGTGGGCGCGGACTTGGGTCCCTATGCCCTGACCCTGGTGAAGATGGTCGCGGACAATGGCGGATTCAAGCTCCTGGGCATCCACCAGGCGCCGTATCCATCATCGGACATCTCCTTCAAGAGCCCAGAATTCGTCTCCTTCCTGCGGGCGACCCTGGCCGATTTCTGCGGTCCGGCCCGGGGGGTGGAGATATGGACCCTGGTGTCTTCGGCCAACGCCGACCTCTGGCACATGCGCGTCCCCAGGGTCCCCCCCCGGCAGACGCCGGACGCGGTCTACTGGGCGGCCAAGAAGGAAAAGCAGTTCGACGACTCCCAGTTCATCCTGGACTTCGAGGTCCAGGGCGAGGTCATGGACAACGGGGTGGAGAAGCTCTCGGTCATGGCCTACGTGGTGCCCCGGAGCATCGTGGAGGAGCGCCGCGACCTCTTCATCGCCGCCGGATTTCCCCTGACCGGGGCCACCATATCGCCCATCGCCCTGCAGACCCTGTTCCGGGCCAAGTGGGTGCCCAACACCGCCAAGGCCTGGGCCAACATCTTCGTGGGCCGCAACTGGTCGCGCATCGACGTGTTCGACCGCGGAGACCTGGTCATGAGCCGGGCGGTCAAGGCCGGGACCAACAGCATGGTCGAGGCCTTCCAGGACGCCTACAACGAGCGCCAGGAGGCCCGGGCCGCGGCCGCGGCCAAGGCCCAGGCCGAGCGGGAGCAGGCCATGCTGGCCGCCGCCGACGAGGCCCCCGGCGAGGCCGTCGCGCCCGCCCCGGAGCTGGAGCTGGATCTGCCCGAGCTGGTCTTCGACGCCCCGGCCGGGGAGGCCCCCCAGGCTCCGGACGAGCCCCGGGAAGATGACATCCCCATCGTGTTCGAACTGGAGCTGGACTCCGTCCCGGCCGAGACGGAAATGGCCGCTCCGGTCGTCGAACAGCCCCCGCCGCCCCCGTCTTCCCCGGACAACAGCCAGTTCGCGCTCGAGGCGGAGGCTCCGGCCCCGTTGGAGGCCGAGGCCAAGCCCATCGATCTGGACCAGGCCCGGAAGCTGCTCTTCCACAAGCTCCTGGGGCGGCCCCTGGGCAATGACCGCACCGGAGACGACCTCGCCGAGGCCGAGGTCTTCGCCTTGACCGAGCCGGCCATGGAGCGCCTGGTGCGCCAGGTGGAGCGGACCTTCGACCACTTCGTGGAGGTGCTGGGCAACGACCGCATCGAGCGCCTCTTCTTTTCCGGCGACATCTGCACCAACCAACGCCTCCTGGGCTACGTGGAGACCCAGCTCGGCCTGCCCGGCCAGCTCCTGGACCCCCTGGCGCCGGACATCCCCTGGCTGTCGGGCAAGGAGGTGCCGGAGTCCACCGCGGACCGGATGAACTACAACCTGGTGGTGGCCCTGGCCCTGTGCGACAACGCCTATACCCCCAATCTCCTGTATACGTACAAGGACAAGGAGAGCCGGAGGAGGGTGGCCCTTCAGGCCCGGGTCATCTATGCCGCGGCGGGAGTGCTCCTGGCGCTCCTGGCGAGTTTTTACCTCTGGAACAACGCCGTGAAGAACGCCCGCCAGGCGGACCTGGAGGGGCTCCGGGCCGAGTTGGCCGGCTACGCGCCCCAGATTGACCAGATGCTCCTGACCCAGCTGGCCGCCAAGGCCAAGCTCGCCAACCAGGAGCAGCGGGACCTGGCCCGGCGCTTCGAGGGCCTCGCCGTGCTGCGCGAACTGGCGGGCCTGGCCCCGGAGAACGTGCGCCTGGTGGCGGTGAGCCTGGAGATGGGGCCGGCCCAGCAGGCCAAGGCCGAGGGGAAGAACCCGGCCGGACCCAAGGACCAGACTTCGGGCCGCCTGCTGGTGCTGGACGGCTTCGTGATCGGCGGCGAGCAGACCTTCGAGTCCTCCCTGGCCAGCTACCTGGTGCGTCTGGAGAACTCTCCGCTGTTCGGTCCGCCCTTGGTGCACAAGCGTTCCGAGGAAACCATCGGCGGCCAGGGCCGCGTGCTGCGCTTCGTGCTGCACGTGGCCCTGGGGTAGGAGCAGGCCGTGCCCAGACTCTCCCTGCGCCTGCCCCGGGAAAACGCCGTCCGCCTGCTGGTCTGCCTGGGCGCCCTCCTGGTGGCCTTCGCCGTGCTGGTCTATCCCGAGATGCGCGCCATTGCGCGGGTGGAGGGGGAAATCGCCGCCGCCCGGGCCAGGATCGAGCAGCAGAAGATCCTGTACCCGGTCTACCGGGAGCTCATGAGCGTCTACCAGAACGCGACGTCCGGAGCGTTGCCCCGGGTGTCGCGAGTCCCCCTGGCCCAGGCGGACCTCGGAGGCGTGTCCACGGCCATCGCCGACATGGCCCGGGAACAGGGCCTGGAGGTGCGCTCGGTCACGCCCGATCCGGGATCCCTGGCCGGCGGCGGCGGACTCATCTCGGTGCGCTGCGTCCTGTCCGGGGACCTCGGCGCCCTGCGCAACTTCTATCTGTCACTGGGGACCTTGCCGTCCCTGGCCCACGTGGAGAGGCTCCAGGCGGAGGACGTCTACTCCGGCCGGACCTACAAGCTGGACCTCTGGCTGGCCCTGGAGAACCAGCTCCAGACAGGGGGCGGGAGATGAAACGTCGGGAAGCGGTGATTCTGGCCCTGGCCGCGGCCGGGCTCCTCTATGCGGTCTGGGCCCTGTTCCTGGCCCCGGCCCCGGGCGACAAGGCGGGAGGCGTGGTCCTGGACCGGGCGGGACTGGCCAAGACCGCGACCGAGGTCAAGGACCTGGTGGCCAAGAGCCAGCCCACGGCCCATGACCTCCTCGTCCTGGCCCGGGCCGCCAGCCCCTTCCCCCGGGACCCCTTCCACCGCACCACCAGTCCGGGCGAGGGGCCGGTTTCCGGGACCGAGGCCGAAGCGGTCTTCGTGTACAGCGGCTACCTGGAGATGGAGGGCGTCCGCTTTGCCATCGTCAACGGCTTGGAGTATCGGGTGGGCGACGAACTGGAGACTCCGGGGTATTTCCTGGCGGGCATCGAGCGGAACCGGGTGACCATCGAGCACCGCATTCCCGGGCAGGCCGCCTCCGGCCGGATCGTGGCCCCCCTGGTCGAGGCCGACACCTATCTCGACAACAAGGAGAGCAAAGGCAATGGGACCGCGCGATAGGCGTCTGCGCCCCGGCCTCATGGCCATGGCCCTGTATCTGGCTCTGGCCCTGCTGGCCTCCGCGTGCGCCAAGCAGGAGCGCACCGACCCCTTCGTCGAAAAATGGAAGCGCATGGCCGAGCAGTCCCAGGGTCATTCCCCGGCCCCTACCCCGCCGGCCGCCGAGGAGAAGGTGGAGGCGCCCGAACTGCTGGGAGCGGAGCAGGTCAGGCCCAAGCCCAAGCTGCCCACCTCCAAGGTCTCCCTGACCATGTACAACGTGGATACCCTGGCGGTGCTCCAGACCCTGGCGCGGAGCGCCGGGGTGAGCGCCATGATCAGCCCGGGCGTGGCGGGAAGCAAGCTCAGCGTGAACATAGAGAACAAGCCCTGGGACCAGGTGTTCGTCGGAATCCTGCACACCAACGGCCTGCGCTACGACTGGGAGGGGGACATCCTGCGGGTCATGACCCTGGAGGACCTCGAGCACGACATGAAGGTGGAGGAGATCCAGAACAAGCGTCAGGCCCTGGCCGTGGCCGGGCAGCAGGTGGAGCCCCTGTACACCTCGGTGGTCAAGGTCAAGTATGCCGACGCCAAGTCCCTGTCCGAGAACCTGGTCAAGTTCCTGACCACGGGCGAGGACGGCAAGACCCGGGGGTCGGTGGTCCTGGACCCGCACACCAACGCCCTGGTCATCCAGGCCGGGTCCAGCGACGTGCGTCGGCTGGTCAAGCTGGTGGGCCGCCTGGACAGGCCCAGCGCCCAGGTGCGGCTCAAGGCCCACATCGTGGAGACCACCACCGAGACCGCCCGCGCCCTGGGCGTGCAGTGGGGCGGCCAGTACGCCCGCGCCCCGGTGGGCGGGGGGATGAAGGACGGCCTGTTCGTCACCCCGGGCGCCACGAGCACCTACGACCCTACCGCCGCTGCGCCCTTGACCCGCACCAACACTCTGGGCACCGGCGGGCTGGGCAACGGCCTCGGCATGAACTTCCCGCCCGCGGACTTCCCCCGCGACGGGGCCGGGGCCATCCTGGGGCTGGCCTACGGGACCATCGGCGGCAACCTCCTGGAGCTGCAGCTCTCCGCCCTGCAGCAGGACGACAAGCTGAAGATCCTCTCCAGCCCGTCCATCACCACCCTGGACAACCAGACGGCCTTCACCGAGAACGGGGCCAAGGTGCCCTACGCCTCAATCAACGCGGACGGACAGATGGAGGTCAAGTTCGAGGACGCGGTGCTGCGCCTGGAGATGACCCCGCACATCATCGACGACGAGCACCTCAAGCTCAAGATCCTGGTCAAGAAGGACGAGGTGGACACCAGCAACACCGTTCAGGGCAACCCCTTCATCGTCAAGAAGCAGACCGAGACCACGCTCATCTCCCGGAACAACGAGACCATCGTCATCTCCGGCCTGACCCGCAAGCTCTCCAGCGAGAGCGAGCGCGGCCTGCCGGGGCTCAAGGACGTGCCCGCGCTGGGCTGGCTGTTCAAGGGCCAGAACAAGGGCGACGAGCACGAAGAGGTGCTCATCTTCATCACCCCCACCATCCTGGACCGCTGGAAGGTCGAGGAGGTGCAGAAGACCCTCAAGCAGATCGAGCAGGAAATCGAGCAGGAGAACGAGCAGAAGGACAAGGGCTAGCCCGGCGCGGACCGCCATGCAGTACTACGAGATTCTCAACCTCAAGAGCGAACCGTTCTCCAACTCCCCGGACCCGGAGTTCTTCTACGGGTCGCGGGAGCACGCCGAATGCCTGCGCAAGGTGGAGATCGCCATCCGCCTGCGCCGCGGGCTGAACCTGGTCTCTGGCGAGGTGGGCACGGGCAAGACCACCCTGTGCCGCCAGCTTCTCCGGGTGCTGGCCAAGGATTCCGACATCGTGGCCCACCTGGTCCTGGACCCGTCCTTCAGCACCTCCCGGGAATTCCTCACCGTGCTCCACCGGATGCTCCTGGGCGCGGAGCCCCCGGCCGGGGGCAGCGAGTTCGCGCTCAAGGAGGCCGTCAAGAACGCCCTGTTCCGCCTGGGGGTGGAGGAGGGCAAGATCGTGGTGCTCATCGTGGACGAGGGGCAGAAGGCCGGGGGCGAGTTCCTGGAGCTCTTGCGCGAACTGCTCAACTACGAGACCAACGAGGCCAAGCTCCTGCAGATCGTGATCTTCGCCCAGAACGAGTTCCTGCCCCTGCTCCGGGAGCGTCCCAACCTGGAGGACCGGGTCAACCTCTCCATGGAGCTGGGCCCGCTGGACCTGGGCGAGACCCGGGAGATGATCGCCTATCGGCTGGGCAAGGCGGCCTCCGCCTACAAGGCTCCGCGGGTCTTCAGCGAGGGGGCGCTCAAGGCCATCCACCAGGCCACCGGCGGCTATCCTCGCAAGATCATCGGCCTGTGCCACCGCGTGCTCCTGGCCATGCTGATGCAGAACCGCACCCGGGCGGACCGCGCCCTGGTCCGGAGCGTGCTGGAGGGGGGAGGGCAGACCGCTCCCCGCACCAATCCCGTGGCCCTGGGCGTGGTGGTGGTGTCCATGGCCCTGGCCCTGTTCCTGGTCGTGGGCGCGTTCATGGCCCCGGACACCATGCCCGGCAGGGCCTACCGCTACTTCTCCTGGTGGGCCAGGGACGGCGTGGCCGAGTTCTTCGCCGGCCGGAGCCCGTCTCCGGACGCTCCCGCAGCCCCGGCCCCGGAGGCTCCCGCATCCCGGACGCCTGCCGGGCCGGTCCCGGCTCCGTCGGCCCGACTCGAGAAGGCCCAGCCCGAGCCGACACAACACGAGCCAGCCAGGCCCGAGCCGGTCAAGCCCGAGCCGATCAAGCCCGAGCCGGTCAAGCCCGAGCCGATCAAGCCCGAGCCGGTCAAGCCCGAGCCGGTCAAGCCCGAGCCGGTCAAGCCCGAGCCGGTCAAGCCCGAGCCCGTCAAGCCCGAGCCGGTCAAGTCCGAGCCGGTCCGGCCGCAAACGGCGCCGGAGCCGACGCCCGCGCCGGCCCCCGCGCCGATTGAAGTGTCCCAGGCCGGTCCGCTCGCGACTCCCGAGCCGGAGGCGGCCCAGGTGCTGGCTCCGGCCGGAGAGGTCCCGGCCGGCTCCTGGGAGGCGGCGCTGCCGCCGGGCTGTCCCACGGACCTGGGCCGGCTGCGCATCGTCCGGGGTGAGATCCTCTCCGACGTGATCAGCAAGATCTACGGCGTCTACCGGGTGGTCCACCTGCGGCGCATCGAGGCGGCCAATCCCGGCCAGGGGGACCTGAACCGCGTGCCGGCGGGCTCGACGGTGCTCCTCCCGGCCATCCCCATGGACATGCCCGCCTCGGCCCGGAAAGGGCTCTGGCTCCTCCTGGGATCCTTCCCCACCCTGCAGCAGGCCTGGGATTTCCTGGACAGCGCGCCGGCCGAAGGCCCCAGGGCGCGCCTAGTCCCCTGGTGGGCGCCAGACCTCGGCCTGCGTTTCGCCGTGGTCGCCCACGGCCCGTTGCGGAGCGCAGCCGAGGCCGAGGATATCCGCGGGGCCCTTCCCCCGGGCCTGGCGGAGCGGGCCGACGTGGTCCGGCTGGACGCCGAGGGCGCGGTCTATTTCACGGACATCACTGGCTGGAAGCTCTAGCCCAGGACTCGAGAGACTCGGGACACCATCATGCGGCAACTGCGCAAGAAGCTTGGCGAACTCATCGTGGAGGCCGGCCTGCTGAGCCGGGAGCAGCTGGACGCCATCCTGGCCGAGCAGCGCAGGAGCGGGCTCAGGCTCGGCCAGTTCCTCATCCAGCGCGGCCACCTCAAGGAACAGCAGATCGTGGAGCTGATCAGCCGGCAGCTGCGCATCGATGTCTACGCGCCGGACAAGCATCCCTTCGACGTGGGCCTGGACGCCCTGGTTCCGGTGGAGTTCGCCCAGAAGCACCGCCTGGCTCCGATCAAGCGCAAGGGATCCCTGCTCAGGGTCTGCATGGTCGACCCCATGGACATCGAGGCCCTGGACACCCTGGAGGTCCAGACCCGTCTGGAGGCCGACCCCCTCATCTGCACCGAGCACCAGCTCCAGGAGCTGACCTACGCCATCTACGGCCTGTCCTCGGACCTGGGCGAGGTCATGGAGGACATGGAGGGCATGAGCATCGAGTCCGAGTCCGGGGAGGCCCCGGGCGAGGACGTGGCCGTGACCTCCCTGCAGGAGATGGCCGACGAGGCCCCGGTGGTGCGCCTGGTCAACTCCATCCTGTCCCAGGCGGTGCGGGAGCGGGCCAGCGACGTCCACATCTCTCCGGAAAAGGGCGGCGTGCAGTTGCGCTTCCGGGTGGACGGCAAGCTGCGCGAGGCCCCGGCCCCGCCCAAGAGCGTCTTCCTGCCCATCGTCTCCCGCATCAAGATCCTGGCCAACATGGACATCGCCGTGTCCCGGGTGCCCCAGGACGGCCGCTTCACCTTCACCATGGAGAACCGGGAGGTGCACGTCCGGGCCTCGTCCCTGCCCACCATCCACGGCGAGAACCTGGTGCTGCGTCTGCTCTATCGCACCGGCGAGGCCCTGGACCTGCCCGACCTGGGCCTGGACCCGCGGGACCTGGGGGTCATGTCCGAGGTCATCGAGAAGCCCTGGGGCATGATCCTGGCCACCGGCCCCACCGGCTCGGGCAAGACCACCACCCTGTACGCCCTGCTCAAGCGCATCAACAAGCCGGACATCAACATCATCACCCTGGAGGACCCGGTGGAGTACCGGGTGGGCAAGATCCGCCAGGTGCAGCTCAACCGCAAGGCGGGCATGACCTTCGCCTCGGGCCTGCGCTCCATCCTGCGCCAGGACCCGGACACCATCATGGTGGGCGAGATCCGCGACGCGGAGACCGCGGGCATCGCGGTGCAGGCCGCGCTCACCGGCCACCAGGTGCTCTCCACCCTGCACACCAACGATGCGGCCGGGGCCGTGACCCGGCTCATCGAGATGGGGGTGGAGCCCTTCCTGGTGTCCTCGACCCTGCTCCTGGCCGTGGCCCAGCGCCTGGTGCGCAGGAACTGCCCCCATTGCCTGGAGGAGTACCTGCCTCCCGAGTCCGCGGTGGCGGCCCTGGGCCTGGACCAGACCCCTGGGGTGGTGTTCAAGCGGGGAAAGGGCTGCTATCGCTGCAACAATTCGGCATACATGGGCCGAACCGGGGTCTACGAGGTCCTGCCCGTGGACGAGATGGTCCAGGACATGATCCTGCGCCGGGCCTCGTCCACGGAGATCGGCCGGGCCATGGCCCGCTCCGGCCGGATGCGCACCCTGAAGCAGGACGCGGCCCGGCTGGTGGCCGAGGGCGTGACCTCCCTGGAGGAGGCCGCCTCGGTGGTCCTGATCTGAGCCCTGTCTGAGGTTGCTGCATGCCCACCTTTTCCTACCGCGCCTTCACCGACAGCGGCACCGAGACCCGGGGCGCGCTGGAGGCAGACAACGAACAGGCGGCCATGGCCGCGGTGGCGGCCAAGGGCCTCATCCCTTCGGCGGTGCGGCGAACCGGCGGCGGGCTTGACCTGGCCTGGCTCAAGAAGGCCGCCAAGAAATCGGGCAAGGTCAAGGCCGCGGACCTCATCCTGTTCACCAAGCAGTTCCGCACCATGTTCCGGGCCGGCCTGTCCATCACCAAGCTCCTGGAGGTGCTGGAGCATCAGACCGAGCACCAGGGTCTCAAGGACGCCATCGTCCGGATCACCCAGGACATCCGGGCGGGCAGCTCGCTGCACGAAGCCTTCCGCCGCCATCCGGCCATCTTCTCCACCCTGTACTGCAGCATGCTCCAGGCGGGCGAGTCCAGCGGATCCCTGACGGAGGTCCTGGAGCGGATGATCTACATCATCGAGCACGACTACAAGGTGCGCAAGCAGATCACCTCGGCCCTCATCTATCCCGCCATCGTCATCGTCATGCTGCTGGGCGCCTTCCTTTTCCTCCTGACCTTCGTCCTGCCCCAGTTCGTGACCATGTTCTCCAATGCCGGTGTGGAGTTGCCCCTGCCCACCCGGATCAACATGGCCATCTACGAGTTCCTCCGGGGATACTGGCCTTACGTGATTGTCGGCCTGGCGGCCGGAGGGGCGGGGTTCGTGGCCTGGTCCAAGACCTCCCGCGGGCGTTTCATCCTGGACACCATCTTCCTGCGCTTTCCCCTGGTCGGGCCGGTGCTCCAGAAGGGAGCCATGTCCCGCTTCGCCAGCATCTTCGCGATCCTCCAGTCGAGCGGCGTCTCGGTGCTGGAGTCCATCCGGGTCATCTCGGGAGTCATCGGCAACGTGGTCATCGCCCGGGAGTTCGACCGCCTGCGGGAGAAGCTGGAGGAGGGGCGCGGCATCTCCGGCCCGCTGCGCTCTTCGCGCTGGTTCACGCCCATGGTCATCAACATGATCGCCATCGGCGAGGAGAGCGGCAATCTGGAGGAGATGCTCCGCGAGGTGGCCATCCACTACGATTTCGAGGTGGAGTATGCGGTGGGCCGGCTGACCGAACTCATCACCCCCATCCTCACCGTGGGGCTGGCCGGCGTGGTGGGTTTCTTCGTCCTGTCCATCTACCTGCCCCTGGCCGACCTGATCAAGGCCATGAAGTAGAGAGCGGGAGCGAGCATGCCGAGGCAGATCCACCCGCGCCTTCGCTATGCAGCTCCCCTGGTCTTCTCCTTCCTGAGCCTGCTGGCCGCGGTAGTGGCCTACCGGATCACCGACTGGGCCTGGGCCCACGGCTTGGATCCGGACCTTCCCCTGACCCTGTGGGCCCTGGGAGCCTGCGTCCTGACCTTCGGGGTGGGGTTGTTCATCTTCTTCCGTCTGCTCACCCCCGTGGAGCGCTTCGTGCGCGAGGCCGAGCGGCTCCCCGCGGTGCGCACCCGCATGGCGGACAAGCCCGCCAGCCAGGACGAACTGGCCCGTTATGCGGAGATATTCGCCCAGCTCACCGATTTCCTGGGAGAGGTGGAGGCGGGGGAGGCCTTTCCAGGGGTGGTGGCCCGCAGCAAGATCATGCGCGGCATCCTGCACCAGGTGCTCAAGGTGGCCGAAACCGACGCCACGGTGCTCATCGTGGGCGAGAGCGGCACGGGCAAGGGCCTGCTGGCCCGCAACATCCACACCCACAGCCCTCGGCGCGGCCGGCCCCTGGTGAGCATCAACTGCGCGGCCATCCCCGAGCCTCTGCTGGAGAGCGAGCTCTTCGGGCACGAGAAGGGGGCCTTCACCGGCGCTGTGGGCCGCAAGCTGGGCAAGATCGAGGCCGCGCACACCGGCACGGTGTTCCTGGACGAGATCGGGGACCTGCCCCTGCCCCTCCAGGGCAAGCTCCTGCGCGTGCTGGAGGACAAGGTCCTGGAGCGGGTAGGAGGTGTGGATGAGGTGCGGGTGGACGTGCGCTTCATCGCCGCCACCAACAAGAACCTGACGCGCATGGTGGAGGAGAAGCAGTTCCGGCAGGACCTGTTCTACCGGCTGAACGTCTTGTCCATCGCCCTGCCTCCCCTGCGCGACCGCAAGGAGGACGTGCCGCACCTGGCGGCAGAGTTCCTGGCCCGCAAGGGGGCTTCGGCCCAGGTGGGGGCCGCGGCCATGGACATGCTCCAGGCCCATTCCTGGCCGGGCAACGTGCGGGAGCTGTCCAACGTGCTGGAACGGGCCTTGGTCATCTCCGGCGGGGAGGGCATCGAGCCCCGCCACGTGCTGCTCGGCTCGGGGCAGGAGGATGCGGCGTGTCCTGCGGTCATGGAATTGGCGCCGGGCCAGGACCTGGACAGCCATCTGGCGGCGGTGGAGAGAGGTCTCATTCTGGATGCGCTGGCGCGCAGCGGCGGGGTGCAGGCCCGGGCCGCGCTCCTGCTGGGCATCAAGCCGCGGAGCCTCTGGCACCGCGTGAAAAAGTACAGGATTCCGGTTTCGGCCGGGCGTGGCGACAAAATTTGATGACTTGCTCCATTTTTTGTAGGGCGTGCGCATCATTTTTTGGTGCAAGCCTGGGACGAGAGATGACCGTCCGGTCTTTTTCCAAGGGTTTCGTGGAGTTTTGTCGTAGCCATTGACTCTGGCGCAGTTTTTGATAGGGATTCGGGCAGGAACAAGGGCGGGAAAGGTCGGCCGAGGTCCGAGCACCGGGCGCGGCGTCCCAAGCTACCAACCAGGAGGACGGAACATGGATTCCAGGAAGAGGCAACAGGGCTTCACCCTCATCGAAATCATCGCGGTCATCGTCCTCCTCGGCGTGCTGGCCGCGGTGCTGGTCCCCAAATTCACCAACCTCACCCAAGACGCCAAGGTTGCGGCCCTGCAGCAGGCCATCGCCGAAGGCCAGGCCCGGGTCAACGCCGCCTCGGCCAAGTTCATCCTGGCCACCGGAGCTGTGCCGGCAACCTTGACCGCGCTCGAGGCCCACACGGCCGTGGGCTCCATCGACACCGCGGCCGGAGACTATTCCTTGGCCTTTGCCGCCACCACGGTCGACACCCTTCCCGGCGCCCAGGTTTCCGCCACTGACAAGGACGGCAATTCGGCCACGGGATTCGCCGCTTTCCCTAAGCAGTAGCCTGCATCAAGTGCAGGCAAGGGAGGGGGGATGCGCATCCCCCCTTTTTTTCTTTGTGATTCAGACGCCATCTCTGTGCGCACTGGAGCATTCTGCTGGGTATGACGGGCATGCGTCGCACGATTCTTCCGGAGTTGCAGCTTTCGGCCCCTCTGGCCTTGCGCTTGGGTGGCCTGGGCCTCGTCATCCTGATTGCGGTCCTGTACTGGCCGGCCCTGGGAGCGGATTTCGTCGGATTTGACGACTACTATTACGTATTCCGCAATCCCAATGTGCTGCGCGGCCTGAACTGGGCGGACATATCCTGGGCGTTCACCTCCTTTCGGGAGTGCAACTGGCACCCTCTCACCTGGCTTTCCTTGATGCTCGACGCCGAGTTGTACGGTCTGGCCGCGCCTGGCTACCATGCAACCAATGTGCTCTTGCATGTGGCCAACTCGCTCCTCTTCCTGACCCTGCTGTACCGAACCACCGGAAGGCTGCTGCCTTCCCTGGCAGCGGCAGCGCTTTTCGCGGCCCATCCTTTACATGTGGAGTCGGTGGCTTGGGTATCCGAACGCAAGGACGTGCTGTCCACCTTCTTCTGGCTGGCCTGCATGCTCGCCTATGCGGAGTATGCCGCAAGCCCATCGAAATGGCGCTATCTGTCGAGTCTGGGTTTGTTCTGCCTGGGGCTCATGGCCAAGCCCATGCTGGTCACCTTGCCCTGCGTGCTCTTGCTTTTCGACTATTGGCCCCTGAGGCGGGTTCACCCTCCGGAACGCGCGGGGAAGCGTCTCCTGGGAGTCCCTCTTCCCGGAAGGCGGCTGCTGCTCGAGAAACTGCCGTTCTTTGCTCTTGCGATGGTTGTAAGCATGGTGACGCTGATCGCCCAGAACACAACCATGTCCGGCCTGGACCAGATTCCGCTCCATATCAGACTGTTGAACGCCGGAGCGGCCTACCTCGCCTACCTGACGAAGACTGCGCTGCCTCTGGGGCTCGCGCCGTTCTATCCGCACCCCTTCGGCAACGTATCGGTATTGGGGGGACTCGCGGGCATCGGGATTGTCTCCATCCTGAGCGCCCTGGCTTGGCGGCAGGCCGCGGCGCGTCCCTTCCTTTTCGTTGGCTGGTTCTGGTTTCTGGGTACGTTGATTCCCGTGATCGGCCTTGTGCAGGTGGGTTCCCAGGCCTGGGCCGACCGATATGTCTATGTCCCTCACCTCGGGCTGTTTCTTGCGCTGGTCTGGGCCGGAGCCGAGATGGCTGGCCGGCTGCGTCTTTCTTCACGGATCACCGCTTCAGTGTTCCTGGTCCTGCTGGCGGGGTTGAGCGTCCTCGCCCACCGTCAGGCCGGCTATTGGGTCAATAGCGAAACCCTGTTCACCCACGCCGCCAACGTGACCGAGGGCAATTATGTGGCCGAGATCGTCCTGGCGGACAGCGCCCGCATGAAGGGCGACTGGGCGGAGCACTACCGCCGGTACAATCTGGCAGTGCAGTATAATTCGCACTATGTTTCCTACCGCCATGCGCAGGAGGGATTCTATAGCTTGGTTTACGGGCGGTTCGACGCCGCCATGCGTTCTCTCGTCCAGTCTCTGGAATTGAATCCGCACAATGGGAGCGCACTCATCAACCTCGCTGCGACGTACGCCTTCACCGGGAGGTACGCCGAAGCCCTGGAGGTACTGGCCCGCGCCGAGGCCGTTCGTCCCGATCTCCCGAAGCTCAAGGAGAGCAGAGAGAACATTCGCAAGGCGATGGAGGAGAGGCGCAGCCGATTGGCTAATCCAGGCTCCGGCGCGAGCGATTCGGCGCGAGGCGCAGGTCAGGACGCGCCCCGGGAAGCGGAGCAGTAGCGACAGGTCGTGGCTTGCGTGAACAGACGCAATATTCCAGTAGAATGTCGCCGCGGTTCTCGCTGCATGTCGCGATGTTGCATTATTCTTTGGTGATGCATACAGAGAAGACCAATGTATCTTGAAAAGAAAGTGGTGGTGGTCATGCCCGCGTACAACGCGGAGAAGACCCTTCTGGCCACCTACCAGGAGGTCATGGAGCAGGGCTTGGCCGACCTGGTGGTGCTGGTGGACGACGCGAGCCGCGACCGCACCGCGGCCCTGGCCCGCTCCCTGCCCCACACCCTGGTCCACGTCCACGAGCGCAACACCGGCTACGGCGGCAACCAGAAGACCTGCTACCGCCTGGCCCTGGAGCAGGGAGCGGACATCGTGGTCATGGTCCACCCCGACTACCAGTACACCCCCAAGCTCCTGCCGGCCATGGTGGCGCTCATCGGCAGCGGGCTCTACGAGTGCGTGCTCGGCTCGCGCATCCTGGGCGGCCGGGCCCTGGCCGGCGGCATGCCCCGGTACAAGTACCTGGCCAACCGCAGTCTGACCCTGGCCCAGAACCTGCTCATGGGCGGCAAGCTCTCCGAGTACCACACCGGCTACCGGGCCTTTTCCCGCAAACTCCTGGAGAGCATCCCCTGGCAGGCCAATTCCGACGACTTCGTGTTCGACGCCCAGATGCTGGCCCAGGTCCTGTGGCAGGGCGCGGTCATCGGCGAGATCAGCTGTCCGGCCAGCTACTTTCCCGACGCCTCGTCCATCAATTTTTCGCGGAGCGTGGTCTACGGCCTGGGCTGCCTGCGCACCGCCCTGGCCTTCCGCCTGGCCCGCTGGGGCCTTGCCCCCTCGCCGCTTTTCCCGCCCGCAGATCCTGCCTGATCCCCTGTCTGAGAAGAGGGCGCCTTTCGCCCCAAAGAAATTGCGCTTTTTTTCACTATTATGATAGTGTTTAATTTTAGCATGTTAATAAATTCTCTCCGATTATGGGTGGGGAATATCCTGAACATTTACGTCGCGGGCTCACAGTATATAATTATTTGAAATTTATAAATAAATCTCAAGAAATACGCTGCCGGTCCGTCTTGGTGAAAAATAGAACAAGTGGCGTGTTCCCTTGATTATTCAAGAAAAAACTGCTTAAAAAAATGAAATCCTGTCAATATCCCTAGCGTGGAGGTGTGGATCGTATGAAGCTGACGAAGAAATTGCTCCTGTGCATGGTCCTGGCGTCGTTCATGCTCTCCCTGGCGAGCGTTGCCCTTGCCGGCCCCATTGTCATCAAGTTCTCCCACGTGGTGGCCGAGAACACGCCCAAGGGCCAGATGGGCATCAAGCTCAAGGAGCTGGTGGAGCAGCGCCTCAAGGGCAAGGTGGTGGTCGAGGTGTTCCCCAACTCCCAGCTCTTCGACGACGACAAGGTCCTGTCCGCCATGCTGCTCGGCGACGTGCAGCTCGCCGCCCCGGCCCTGTCCAAGTTCGAGAAGTTCACCAAGCAGCTCCAGATCTACGACCTTCCGTTCCTGTTCCGCGACATGCCGGCCATCGACCGCTTCCAGCATGGTCCCTTCGGCCAGAAGCTGCTCATGTCCATGAAGGACAAGGGCATCATCGGCCTGGGCTACCTTCACAACGGCATGAAGCAGATGTCCTCCAACGATCCCCTCAAGCTGCCCGCGGACGCCAAGGGCAAGAAGTTCCGCATCATGCAGTCCGACGTGCTCCAGGCCCAGTTCGAGACCCTGGGCGCCGTGCCGCTCAAGGCTCCCTTCTCCGAGGTCTTCACCCTGCTGCAGACCAGGGCCATCGACGGCCAGGAGAACACCTGGTCCAACATCTACTCCAAGAAGTTCCACGAGGTGCAGCCCTACATCACCGAGACCGACCACGGCGTGCTGGACTACATGCTGGTCACCTCGACTGAGTTCTGGGAAGGCCTGCCTGCGGACGTGAAGCCCGTGCTCAAGCAGTGCATCGACGAGTCCATTGCGTACAACAACAAGGTTTCCGACGAGAAGAGCATCGAGGACAAGAAGAAGATCCAGGAGTCCGGCCGCACCACCATCACCGAGCTCTCCGATGCCGACAAGGACAAGTGGGTCGAGGCCATGAAGCCGGTGTGGAAGAAGTTCGAGGGCGACATCGGCAAGGACATGCTCGACGCCGCCATCGCCTCCAACAAGAAGTAGCGGACGGCGAGAAGGGCTTCGATGATCAAGAACCTGTTGAACCGCGTGGAGGAGGCGTTCATCTGCCTCCTCCTCGCGGCCATGACCATAGAGGTCTTCATTGAAGTCATACTCCGGTATGTCTTCAACACGGGGGTCTCTTTCGGCACGGAACTGACCCAGCACCTGTCCGCCTGGATGGTGCTCTTCGGCGCCTCCTACGGCGTCAAGGTCGGGTCCCACATCGGCGTGGACGCCTTCGTGCGCACCCTGCCCTCGGTCGGGCGGCGCGCGGTGAGCGCCTTCGCCATCCTCCTGGCGCTGGTCTACTGCGGACTCATCATCTACGGCTCCTGGGGATACCTGGCCAAGGTCTACAAGGTCCAGCTGGAGTTGCAGGACATGCCCATCCAGCGCTGGATCGCCCACTCGCCCCTGGTCCTGGGCTACGCCATGCTGGCGTTTCGGCTCATAGCCCTCCTGGGCAAGATCCTCTCGGGTCGGGCTGAGGGCTTCAAGCTGGTGGACGAGGCCAAGGAAAGCATGAAGATGTACGTGAAAAAGGCCGGCGCCGACGAGGCCGGGGAGGGCGGCAAGGCATGACCACCGTCGCCCTCTTCGCCATCCTCCTGGTCTGCCTGCTCTCGGGAATGCCCATCTCCATGGGCCTGGGCCTGTCGAGCATAGCCACCATCCTGTTCTTTTCGCAGGACTCCCTGGCCTCGGTGGCGCTCAAGCTCACGGCCAACCTGACCGAGCACTACACCCTGCTGGCCATCCCGTTCTTCATCCTGTCCTCGGCCTTCCTGTCCACCGGCGGCGTGGCCCGGCGGATCATCAGCTTCGCCGTGGCCCTGGTGGGTCCGGTGCGCGGCGGCCTGGCCATGGCCTCGGTCCTGGCATGCATGATCTTCGCCGCGGTGTCCGGCTCCTCGCCGGCCACGGTGGCGGCCATCGGAAGCATCGTCATCGCGGGCATGGTGCGCACCGGCTACCCGGAGTCCATGGCCGCGGGCGTGATCTGCAACGCCGGCACCCTGGGCATCCTCATCCCGCCCTCCATCGTCATGCTGGTCTACGCCGCGGCCACCGAGGAGTCGGCGGCCAAGCTGTTCATGGCCGGCGTCATCCCGGGCATCATGATGGGCGTCATGCTCATGATCGCCATCTACATCGTGGCCCGGTACAAGAACCTGCCGTCCCAGCCCTGGCAGGGGTTCGGGGCCCTGGCCTCCGCGTTCTTCAGCGCCTCGGGCGGCCTGGTCCTGATCTTCATCGTGCTGGGCTCCATCTACCTGGGCGTGGCCAGCCCCACCGAGGCCGCGGCCATCTCGGCCGTGTACGCCTTCTTCGTGGCGGTGTTCGGCTACCGAGACATGGGCCCGCTCAAGGGCGTGGCCTGGCGCAAGCCGGGCGAGTCCACCGTGGCGGCGGCCGTGCGCAACCTGGGCCAGATGCTCGTCGCGTTCCCCCGGAGCCTGTTCCACAAGGACGTGCAGCACGTGGTGCTGGAGGCCTCCAAGGTCAGCGTCATGCTCCTGTTCATCATCGCCAACGCGATGCTGTTCGCGCACGTGCTGACCACCGAGCGCATCCCGCACCACATCGCCGAGCTCATCGTGGGCTGGGATCTGCCGGCCTGGGGCTTCCTCATCGTGGTGAACATCCTGCTGCTCATCGCGGGCAACTTCATGGAGCCCTCGGCCATCCTGCTGATCATGGCCCCCATCCTGTTCCCCATCTCCCAGCGCCTGGGCATCGACGGCATCCATCTGGGCATCATCATGGTGGTGAACATGGAGATCGGCATGATCACCCCGCCCGTGGGCCTGAACCTGTTCGTGACCTCGGGCATCACCGGCAGGCCGCTCACCTGGGTCCTGCGCGCGGCCCTGCCGTGGCTCATGATCCTCCTGGTCTTCCTGGTGCTCATCACCTACATTCCGGAGATATCCACCTTCCTGCCCAACTACATGGACGCCGTGCGCGGCTACAAGTAACGGGAGGATTCGCCATCCAAAGAAAAGCCCCCGCTCCGGCGGGGGCTTTTTGTTTCGTCCGGCGCTGGACGGGGGAAAAAGAAAGCGCCGGGCTTTCGCCCGGCGCGTGAGTCCGTGGTGCGCCAGGAAGGATTCGAACCTCCGACCTTTTGGTTCGTAGCCAAATGCTCTATCCGACTGAGCTACTGGCGCATCGGAGAAAGGGCGTATAGGCCGTTTCCCGGGCTTCGTCAACCCCCGCGGCGGACCTTTTCGCGATTCAGTCGATTTTCAGGAAGCGCGCCTCCCGGATTCCGTCCAGGAGCAGCATGCCCGTGACCCGCACCTCCAGGGCCACCGCTCCGGGCGACTCGGCCAGCTCCCGCAGCAGCGGCCGCCGCCGCACCACCTCGGCCAGGGCCGCGTCCCGGTCCGGGCCGGACTCCAGCACCCGGCACTGCCCGAACACGGTCAGGGCCTGGGCCCGGCCGCCCTTGTCCAGCATCTCCCGGGTGTCCACCAGGAGGCTCACCCGCGGCTCGGCCCGCAGGTTGCGCACCTTGCGCGTCTGGCCCTCGCTCACCATCCATAGCCGCCGGCCGTCCGCAGCCGCGGCATAGGCCATGAGCGAGGCGTGCGGCCCGTCGGCGGACATGGTGGCCAGCACGGCCACGTCCTTGGCCCTGAGCAGGGCCGCCATGCGTTCGAACACCGCCTGGTCGTCCATGACTCTCCATATCCTGCCCGATGCCTCTCCGCAAGCCGGTTGCCACCGGCCGCCCCCTGCACTATCTTCCGCGGGCCATGCAAAGCCATCACGACACCCCGGGCGCGGCCCTGGAACACAAGATCGCCGCATCCCTGGATCTTCTTCGCCGGCTCGCCGCCGAGCACGGCCCCCGGCGCGTGGCCGTGGCCTGGAGCGGCGGCAAGGACTCCACCGTGGCCCTGGCCCTGTGGCGCGGCGTCCTGGCCCAGGTCCACCCCGGCGCCCGCGTCCTGGCCCTGTCCCTGGACACGCGCCTCAAGTTCCCCGAGACCCTGGCCTTCCGCGACGGATTGGCCCGCGACTGGGACATCGACCTCCGCGTCGCCGCCCCGGACGCGGCCGCCGGCCTGCCCCAGCCCCAGGACAAGGCCGCCTGCTGCACCGCCCGCAAGATCGAACCCCTGCGCGAGGCCATCGCCCGCCTGGACCTGGCCGTGCTCGTCACCGGCCTGCGCGGCGACGAGCACGCCTCCCGCGCCGGAAGGCCGGTCCTGGAGCCCCGCACCGGCCCGGACCACCTCCAGGCCAATCCGCTCCTGGCCTGGACCGAACTCGACGTCTGGGCCTACACCCTGGACCACGGCCTGCCGTACTGCACCCTCTACGACCAGGGCTACGCGTCGCTGGGATGCCAGCCCTGCACCCTGCGCCCGGACGACGGCGAGCGCTCCGGCCGCCACCCGGACAAGGAGGCGCTCCTGGAGCAGTTGCACAGCCTGGGGTATTTCTAGGGGAGCAAGGAAAGCAAAAGGGCGGGGCAGGAGTGGTCTCCTGTCCCGCCCTTGGCTTTTTTCAAGCAGGGCCTAGCCCAGCTCTTCGCTGCGCTTCTTGGCCGCGGCCACGGCCTGCATGAAGGCGCCGCGCACGGCCAGGGAGTCGAGCACCTGGGTGGCGGCGATGGTGGTGCCGCCGGGCGAGGTGACCATCTCCCGGAGCTGGGACAGGTGCAGGGGCAGGGTCTCGGCCAGCTTGGCCGAGCCGGTGAACAGGGCCTTGACCATGCGGGTGGCGTCGGGCCGGGGCAGGCCCGCGGAAACGGCCGCGTCCACCAGGGCGTCCATGACGTAGAACACATAGGCCGGCCCGCTGCCGCACACCGCGGTGAAGGCGTCGAAGGACTTCTCCGGCAGGTGGTGGACCTGGCCAAGGCTGGTGAACAGGCCGGTGACCAGGTCTTTCTGTTCCTGGGTCAGGCGCATGTCGTCCAGGCACAGGGCGAAGACCCCGGCCCCGACCATGGCCGGGGTGTTGGGCATGACCCGGACCACGGGGCACTTGTGCTTGCTGAGGTCTCCCAGGGTTTCCAGGGTGACGCCAGCGGCGATGGACACCAGGCAGTGGCCCTTGGTGAGTTTGGACGCCAGGGAGGAGAGCAGGCCGGCCATGCCCTGGGGCTTGACCGCCAGGATGGCGGTCTTGGCCCTGGCCACGACCGCCAGGGGATCGGCGGCCGGGGTCATGCCCATCCCGGCCAGCCGCTCCACCCGGGCCTGGTCCAAATCGCAGCCCACCATCTCGAGGTCGTTGCGCCCGAGCAGGCCCTCGATGATGGCGCCGCCCATGTTCCCGGCGCCGATGACCCCGATGGGGGTGCGGGTGGCGGCCATTATCCCACGATCTCCAGCTGGCTGAAGAAGTAGGCGACCTCGAAGGCCGCGGTTTCGGGCGCGTCGGAGCCGTGGGTGGAGTTGGCCTCCACGTTCTCGCCGTAGAGCTTGCGGATGGTGCCGTCAGCGGCCTTGGCCGGGTCGGTGGCGCCCATGAGCTCGCGGTAGCGGGCGATGGCGTTCTCGCCCTCCAGCACCTGGACCACGCAGGGGCCGGAGCTCATGAACGTGGTGAGGTCGTTGAAGAACGGCCGGGCGGCGTGGACGTGGTAGAAGCCCTCGGCCTGCTGCTTGGTCATGTGGATCTTCTTCATGGCCACGATCCTGAGGCCGGCCTCTTCGATCATGGCGTCGATCTTGCCGATGAGGTTCTTCTTCACCGCATTGGGCTTGATGATGGAAAAGGTGCGTTCGACCATGGGATTGTCCTCCGTAGGGATTGTGTATCAGGTTAGGAGCATCTTGTCCGAGGAGAATTCCTCGCCCTTGACCGCGTAGAACTGGGCCAGCAGGTCGGTGACCTTGAGGTTGCGCTTCTCCTCGCCGCGCACGTCAAGGATGATCTTGCCCTGGTGGAGCATGATGAGCCGGTTGCCCAGCTTGATGGCCTGGTTCATGTTGTGGGTGACCATGAGGGTGGTCAGCTTCTGCTCGGTGACGATGTGTTCGGTGAGCAGGAGGATGGCGTTGGCGGTCTTGGGGTCCAGGGCCGCGGTGTGCTCGTCCAGGAGCAGGACCTTGGGCCGGACCAGGGTGGCCATGAGCAGGGTGAGGGCCTGGCGCTGGCCGCCGGAGAGCAGGCCGATGCGATCGCCCAGGCGTTTCTCCAGGCCCAGGCCGATCTTGTGCACCTCGCGCCGGAAAAAGGAGCGGTCCTCGTCGGTGACGCCCTTGCCCAGGCCGCGGGACCTGCCGCGGCGCAGGGCCAGGGCCAGGTTCTGCTCGATGGACAGGGAGGCGCAGGTGCCCAGGAGCGGGTCCTGGAAGACTCGGCCCAGGTGGGCGGCGCGGCGGTGTTCCGGCCAGGCGGTGATGTCCTCGCCGTCCAGGGTGATGGTCCCGCTGTCCGGGAGGAAGGAGCCGGCCACGCAGGAGAGCAGGGTGGACTTGCCCGCGCCGTTGGAGCCGATGACCGTGATGAAGTCGCCGTCGGACACGGACAGGGACACCCCGTCCAGGGCCAGGACCTCGTTGACGCTTCCCCGGTGGAAGAACTTGGTGATGCCGGTCAGTTCGATCATCGGGCCAGCCGCCTCTTGAGCGCCGGGGCGGCCATGGCGCAGACCACCAGGGCGGCGGTGATGAGGTTCAGGTCGCTGGGGCTGAAGGAGAAGTCGCCGATCTTGAGGCCCAGGGCCAGGGCGATGGCCATGCGGTAGAGCACCGAGCCCAGCACCGCGGCGGCCACGGCCCGGGGCACGCTGCCCGCGCCGAACACGGTTTCGCCCACGATGACCGAGGCCAGTCCGGCCACGATGGTGCCCACGCCCATGTTCACGTCGGCCGCGCCCTGGTTCTGGGCGATGAGCGCGCCGGCGAAGGCCACCATGGCGTTGGACAGCCCCACCCCGAAGATGATGACCTTGTGGGTGTTCACGCCCTGGGCCACGATCATCTGCCGGTTGTCGCCGGTGGCCAGCAGCGTCTGGCCCATCTCGGTATAGAGGAACCACACCAGGAGCAGCACCACCAGGCCGGCCATGGCTGCGAAGCAGGCCGGGGCCGCCAGGTGGGAGGGCAGGCCCAGGCGCATCCAGGAGTCCAGCACGGTGGTGGCCCCCAGGAGCGACACGTTGGGGCCGTCCATGATCCGGATGTTGATGGAGTACAGGGCGATCATGGTGAGGATGGAGGCGAGGAGGTTCAGGATCTTCAGCTTGGTGTTCAGGATGCCGGTGACGGCTCCGGCGGCGAACCCCGCGGCCATGGCCAGGAACAGGGAGAGGAAGGGGTTGACCCCGTGGGTGATGGCCACGGCCGAGACCGCCGCGCCCAGGGGCAGGCTGCCGTCCACCGTGAGGTCCGGGAAGTCCAGGATCCGGAACGTGAGGTACACCCCCAGCACCATGATGCCGTAGACGAAGCCCTGTTCCAGGGCGCCGATGAACGCGAAGAGACTCATGCGGGTGTCCGTGCGGATGAAAGGAAAAGGGCGCGGCCGGTCCGCGGTCCGCGCCCTTGATGAACCGCCGTGCGGTTCTTGTCAAGCCGAAGCGATTTCGTGATCTATTCAAGCACCTTGGCGGCCTTTTTCTTCATTTCCTCGGGCAGGGTGACGCCCATCTTCGCGGCGGCGGACAGGTTGAGGTGCAGGGTGAGGCCCTCCTGGAACTCCACCGGGGTGTCGGCCGGGGACGCGCCCTTCAGGATGCGTTCGGCCATGGCGCCGGCCTGCCTGCCGTGCAGGTAGTAGTCGAAGCCCAGGGCGGCCACGCAGCCGCGGGGCACGGAGTCCACGTCCGCAGCGTACAGGGGCAGCTTGTTCTGCTCGCAGACCTTGACCAGGGACTCCAGCCCCGAGACCACGGTGTTGTCCGTGGGCACGTAGACCGCGTCGGCCCGGCCCACCAGGCTCTTGCCCGCGGCGTAGACGTCGCCGGACTTGGCCGCGGTGGCCTCCTCGACCTTCACGCCCTTCTTGGCCGCGGCGTCGCGCAGCATCTGCACCAGGGTCTTGGAGTTGGCCTCGCCCGCGTTGTAGACCACGCCGATGCTCTTCAGCGCGGGATGGATCTGCATGATCATGTCCAGGTGCTTGTCCACCGGGGTCAGGTCCGAGACGCCGGTGATGTTGCCGCCGGGCTTCTTGAGGTCGGTCACCAGCTTGGCGCCCAGGGGGTCGGTGACCGCGGAGAAGAGGAGGGGCACCTTGGCCATGTGTTCGGCCTTCTTGATGACCTGGGCCTGGGCCTGGGCGCTGGGGGTGGCGATGGCCAGCACCAGGTCCGGGCTCTCGCCGGCGGTGGTCTGGGCGATCTGGTTGGTGGTGGCCATGTTGGCCTGGGCGTTGTGGATCTTGTAGGAGCAGTCCACGCCCTTCTCCTTGAGATGGTCCTGGAAGCCCTTGAGCACCGCGTCCAGGGCCGGGTGTTCGACGAACTGGTTGACCGCGATCACGTAGGTCTTGGCCCAGGCCGCGGGCGCGGCGAGCAGGACCGCGGCGGCCAGGGCGGCGCAAAGCAGGCGTTTCATGGCGTCACTCCGGTGGCGTTGAGGGTTTCAGGACACTCAGTCCGTGGCTGCTGCCGTTCTCCGGGGAAAGTCGTGCCACAGGGACGGCCTCCGCGGCAAGGGGGCCGGCCTGGGCCCATTCCTCCAGGGCGGCGATGGTCTCGGGGTAGGGGTGGCCGATGGCCACGGCCTGACCGGTGGCCGCGGCCAGGCGCTCGGCCAGGGCCAGTTGGCGGCGGATGGCCGAGCGTTCGCGCACGTTGTCCAGGAACACCGCCCGGCGCAGGTAGGGCAGCCCCATTTCCCGGCAGAGGGCGCGGGCCTGGGAGCGGCCGGTGGTCAGGCTGTCCAGGAAGAACAGGCCGCGGGAGCGCAGTTCGCCGAGCACCAGGCGCATGGGGCCGGGCAGTTGGGTGAACAGGGAGCCCATGTGGTTGTTCACTCCGATGGCTCCGGGCGCCTGGTCCAGGCCGGCGCGAAGGGTGCGCAGCAGGGTGGCGCTGTCCATGGCCGCGAGCAGGGCGCCGGGGCCGGGGTTCACCTCGGGAAAGCCCACCGGCTCCATGGGCAGGTGGAGCATGAGGGACAGTCCGCGGCTCCTGGCCAGGGCCACGACTTCCGCGGTGTGCTCCTCGTTGGGCAGCACCGCGAAGGTCACGGGCGCGGGCAGGGCGGCCAGCCGCCGGGCCGCGGCCAGGTCCCGGCCCAGGTCGTCGATGACGATGGCCAGGAGCCCCTTGCTCCCCGTCGCGCGCGGGGCAGGGGCCGCGGACTCGGGCCGGGTGAGGAGCAGGGTGTGGGTGGTTCGGCCCAGGGCGGTCACGTTCCAGGCCCCGGCCTGGGTATGGGCGAGCTGGGCCTGGGGAGCCCAGGCCGCCAGGTTGCGTCCGAAGATGCGGGCGAACCGGTCCGGGTCGGGCAGCTCGATTTCCAGGATCTGGGAGTGGTAGGTCTCCTGGCCCTGGCTCTCGGCGCGCAACTCGCGGATGACCAGCCGGTCGGGGGCCAGGTTCAGGGCGGCCATGGTGGAGGCCAGGGCATAGTCCGCCAGCTTGGCCACCCGGTCCAGGGGCGCGCCCAGGGGCTCTTCGTAGGGCGCGGCCTCGCCGGCCGGCTGGTCCGGGGCCGGGGCTGCGGGGAGCGGGACAGGCGGGACAGGGGCCGCCGCGGGCCGGGGAGGGGCCGGCCGGACCAGGACCAGGGCCAGGATCACCAGGATGGCGCAGGCTGCCCAACCCCAGAACACCAGGCGCGCCGGCGAGGAGAAGGGGGACTGGCGGTCCTGGCCCATGGCTGCGGCGAGTACTCCCCGACGCTACTTGATCTGCTTGAGCCGGGGGAGCTGCTTGACCAGCTGCAGGGCCATCCGGAGCTGGTTGTCGCGCTTGAGCAGGTCGGCGGCCTCGCCGTTCTTCTCCTTGCCGTCGGCAGGGGTCTTGCCGTTCTGGTTCTCGATGTGGCCGGACAGGTCCTCCTCGCGCACCACGCCCAGGCGGGGTCCGTTGTCGTCGTGGGGGGCTTCGAAGGGGATGGCCATGTCGGGCTCGATGCCCTGGGCCTGGATGGAGCGGCCTCTGGGCGTGTAGTACAGGGCGGTGGTCAGCTTGATGCCCGACTCGTCGGCCAGGGGGATGACGGTCTGCACCGTGGCCTTGCCGAAGGTCTTCTCGCCCAGCAGCAGGGCGCGGTCGCGGTCCTGCAGGGCGCCGGCCACGATCTCCGAGGCCGAGGCCGAGCCGGCGTTGATGAGCACCACCATGGGCGCGTCGATGTCGTCGGCCGAGGTCTTGGCGTTGAAGTCCTTGCGCGAGGAGGCGTCTCGGCCCTGGATGTAGACCACGTTGCCCGCGGGCAGGAAGGCGTCGGCCACGGACACGGCCTGGTCCAGGAGGCCGCCGGGATTGTTGCGCAGGTCCAGGACCAGGCCCTTGATGGCGGCCTTGCCCCCGGCCTTCTTGAGGAGCTTCCTCATCTCCTCGGTGGTGTTCTCGTTGAACCGGGTCAGGCGCAGGTAGAGGTAGCCGTCCTCCAGGGTTTCGCTCTTGGCGCTGCGGATGGGGATGGTGTCGCGCACCAGGGAGACCTTCTCCGGCGCGCTGCCGCCCTTGTGCAGGATGGTCAGCTCGACCTTGGTTCCCTTGGGGCCGCGGATCATCTTCACCGCCTCCACCAGGGTGATGTCCTGGGTGGGGTGGCCGTCGATCTCCAGGATGATGTCGCCGGCCTTCATGCCGGCCTTGTAGGCAGGGGTGTCCTCGATGGGGGAGATGACCGTGAGCCGGCCGTTCTGCAGGGTGATCTCGATGCCGATGCCCCCGAACTCGCCCTGGGTGCTGATCTGCATCTCCCTGAAGTCGTCCTTGCTCATGAAGGTGGAGTGCGGATCCAACCGCTGGAGCATGCCCTCGATGGCGCCGTTGATGAGTTCGTCGCGGCCCACCGGGCGCACGTAGTGGTCCTCCACCAGGTCCAGGACCTGGCTGAAGCGCTTGAGCGGGCCGAGCAGGTCCTCGTCCTGGGGGGCGGGGGCCTGGCCCGCGGCCACGGTCAGGGTGGCGACAAGAACCAGGGACAGTATCCATATGGTGATGCGCATGAATCCTCCGGAAGGGAACGCTGAGGAGGGGGCCGTGGCGGCCCGGAAGGGCTCCTCGCGCGGCCGCGTGGGGTCAGTTCAGGGCCGCGAACCAAGGTTCAGGATTAATTGCTTTCTGGCCAAAACGCAATTCAAAATAGAGTCCGGGTCCCTTGGCGGGCGGGTAGAACCCCGTGCTGCCCAAGGATTCTCCCTTCTCCACCTCCTGGCCCACCCGGACCCGGGTGTCGGACAGGAAGGCGTAGAGGGAATAGTATTCCTCGCCGTGGTACACGATGACCACCTGGCCGAAGCCGCGCAGCAGGTCGTTGTGCACCACCTTGCCCCAGAACACCGAGCGGACCTCGGTCCCGGCGGAGGAGGACAGTCCGACCCCGGGCCGGCCCCCGCCCTCGGACGAGCCGGGGTGAGCCACCACCTTGCCCGCAGCCGGCAGGGCCAGGCGCCCCTTGAACTGGGGGAACTTGCGGTCCTCCAGGGCCTTGAGCCGGTACTTGAGGTCCTCGATGGCGGCCATGACCTGGCCCAGGGACTGCTCCTCGGTGAGCCGCTTGGCGCGCACCTCCTGGATGCCGCGCAGGTAGGCCAGCTTGTCCGCCAGCAGCCCGTCCTTGGCCTGGTTCACCTGGGCCAGGCGGATCTCGGCGTCGGCGCGCAGGGTGCTCTGCAGTTCGATGTTCTGGCGCAGCTTGGCGGTCTGCCGTCCCAGCAGGTCCAGCTTGGCCCGGGACTGGTCGGCCAGGGAGGCCAGCCAGGTGGAGCGGCGGTCGGCTTCCTCCCAGGCCCCCAGGTCGGACAGGGCGCTCGCCCCGGCCAGGGCCTGGATGCGTTGCGGCCAGAGGGAGCGCAGGAGCAGGGAAAGGTCGTGCACGGTGCGGCCGCGCTGGGCCGCCAGGGCCGAGTGGTCGGCCTCGGCCGCCGCGATGCGGCTGCCCAGTTCGGCCAGGGCCCGCTCCTTGCGGCCGATCTCGCCCTGCATCTCGCGCATGGCGTCCTCCACCTTGGCCAGGTCGCGGTACAGGCCGCGCTCCTTCTTGGTCAGGGCCTCGATGCGCCCCTTGCCGGCGTCCGCTTCGGACCGTCGGCTCTCGATCCGCGACTCGATCTGTCCGGAATCCTGGGCCGGGGCCGGGGATCCCGTCAAAAGCAGGCTCGCCAAGGCGAGGCAGGAGGCCAGGCGGCGCACGCTCATCGCTCCAGGAAGGAGGCCAGGGGGCAGGCGGGACAGCGCGGAGCCTTGGGCCGGCAGAAGTCCTTGCCCACCCGCACCAGGAGGGCGTGGTATTCGTTGAACAGGGCCGGGTCCGGGTCCAGGGCGTCCATGAACAGGTCGCGCATTTCGTCGTAGCCCGCGTCCTCGGCGATCATCGCGTGCCGGGACAGGATGCGCCTGGTGTAGGCGTCCACCACGAAAGTGGGCTTGCCCAGGGCGTAGAGCAGGATGCTGTCCGCGGTCTCCGGGCCCACGCCCTTGACCTCCAGGAGTTTTGGCCGCAATGTCGCCAGGCCTTTACCGTTCAGGGCGGCCAGGGAAAGCCCGGCCTCGTTGCGCAGAAATCTCAGGAAATTCTTGAGGCGGGCCGCCTTGAGCCGGAAATAGCCGGCCGGGCGGATGAGTTCGGCCAGGCGCGAATCGGGCAGGGCGTCCAGGGCGGCGGGTTCGAGCACCCCGGCCGCGCGCAGGTTGGCGATGGCCCGGGCGGTGTTGCCCCAGTTGGTGTTCTGGGTGAGGATGGCGCCCACCGCCACCTCGAAGGGAGTCTCCCCGGGCCACCAGTGGCTCGGACCCAAGGCTTCGAGCATGGCGTCGTACATGGCGTAGAGGAGGCTTCGGCGGTTCATGGGGTTCCTGGGCCGGCCGGAGCGGACAACAGCGGGCCGGAAGGTCTGCACAGCATAGGGTCTCGCCCTGGTTTCGGCAAGGGGCGGGAACGGGGTGTCCGCGTATGGTGAAGGGAATGCTCGTCCGCCTGGGCAAGGTGCTGGGCGCGGGAGAGGACGTGGGCCGCGATGCCGGAAGGACCGGCCTCGCCGTGGCTGCGGCGGCCTGCGCCGCGGCGGTCCTGGTCAGCCTGGGGCTGCGCCTGTACGAGGTCCCGCAGTGGTCCGCGGACAAGTTCTTCGTCGCGGGCGAGAGGCTCATGGGCACCCACGACGCCTACGCCTGGCTGGCCGGAGCCCAGGAAACCAGCCGCTACGTGCTCGGCCACCTGGCCCGCCTGCTGGCCTTCCTGCACGGGGCCACCGGTCTTTCCCTGGCTACGCTCGGCTTCTGGCTGCCGGTGGTCTTCGCTCCCCTGGCGGTCCTGCCGCCGGCGGTCCTGGCCTGGCGGATGGGCCGGCCCGAGGCCGGGGCCGTGGCCGGGGCGCTGGCCGCCGGGTGCTTCGGTTTCCTGGTGCGCACCCGGGTGGGCTACCTGGACACCGATGTTCTGACCCTGTTCTTCGCCGCGGCCGCAGCGGCGGCGCTCTGCTTGTGGCTGGCGCCCCTGTGCCGGCCCGGCTGGCTGCCCGGGGCCGCGGACAGACCCGGACGCGAGGGCGAAGAGGGCCAGCCGGCCTGGATGTCTCTGGCCCTGGCCGTGCTGCTCGGCCTGTTCCTCCGGGTCTACACGGTCCACTTCTATTCTTCGGGCCGGCCCATTGTCTGGGCCTTGCTGCTCACCGCCCTGGCCCTTGGCCTGTTCCTGGCCCGGCCCGGCCAGCGGGGCCGGGTGCTGCTCGGCCTGTCCCTGATCGTGGCCACCTGGCTC
>JBFMHA010000044.1:0-28831 GCA_040753075.1 Thermodesulfobacteriota bacterium
TCGAGCAGGGCGGAGAACTCCTCGCGGGAGAGGATGCCCAGGTCCGCGGCCAGGTCCTCCAGGGGGATGCAGTTGGCCTGGGCCTTCTTGACCAGGGCGGCGGCGGCTTCGTAGCCGATGACCGGGGCGAGCACGGTGAGCACGCCGGCCGAGGACTTGAGCAGTTGCAGGCAGCGGTCGCGGTTGGCGGAGATGCCGGCGATGCAGCGCTGGCGCAGGGTGGCCGCGGCGCGGGAGAGGATGTCCAGGGACTGGAGCAGGTTGAAGCCGATGAGGGGGACGAAGACGTTGAGTTCGAGCTGGCCGGCCTCGGCGGCCAGGGTCACGGACAGGTCGTTGCCGATGACCTGCTGGCAGACCTGGTTGACCACCTCGGGGATGACCGGGTTCACCTTGCCGGGCATGATGGAGGAGCCGGGCTGGACCGCGGGCAGGTTGATCTCGTGGAACCCGGTGTGGGGGCCGGAGGAGAGCAGCCGCAGGTCGTTGCAGATCTTGGAGAGCTTGACCGCCACGCGCTTGAGCATGCCGGAGAGGGTGACGTAGGCGCCGGTGTCGGAGGTGGCCTCGATGAGGTTTTCCGAGAGGACGACGGGCAGGCCGGTGAGTTCGGCCAGCAGCTCGCAGGCGCGGCGGGCGTAGCCGGGCACGGTGTTGATGCCGGTGCCGATGGCGGTGGCCCCGAGGTTCACCTCGCAGAGCAGGCGGGTGATCTCGGCGATGCGGTCGGTGTCCTCGCCCAGGGTGTGGGACCAGGCGGCGAATTCCTGGCCCAGGGTCATGGGCACGGCGTCCTGGAGCTGGGTGCGGCCCATCTTGAGCACGGAGGCGAACTCCTCGGCCTTGGCGTCCAGGGCCTGGCGCAGTTCGCGCAGGGAGTGCGCCAGGTCGCGGGAGTACCAGACCAGGGAGATGCGCAGGGCGGTGGGGTAGACGTCGTTGGTGGACTGGGAGAGGTTGACGTGGTTGAGGGGATGGAGGGTGGCGTAGTCGCCGCGGGGCCGGCCCAGGAGCTCCAGGGCGCGGTTGGCGATGACCTCGTTGGCGTTCATGTTGGTGGAGGTGCCGGCGCCGCCCTGGATGCAGTCCACCACGAACTGGTCGTCGTGCCTGCCGGCGCGGACCTCGTCGCAGGCCGCCAGGATGGCCTGGCCCAGCACGGGGTCCAGGAGGTCCAGCTCCAGGTTGGCCAGGGTCGCGGCCTTCTTGACCGCGGCCAGGGCCTGGACGAGGCGGGGGAAGTGGGAGACCGGGATGCCGGTGATCTGGAAGTTCTCCAGGGCGCGCACGGTCTGCACGCCCCAGTAGGCGCCGGCCGGCACCTGGCGCGGGCCGAGGGAGTCGGTTTCGGTGCGGTACTTCATGGCGTCCACCCTTTCGGGCGCATAGTACGCGCCGCAGGGGCAAAGCGCCAGCCCGCCTCCTGAATCCCGGATTCCCGCACCAGCCCGGAGTTGCCGTGAAAAGGAAAGGGCCCGCCTCCTTCCCGCGGGAAGGGGGCGGGCCCTCGGAAGGCTCCCGGTCCAGGCTCTAGAAGATCTCGTGGGCCGGGATGGACGGGATGTCGAACGCCTCGCCCACGGCCGGGCAGGTGAGCTTTCCCTGGTAGGTGTTCAGGCCGGGGAGCAGGCTGCGGTCCTGGGCCAGGGCGTCCAGGCCGTTGTCCGCCAGCTTGAGCACGTAGGGCAGGGTCTGGTTGGTGAGGGCGAAGGTGGAGGTGCGGGGCACGGCGCCGGGCATGTTGGCCACGCCGTAGTGGACCACGCCGTCCACCACGTAGGTGGGATTGTCGTGGGTGGTGGCGTGGATGGTCTCCACGCAGCCGCCCTGGTCCACGGCCACGTCCACGATGACCGAGCCCTCCTTCATGGAGGACAGCATGTCCCGGGTGACGAGGTTCGGGGCCTTGGCGCCCACGATGAGCACGCCGCCGATGACCAGGTCCGAGAACTGCACCCACTTGCGGATGTTGGGCTCGGTGGAGGACACGGTGATGAGCCGGCCGCCGAACACGTCGTCCATGTACTGCAGGCGCCTGTGGTTCACGTCCATGACCGTGACCTGGGCGCCCATGCCGATGGCCATGCGCGCGGCGTTGGTGCCCACCACGCCCGCGCCGAGCACCAGCACCGAGGCCGGGGCCACGCCGGGCACGCCGCCGAGCAGGATGCCGCGGCCGCCCTGGGACTTCTCCAGGTAGTGCGCTCCCACCTGGGTGGCCATGCGGCCCGCCACCTCGGACATGGGGGTGAGCAGGGGCAGGGAGCCGTCGGGCAGCTGCACGGTCTCGTAGGCGATGCCGGCGACGCCCGAGTCGAGCATGGCCCGGGTCAGCTCCTCGGCCGCGGCCAGGTGCAGGTAGGTGAAGAGGATGAGCTCGGGCCGCAGGTACCGGTACTCGGCGGGCAGGGGCTCCTTGACCTTGACCACCATGTCCGCGGCCCAGGCCTCGGCCGCGCTGACCATGGTCGCGCCGGCCGCGGCGAACTCCGCGTCGCTGATGCCGCTGCCCAGCCCCGCGCCCTGCTCCACGCGCACGGCGTGGCCGCGGCGCACCAGGGACTCGACCCCGCCGGGGGTCATGGCGATGCGGTTCTCCTTGGTCTTGATTTCCTTGGGCACACCCACGTTCATGGCGTCACCATCCTGTTGAAAAGATTTGGAGAATTCAGCCCGCGAAGCGTTCGCGCGCGCCGGCGGGCAGGAGGGTCCACTTGCGCTTGGCCTTCATGACCACGAAGGACTCGCTGGCGTTGATGCCGCCCACCTTGCCCAGGTCCTCGTTGAGGAACCGGTAGAGGTCGGCGATGTCGTCGGAGAGCACCACCTCGACCATGATGTCGTAGCGGCCGGTGACCACCGCGGCCCAGCTCACCTTGTCCAGGCGGGAGATGGCTTCGAGCTTCTCGTCGAGCTGCTGGTGGGACTGGAGGGACACGGCCACCAGGGCGATGGTGAGGTCCTTGACCCGGGCCGGGTCCACCAGCGCGGCGATGCGCATGGCCCCGCGGGCCAGCAGCCCCTTGAGCCGGGAGCGCACGGTGGGCGCGGACACGCCGAGGCGCTCCGCCGCCTCTCCCGCGGCCATGGTCCCGTCCTCGGCCAGCAGCACGGCCAGCCGGCGGTCCTGGGAGTCGAGGGGCTCACGGGTGGTGTTTCCTGCGATGTCCATTCCCTCTTTTTTTCCGAAAAGAAAACTTATGTCAACATTGTTTCACCAAAATAAAATATTCAGCCAATTTCTTTCTGTAAAGAAAACCCTCCCGTTCCGGACGAATCGAAGAGGGGCGCCCCCAAACCGACCTCCCGCACGCGCAATCACGATGTCGAAGCACTGGGCGCGGTTGCGCCCGACAGGGGCCCGGGAATCCTTCACTGGCGGGGGTCTGCTCGGAGGACAACGTGCGCAGCATTTGCATGCTCCAAGCGATGGGCCAGCCACGCCGAAGGCGGGGCCGTGCGGCGCAGCCGCGCTGCTTCCAGGCCGCGCTGCGCGAGGGCGGGGAGTCCCCCTGCCGGGGGCGCGGGGGCTGAGCCCCCGCCCTGCCTACGCCGCCAGCCTGCGTATTGCCGTCACCAGGTCGGGGATGCGGAAGGGCTTTTCCAGGATCTGGGCCACGCAGGGGGGCAGGGTCGCGGGGCGGTGGTCGGTGCGGCCGGAGAGGAGGAGGATGGGGGTGCCGTTGGCCTTGCGGAGCAGGCCGGAGAGGTCCGAGCACGCCTTGTCCGGGCAGACCAGGCCCAGGGCGTGGCCGGTAAAGTCCGGGGCGGCTTCGGGATGCGCGGGCAGGGGCCGGGCCGGGGTCAGGCCGCACTCGCGCACCACGTCGTCCAGCACCTCCCGCAGGCCGGGGTTGTCGCAGCAGACCAGCACGGTTTCCGCCGGCCTGGGGGCCCGAGGCGCGGCCGGGACGGCCGCGGGCTCGCCCATGGGCGCGCCGGGGGCCGGGGCCTTGCCGCCGATGCGGCTGCGCAGGAAGGCCAGCTCCCGGCGCAGGGTGCGCAGGGCCAGGCTGCGGGCCTGGCCGTCCGCGGACTCCAGGCGCTCGGCCAGCCCGGCCACCCGCTCCAGGTCCCGGGCCAGGTCCGCGAACCCGTACTCCGCCGCGGCCCGGCTGGAGGCCGCGGCCTCCAGTTCGGCCCGGCCCTTGAGGTGCATGAAGGAGCGGTCGAAGAAGGTTTCCGGGCTCACCCGCCGGGCCGCGGAGCAGGCGAACCGCTGGTGCAGGCACCGGGCCAGGATGGGGAAGGCCCGGGCCGCGGGCGAGGGGGCGCGCTCCAGGAGCGGCCGACGCTCCACCAGGGCCGCGGCCACGGCCGGGTCCTCGGGGATGCAGCCCATGAAGGCGCAGTTCAGGGACAGGCGGCGGCCGGCCGTGGCCCGGATGCGCTCGAACACCAGCCGGGCCTGGCCCGCGCTGCGCGCCCGGTTCACCAGGACGAGCGGGCTCCACCACAGCCCGGCCTCGCGCAGGACCTTGATGAGGGCGTAGGCGTCGGTGATGGAGGTGGGGTCCGGGGTCACGACCACCACCAGCTCCCGGGCGGCCAGGCACAGGGACAGGACCGAGGAGGCGATGCCCGGGGAGTTGTCCACCAGGATGTAGTCGTAGGACGAGAGCTTCCGGAACTGGCGGTTCAGGGACAGGCGCTTGTCCCGGGTGAGTTCGGCCAGGCGCAGCACGCCCGAGTTGCCCGCCACCAGGTCCACGTTGCCGGCCACGGGCATGGCCGCGTGCTCCATGGGCAGGCCTCCGAAGAGCACGTCCTCCAGGGTGTGCTGGGGCAGCACCCCGAGCAGGATGTCGGCGTTGGACAGCCCCAGGTCGGCGTCCAGCAGGCAGACCCGGTGGCCGGCCCGGCCCAGGGCCAGGGCCAGGTTGACCGAGACCGTGGTCTTGCCCACCCCGCCCTTGCCGCTGGCCACGGCCACCACCCGGGTCTGCGCGCTCACGGCTTCTCCGCCTCCTCCAGCACCTCCCGGACCAGGGCCAGCAGGCTCTCGATCTGGAAGGGCTTGCGCACGCAGCGGGCCGCGCCCAGGGCGCGGGCCTCGTCCAGCTCCTCGGGCGCGGCCATGCCGGTGAGCACGATGACCGGCATGCGGCCCACCTTGCCCCGGATGGCCGAGAGCAGGGACAGGCCCGAACGGGAGGGCATGCGGATGTCCAGGAGCATGAGCCGGTAGCGGCCCTTGGCCAGCCGGCGCAGCGCCTCCTGGCCGTCGGCCGCGGTTTCGGCCGGGTAGCCGGCGGCCTCCAGGGCCTCGCGCAGGATCTCCCGGATGTGCTCCTCGTCGTCCACCACCAGGACCGTCCGGGGCGAGGGGGCCGGGACGGGCCGGGCGCTCCCCTCCTCGGCGCGGGCGGCCAGGCTGTCCAGGGGCAGCACCACCCGGACCTCGGTCCACCGCCCCTCCTCGCTGTCCACCGCGATCTCGCCCGAGTGGCCCTGGATGATGCCGTAGGAGGTGGACAGGCCCAGGCCCGTGCCCTTGCCCTCCTCCTTGGTGGTGAAGAAGGGGTCGAAGATGCGGGCGAGGTTCTCCTGGGAGATGCCGCTGCCCGTGTCCCGGACCACGGCCTGGGCGAAGCCGGGGTCCCGGGCCGGGCCGACGCCCAGGGTCAGGGTTCCGCCGCCCTTGTCCTCCATGGCGTGCTCGGCGTTGAGCAGGAGGTTCAGGAACACCTGCTCCAGCTGGCGGCCGTCGGCGCGCACCGGGGCCAGGCCCGGGACGGCCTTGAACTCCACGGCGATCCCGGACTTCTCCAGGCTGCCCCGCACCAGGGCCAGGGTCTTCTCCAGCACCGCGGCCAGGTCCGTGGGCTCGAAGCGCGGGGCGGCCGGCCGGGCGAAGTCCATGAGGCTGCCCAGGATGGAGGTGATGCGCTCGATCTGCTCCATCATCTGGCGCAGGCTCTTCTTGCGCGCCTCGTCCGGCTCCTTGAGCTCCAGGAGCTGGGCCCGGGCGTAGACGATGGCCAGGGGGTTGTTGATCTCGTGGGCCGCGCCCGCGGCGAGCTGGCCCACCGCGGCCAGGCGCTCGGCCTGGAGCAGCTTCTGGTTCATGCGCTTGAGCTTGCGCAGGGCCGCGGCCAGGCTCTCGGCCCGCGCCTCGGCCCGGGCCTGGTGCTCCAGGCGGCCGGCCGCGGCCGCTGCCAGGGCGGCCAGCTGGGCCAGGGCCGCGATCTCGGCCGGGCCGAAGGCTCCGCCCCGGTTCGGGGGCAGGGCCAGAATCTCGCCGGCGAACCCGCCGTCGGCCAGCATGGGCGCGGCCCAGTAGGGCTTGAAGTACATGGGCGCGGCGGCCTCGGCGGCGAGGGCGTCCGGGGCCAGTCCCGGGGCGCGGCCCAGGTAGCCGGCCAGGACCGGCCGCAGGTCCGCGGGCAGGGCCTCCAGGTCAACGGGCAGGGGGGCCAGGTCCCGGTCCAGGCGGCAGCGCAGGGGACGCCTGCCCTTGCCCCAGGCCAGGCCGTGCAGCACGCCGCCCTCGGCGTCCACCACGTAGGCCAGGCCGCCCGGGCAGCCCAGGCGCTCGGTCACGGCCCGGGCCACGGCCGCGAATATCTCCTCCCGGGACCGGGCCAGGCCCAGCTCCGGGCCCGCGGCCAGCACCGCGGCCTGGGCCGCGCGGACGCGCTCCAGCTCCGCGCCGCGGCGCTCCAGTTCGGCGTTGCCCCGCACCAGGGCGCGATTGGCCTGCTGCAGGGCGCGGAAATAGAAGTGGGCCGCGTCGGCCTCCAGGTCGAAGAGGGCGGCCCGCTCAGCGAACCCCTTGCCGATGGCGGCCCGCACCTCGTCCAGGCGCGCGGCGTCCAGGCCCAGGGCCGAGGCCAGCGCGTCGCGGCCCGCGGCCGCCTCCTCGCTGCCCGGGTCGCCGGCCACCTCGTGGGCCAGGCGGTCGGCCAGGGAGGTGATGAGCATGAGGTCCCGGTTGCCGTTGAGGCCCAGGAGCACGTCCGGGGGCTGGTGGTGCAGCCAGGCCGCGTCGGCCAGGGCCTGGGGCAGGCCGAAACGCGCGGCCAGGCGCCGGCCGGCCAGCACGTGGTCCAGGCCCAGGCGGGCGATCTCCAGGTCCAGGAGCGCGCCCTCCCCGGCCTGGCGGCGCACCAGCAGATCCTCGTACTCCGGCCCCAGGGCGGCCAGCAGGGCGAGCTGGCCGCAGTCGTGCACCATGCCCGCGGCAAAGGCCTCGCCGGCCAGGGCCGGGCGGGCGGCCTCGGCCAGGAGCCGGCCGGCCACGGCCGCGGTCAGGGCGTGCCGCCAGAGGTCCTTGAGCAGGGGGTCGCCGGACTTGGGGTCCTGGAGCAGATGTTCCCGGATGACGATGCCCAGCACCACCTGGCGCAGGGTGGCCAGGCCGAGCACGGTGAGGGCCTGCTCCAGGCTGGCCACCTTGCCGCGCAGGCCGTAGGCCAGGGAGTTGGCCTGGCGCAGGACCTTGAGGGCCAGGGACTGGTCGGACTCGATGAGCCGGGCCAGGTCGGCGAAATCGGCCCCGTCCTCCAGGGCCAGGGAGAGCACCCGGGCGGCCACGGCCGGCGGGGCGGGCAATTCGTCGATGCGGCGCAGGACCTCTTCCACGTCGGGCGCGCCTGCGAACTCAAAGCCGGCCTCGTCCACCCTGCCCTCCCCTGCGCTGCGGCAATCAAGAAAAAGTCTAGACCTTCCCCGGGGTCCTGGGCGGACCCTAGCCTATTTTTGCCCGGCGGGCCAGTGCCCCCACTCCACCGGCAACCGCACGGTGTTGCCCGCCTTGTTGGTGAAGAGCAGGCGCCCGTGCTCCCGGCCGAAGAGGTAGAGGTCCCGGGTCACGGCCACGTCCTGCTTGCAGTAGGACACGATCTCGTCCAGCCGGCCCTCCTTCCACCAGGCCAGGGCCTGCATCCCGTCCGCGCTCTTGGCCGCGTTCAGGGTGGCCCGGGCCAGGGAGTCCAGGGACAGGCGGTATCCCAGGCGCTGGTACACGTGCTCCAGCATGTCCAGGGTGGGCAGGCTCGCGAAGTCGAAGTCCGAGACTCCGGCCAGCACCTGGTAGTCGAAGCGCTTGAGGTTGAAGCCCACCACCAGGTCCACGGCCCGGATGTCCTCGACGAGCCGGGGAATCTCGTCCTGGGCGTAGACCAGGAACTCGTCCCGGCCCGAGTCGTAGAGCACGGCGCAGGACACCCCCATGCGGTCGGCCCGGCTCCAGCCCCCCACCTCCTGGGCCGAGCGCCGGGTCTCCAGGTCCAGGACGCCGTAGCGGACCGGGGGCGCGGTTGCGGGCGGGACGGGCTGGGGCATGGGCTCCTCCGTGGACTCTTCCGTCTGGCTTTCCGTATGGTTTTCCGTGGGTCGTTCTGTAGGCCGCTCCGTAAGAATGCCCTGATCCTCGACGGTTGGGGCCGGGGCGCTCCGGATGGCCTCCAGGATGGCCCGGGCCGCGGCCTTGTCGATGGGCCGGTTGCCCGAGCCGCACTTGGGCGAATGGACGCAGGACGGGCAGCCCAGTTCGCAGGCGCAGGAGACGATGGCGCACAGGGTTCGGGAGAGCAGCTCCTCGGCCATGCCGAAGGCCTGCCGGGTCAGGCCCACGCCGCCGGGCATGCCGTCGTACACGAACACCGCGGCCGCGCCCACCTGGGGATGGTAGGGCGTGGAGATGCCGCCCAGGTCGTTGCGGTCGGTCATGACCAGCAGGGGCAGGATGCCGATGGCCGCGTGCTCCAGGGCGTGGATGCCGCCCATGAAGTGCATGAGCGCGTCCTCGGCCCGGCGCTGGACCTCGCGGGGCATCTCGATCCACAGGCCCTCGGTCTCGAAGGTCAGGGGCGGCAGGTCCAGGGGCGCGATGGTGAGGATCTTGCCCCCGCGCACCCGGCGTTTCTCGTACCCGGTGACGGTTTCGGTGACCCTGAGCCGGCCGAAGAACACCCGCGCCCCGAACGCCGCGCGGCAGGCGCAGACCTCCAGTACCTCGGTCTCCTTGGAGCTGCGCGGCCGGGTGTAGTAGTCCACCCGGGCCGGGGACACCCGCACCGTGCGGGAGGCCAGGTCCAGGTCGCGCACCGCGTAGGTCTTGCCCAGATGGAGGTAGACCGCGCCGGGATGGGTCTCCCGGAAGGCGCGACGCTCGTCCACCTGGCCCACGTTCGCCACCCCGCCCCCGGGCAGCTCGGCCTCGATGGCGTAGGTCCCGCCCGCGCCGCGCAGGTCGATCTCCCGGTGCGGCCGCCTTCGCGAGGCGTGGATCGTCTGCCCGTCCTTGTCCCGCAACAGTCCGCCGGACAACTCCAGCCGGCGCACCGCCTCCGCCACTCCGGGCTCGGCCAGCCAGGGCTCGCCCTCCCGCAGGGGCAGCTCGGCCGCGGCGCAGACCAGGTGCCGGCCCAGGATGACCTCGTTGGCCGGATTGAGCACCGCGTTCTCCGCGGGCCGGTCGAAGAAGTCCCGGGGGTTGCGCATGAAATACTGGTCCAGGGCGTCCTCGCCGGCCACCAGGAGCACGGCCGAGGGCTGCCCGGCCCGGCCCACCCGGCCGCCGCGCTGCAGGGTGGACATGACCGTGCCCGGGTAGCCCACCAGGATGCACAGATCCAGGGCCCCGATGTCGATGCCCAACTCCAGGGCGCTGGTGGAGACCACGGCCAGCAGGTCGCCCGAGGCCATGCGCGCCTCGATGTCCCGCCGCTCCTCGGGCAGGAACCCGGCCCGGTAGGCGCTGATGCGGTGCTTGTACTCCCCGGCCTTCTCCGACGCCCACAGGGAGATGAGCTCGGTCATCTTGCGGGACTGGCAGTACACGATGGTGCGCAGCTCCCGGGCCAGGGCCGCCTTGAGGAGCTGGATGGCCACGGCCGAGGGGCCGGCGGCCATGGTCAGGGCCGGGTTCAGGAACAGGACGTGGCGCTCCCCGGCCGGGGCCCCGTTCTCGGAAACGCCCGTGACGCTAAGGCCGGCAAGCTGTTCGGCCAGCTCCACCGGGTTCCCGACGGTGGCCGAGAGGAAGGCGTAGGCCGGGTCCACCCGGAACCTCGAACACACCCGCTTCAGCCGCCGGAACACCTGGGCCATGTGCGAGCCCAGCACCCCGCGATAGGTGTGCACCTCGTCCACCACCACGTGGGTGAGCCCGGCCAGGAAGGGCGCCCAGGCCTCGTGGTGGGGCAGGATGGAGAGGTGGAGCATCTCCGGGTTGGTCATGACCACGTGGGGCGGATCGGTCCGGATCTTCTTGCGGAAGTGCCCCGAGGTGTCGCCGTCATAGATGGCCGCGGTGGGCCGCTCGCCTTTGGGCCAGGCTGCGGCCAGCTCCCGGAAGCCCTTCAACTGGTCCTGGGCCAGGGCCTTGAGCGGAAAGATGTACAGCGCCCGGGTGTCCGGGTTGCCCAGCACCGCCTCCAGCACCGGCAGGTTGTAGATCAGCGTCTTGCCGCTGGCCGTGGGCGTGGCCGCCACCACGCTGCGCCCGGCGCGCAGGAGGTCCATGGCCCGGGCCTGGTGGCTGTAGAGCCGCTCGATGCCCCGGGCCGCCAGCAGGCGCTCGATGGTCACGGGCCAGGGCCGCAGGCAGTCGGCGTACGACGCAGGCCGGGCGGGCAGCACCTCGTGGTGCACCACCAGCCCGCCCAGGGGCCCGTTGGCCTTGAGGGCCTCCAAGTATGCGAGAAGGGTGCTCATCGGCGTGTCGGCGAGGCCCGGAAACCCAGGCCCCGTGTGGGGTCATAGCCTGTTTGCGGCTGGCCGTCGACAGCGGCGGGAGGCCCTTTACCCTCCCGGGGGGCTCAAGGGCCGACGGCCCTTGAGAATCCCCATCGAAGGCAGGGCGTTCCAGGCAACTTGCCCGCGCGGGTTGACCTGCGTTGCGCGGTACACTAACGCCCTGGCGCAAAGGAGATATCGCCCATGCCCCACGCCCCCGAAGCCGGACTCTTCGCCCTCCTGGAGGAGGCCAATGCCCGGCCCGAGCCGTTTTCCCGCTACACGGCCCGCGACCTGTGGACCGACGAGCACACCTCGGCGCAGATGCTGGCATTCCACCTGGACGGCAGCCGCGACATCTCGTCACGAAAGACCGCGTTCATCGACCGCTCGGCGGACTGGATGGCCTCCCGGTTCGGCATCGGCCCCGCCACCCGCGTGGCGGACTTCGGCTGCGGCCCGGGCCTGTACACCATCCGGCTGGCCCGGCGCGGCGCGCGGGTGACCGGCATCGACTTCTCGGAACGCTCCCTTGCCCACGCCCGCCAGGCGGCCCAGGCCGAAGGGCTGGACATCGCCTACGTGCACCAGGACTACATGGAGTTCGAAAGCCCGGAGCGCTTCGACCTGCTGTGCCTCATCATGTGCGACTTCTGCGCCCTGGGCCCGGTCCAGCGCCAGGGTCTGCTCACCACGTTCCGGTCGCTGATCGCTCCGGGGGGCCGCCTGCTGCTCGACGTGTATTCCCTGCGCGCCTTTGCGCTGCGGGAGGAACATGCGGCCTACGCCCCCAACCTGCTGAACGGGTTCTGGTCCCCGCGGCCCTACTACGGGTTCCTGAACATCTTCTGCTACAACGCGGACAAGGTGGTGCTGGACAAGTACACCATCGTGGAGCCCGACCGGGTCCGTACGGTGTACAACTGGCTGCAGCATTTCGACCTGCCCGCCCTGGAAGGGGAGCTCGCGGCCAGCGGATGGCGGGTGGAGGAGGCGCTGGGCGACGTGGCCGGCGCCGAGTTCGACCCCGAGGCCCCGGAATTCGCCGTGGTGGCCGTGCCGGCCTAGCCGGTGATGTCGTACTTCTTGAGCTTGTACTGGAGCAGGCTCTTGGAGATGCCCAGCGCATCGGCGGCCTTGGCCTTGACGAAATCATTGCGGGCCAGGGCGCGGCGCACCAGGGCGGATTCGATCTTCTCCAGGGTGTCGGCCAGGTTCAGGCGGGCGGGCAGGAGGTCCACCGCGCCCTTGAACTGGGCCTCCTCGTCCCGGATCTCCGGGGGCAGGTCGTCCAGCTCGATCTGCGCCCGGGAGGCCAGGACCACGCAGCGCTCCACCGTGTTCTGGAGCTGGCGCACGTTGCCCGGCCAGTCGTAGCCGATGAGGTACTCCACGGCCTGGGGCGCGAAGCTCTTCACCGGCTTGTCGTTCTCCTTGGAGTACTTGGCCAGGAAGTGGGCGGCCAGGAGCGGGACGTCCTCGCGCCGCTCGCGCAGGGCGGGCATGTGGATCTCCACCACGTTGAGCCGGTAGTAGAGGTCCTCGCGGAACCGGCCCTCGGCCACCGCCTCCTTGAGATCCTTGTTGGTGGCCGCCACCACCCGGATGTCCACCTCGATGGGCTCGTTGCCGCCCACCCGCTCGAAGGTCCGCTCCTGCAGCACCCGCAGGAGCTTGACCTGGAGGTCCGGGGACATCTCCCCCACCTCGTCCAGGAGCAGGGTGCCGCCGTGCGCCTTCTCGAACCGGCCGCGGCGCTTGGCCACCGCGCCGGTGAAGGAGCCCTTCTCGTGGCCGAAGAGTTCGCTCTCCAGCACGCCCGGGGACAGGGCCATGCAGTTCACGGACACGAAGGGCCCGTCCTTGCGCGGGGAGGCGAAATGGATGGCCCGGGCCACCAGCTCCTTGCCGGTGCCGCTCTCGCCGGTGATGAGCACCGTGGAGCGGCTGGGCGCGGCCTTCTCCACCATGGCCAGCACCTGGCCCATGGCCTTGCTCTTGCCGATGATCTGGTGCAGGCCGTAGCGCTCCTCCAGGCTCTCCCGCAGCACCCGGTACTGCTGCATGGCCTGGGCCAGCTTCACCGCGTTGCCCACGGTGAGGAGGAGCTCGTCGTTGTTGAAGGGCTTGGTCACGTAGTCGAAGGCGCCCAGCCGCATGGCCTCCACCGCGGATTCGATGGAGCCGAAGGCGGTCATGATGATGACCGGGATGTGCGGGTAGTCCTTGCGCACCCGCTCCAGCACCTCCTGGCCGGTGAAGCGGGGCATCTTCATGTCCGTGAGCACCACGTCCACCTCGGATTCCTCCAGGTAGGCCATGCCCAGCTCCGGGTCGGCCAGGGCGGTGACGTGGTAGCCCGCGTCCGTGAGCAGGGCCTCCAGGATGAGCAGGTAGTTGCGCTCGTCGTCCAGGATCAGGATGTGGTTGGGCATGGCGGTGTCGGTGGCCTCAGGCCGCGGGGAAGGTCACGGTGACCTGCGCCCCGCCGCCCTCGGCGTTGGAGAATGCCAGATCGGCCCCGTGGCTGTCCAGGATGGTGGACACGATGGCCAGGCCCAGGCCGGTGCCGTGGTCCTTGGTGGTGAAGAAGGGGTCGGCCACCTTCTCCAGGGCCTCGGGGGCGAAGCCCGGCCCGCTGTCCGCGAAGACCAGCGAGGCCGCCCCGTTATCCACCCGGCCCCGGATGGTGATGGTCCCGGCCCCGTCCAGGGCCTGCACCGCGTTCACCAGGATGTTGAACACCGCCCGGTAGAGCAGGTCCTTGTCCCCCTGCGCCGGCAGCTCGGTCGGATAGTCCCGGGCCACCACCACGCCCTTGGCCGTGAACTCCCGCTCCAGGAAGACCATGGCCTGGTCCAGGACCTGGGCCAGGTTCACCGGATGCATGCGCGGTTGCCGGGGCCGGGCGTAGTCCAGGAAGTCGTTCACGGTCTGGGACAGGCGGCCGATCTCGTCGTACATGGCCTGGAGGATGCGGGCCGGCCCCGGGTCCTGGTTGCCGGCGGACTCGGCCTTCTTGAGCAGGAGCTGGGCGCTGCTCTTGATGATGCCCAGGGGGTTGCGGATCTCGTGGGCGATGCCCGCCACCACCCGGCCCATGCTGGCCAGCCGCTCGGACTGGTGCAGCTCGCGCTCCAGGCGGCGCTGCTCGTGGGCCCGCTCGGCCACGATCCGCGCCGCGCGGCGTATGAACATGACCAGGATGAGGAACAGCACCAGGGAGGAGAGGAAGGAGCTGATGATGATGAGCCACTGGAAGCTCACCACGGTGGCGTAGTCCTCGGTGATGTCCTGGGTGAACTCCAGCACGCCCATGATCTGTCCCGAGGGGCCGCCCGGGATGATGCTCCGCTCGGCGCGCAGGGTGTACACCGTGCGCAGGATCACGCTCTTGGCCTCCAGGTCCGGGTAGAACATGCTCCACAGGGACGACACGTCGCTGATGATCTCGAAGGTGGTGGGGCCGCCCTCCAGGGACCTGCGCACCATGTCGTCGGACAGGTCCTCCCGGCCCACCTGGGCGGTGTCCGTGGCGTAGGACACCACCTCGTCCGCGTCGAAGATCCGCAGGGAGAGCACGTGCAGGCCGTGGATGGTGGAGCCCACCACCCGGTCCAGCTGGGCGTACTGCTCGGGATTCTGCAGCTCGATGCGCCGGAAGCGGAGCAGGGTGGGCAGGGTGAAGCGCTGGAAGATCTGGTGGTTGACGTTGTCCGCCAGGAGCAGGGCGAAGCGCTTCTGCTTCTCCAGCAGGGTGTCCCGGGCCTGGTTGGCGATGAAGATGGCCAGGAACAGTCCGGCGCCCAGGATGAAGACCAGGGAGCTCCAGGACAGGAACTTGACCAGCTTGAAGGGCCGCTCCTCGTCCGCGGCGAAGGCCTCCGCCGCCCGCACGTCGTCCTGGTCGGCCACTGGCTAGACCGCTCCCAGCGCCTTGCCCGACAGCTCCAGGGCCTTGATCAGGCTTTCGTCGTCCAGGGCGTAGGAGAACCGCACGCAGGCGTCGTCGCCGAAGGCCGCCCCGGGCACCGCCGCCACCCCGGCCTCCTCCAGGAGCAGGGTGCAGGCCTCGGCCGAGTCCTTGAACTTCCCGCCGTAGCAGGCGGACACGTCCGGAAACACGTAGAACGCGCCGTCCGGCCGGGGGCAGACCGCCCGCTTCCAGGCGCCCACGATCTCCATGGCCAGATCGCGGCGGCGGGCGAAGGCCGCGCACATCTCGGCCACGCACTCGGTCGGGCCGGTCAGGGCGGCCAGGGCCGCCTTCTGGGCGATGGAGCAGATGTTGGACGTGCTCTGGCCCTGCAGCTTGCTCATGGCCTTGACCAGGTCGGGATGGGCCAGGGTGTAGCCCACCCGCCAGCCGGTCATGGCGTAGGTCTTGGCCAGGCCGTTGACGATGGCGAAGGACTCGGGACGCCTTTGCCACCAGCCGGCCAGGCTCACCGGCTCGGCCGGGGCGTAGACCAGCCGGTCGTAGATCTCGTCGGAGATGACGAACACGCCCCTGGCCACCGCCCACTCGGCCAGGGCGTCCTGCTCGGCCCGGGTGTAGTGCACGCCCGTGGGGTTGGAGGGCGAATTGAAGAGGAGCACCCGGGTCCTGTCCGTGCAGGCCCGGTCCAGGTCCTCGGCCGTGATCTTGAATCCCTTGGCCGCCGGGGCCGGGACCTCGACGGGCGCGCCGTCGGCCAGGAGCACCATGGCCGGATAGCTCACCCAGTAGGGGGCCGGGATGAGCACCTCGTCCCCGGGGTCCAGCAGGCATTGCAGGAGGTTGTACAGGGACTGCTTGCCGCCGTTGGTCACGATGGCGGCCGCGGCCTCGGCCTGCACCCCGTAGTGGGTGGCGAAATACCCGGCCACCGCGGCCCGCAGTTCGGGGATGCCCGGCTCCTGGGTGTAGCGGGTGAACCCCTCGTCGATGGCCGCCTTGGCCGCGGCGCAGATGTGCGCCGGCGTGCCGAAGTCCGGCTCGCCCACGGACAGGCTGATGATCTTCCTCCCCTGGGCCTTCAACTCCATGGCCTTGGCGCTCACCGCCAGGGTCGCCGAAGGCTTCACCCGCTTGATCCGCTGGGAAATGCGCATCTCCCACCCCCACTATGGTTTCGTGCCAACCCCATAGAGCAATTTGGCCCGGACGTAAACGGGAGCCGGGGGGGGAGCCCCCCGCGCCCCGACCGCCCTCAGGTCTCCCGGCCGGCCATCGGAAGCCTGCGCCCCAGGCCGATGCCCAACTCGGAAACCGTCGCCAGGTAGGGCCAGGCCTCCACCCCGGCGGCCAGGGCCCGGCGGAAGAGCGCGGCGTAGTCCGGGTCCACGACCCCGGCCGGGCCGAAGCAGGCCGCGTCCGGCCGCTGCACCAGGAAGAAGCAGGCCACCCGCTCCCCCTGCCGGGCCAGGGCGATGAGTTCGGAAAGATGCTTGCGGCCGCGCTCGGTGGGCGCGTCCGGGAACAGGGCCACCCCGTCCTCCGCCATGGTCACGTTCTTGGCCTCCACCCAGAGCCGGCCGTCCGGCCCCTCCAGCCGGGCGTCCAGGCGGGAGTCGCCCGCCCGGCGCTCGGCGCGGTACCCGGGATATCCCCGGGTTTCGGGAAGAAGGCCCGCGGCATGGGCCGCGGCCAGGATGCGGTTGGGCGTGGCGGTGTTGACCCCCACCCAGAACCCGTGCAGCCGCACCAGCTCCAGGGTCCAGGCCAGCTTGCGGTGCGCGCCCGGGGCCGGGGACAGGAGCGCCTCCGAGCCGGGCCGGGTGAGCCCCAGCATGGATCCGGAGTTGTTGGTATGCGCGGCGACCTGCCGCCCCCCCAGGTCCACGTGCACCGTGAACCGCTTCTCCCGGCGCAGCAGCCGGCCGGTGACGCACCCCTCGGGAAACGGCAGCAGAATTCGCTTATCAGCCATACTCACAACTGGCTTCCCGCCATTGCCCCCTCCCCCTTGACTAGCGGTTTCCGGGGGGGAAGGGAGAGCCCGAGAGGGAAGGAGCCCCCCCCCGGTTCTTCGCCTACTCCTCCTCGCCGGCCCGGGCCTTGCCGTAGGCCACGCGGGCCTCCCAGATCTTGAGGCCGACCTTCCTGCCCAGGTCGGCCTGGCGGGTGAAGAGCAGGGCCTCGGCCGCCTCCTTGTTGCCCTGGGACTTGAGCAGGGTGGCGGATTCCAGGTCCCGCAGGTAGCGCTCGCACTCGCGGACCACGGCCGCCAGGTCGAGCTTGGCCAGTTCTTCGGGCACGCGGACGGAACGGACGCGCTTGGCCATGTGGAGGTCCTCCCTGGCGCGAGGGATTACGCAACGTGTACGTTTTGTCAACATGACGCACGGCGTTGCGGCGCACAAAACGCCGGGCGACAGCGCGGAGCTTCGGTCAACTCCGAGAGCCGACAGTCAGGGAGCGTTCAGGATCTTCGCCTGGCCACGACCCGCAGGGCAAAGCCCGGGGCCGCGCCTGCGGCCAGGCCGAGCACGTTGGCGCCGGCGTCGTACAGGGAGAAGACGCGGTGGGGGAGGTAATACTGGGTGATTTCCAGAAACATGCCCAGGGCCAGGAGAAAGAGGATGGAGGCCAGGGCGCTGCCGGCCCGGCCGAAGGCCAGGGGGGCCACGACGGCCAGTCCGGCGAAGCAGGCTAAGTGCAGGGCCGCGTCCAGGGGGACGCCCGGGGCTACGTCCCGGGTGGGCAGGCGCAGGTCGATGGCCACGTAGAGCAGGACCAGGAGCAGCACGCCGCCGCCCCACAGCCGGAGCAGGCGGGGACTGCCGGCGGCCTGCCCGGCGCTGGCTGGGGAGTCCTGCTCACTGATCCCCATTGCGCTTCCTGCGCGCGAGGTAGCGGGTGATGCCGGCCAGGAATCCGGCGATGAGGCCCAGGCCCACGGCGCGTATGGGGTCCATGTCCATGAACCAGGTGCCGATGAGGCCCAGGGAGCCGCCGATGAGTATGCCGCGTACGATGGCGTCCTGCATGTGCCCTCCTCAAGGCATCCTGGCTCTTTCCCGTCCGCTTGGCAAGGGGGGCGAGGCCCCGGCGGCGGCCAAGGTCAGGGGGGCGGGGCTTTGCTCCGGAGCAGTCCCCTATTCCCTGGCCGCGGCCGAATGGAGGATGCCCTCGGCCCAGGCCTGGGCCTGGACGTAGAGCCGATCCGCGGCCTGGAAGTCCAGCCGGGCCGCGGCCAGCAGGGGGACGACCTGCTGCCAGTCGTGGCGCTCGTACTGCACGGCCAGGTTGAGCCAGGGGACAAAGTCGCCCTTGCCCTCCACCAGGGCCTCCAGGATGCCCGGGGGCAGGGGCATGTGGGCGAGCGCCTCGGCCATGGGCTGGCCGAGCAGGGCGTCCAGCAGGGAGAACATGCCCAGGAGGAAGAGGGGTTCGCTGGGCATTGCGCAGGCCTCGGACGCCTTGCACAGCAGGTCCAGGAACCGTGCCCGGCAGGCGGAGAAGTAGACCAGCTCCCGGGCCGAGGGGGTCTGGGCCGTGTCGGTGAGCAGCACCACCCGCAGCCACTGGGCGAGCTGCCGGCGCCCCAGCAGCACCACCGCCCGCTCCACCGAGTCCACGGTCATGCCCGGGCTGAACATGGCCGAGTTGATGAAGCGGAAGAGCCGGTAGGTCAGGGACACATCCTGCTCGATGGCCGCGGTGAGCCGCCGGACGTCGAAGTCGTCCTTGCCCAGTTCGCGCAGGAGCTGGAGCCGGGCGGCCTCGGCCGAGGTGATCTTGCGGCCGGGGATGACCTCCGGCGTCGCGAAGAAGAAGCCCTGGAACAGGCTGAACCCGAGCATGCGGGCGAAGTCGAAGTCCGCGGGAGTCTCCACCTTCTCGGCCAGGAGCAGGCGGCCCGGCTGGCGCAGCTTCTGGGCGATCCTGAGGATGCTGCGGCGGTTGTGCCCCAGCTTGGCGAAGTCCACCTTGACCACCTGCGCCACCACCAGGAAGGGGTCCAGATGCTCCTGGCCCGCGTAGTCGTCCAGGGCCACGGTGTAGCCTCCCAGGCGCAGGGAGCCCAGGGCGGTGAGCACCTCCCGGCTCGGCGAGACCGACGCCAGGATCTCCACCACGCAGGATTCCGGGGACATGGCCTGGGCGAACTTGGACAGGAGCAGCCGCTCCGGGAAGTTGATCAGGGTGCGCACGTCCGGGGCCAGGCTGGCCCGGGCCAGGACGTAGCCGTCGGCGATGACCCGGGCCGTGGCCTGGTCCGGGTCCTCGAACTTGGCCGCGGTGGCGCTGCCCGAGTCCCGGAAGAGCAGTTCGTAGCCCCACAGGGACCGGTCCTTGTCGAAGATGGGCTGCCGGGCCACGAAGATGTCCTCGTGCAGCTTCTCGATGGGGAGCATGGGCTCGAGCATCAACAGCTCCCCGCCCGCCGGAGGATGCGGCGAGAGGCCCCGACGCCGCCGGCGCCGCAAACGGCGCGTCCCTGGGCGTATCGGCGTGGAAAGGCAGGGGGCATGGAGGCTCCTTTGTCGCCAACCCAGTGTACTCGCCCGGCCTTTTTTTCTCAACCCGCAATGCGCTGGCCGGGGGGAGATTCCCATCCGTCGCGGATGAGGATAGACAGAGGTCGACTGGGTTCCCTACCGGAGCGGACATGGAAGCCAAACTGCACCTGGACATCCTGCCCCAGCCCGACGACTCCGCCTGCGGCCCCACCTGCCTGCACGCGGTCTACCGCTACTGGGGCGACGTGGTCCCCCTGCGCCGGGTCATCGCCGAGACCCCCAAGATCCCGGGGGGCGGCACCCTGGCGGTGCTCCTGGCCTGCCACGCCCTGCGCCGCGGCTACCGGGCCACCATCTACACCTTCGACCTGCGGGTGCTGGACCCCACCTGGTTCGCGGACCCTGGCGCGGACATCCCGGCCAAGCTTGCCGAACGCATGGCCGCGGCCACCCGGCCCAAGGTGCGGCTGGCGGCCAAGGCCTACCGGGACTACCTGGCCCTGGGCGGCGAACTGCGCTTCCAGGACCTCACCGTGTCGCTCCTGCGCCGGCTGCTCAAGAACTCCCTGCCGGTGCTCACCGGCCTGTCCGCCACCTACCTCTACCGCACCGCCCGGGAGCGGGAAGAGGACGGCAAGCTGGTCTACGACGATGTGGCCGGCGAGCCCGCGGGCCATTTCGTGGTGGTCTGCGGCTACGACATGGAGCGCCGCCAGGCCCTGGTGGCCGACCCCCTGCTGCCCAACCCCATGAGCCAGGGCCAGGTCTACGAGGTGGACCTGAACCGGCTGTCCTGCGCCATCCTCCTGGGCAGCCTGACCTACGACGCCAACCTGCTGGTCATCCAGCCGGGACCGGCCGGAAAGGCCCAGGAACCCGCCCGGCCCTCCCGGGCCGACTCCCCGCTCCGCACCAGGAAGAACAGAGGAGGAAAGCGTGTCCGTTCTCGTCGTCATCGAGAACCCTGAAGAATGCCCCCTGTGCTTCACCGGGGTCGAGCCCCTGCCCGCCCGCAGCTACCTGACCGACGCCGCCCTGGCCGGACAGCGCGGGGCGCGGGTGTTCAACATCTGCCAGTCCTACCGCTACCAGAGCATCGGCTACTACGTGTCGCTCCTGGCCGAGGCCCGGGGCCACAAGGCCGTGCCCAGCATCACCACCATCCAGGACATGAAGTCCGTGGGCCTCATCCGCCTGGCCTCGGACGACCTCTCGGACCTCATGCAGAAGCTCCTGGCCGGCCGCGAGCCGGGCAAGCTCTCCCTCTACGCCTACTTCGGCAAGTGCCCGGACAAGGCCCTGGAGCCCCTGGCCCTGCGCCTGTTCCAGACCTTCCCCGCGCCCTTCATCCGGGCGGATTTCAGCTTTTCCGGGGCCTGGCAGCTGGTCAACGTGTCCCCGGCCTCGGTCAAGGACATTCCGGCCGAGGACCACGCCTTCGCCGCGGCCCGGGCCTCGGAGCACTTCGCGGGCCGCAAGCTCTCCATCCCCAAGAAGCAGGTCTCCCGCTTCGACCTAGCCATCCTGGCCGATCCCAAGGAGAAGCGCCCGCCCTCGGACCCAAAGGCCCTCAAGCGCTTCGCCCGGGCCGCCGAGGAACTGGGCATGAGCGTGGAGTTCATCACCCGCGACGACTCGGCGCGGCTCTCGGAGTTCGACGGGCTGTTCATCCGGGAGACCACCAGCGTGGACCACCACACCTACCGCATGGCCCGCAAGGCCGCGGCCGAGGGCCTGGCGGTCATCGACGACCCCCAGTCCATCATGCGCTGCACCAACAAGGTCTTCCTGGCCGAGGTCCTGTCCCGGCGCAAGGCGCCCATCCCACGCACCGCCATCCTGCACTCCCGCAACCTCGCCGAGGTCCTGCCCGGGCTGGGCCTGCCCTGCATCCTCAAGGAGCCGGACAGCTCCTTCTCCCAGGGGGTGTACATGGCCCGGGACTGGGAGGTGCTGGCGGTCACGGTGCGGCGCATGCTCAAGAAGTCCGAGCTCGTCATCGCCCAGGAGTTCCTGCCCACGGACTTCGACTGGCGGGTGGGGGTGCTGGACAACCGGGCGCTCTACGTGTGCAAGTACTTCATGGCCCCGCGCCACTGGCAGATCCTGGGCAAGGGCAAGGGCGGCCGGGACGTGTACGGCCGGGTGGAGACCCTGCCCGTGGGCAAGGCCCCCAAGGCCGTGGTGCGCACCGCGCTCAAGGCGGCCGAGGCCATCGGCGACGGGCTGTACGGGGTCGACCTCAAGCAGGTGGGCAACCAGGTCTACGTCATCGAGGTCAACGACAACCCCACCATCGAGGCCGGGGCCGAGGACGACGTGCTGGGCATGGAGCTCTACCAGCGCATCATGGAGGTCTTCCTGGCCCGCATGCGGGAGCGCACCAGGGGGGACAAGCCGTGAGCCGCCTGGGCCTGTTCCAGGGATTCGGCGTCGAACTGGAGTACATGCTGGTGGACGCCGCCACCCTGGACGTGCTGCCCGCCGCGGACCGGCTGCTGGAGGCCGCCGCCGGCAGGCCGTGCGCCGACGTGGAGCTGGGGGCCACGGCCTGGTCCAACGAACTGGCGCTGCACGTGCTGGAGATGAAGACCAACGGCCCGGCGCCCGGCCTGGCCGGCCTGGCCGCCGTGTTCCAGCCCGACGTGGCCAGGGCCAACGCCCTGGCCGCGGGCCTGGGCGGACGGCTCCTGCCCGGCGGGGCCCACCCGTGGATGGACCCGGCCCGCGAGACCCGGCTGTGGCCGCACGAGGACGGCCCCATCTACCGCGCCTACGACCGCATCTTCGGCTGCCGCGGGCACGGCTGGTCCAACCTGCAGAGCACCCACCTGAACCTCCCCTTCGCCGGCGACGCCGAGTTCGGCCGGCTGCACGCCGCGGTCCGGCTGCTGCTGCCCATCCTGCCCGCGCTCTCCGCCAGCTCCCCCATCCTGGACGGCCGGCCCACCGGACTCCTGGACAGCCGCATGGAGACCTACCGCCACAACTCGGCGCGGGTGCCCTCGGTGTGCGGGCTGGTCATCCCCGAGCCGGTCTACGACGAGGCCGCCTACCGCCGCGACATCTTCGAGCGCATGTACCGGGACATGGCGCCCCTGGACCCGGAGGGCGTCCTGCGCCACGAGTTCCTGAACGCCCGCGGGGCCATCGCCCGCTTCGACCGGGGGGCCATCGAGATCCGGGTGCTGGACATCCAGGAATGCCCGGCCGCGGACCTGGGCCTGGCCGCCCTGGCCTGCGCCGCGCTCCAGGCCCTGGCGGCCGAACGCTGGGCGGGCCTGGCCGAGCAGCAGGCCTTCGGGACCGAACCCCTGGCCCGCATCCTGCTCGCCTGCATCCGCGACGCCGAGCAGGCGGTGCTGGACGATCCCCGCTACCTGGCGGCCCTGGGCCTGCCCGGGGAATCCCGCCTCAGCGCGGCCGAACTCTGGTCCCATCTCCTGGACGCCGCCCTGCCCCCGGAGGCGCGCGACCCGGCCTGGGACCCGGCCCTGGCCGCGTTCTCGGACCAGGGCTGCCTGGCCCGCCGCATCCTGGCCGCCCTGGGCGGGGACTACCGCAGGGAGCCGCTCCGGGAAGTCTACGCGGACCTGGCCGGTTGCCTGGACCGCGGCGAGGCCTTCCGTGCCTGAGACTGCCCTGCTCGTCACCTGCGAGCACGGGGGGAACCGGGTCCCGGCCCGCTACCGCCGCCTGTTCGCCGGCCGGAAGGCCCTGCTCGCCTCCCACCGCGGCTGGGACCCCGGCGCCCTGGCCCTGGCCCGGCTCCTGGCCGGGGAGCTCGACGCCCCCCTGCTCTTCTGCGACACCACCCGGCTGCTGGCCGACCCCAACCGGTCGGAAGGCCATCCGGCGCTTTTCTCCGAACTCACCCGCCCCCTGCCCGCGCCGGAGCGCCAGGCCCTCCTGGACCGCCTCTGGCGGCCCCACCGCCAGGCGGTGCGGCAGGCCGCGGCCGACCTGATCGCCGGGCGCGGCCAGGTCCTCCACCTGGCGGTCCACTCCTTCACCCCGGTGCTGCACGACCGGGAGCGGACCATGGACCTGGGCCTGCTCTACGACCCGGCCAGGCCCCGGGAAGCGAGACTGGCCGCGGCCTGGAAAGCGGTCCTGACCCGCCGGGCCCCGGGCCTGCGGGTGCGCCGCAACGCGCCATACCGGGGAGCGTCCGATGGCCTGGCCACCTTCCTGCGCCGCGCCCTGGGTCCCGCCTACCTGGGCCTGGAGCTGGAGACGAACCAGCGCCTGTTCTCCGACCCCCGCGCCGCGCCGCCGGACCTGGCCCGCCTCCTGGCCGACGCGCTGCGCAACGCCTTGACGCTTCCCGCCCCTGCGGGATAGGTCTGTCGCGTCAAGCTCTTCCCCGCGGCACGGGCCCGGGACGCTTGCGTCCGGAGGCAAACGTGAAGCGAATCCGCATCGCCATCGCCGGCGTGGGCAACTGCGCAAGCTCCCTGGTCCAGGGGATCCACTATTACCGCGCCGCCCGACCCGACGCGGCCCCGGGGCTCATGCGCTGGGACCTGGGCGGCTACGCGCCCGGCGACATCGAGGTGGCCGCGGCCTTCGACATCGACGCGCGCAAGGTGGGCCGCGACCTGTCCGAGGCGGTGTTCGCCCCGCCCAACTGCACCGAGACCTTCCGTCCGGACCTGCCGCCCAGCGGGACCACCGTCCGCATGGGCCCGGTCCTGGACGGCCTGGCCCCGCACATGCGCGGCTACCCCGAGCACCGAACCTTCCTCCCGTCCGACGCGCCCGAGCCGAGCCCGGCCGAGGTGGTCCGCATCCTCAAGGACTCCGGGGCGACCGTGCTCCTCAACTACCTGCCGGTGGGCTCGGAGCAGGCCGCGCGCTTCTACGCCGAATGCTGCCTGGAGGCGGGCCTGGCCCTGGTCAACTGCATGCCGGTGTTCATCGCCAGCGACCCGGCCTGGGCGGCCCGCTTCCGCGCCGCAGGCCTGCCCCTGGTGGGCGACGACATCAAGGCCCAGCTCGGGGCCACCATCGTGCACCGCGCCCTCACCGACCTGTTCCGGATGCGCGGCGTGCCCCTGGACCGCACCTACCAACTCAACACCGGCGGCAACACCGATTTCCTCAACATGCTGGAGCGCAGCCGCCTGGCCTCCAAGAAGGCCTCCAAGACCGAGGCGGTCCAGTCCGCGGCCGCCCGGCGCCTGGCCGACGAGGACATCCACATCGGCCCCAGCGACTACGTGGCCTGGCAGAAGGACAACAAGGTCTGCTTCCTGCGCATGGAGGGGCGGCTCTTCGGCAACGTGCCCATGCACCTGGAGCTGCGCCTCTCGGTGGAGGACTCCCCCAACTCCGCCGGCGTCGCCATGGACGCCGTGCGCTGCTGCCAACTCGCCCTGGACCGCGGCCTGGCCGGCCCCCTGGAAGGCCCCAGCGCCTTCTTCATGAAGCACCCCCCGATCCAGCATCCCGACCCCGAAGCCTGGCGGCTCCTGGAGGAGTTCCTCCGAGAGGGAGGGGAGAAACCTCTTTGCTAGCGCCCAAGGGGGGGCCCCCTCTCGGGCTTTCCCGCCCCTTTCCCCGAAACGCGCCACCGGGTTAGGGTCCAGTATTGTGTCAGGGCGACCCGTTTCGCGCCGGCGCTCGCCCCCTTGTTTTGGCCCTTCCGGCCCGGGTTTTGCTAGGGGTGGGCATGCCGCGGTTCCAATTCCGTTTGCAGAAGGTGCTGGAGTATCGCCGCCAGCGCGAAGACCAGGCCAAGTTCGCCTTCGCCAAGGCCAAGGCGGACCACGACCTCCAGGTCAACGTGGTGGCGGCCCTGCGCACGGCCCTGGACGAGCACGAGGCGAGCCTGTACGCCGGGAAGCGCCTGACCGAGGGTGACATCTGGCTGTGGCGGCAGTACCGTAGGCGCCTGATCCAGGACATGGAGCAGGCCGAGATGCGGCTCATGGAACTCACGCGGCTCATGAACGCCCGGCGCCGGGAGCTGGTGGAGCGGTCCAAGGAGCGCAAGCTCCTGGAGCGGCTGCGCACCCAGCAGGAACTCGAGTTCCGGCGAGAGGCCAACGCCAGGGAGCAGAGGGAATACGATGAGATGGCAACGATCCGCTTCGCGCGTCACGTTTACTAAGGTCCTCAAGGGGCTGGCCCTGGCGGCCCTGTTCAAGCTCCTGCTCCTGGCGGTGGTGGCCATGCAGGCGGGCGCGCCCGCGCCCCCGGCGTATGCCCAGGATCCCCCGGCCAAGCAGGAGCAGCCCGCGGCCGCGGCCAAGCCCGCCGAGGCGGCCGCGCCCGGGACCGCGGAGGCCGCCAAGCCCGAAGCCAAGGGCGAACCCGCCGGCGTGGAGGGCAAGGCCACGGAGCTGGACCCGCGCGCCAAGCAGCGGGCCATCGACGAACTGGACCGCCGCGAGCGCCAGGTGCGGGAGCTGGAGAAGCAGGTGGACCAGAAGCTGGCCCGGCTGCAGGAGCTGGAGTCCAACCTCAAGCGGCTCCTGGAGGAGGCCAACACCCTCAAGGACGAGAAGCTGCGGCATCTGGTGGACGTGTATTCCAACATGAAGGCCAAGCAGGCCGCGGACGTGCTCTCCACCCTGGACGAGAAGATCGCCGTCAAGATCTTGGCGGGGATGCGCGGCCGCCAGGCCGGCGAGATCCTGTCCTTTGTCCCGGCCGAGAAGGCGGCCAAGCTCTCGGAGGCCCTGACCAAGCTTCAGGTGCCCTTCGAATAGCAGGGGGACGCGTGCCCAGACTCAAGCTCACGGTGGCCTACGACGGCGCGGGGTTCTCCGGCTGGCAGGTGCAGGCCCGCCGGTCCGGGCCCAGCGAGCGCACGGTGCAGGGCGTGCTGGAGGCGGTGGTCGCCCCCATGCTCGGCCGGCCGGCGCGCATCACCGGCGCAGGGCGCACCGACGCCGGGGTCCACGCCCTGGGCCAGGTCTGCCACTTCGACGTTCCCGCGGAAAAGCTCGGCCTGCCCTGGCAGCGGGCCCTGAACGCCCAGCTCCCGGAGGACGTGTCCGTGCTGGCCGTGGCGCGGGTGGACAGCAGCTTCAGCGCCCGGTTCTCCGCCACCGACAAGACGTACGCCTACACCCTCTGGCCCTTCCGCGACTTCCGCATCCCCCAGCGCCGGGGGTACGCCTGGGCCTGCGGCCCGGTGGACCGCGACGCCATGCGCGCGGCCGCGGACCTGCTCACGGGCGAGCACGACTTCAAAAGCTTCCAGAACACCGGCACCCGGGTGGCCAGCACGGTGCGCACCCTGACCGACATCTCCTGGAGTCCGGGACTGTTCCCGGGCGAGGCGGTCTGGCGCTTCACCGCGGACGGGTTCCTCAAGCAGATGGTGCGCAACCTCATGGGGCTCCTGGTCTGGGTGGGCCAGGGCAAGTTCACGCCGGGGCAGGCCAGGGACATCATGGAAAGCCGCAGCCGCAACATCCACTATCCCACGGCCCCGGCCCACGGCCTCTGCCTGGAAGAGGTCCGATACTGAGGTCGCCATGGCCGTGACCAAGGTGGAGTACGGGGGCGAGAGGCCGCAGGAGAGCACCATCTCCACCGCGGTCCAGGCCCCGCGCGCCGCCTCGGCCGCAACCCGGCTCTTCGCCGCCTCGCGCTGGGCCTTCCGCGCCGGCAACGCCGAGCGCCTGGCCCGCTACGAGCGCCTGGCCCGTCCCCTGGCCTCCGCCCTGGACCGGTCCCTCGGCGCGTTCTCCAAGGCCCTCGGCCAGCTCCAGTGGCCCGCCGACTCCACGCCCCTCTCCTTCGGCCGCCTCGTGGTGCGCGACCCGGGCCTGGACAACGCGGTCACGGCCACGCTCCGGGCCGCGGGCGAGGCCCCGCGCCAGCACAAGCTCCTGTCCCTAGCCCGGGACGCCAACGCCTCCACCACCCTGGCCTCGGCCGACGCCGACACCACCTACGCCCTCACCCTGACCCAGGGGGGCGAGTCGCGCACGGTCACGGTCATCGCGCCCGCGGGCGCGGACTGGGAGGGCGTGCTCGACGCCACGGCCGCGGCGATCAACGCCGCGGACCTGCCGGTGCAGGCCAGCGTGGTGCGCCAGTCCTTCGCCGGCCAGAAGATCCCGGACGTGAACAAGATCGGGACGTTCCTGGACATCACGGTGAACCCGGCCCATGCGGACCAGGACATCGAGATCGCGGACTACTCCGGCGGCCTGGTGCGCGGCCTGGGGCTCAAGCCCACGGAGCACGCGACCTCCCCGGCCACACCGGACCGCTACGACCTGCGCGTCGACCGCCTGGCCAAGCCCGCCAGCCTGGCCACCTCGGTCAAGAACCACCGCGCCGATTCGGGCCTCACGCCTGGAGAATACAAATTGGCATACGACCTGGGCGACGACAGCGGCGTCATAACCGTGGACATCGACGCCGACATGACCTGGGACCAGGCGCTGCGCCGCACCGCGGACGCCATCAACTCCTCCACGGACCGGCTCAAGGCCGAGGTCCTGGACGCCAGGCGGCCCTCGGGCCTCGTCCGCTCCGACGCCTACTGGACCGACGGCAAGTATCTCCAGGTCTCCCTGGCCTCGCCCAAGCTCGGCCAGCGCCTGGCCCTGTCCGAATACGGCGGCCCCTGGCTGGACTCGGCCGACGGGTTCTTCAACCCGACCGGGACGTTGCCCCAGAACCCCCGCAACGGGGACCGCTACATCGCCTCGGCCACGGCCAACGGATGGACCGCAGGGAACATCTACCAGTACGACGGCTCCGCCTGGGACGAGACCGCGCCCACTGCCCACAACGCCCTGACCCTGGACGAGGACGGGACGGACTATTTCTACGACGGCTCCGCCTGGTCCGCCACGCCCTCGGGCAGCCTGCTCTCCGGCCTGGGCTTCCAGCCCACGGCCAACCCCGGCTCCGACGCCCGGATCCAGGTCAACGGCCAGACCCTGACCTCGGAGACCGGAGTCTTCAGCCTGGACCAGGGCCGGGTCAACCTGGCGGCGCACGGGGCCGCCGGCGAGACCAGGGCCGTCACCGTGCGCGAGGCCGCGGGCGACATGGCCGGCCGCATGTCCGACATCGTGGACGCCTTCAACGACCTGAGCGCCCTGCTCTCCCGCAACGCCGACCTCCTGGACCAGAACTTCCCGGACCACTTCCGCGACCCGGTCACGGACCTGGTCCCGGGCATCGCCGACCTGGGCCTGGCCCGAACCCCGGACGCCACCCTGTCCTTCGACCCCGCGGCCTTCACCAGCGGCCTGGCCCGCGATCCGGACAACACCAGGTCCCTGCTCCTGGACCGGACCCGGGGCCTGCTCACCCGCTGGGCCGAGGCCACGGATGCGGCCCGGGCCGGCGGCGCGGCCAAGGCCCTGCTCCCGCCCACCCTGCTCGCGGACCTGGGACCACCGCCGGCCGAGGAGTTGCGCCTGGAGGAATCCGGCCGGCTCCTGGACGTGATGGAGTCCACAGCCAAGTCCTCCGCCACGCTGCCCGACCTCCTGGACGCGGCCAAGGCCCTGTCCTCCCTGGCCGCCGGCAAGCGCTCCGCCCTGGCCAACCCCCTGCTCCCCGAAGGCGCGGCCCGGCTGCTCAAGCTGCAGGGCTGAGGCGTCCGCCGGGGCGCCGCCGCGTCCGCCGGGGCGCCGCCCCAGGCCCTCCGCCGGGGCGCCGCCCCAGGCCCCGGCAAGGGAGGCTCCCCGCCTCCCTTGCATCCCACCGGCTGGGGCCA
>JBFMHA010000045.1:0-28619 GCA_040753075.1 Thermodesulfobacteriota bacterium
CCCTCACGCCTCGACTCCCCTGCTGCTCGTCGTACTGGTCACCCTCAACCAACACCAACAACCTGCCCCGGTAGCCGTCGCCCTCATCGGGATGGGGTGAAAACCGACTTTTGCAACGGACTGCTAGGCCGCGCCCCCTCCCCCTTCCTCCGCCCTACGCCATGGCGCGCAGCGTCTCGATGTCCTTGAGGATGCGGTCGCGGTGTTCGGCCGTGGCGGCCGGGTCGTTCATGATCATGTCCAGCTGGCGGGTGTGCTGGGTGAGGTAGCCCACGATCTTCAGGCGCTTCTTCATGGCCTGGGTCTCGAAGCCCTCCAGGCGGGCGGACAGGGCGTCCTCGTTGAGGCGCACCGTGAAGCCCAGGCCGGTGAGGATGTCGGTGATGAACTGGGCCCGGCGGCGGCGGCGCGCCAGGTCCGCGGCCCCGCCCTGGAAGCGGAACACGATGTAGTTCTGGGAGGGCCGGTCGCCCACGAAGGCCTCCACGGTGCAGAAGTGGAAGCCGAACCGGGACTGCAGGTTCACGAAGTTGCGGGAGATGATGAAGTAGTTGCGCTCGGCGTACTCCCCGCGGGCGGCCGGGACCAGGTTGGGGTTGGTGGCGGCCTGGGCCACGATGGACATGAAGCCCTTGGCGTCCACCCGGGGCGGCCCCTGCCAGGGGATGGCGGTGATGCCCTCCCACAGGGCGAGCATGGGGATGGAGGCGATGTGCTCGATGCGGATCCACTGGTCCTCGGGCTCCTGGCTGAAGCCGTCCTCCAGGTCCACCACCCAGAACTGGGTGGCCACCTTGTCGAAGAGGCGCTTGGACGAGGCGCCGGAATCCTCGCCGGGCACGCTCAGGTTGAACATCTCCAGCACCGCCTTCTCGTGGCAGAAGCGGGTGATGTCGTGCAGGGTGCGGCAGTGGCGGATGCGGAACTCCGGGGAATCCGGGTCCAGGAGGTTCAGGGGGGTGATGAGCCGCGCGGCCTGGCCCAGGAGGGTGTGCACCGGGCTGCCCTGCAGATAGCTCGGCTTCGGGGCGGCGTGCTCCAGCAGGGACTCCACGCAGCCGTCGTAGATGCGGCCGGCGTCGGCGTCCACCGTGACCATGCGGCCGTCCTCCAGGGTTTCCAGGATGCGGGCGCATCCGGTGACCGCGGGCACGGAGAACTCCCGGGCGATGCTGGCCAGGTGTCCGGTCAGCCCCCCCTGCTCGGTGGCCAGGGCCGAGGCGTAGGGAATGAGCGAGCCCCATTTGGGCAGGGCGCGCCCCACCACCAGCACCGCGCCCGGGGTGAAGCGCAGGGCGTCGGAGTCGTCGCGGACCCTGCAGACCCGGCCGCAGCCCACGCCCGGGCTGGCGGTGCTGCCGTCGTCGGCCAGGGTGGGCCGGGACCGGGCCGGGGCCAGGTCGTAGAAGGGCTGGCGCACCGCCTCGCCGCGCTGCAGGGGGCGGCACTGGAGGAGGGAGACGCGCCCCGCCTCGTCCACGGTCCACTCGATGTCCTGGGGCGCGCCGAAGCGCTCCTCCAGGGCCACGGCCATGCGGGCCAACTCCAGGACCTCGGCGTCGGACAGGGAGGGCTCGGCGCGTTGTTCGCCGCCCGGCCGGAACTGACAGGCGTCGGCGTCAGGGTCGCAGGCGAACATGCTGGTCTTGTCCGCGATGCGGCGGATCCGGATGACGGGCGGGTCGCCGCGGCCCACGGCGAAGAGGTCCACGGGGCCCCGGCCCTCGGCCACCACCTTGGGCAGGCCGAAGGCCGCGGACACGATGACCGCGTCGTCGCGGATGTTCACCGGGTTGCGGGAGTAGGCCACCCCGCCGGAGCGGGCCGGGACCATGGCCATGACGCCCACGCACATGGCCGCATCCTCGTCGCGGATGCCGCGGGACAGGCGGTAGTTCAGGGCGGGCAGGCCGTACATGCTGGCCACCACCTCGCGGTAGGCCGCGACCAGGCTCTTGCCCGGGATGTTGAGCAGGGACAGGAACTGGCCGGCGTAGTTGGCCCCTTCCGCGTCCTCGCCCAGGGCGCTGGAGCGCACCGAGACCCGCACCCGGGGCCGGGTGGAGGCCTCCAGGGCGGCGAAGGCCGCGGCCATGTCCGCCTCCAACGCCAGGGGCAGCGGGGTATGCACGATGCGCTCCTGGATGGCCGAGGACAGCCGGAAGCGGTCGTCCATGCTGCGCACGTCCGCGGCCTGGAGCAGGCGGTCGATCTCCTCCTTGAGGCCGTCCTGGGCCATGAAGGCGTCGAAGCCCGCGGCGGTGACCACGAAGCCGGGAGGCACGGGCAGGCCCAGGCTGCGGGCCAGGTCGCCCAGGGAGGCCATCTTGCTGCCCACCAGATCGGCCATGCCCGCGTCCACCTCGGACAGGGGCGCCACCAGCCGGCCCCGGCGCTCGATCCGGGCCGGGGCCAGGACCTCGTCGAGGCCGGCCTGGATATCCTGGAACCGGGCGTAGAGCCCGCCGTACGTGTCCGGGGCGAGCTGGTCCAGGTGGCGGATCATCTGGAAGGCGTTGACGCCCACGGCGGTGCACTTGGAGCGCACGAAGGTCATGCCGAAGAGGGTGCGGCCGGCCAGGGCCTTCTCGATCTCGGCCATGATGTCCAGGGCCTTGCCGTTGGCCGTCAGGAGCAGCTTGAAGTGGTGGAACTTGAGACGGTTGGCCGCGCGGATGGCCTTGGCGGCCTCCGGATCGGGAGGGAGCGGCCGGGGCCGTGAGAAGAGGCGCCTGAGCGCGGCGAGGATCGGGGCCATGGCTTTTGCGCGGCCCCGGGAAGGGGGGCGGGGCGAACGCCCCGCCCCCTGTGGAGCCGGTTACACTTCCTTCTTCTTGCCCTTCTTCATGGCCAGGCCCATCCCCTCGAACACGAAGAGGATGGCCAGACCCCACCACATGGTGTAAACCACGTAGAAAATCAGCGATCCCGCGAGGATGCCCACGTTGTCCGAGGCCTTGACCGCAGGGATGCCGGCGAAGTTGTACCCGAGTTCTATACCCTTCTTCAGGGCGCTGTCCACGGCCTTGGCCTCGTTGGCCTTGTTGGCGATGACCAGCTTGCGGTTCAGCTCGCGGAAGATCTTCCACCAGGTGAACACGGCGAGCTTGGGATCCATGCCGTACTTGGCGGCGATGGCCTCGCCCTTGCCGTCGAACATGGCCTGGGCGTCGGTGAGCCCGGCCGTGAGCACCGCGCCCAGATCGCCGGACACGGCGACATGGGCGCCGGACACCTCGGCCTTGGCGCCCGCCGCGGCGAGGATCTTGCCGGCGTTGGCGGCCACGTCCGCGGCCACGGCGTTGTAGCCCAGGTGCTCCTCAACCTCGCCGTCCTTGAACTCGAGGTCGGTCTCCACCGGCTTGCCCGCGAACTTCTCCACGTTCTTGAGCTGCTTGGGGATGTACTCCAGGGTGGAGCCCTTGGACATGGCGTTGAAGAGGTTGTCCGAATACTCGAAGGCGTTCTGTCCGCCCGAGAACAGGGGGGAGAACATGAGGAACAGGACCACGAAGAAGACCACGGTCATGAACAGACCCTTGGCCATGGATTTTCCCTTGCTGGCAGCCATGTTACGCCTCCTCCCTCAGCAGCTTCAGGCTGCCCAGGAACTTTGCGAAGACCCAGACGCCGAACACGGACACGGCCGCGAAGAAGACCACGTTGCCGACCATGTCCAGCACGTGCACGGTGGACGGGGACAGGGTGATGTACTCCATTTCCGCCAGCTTGCCGGGCAGGGCGAAGAGGCGGTTGACGAAGCCGGCCATGATGGCGGTGGCGTAGAAGCCGCGGATGTAGATGCCCTTGACCACCTTGGTGGTGAGCGCGCCCACCTGGATGCCGAAGAGCGAGCCGATGAGCATGCCCATGGCCAGGGTGTAGAAGATGAAGCCGTAGATGGCGTACTGGGCGATGGAGGCGTAGCCCGCGGTGAAGATGATCTGGAGGATGTCAGTGCCCACGGTGGTGAAGGAGGACACGCCCAGGATGTACACGAACATGGGGAAGGTCAGGAAGCCGCCGCCCACGCCCATGATGGCCGCGGCGAAGCCCACGAACACGCCGCAGATGGCCACGTACAGGGCGGGGATCTTCTTGCCGCCGGGGACCAGGTCCTCGTCGAAGGTGATCAGCGGCGGAATCTTGGAGGCCTGGAGCCTCTCGGGCAGGCTCTTGCCGGCGCCCGCGGCCTTGGCCGGCTCGGGGCCGCCGTGGCCGCCCACGTCCGCGCCGGACTTGGACAGCTTGATGAAGTCGATGAGGGCGTAGATGCCCAGGAAGCCGAGCAGCACCACGTAGACCGCGCTGATGAAGGTGTCGGACAGGGCCGGGTTCTTCTCGTACAGGGCGCGGTTGATGACGCCGCCGCCGGACACGCCCACGCCCGAGCCCACCAGGAAGGCCACGGCCAGGGACACGGACACGTTGCCCAGCTTCTTGTGCACCACGGTGCCCATGATGGCCTTGGCGAAGATGTGGAACAGGTCGGTGCCCACCGCCAGGATGCCCTTCACGCCCGCGCTCATGAGGGCCGGGGTGATGATGAAGCCGCCGCCCGCGCCGATGCAGCCGGTGATGAGGCCGGCGGCCAGGCCGACCACGATGGAGATCAGGAAGATCATGGGATCGTAGTTGGCCGGTCCGTAGGCCTTGTGTCCGCCCAGCACCGCCGGCAGCGAATCGCTGGCGTAGGCCACGGCGAAAAGCACCGCCGGCAGGGTCAGGAGACCCAGGATGAGCAGCCGTTTCTTGCTGCGCAGGATGGTCATCGAAGTCTGCAGGTCCCACTCGGCGTAGGCCCGGCCGGCTTCGATCAGCCCCCGGTAGATGGTTCTTGCCTTGCTCATGTCGTCGATTCCTCCTCAACAATGTATCGAACACGTTCGTTCCCGGCCGGACCATCCGGACGGGATCTATCCCGATATCAATCGCCCCGGCCCGGCTCGCGCAGCAGGCGCTCCACCACGGCCAGGAGCTCCCGCGGGTCGCCGCCCTTCTCCACCACGGCCGAGGCCGTCGCCAGCAGCGGATGACCCTCGCAGTCGGGCAGGAGGGCGTAGGCCACCAGGGGCCGGACCAGGGCCGCAGCCCGGCCGCTGAGCCCCTGCTCCAGCCCGGGCATGTCCAGGTCCACCACGAACACGTCGGGCCGTGGCTCGGCGGTCGCGGCCGCGGCCAGCTCCCGGTCGTTGGACGCGGCCTGCACCCGGTACCCCGTGCGCCGGAACTCCTTGAGCAGGAAGGCCCGGATGCGCGGGTTCCGCTCGGCGATGCACACGAAGGGCGTGGGGCTGTTTTGGATGTCGGCGTTCATGGCGGTCCCTCATGAGCAACCCCCGTGCCAACCGGGAGCCCCGGGCCATCGCGCCGGATTCACGGGGGAATCTCGCAAAAGGCAGGACACCCGGGCAGCCTGGGGGGCCGCCCGGGTGTCAGGATTCTTTACGGTTCGGAAAGGAAACTGACGCGGGTGGGGTCACTGCTCCAGACACATGGCCGCGAGTTGGGAGATGATGTCCTTGGCCATGGCCTCGGTCTGGGGCTTGGGGAACTGGCCGTCGCAGCGCACCGACTCGCCGCGGTGCCGGGTTTCGTCGGTGATGAGGGAGGAGAAGAGGAATACCGGCAGGGACTTGAGCTCCGGGTCGTCCTTGATGGTGCGGCACAGGGTGAAGCCGTCCATGACCGGCATCTCCACGTCCGTGACCACCACGTTCACCATGTCCGAGATGGGCGCGCCCCGCCTCCGGGCCTCTGCGGCCTTGCGGCGGAGCTGGTCCAGGGCGTCCTGGCCGCTCTCGGCCGAGTCCACGATGAAGGCCGAGTCCTGCTCCAGGGCCTTCTTGACCATGCGCCGCACCAGCTGCTGGTCGTCCACGTGCAGCACCCGCACGGTGCGGTCGCTCTCCACCTTCACCTGCACCCCGAAGAAGGCCTTGGCCGCCTGGGGATTGAGCTCCAGCACCACCTTCTCCAGATCCAGGATGAAGACGATCTGCCCCTCCAGCTTGACCACTCCGGTGAAGGAGTTGTCCGAATAGCGGTCGGTGAGGCGGTCGGGCTTGCCGATGTCCTTCCAGCTCAGGCGGTGGATGCGGGTGATGCCCGAGACCAGGAAGGCGGTCATGACCTGGTTGAACTCGGTGACGATGACCTTCTGGGCGTCGTTGGGAACGCGCACCTCCCGGAGGTAGCGGGCCAGGCCCACCAGCGGCACGATGCGGCCGCGGTCCTTGAAGTGGAACGCCCCGAGCACCGCGGGGTGGGAGGCCTCGGGCGGGGTCATGACCTGCTCGGGCATGCGCATGATCTTGAGCACCTTGGCCACGTTGACGCCGTAGTAGGCGCGGTACACGTCGTCTCCGGCCTTGAGGTCGAGGTAGAAGACCATGATCTCCACCTCGTTGGTGCCGACTTCGGTGAGGGCCAGCTTGGCCTCGGCCATGGGAATCCCCGGAAGGTTGCGCGCCGCCGGCGAGCCGGGCCGGGCGGCGCAGGAACGGGAGCCTCCCTTGTATACCCGAAACCCCGCGCCAGCAAGGGACTCTCCGCCCCGGCCCGGGACTCCGCCGGAAGCTGAATGCTCTGATAAAGCTTGAACTTCCGGGAGGCGCTACAGCCCGTACTTCTCGATCTTGGCGATGAGGGTCGGTCTGGACAATCCCAGCAGCTTCGCCGCGTGGGTGCGGTTGTTGCCGGTGGCCTTGAGGGCTTCGGTGATGATGAGGGCGGCGATGTGGTCGGTGAGGTTCTCGAACAGGGCCGGGCCGGCGGCGGACAGGGACTGCCGCACCCAGCGGGCCAGGGCCTCCTGGAGCCCGGCGTCGGCGTCCGCGACGACAGGGGTCTCGCCGCGCATGGCCTGGCGCACCCCGGCCGCACCCACCGGCGCGCCCCGGCCGAAGATGAGCGCCTTGTGCAGCACGTTGGACAGCTCGCGCACGTTGCCCGGCCAGTCGTGGGCCGCCAGCGCCGACACCGCCTCGGCCGCGACCCCGGGGTTGGGCGCGCCCAGCTTCTGCGCGTGCCGCGCCACCAGGTGGTTGGCCAACAGCGGCAGGTCCTCCATGCGCTCGCGCAGGGGCGGCAGGCGCAGGGTCACCACCCGCAGCCGGTAGTAGAGGTCCTCCCGGAACCGGCCCTGGGCGATGGCCTCCTCCAGGTTGCGGTTGGTGGCGGCGATGATGCGCACGTCCACCTTGGCCGCGCCCGCCCCGCCCAGGCGCTCCACGGTCTTCTCCTCCAGCAGGCGCAGGAGCTTGGACTGGATGGCGAAGGGCATGTCCCCGATCTCGTCCAGGAACACCGCGCCGCCCGCGGCCAGCTCGATCTTGCCCGCGCGGCGGCTGGCCGCGCCGGTGAAGGCCCCCTTCTCGTAGCCGAACAGCTCGCTCTCCAGCAGGGTCTCGGGGATGGCCACGCAGTTGATGACCGTGAGGGGCTTGTCCCGGCGCGGGCTGTGCTGGTGGATGGCCCGGGCCACCAGCTCCTTGCCCGTGCCGCTCTCGCCGCGGATGAGCACCGTGGCCTCGGTGGCCGCCACCCGGCCGATGGCCTTGTAGACCTCCTGCATGGCCGGGCTCTTGCCCACCATGGCGTCCTCGCTGCCCGAGTCCGGGGCCGCGTCCAGGTCCACCCTGGCGCGGGCCGCCCGGCCCGCCTCCAGGGCCTTGGCGATGAGGGCCAGCATCTCCGGGATGTCGAAGGGCTTCAGCACGAAGTCGAAGGCCCCCCGCCGGGTGGCCTCGATGGCGGTGTCCGCCCCGCCGTAGGCGGTCATGATGATGACCGGCAGGCGCGGCTCCAGCTCGTGCAGCCGGCCGAAGGCGGTGAGCCCGTCCATGCCCGGCAGGCGCACGTCCATGATGACCAGGTCGGGCATGTCCTGGCGCACGGCCTCGATGCCGGCCTCGGCCGAGCCCGCGGTGCGGACCCGGTAGCCCTCCTGCTCCAGCAGCCGGCCGAAGCTCTGCCGCAGCTGGGAGTCGTCGTCGATGACGACTATCGCACCCACTGGCCGTCCTCCTTGCAGGGCAGGGTCAGGGTGAAGGTCGCGCCCTCGCCGGGCCGCGAGCGCACCGTGAGCCAGCCGCCGTGCTCCTCCACGATGCGTCGGGCGATGGACAGGCCCAGGCCGGTGCCCTCCTCCTTGGAGCTGACGAACGGCTCGAACACCGTGTCCAGCATGTCCTCGGGGATGCCCGGCCCGGTGTCCGCCACCCGCACCACCGCCACCTTGCCCAGGGGGTCGGCGAAGCCCACCTCCTCGGACAGGGTGATGCCGCCGCCGGCGTGGCCCATGGCCTCGCAGGCGTTGAACACCAGGTTGGCCAGGACCTCCTTGAGCTGGTCCGGGTCCGCGTTGAGCAGAGGCAGGCGGCCGCCGCGCTGCACGGTGAGCGGAATCTCGTAGCTCTCCAGACGGTGGCGGGTGAGCAGCACGGTCATGTCCACCACGTCCGAGAGGCTGACCCGCTGCATCTTGAGCTTGGGCGGCCGGGAGAACTCCAGGAAGTTTCGGGCGATGCCGTCGATGTGCCCGATCTCCTCGGAGATGACCTGGAAGTCCTCCTTCTGCTCCGGGGCCAGGGCCAGGCTGCGGCCCAGGGAGAAGAGGCGGATCTTCACCGAGGTCAGGGGGTTGCGGATGCTGTGCGCCACGCCCGCGGCGAGCTTTCCGGTCATGGCCCATTTCTCGGCCTGGGCCATCTGCTCGCGGCTCTTGCGCAGCTTGCTCTGGGTCTGGTCCACGTCGTCCAGCAGGTCGCGCACCTTGCGGCCCAGGTCCTTGACCTCGTTGACGAGCAGGGGCTCGGAGCGGTCCCCGGAGTCCATCTCCCGGGCCAGCTGACGGATGGGAGCCAGGAGCTGGCGGGCCACGAAGACCGCCAGCACCACGGCCAGGCCCAGGGCCAGGGGCATGGCCCCCAGGGCCGCGCCGCGCATGACCCGCAGCCGGCCGCGGGCCTCCTCGGCGGCGCGCTCCATGCGCTCCTCGTGCAGGGCCTTGAACTGTTCGCACAGGCCGCGCAGGGCGTGGAACTGCTCGCGCACTCCGCGGTGGAGCAGGGCGCCGCGCTCGCGCTCGCCGCGGGCGTAGAGGCCGATGACCTCGTCCCGGGAGGCCACGTAGCGGGCGTAGCCGGCCTCGATCTGGCGGAACAGGGTTCGGCCCACGTCGTCGCGCAGGGCGCTCCGGGCCCGCTCCTCCCAGGCCGCGAACTCGCGCTGGCTGGCGGCCAGCTCGTCCAGCCACCTGGGGTCCCCGTCCAGGAAATAGTAGGTGGCCAGGCCCTTCTGCATGACCAGGGCCGCAGCCAGCTTGTCCGCGGCCCGGTACGCCAGCATGTCCTCGTCGAAGACTCCGGCCAGCATGGCCTCCATGCGTCCGGCGTACCACAGGGCGGTGGCGCCGCCGCCGATGGTCACCGCCACCAGCCCGGCCAGCATGGCGAACACCAGGGCGCGGATGGACAAACGACGCAGCATCCCGCGGCGATACCGGCCCCGGCCGGCTGCGTCAAGGGGCCTATATCCGGCGCAGGCCGTCCCGTTCCCAACCGCCCGCCCCTGTGCTAGGAGTATGGGGCCATGCCTCGCCGCAAGGACACCGTGACGCCCCTGGCCGGAGCCCGGCCGCAGCCGGCCCTGGAAGTGCTCGGATTCGAGCCGGGCGCGCCGCTCAAGCTGCCGCTGTACCTGGCCGCGGTGGCCGCGGGGTTCCCCTCGCCGGCCGACGACTTCATCGACCGCAGCCTGGACCTCAACGAGCACCTGGTGGCCCACCCGGCCGCCACCTTCTTCGTGCGGGTGCACGGCGACTCCATGCAGGGCGCGAACATCCGCTCCGGCGACATCCTGGTGGTGGACCGGGCGCTTGCGCCCGCGGACAACAAGGTGGTGGTGGCGGCCCTGGACGGCGAGCTGACCGTGAAGCGCATCCGGGCGAAGAACGGCCGCCTGTTCCTGGCCCCGGAGAACCCCGCCTTCCCGCCCATAGAAGTCACGCCCGAGGCCAGCTTCGAGATCTGGGGCGTGGTCACCTACGTGATTCATAAGCTCTAGGCCACCGCCATGCCCCTCCTCGCCCCCCTCTTCGCCCTGGTGGACTGCAACAGCTTCTACGCCTCGTGCGAGAAGGTCTTCGATCCGTCGCTCCGGGACGCGCCGGTGGTGGTGCTGTCCAACAACGACGGGTGCGTCATCGCCCGCTCGGCCGAGGCCAAGCGGCTGGGCATCGTCATGGGCGAGCCGGCCTTCCAGCGGGAGGACTTCTACCAGAGGCGCGGGGTGCGGGTGTTCTCCTCCAACTTCGCGCTGTACGGGGACATGAGCCGCCGGGTCATGGACGTGCTGGCCGACGCCTGCCCGGACCTGGAGGTCTACTCCATCGACGAGGCCTTCCTGCGCCTGGATACGGTGTGCGGCCCCCTGGCCGGCCGCGACCCGGCGGAGTTCTGCCGCGCCCTGCGGGCCAAGGTGCTGCGCTGGACCGGCATCCCGGTTTCCATCGGCATCGCGTGCACCAAGACCCTGGCCAAGGCCGCCAACCGCCTGGCCAAGAAGCGCCCGGAGCACGGCGGGGTCTTCGCCCTGCCCGCGGGTCCGGGGGCGGATCAATACCTGGCGCGGATTCCGGTCGGCGACGTGTGGGGCGTGGGCCGCAAGTACGGCCGGCTCCTGGAGGGCCACGGCCGGCGCACGGCCCTGGACCTCAAGAACGCGCCCGACGCGTGGGTGAGGCGGGCCATGACCGTGCGCGGGCTCATGACCGCCTGGGAGTTGCGCGGCCGCTCCTGCCTGCCCCTGGAGGAGGCCCCGGCCCCCCGCAAGTCGGTGCTGGTCTCGCGCAGCTTCGGCCGGCCGGTGCGCACCTTCCAGGAGTTGGCCGAGGCGGTCTGCGCCTACGCGGCCCGGGCCGCGGAGAAGCTGCGCGCCGAGCAGGGCCGGGCCGGCGCGGTGCTGGCCTTCATCCTCACCGACCCGCACCAGCCGGACCAGCCGCAGCACCGGGCCTCCCTGACCCTGACCGCGCCGCGGCCCACCAGCCGCACCCCCGAACTCATGGCCCTGGCGCGCGCCGCCCTGGAGCGCATCTACAGGCCCGGCCATACCTACAAGAAGGCCGGGGTCATGCTCCTGGACCTGGAGCACGGCCCGCGCCGACTGTCCCTGCTCCACCCGGAGACTCCCGCCGACGCCAAGGCCGAGGCGCTCATGGCGGTGCTGGACGCGGTCAACGCCCGGCACGGCCGCGACGCCCTGCGCCCGGCATCCGCCGGCCTGGGCCGCCCCTGGCGCATGCGCCAGGCCCGCAAGTCGCCCCGCTACACCACGTCCTGGGACGAACTGGTGAAGGCGCGGGCTGGGTAACGGGCCGCCCGGCTTTGCCTTTTCCCGCGGGGTTGGTGTATCCTGGAGCAAACCTGCCTTCCCGAGGAGGACCCATGCCCGCCGCCAAGAAGCCCGCCGCCAAGGCCGCGCCCGCCAAAAAGACCGCTCCCGCCAAGAAAGCCGCTCCGGCCAAGCAGCCCGCCCCGACGGCCAAGGCGCCCGCCGCCAAGGCCCCTGCGAAAAGGAGGGGCCCCCGGGTGGCCCTGTTCGTGGCCGACATCTACAACGACTTCGAGTTGTGGGTCCCCTTCTACCGGCTCAAGGAGGCCGGGGCCGAGGTGGTGGTGGCCGGCCCGGCCAAAGGCGAGTACAAGAGCAAGCACGGCCTGCCCTGCGTCGCCGGAGCGGCCTTCCGGGACCTCAAGGCCGCGGACTTCGACGCCCTGGTCATCCCGGGCGGCTACGCCCCGGACATCATGCGCCGCTCCAAGGAGGCCCTGGCCTTCACCGCGGCCATGGACAAGGCGGGCAAGCCCGTGGCCTTCATCTGCCACGCGGGCTGGGTCCCGGCCTCGGCCGGCATCCTCAAGGGCCGCACCGTGACCTCCTACTTCGCCATCAAGGACGACCTGGTCCATGCCGGGGCCAACTGGGTGGACCAGGAGGTGGTGGTGGACAAGAACCTCATCACCAGCCGCACCCCCGCCGACCTCCCGGCCTTCTGCAAGACCCTGGTGGCGGCGCTGGGGCTGGCGTAGACGGCGAACCCGCCAGAGGCCGGGGCGGTCCTTGACCGTCCCGGCCCTTATACTTATATACACACCATACACAGCAGGGACATCCTGGCCCGTCTTGCTGCGGAGGGCTGGCAAAAGACCCATCAAGCCGGCAGCCACCAGAAATGGAAGAAAGACGGCCGCACGGTGACAGTCCCGCACCCGCGCAAGGTCATCCCGCCGGGCACCCTGCGGAACATCTTCAAACAGGCCGGCTGGGACTGGCAGGAGAGATGAACATGCTGTTCCCGGTGGTGATCCACAAGGACGAGGGCAGTTGCTATGGCGTGACCATCCCGGACATTCCCGGATGCTTCACCGCCGGCGACACCCTGGAGGAGGCGGTGGCCAACATCCAGGAGGCCGTGGCCGTGCATCTGGAGGGCGAGGAGCACATCCCCGCGCCCTCGCCGCTGGAGGCGCACCGCACCAACCCGGACTATGCAGGCGGCGCCTGGATGATGGTGGACATCGACACCTCGGCCCTGGGCAAGGCCAAGCGCATCAACATCACCATGCCCGAACGCATCCTGCGCGACGTGGACGCCAAGGCCCGCAAGCTCGGCCTCTCCCGCTCCGCCTTCCTGGCCCGCGCCGCGGTGCAGGCCCTGGGCAGGGAGAACCGGGCCTAGACGCGCCGCACCGGACCTCCTTCGTCCTCACTGCCCCACTCCATGCCCGCGCCCCTGACCACCCCCGTGGCCCTGGTTCGCCAGGCGGGCTATGCGCCGGAGGGGCTGGCCGCCTCCGTCGACGCCCTGTTCACGGCCTGCGGCTTTTCGCCTCCGCGCGGGGCGCGGGTGCTGGTCAAGCCCAACCTGGTGGCCGCCACCCGCGGCCCCCTGGCCTGCTCCGAGCCCGCCGTGGTCGCCGCGGCCTGCGCCTGGCTGCTGGACCACGGGGCCCGGCCCTGGGTGGCCGACTCCCCGGCCTTCGGCACGGCCCGCGGCGTGGGCCGGGCCATCGGCCTGGCCGCGGCCCTGGCCCCCCTGGGCGTGCCCCTGCGCGGCCTGGGCCGGCCCCGGCGGCTGGCCCTGGACTTCGGGGGCGGGATCGGGGTGTCCCGCGACGCGCAGGAGGCGGACCTCATCCTGTCCCTGCCCCGGCTCAAGGCCCACGGCCAGATGCGCCTGACCGCCGGCGTGAAGAACCTCTTCGGCTGCGTGGTGGGCGCGCGCAAGCCCCTGGCCCACTCCCGCCACGGCGAGAAGGACAACCGCTTCGAGTCCGTGCTGGTGCAGGTCATGGCCGCCCTGCCCCCCGCCTTCACCCTGCTCGACGCGGTGGTGGCCATGTCCCGCACCGGCCCCACGGGCGGCGATCCGCTGAATCTCGGCCTGCTCGCCGCCAGCCCGAGCCCCGTGGCCCTGGACACCGCCCTGTTCACGGCGTTGCGGCAAAGGCCGCAGGACATCGCCACCTGGGCCGAGTGCCTGCGCCGCGGCCTGCCCGGGGCGCGGCCGGAGGACATCACGTTTCCCCTGCTCCGGCCTGAGGACTTCGATTTCACCGGATTCACCGTGCCCGGCCGGCTCGACCCGGTGAGCTTCCACCCCCTGCGCCTGGCCAAGGGCGCGTGGAAACGGCTCAAGGCCCGATTCTCCTGAACCGGCGGCCGGCTCCGCCCTCTTCCCGCCCCCCCCTCCCGGCCCGGAGCCAGGACCTTTCCCCGCGACTGAGCGGAAGAGGAAGCAGCAGGCCCCTGCTTGACCCCGGGCCGGGACCGGGCTACGCCCCATCCCCATGGATTCCGCCGCGCTCCCCGTCCCGGAGGCCCCCCTCCGCCGCCGCCTGGTAGTGACCGGAGCGGTGCAGGGCGTGGGGTTCCGCCCCTTCGTGTACCGCCTGGCCGTGGGCCTCGAACTCGCCGGCACGGTGCGCAACACGCCCGAGGGCGTGGTCATCGAGGTACAGGGACCGGCGGCTGCGGTTGACGCGTTCTCCGCCCGCTTCCCGGCCGAACTGCCGCCCCTGGCCCGCATCGTGACCCTGGAGAGCGCGGACCTCCCGGCCGAGCCGGACGCCGCAACGTTCCAGATCCTGGAGAGCACCGCCGGGGCGGGCCACTCCGTGCTCATCTCCCCGGACGTCGCCACCTGCGACGCCTGCCTGGCGGACATGGCCGACCCGGCCAACCGGCGCTTCGCGTACCCCTTCACCAACTGCACGGACTGCGGGCCGCGCTACACCATCACCCGCTCCATCCCCTACGACCGGCCGGTCACGTCCATGGCCTGCTTTCCGCTCTGCCCCGCGTGCGCGGCCGAGTACCACGACCCCATGGACCGCCGCTTCCACGCCCAGCCCAACGCCTGCCCGGCGTGCGGGCCGCGGCTGTGGCTGGCGGACCGGGAGGGGACGCGGCTGGCCGAGGGCCGCGACGCCATCCGCCGGGCCGCGGCGGAGTTGGCCACCGGCCGCATCCTGGCCCCCAAGGGCCTGGGCGGCTTCCACCTGGCCTGTGACGCGGCCAGCGACGCGGCAGTGGACGAACTGCGCTCCCGCAAGCGGCGCAAGGCCAAGCCCCTGGCCCTCATGGTCCCGGACCTGGAGACGGCCCGCCTTCTGGCCGACGTCCCTCCGGAGGAAGAGGCGCTGCTCGCGGGCCGGGAGCGGCCCATCGTCCTGTGCCGCCTGCGGCCCGAAGCGCCCCTGGCCCGCGCCGTCTCGCCGGACACGCCCTGGGTGGGCCTCATGCTGCCCTACACCCCGTTGCACCACGTGCTCCTGGCCGACTACCGCGCCGCGGCCGGGGGACGGCTCCCGGCGCTGGTCATGACCTCGGGCAACCTGTCCGAGGAGCCCATCGCCATCGGCAACCGGGAGGCCGCGTCGCGCCTGGCGCACCTGGCGGACCTGCTCCTGTTCCACGACCGGGACATCCTCATCCGGGCCGACGACTCGGTGTGCCGGGTGGTGCGCGAGACGGACGGGCCGAGCCATGTCCAGTTCCTGCGCCGGGCGCGCGGGTTCACGCCGCGGCCGGTGTTCCTGGCGGACCTGGGGTCCGACAACGGCCCGACCGTCATGGGCGCCGGGCCGGAGTTGAAGAATACGCTCTGCCTGACCAAGGGCGGCCAGGCCTTCGTGTCCCAGCACATCGGGGACATGGAGAACCTGGAGACCCTGGCGTTCTTCACGGAGATGGAGGCCCACCTGCGGGACATCCTGCGGGTGGAGCCGGCGCTTGTCGTGCACGACAAGCACCCCGACTACCTGACCACCCGCTGGGCTTCCGAACGAGCGGAACAGACCGGGAAAGGCGCGCCCACCGCGGCTCTGCAGCACCACGCGGCGCACGCCTTTGCCGTGCTGGCCGAGAACCGGTTCGAGGGCCGGGCCCTGGTCCTGGCCCTGGACGGCACCGGTTACGGCGAGGACGGCACGCTCTGGGGCGGGGAGCTGCTCCTGGCGGACACGGCGGGACCTGACTGGGAGCGCCTGGCCCACCTCGCGCCCCTGCGCCTGCCCGGCGGCGAGGCGGCGATAAAAGAGCCCTGGCGCATCGCCCAGGCCGCGCTGTGGGGGCTGGACATCAAGGAGTCGGGCGAGAAGCCCTGGCCCTGGCTGGCCGAGTTCGGCCCGGCCTCGCGGCTGGTGGGCCAGATGCTGGCCAAGAACCTGAACTGCCCGGCGTCCACCAGCCTGGGCCGGCTCTTCGACGCGGCCGCGGCCCTGGCCGGGGCCGGGCTCACCGCGGAGTACGAGGCCCAGGCGGCGATACGGCTGGAGCACAGCCAGTATGCCGTAGCGTCCGAGCCCGCGGACCGGGCCTATCCCCTGCCCCTGCTGGCCGACCGCGCGCCCGCCCTGCTCAACACCCGGAGCACCTTCAAGGCGCTCTACGACGACTGGAAGGCCGGCGCGTCCACCGGCGCCATGGCCCGCCGCTTCCACGCCGGCCTCATCTCGGGCCTGGCCGCGGCTGCGGCGCACTTTGCGGAACTACTGGGAATCTCGACCGTTGGCTTGTCCGGCGGCTGCCTGCTCAACCTCACCCTCTCCGAACAGCTCCCCCCGGCCCTGCGCTCCCGCGGCCTGGACGTCCTGGTCCACACCGCCCTCCCCCCCGGCGACGCCTGCATCTCCCTGGGCCAGGCGGACTGGGGGCGACGGATGCTGGCCCGCCTGGACTAGCCGCGCCTCTCCTCCTACGGCTTGCAGGCCACATGGCAAACCCCGCCCGGGGTCTGCACCGCGTGGGGGAAATATCTGCGCCTGAAGTACAGGGCCACGTTGACCAGGGCGATGAGCGCCGGCACCTCCACCAGGGGGCCGATGACCGCGGCGAAGGCCTGGCCGGACTCGATGCCGAAGACCGCGATGGCCACCGCGATGGCCAGCTCGAAGTTGTTGGAGGCCGCGGTGAAGGACAGGGTGGCCGACTGTTCGTAGCTGGCCCCGGCCTTGCGCGAGAGCCAGAAGGACGCCAGGAACATCAGCAGGAAGTACACGCACAGGGGCGCGGCGATGCGCAGCACGTCCAGGGGCAGGGCCACGATGACCTCGCCCTTCAGGGAGAACATGACCAGGATGGTGAAGAGCAGGAACACCAGGGTCAGCGGACTCACCGCGGGCACGAACTTCTGCTCGTACCACTCCTTGCCCTTGAGCCTCAGCCCGATGAGCCGCGAAACCATGCCCCCCAGGAAGGGGATGCCCAGGTAGATGAACACGCTCTGGGCGATCTGGCCCATGGACACGTCCACCACCTCGCCGGACAGGCCGAACCAGCCGGGCAGCACGGTGATGAACACCCAGGCGTAGAGCGAGAAGAACAGCACCTGGAAGATGGAGTTGAAGGCCACCAGCCCGGCGCAATACTCGCAGTCGCCCCGGGCCAGGTCGTTCCACACGATGACCATGGCGATGCACCGGGCCAGGCCGATGAGGATGAGCCCCACCATGTACTCGTGCTGGCCGGACAGGAAGGCGATGGCCAGGCCGAACATGAGGATGGGGCCGATGACCCAGTTCTGCACCAGGGAGAGCAGGAGCACCTTGCCGTTGCGGAACACCCGGGGCAGCTCCTCGTACTTCACCTTGGCCAGGGGCGGGTACATCATGAGGATGAGGCCCGCGGCGATGGGGATGTTGGTGGTGTCCACCTGGAACAGGTTGATGACGTCCTTGATCCCTGGATGGAGGTACCCGGCCATGACCCCCACGAACATGGCCAGGAAGATCCACAGGGTCAGGAACCGGTCCAGGAAGGAAAGGCGGCGGAGCGGGGCGTCGCTCATGGTGTTCTCCCTTCGGCCTTCCGTTTGCGGTTTGGCGGCTACAGCACGGCGTTGAAGAGAAAGCCCACCAGGAGGATGCCCGCGGCCACCACCCCGGCGAACGCGCCGAGCAGGCGGGGCTTGAGCACCTTGCGCAGGATGAGCATCTCGGGAAGGGACAGGGCGATGACGCTCATCATGAAGGCCAGGGCGGTTCCCAGGGCCGCGCCCTTGCCCAGGAGCGCCTGCACCACGGGCACGACGCCCGCGGCGTTGGAGTACATGGGCACGCCCACGGCCACGGCCGCGGGCACGCTCCACCAGACGCCGGCCCCCATGATCCGGGCCATGAACCCCTCGGGCACGTAGCCGTGGATGGCCGCGCCCACGGCGATGCCGAGCAGCACGTACTTCCAGACCTTGCCCGCGATGTCGCGCACCGCCTCCGCGGCGAAGCGCACCCTGCCGCGCCAGTCCAGGGTCCGGCCCGGTGCGCCGTCCCCGTTCTGGCGGATGAGGCGCACCCAGTCCTCCATGTGCCCTTCCAGGCCCAGGCGGCCGATGGTCCAGCCCGCGGCCACGGCCACGGCCAGGCCGGTGGCGAAGTACAGGGCCGCCACCTTCCAGCCGAGCAGGCCGTAGAGCAGGAACACCGCGATCTCGTTGACCATGGGCGCGGCCACCAGAAAGGAGAAGGTCACGCCCAGCGGCACGCCCGCGGTCACGAAACCCACGAAGAGCGGCACGGCCGAGCAGGAGCAGAACGGGGTCACGGCGCCCAGCAGCGCGGCCAGCACGTTGCCCACGCTCTCGCGGCGGCCGGCCAGCAGCGCCCGGGTGCGCTCCGGGGTGAAGAAGGAGCGCACCAGCCCCACTCCGAACACCACCAGCACGAGCAGCATGAGCACCTTGGGCGCGTCGTAGGCGAAGAAGCGCACGGCCTCGCCCAGGCGGGAGCCCGGGACCAGGCCCAGCAAATCGAACGCCAGGGCGTCGGCCAGGGCGGGAAGCCGGAAGTACAGGCCGAACCAGGCTCCCAGGGCCACGAGGCCCAGGCCCAGTGACGGAGCGAGCCCCAGGCCCGGTTTTCCGGCACAGGCGCAGGACCGGGGATTCTCGGCCGGTGGCGGGGAAAGCGGCTGCAGCCCGGGTTCGGGCGCGCGGCGCAGGTCGTCGAGTTGCATGGGACTCCTCGGCTGGAGGCGGCTGGACATGACTAGATCGCCATACAGCAATATGCTTGCCGGGCCGGGGCGTCAAGGGCGCCTGGGGGCGACCCGCAGCGCAGCGATGGGCAAGCCGAGGGGACAGCGCGGGGCGGCGGTACCCGCACACCTACCAGAACGCAATCAAATCGGCCACGTAATGCGCCACCATGGGCGGCAGGACGCTGCCGGTCCGCCACGGCGTCGCCATGAAGGCCAGGCCGAACACGAAGGCCGTGGCCAGGGAGCGGGGACCGCCGGACCAGTGGAGGAGCGCGAAGAGCGCGGCCGAGGCCAGGAAAACCGGGACCGCCCGCCGGCCCCACAGCCCGGTGAGCGCGGCGCAGGCCAGGCCGCGGGACAGGACCTCCTCGGACACGGCCACGATGGCGAGCCCGACAAAGAGGTCGAAGTAATAGAGCGGAGTGCCCTCCTCGATGGGATAGCCGCCCAGGGCGGCGTCCGGCAGCAGCCGGGCCACCAGGTCCTCGCCCCGGGTCATCATGAGGGCAGCGAACCCGCACAGGACCAGGGCGTGCCCCCAGAAGGCGGGCCAGCCCGGGAAGGTCAGGCCCAGGTCGGCGCGGCTGAGCCGGCCGGTGCGCAGGAGCCAGGCCGCGGCCGCCAGGGGCAGGCCCCGGGACAGATAGTCCAGGGCGGCCCAGGCCGCGAAATCGGCCACGAAGATGTTGGCCAGGTCGTTGACCAGGAAGGGCAAGAGCAGGACGGCGAAGACCCACGCCTTGCCGCGGGGGGACAGCGGGGAGGCCATACCCCCTTTTCCCCTGAAAATGCTGCGGTGTAAACCCCGGCCCGCGATTTCCCCTTTGCGCCCCGGCCCGCTTCGCGGTATGGATGCACGTCCGCACAACCCCGACCCGGATACGCCCATGTCCCTTTCCTGGACGCGCAAGATGCTGCGCTACGACCTGGCCGCGCGCCTGTCCCCGGACGCGGACAGCGCCCTGGTGGACGCCCTGCAGCGCCTGTGCCTGGACCGCCGCCGCTTGCCGGGCAAGCACGCCCACGGCCTGGGGGTGTTCCTCCAGTACGTGCACGCGGCCAACCTCCTGCGCAACCTCGCGCCCCTGGACAACGTCCTGGAGCTGGGCCGCGGCTACTCCACCGTGGTCCTGGCCGCGGCCCTGCCGCCCCAGGCCCGCATCTTCTCGGTGGACGGCAAGCCGGTGGCGGCCTACGACATCGCGCCCTGCCTGGCGTCCCTGGCCGGCCGGGTGCGGTTCGTGGACGGGTTCACCGTGACCCGGGCCCAACTGGACGCCTTCTATTCCGGGGAAGACCACGCCGCCTTCCTGGGCAGGGCCGCAGACGAGATCATCGCCCGCCTGCCGGTCTTCCTCCGGCCCTCCCTCGGCCCCTACGCCGCAACCCTGGACCTGCACCAGGACACCCCGGACTACGCCTCCCGCTGCCTCGACGCCCTCACCCGGCGCGGCAGGCTGCGCTGCCTGTCCCGCGTCTTCCCGGACCTCCTGGCGGGAGACAGGCGCTGGAGCGCGCAGGGCCCGGACACCGCCCTGGGCGCGGTGCTGGCCGAGGCCCCGGCGCTCGACGCGGTGTTCTTCGACTGCGGCGAGTTCTCCAGCCCGCTGGAATGGGAGCTGATCAAGGACCGCATCCGCCCCGGCGGCCTGGCCCTGTTCCACGACATCTACTTCCCCAAGAGCGTCAAGAACTTCCAGGTCTGCGCCGCCCTGGCCGCAGACCCGGCCTGGGAGGTGCTCCACCGCGACGAGAGCACGCCCCAGGGCCTCCTGGCCGCGCGGCGGCTGGCGTAGCACCCTCCTCTCCCCCGCCTTGACACCCCGGCCCGGCTTTGGGTAGAGGCCTGGTCGTCACCCGCCGTTGCGCGCGACTGGCGAGACGGGGAGCACACCCCATGGGAGCGCGCAACGTATCCAGCGCCGCTCGCCTGGGCCGCATCCGACGCGATGCTCACCTTGACTCCCCTCCCGGGGAGTGCGTCAGGAGGCCCGCCCATGCCCGGTCCATCACGCAACGTCGCCGCCATCCCCAGCGCCCTTGCCAACCCCGGCAGGGGCCATTACATTTTCTGGCGCTGAACTACCGAGAAGAACCATGCCCTACAAAGGACCCCACATCTCCACCCCGCCCGAGGTGCTCATCCCCCGGGTGCTGGGCATCGACTCCGCCACCTTCGCCACCTGGCCCGAGGCCGTGCGCGAGGTGGCCCTGGCCGCGGCCGCGGAGCTCTTCCTCGTCCGCTACAACCCCTTCGTGGACCGCGAGGCCTGCTGGAAGAGCGCCTCGGAAAGCTTCGAGCGCTCCCGCCACGCCCTGGCCCCGGAGTTCGCCCAGGCCATCGGCGACGGGATGCTCCGCTACTGGGAGTCGTTCCAGGCCGACTGGAAGTTCCGCGAGGAGATCATCCGCCGCTGCCGCGCCTTCCTGCCCGCCGACGCCATCGACACCCGGCCCAACTCCCGGGTGGAGTGCTCCACCGACGCCACGGACCTGCGCATGGAGCTGCCGCTGCTGGCGCTCCTGCCCGGCTCCACCCCGGAGATCCGCGACATCGTGCGCCTGGCCCAGGAGATGGGCTTCGCCCTCATCCCCCGCGGCGGCGGCTCGGGCCTCACCGGCGGGGCCATCCCCGGGGCCGGCCGCTCGGTCATCCTCTCCCTGAGCCGGCTCAAGGCCATCCTGTCCGTGAACGCGGAGGACAGGGTGCTCTGCGCCCAGAGCGGGGTCATCACCCTGGACGCCATCAAGGCCGCCGCGGCCAAGAACCTGCTCTTCACCGTGGACCCGGCCTCCAAGGCCGCCTCCAGCCTGGGCGGAAACATCTCCGAGAACTCCGGGGGCCCCTTCGCCTTCGAGTACGGGTGCACCATCGACAACATCCTCTCCTACCGCATGGTCACCCCGGCGGGCGAGGTGATCGAGGTGCGCCGGCGCGACCATCCCTGGCACAAGATCCTGCCCGAGGAGACCGCGGTCTTCGACATCCTGGCCGAAAACGGCGAGCGCCTGGACGCCGTGTCCCTGTCCGGCCTGGAGGTCCGCGGCAAGGACCTGGGCAAGGACGTGACCAACAAGTACCTGGGCGGCCTGCCCGGGGTGCAGAAGGAGGGCGTGGACGGCGTCATCACCGAGGCCTGCTTCGTGCTCCACCCCCGGCCGGCCCTGTCCCGCACCCTGTGCCTGGAGTTCTTCGGCCGCTCCATGCACAACGCCATGCTGGTCATCACCGACATCGTGCGCCTGCGCGACGCCATCCGCCGCGAGGGCGACAAGGTGAAGCTCTCGGCCCTGGAGGAGTTCGGCCCCAAGTACGTGCAGGCCATCGAGTACAAGAAGAAGTCCTCCACCTACGAGGGCGACCCCATCTCGGTGCTCCTGGTCCAGCTCGACTCGGACGACGAGGAGGCCCTCAACCGGTCCGTGGACGCGGTGGTGGACATCGTGGCCCCCTACGACCAGGTGGACGCCTTCGTGGCCCGGGACGAGACCGAGGCCGAGGTCTTCTGGGAGGACCGGCACCGGCTCTCGGCCATCTCCCGGCGCACCTCGGGCTTCAAGATCAACGAGGACGTGGTCATCCCCATCGCGGTCATCCCCGAATTCTCGGACTTCCTGGAGGACCTGAACCTCAAGTACATGGCCAAGGCCTACCGCGCCGGCCTGCAGGACGTGGGACGCCTGCCCGGGTTCGCCGAAGAGGACCGGTTCCTCAACATGGAGTTCACCCACACCGGGAAGATCATCAAGGGCCAGGTCTCGGCCAAGGAGACCAACGACCAGGAGCTGGAGCTGCAGGCCTTCTACTTCTTCCGGGACCTGAAGAGCCGCTATCCCAAGCTGGGCGACCGGCTGGACGAGGTCTACGCCCGGCTCATGGCCACCCGGATCATCGTGGCCAACCACATGCACGCCGGCGACGGCAACTGCCACGTCAACGTGCCCGTGAACTCCAACGACCCGGTGATGCTCGGCCTGGCCCAGGAGGCCGTGGAGGAGGTCATCGCCAAGGTGCTGTCCCTGGGCGGGGTGGTTTCGGGCGAGCACGGCATCGGCATCACCAAGATCGCCTTCCTGCCCGAGGACCGCATCACGGCCCTGCGCGAGTACAAGGAGCGGGTGGACCCCCGGGACATCCTGAACCCGGGCAAGCTCACCACCCGGAAGCTGCCCGCCACGCCCTTCACCTTCTCCTTCAACCGCCTGATCCAGGACCTGAAGACCAGCGGCCTGCCCAACCGGGACCGGCTCATCCGCATCCTGACCAACATCCAGACCTGCACCCGCTGCGGCAAGTGCAAGCAGGTCTGCCCCATGTACCAGCCGCGCGAAGCCATCATCCACCACCCGCGCAACAAGAACATCTCCATCGGCGCCCTCATGGAGGCCATCTACTACTCCCAGGTGCTCACCGGCCATCCGGCCCCCGAGCTCCTGGACCAGCTGCGCGACCTGGTGGACCACTGCACCGCCTGCGGCAAGTGCATGGCCGTGTGCCCGGTGAAGATCAACACCCCGGAAGTGACTCTGAACATGCGGGCCTTCCTGGAGGAGAAGGGCGCGGGGGGCCATCCCCTCAAGACCCGGGTGCTGGCCTACCTGGCCGCCGACCCGGCGCGCCGGGTCCCGACCGCGGCCAAGGCCCTGTCCGTGGGCCAGAGCCTGGTCAACGCCACGGTGGGGGTCATCCCCTCGGCCTGGCGCCGCCGCATCGCCAACCCGGTGCTTCACGGCAAGGGGCCGGACCTGGACTTCCGCAACCTGGGCGAGAAGCTGGACCTCATGCAGGGCTCCATCTTCATCCCCGAGGGCGCGGACGCCCGGCAGGCGGTGCTCTACTACCCTGGCTGCGGGGCGCGGCTCTTCTCCCCGCCCATCGGCATGGCCGCGCTCTACCTGCTCCTGTCGGCCAAGGTGGCGGTGGTGACGCCCCCCGAGCACCAATGCTGCGGCTATCCCCTGCTCGCCTCGGGCTTCGACGAGGCGTTCCGCTCCAACCGCGAGCGCAACCAGGCCTCCCTGGCCGAACTCCTGAACCGGGCCGCCCTGTCCGGACTTGCGGTCCGCCACGTGCTCACCGCCTGCGGCTCCTGCCGCGAGGGGCTCAAGGAGTATAGCCTGGACACGGGCAAGACCCCGCTGGCCCATGCCGACGTGACCCAGTTCCTCATGTCCCGGCCCGAGTACGCCCTGCCCGCGCCCGACGCCTGCGAGCCGGTGCTCTACCATGCCGCCTGCCACGCCGAATGGTCGGGCCTGGACCCGGTCAAGTCCGGCGCGGCCTACGCCGCCGCGGTGTCCCGGCTGGCCGGGTGCCAGGCCAAGGTCACCCCGGGCTGCTGCGCCGAGTCCGGCCTGGGCGCGCTCACCACCCCGGCCATCTACAACCGGCTGCGCCGCCAGAAGCAGGAGCGGCTCGCCGCGGACCTGGGCGACGACGCCGCCATCCCGGTGCTGGTGGGCTGCCCCTCCTGCAAGGTCGGCATCCGCCGCTGCCTGAACGGCCTGAACCGCAAGAACCCGGTGCTGCACGCCCTGGAGTACCTGGCGGCCAAGGCCGGCGGTCGGGACTGGAAGAAGCGCCTCCTGACCCTGGCCCGGGAATCCCGGGCCGGAAGCCGCCGCGCCGGGGGCTAGGACCTTGCGCATCCTGGCGGTGGACTTCGGCATGGCCCGGGTGGGCCTGGCCCTTTCCGATCCGGGGGGGCGCATGGCCTTTCCCCTGGCCACGCTCGCCCGCACCACCCGGGACAAGCTGTTCGCGGACATCCTGGCGGTGATCGAGCGGGAGGGGGTGGAGCGCGTGGTGGTGGGCCTGCCCCTCAACCTGGACGGCTCCGACAGCGAAAGCACCCGGCGGGCGCGCAACTTCGCCGCCAGCCTGGCCCGGCGGACCCGGACCCCGGTGGTCCTGGAGGACGAGCGCCTGTCCACCGAGGCCGCCCGGGAAGACTTGCGCGCGGCCGGGCTTCGGGGCAAAAGGGAGCGGGCGGCGGTGGACCAGCAGGCCGCGGTGCGCATCCTCCAGACGCACCTGGCCCGGCCCCAGGTCCCCGGCCCGGAAACCCTGCCCGGAGGCCACGGCCATTAGCCGCGAACCCTTCTTCACCCGTCCCGCCCGCATCACCGTGCTGGCCGTGCTCGTCTCCCTGGCGGCCATGGCCGGCTGGTTCGCCTGGCAGGCCTGGACGTTCCTGAACAGCCCGCCCGGGGAGCCCGGGACGGAGAAGGTCGTGGCCATCGAGCCCGGTCAGACCTTCGACCACGTGGCCCGCCTGCTCCAGGCCGAGGGAATCATCACCGACGCGGCCAAGTTCCGGGTGCTCGGCCAATGGAAAGGGAAGCTCGCGGCCATCAAGGCCGGGGAGTTCGCCCTGCACACCGGCATGCGTCCCGCGGCGGTGCTCGCCGCCATCACCGAGGGCCGGCCGCTCCTGCACCGGCTGCAGGTGGTGGAGGGGCTCGCCTGGTGGCAGGTGGGCCGACTGGTGGAGGAGTCGGGCCTGGCCAGCTTCGAGAGCTTCGCGCAGGCGGTGCGCGACCCGGAGCTCCTGGCCGAATTCAGCATCCCATTCTCCAGCGCCGAGGGGTTCCTGTTCCCGGACACCTATTTCGTGCCCCGGCCCCGCGGCCGGGACGCGGAGCCCATCGTGCGCGCCATGCTCGCCGCCTTCTGGAGGCAGGCGGGGCAGCGGCTGTGGCCTTCCGGCCGGCCCGGGGCCGAAGAGCTGGGACGGACCCTGATCCTGGCCTCCCTGGTGGAGAAGGAGACCGCCGAGCCCGAGGAGCGCGGCCGCATCGCCGGGGTCTACGCCAACCGGCTGGAGCGGCGCATGCTCCTGCAGTGCGACCCCACGGTGATCTACGGCCTGGGCGCCGCCTTTGACGGCAACCTGCGGCGCGTCCACCTGGAGGATGCGGGCAACCCCTACAACACCTACGCCCGCCCCGGCCTGCCGCCCGGCCCCATCTGCTCCCCGGGCCTGGCCTCCCTGGCCGCCGCGGCCTCGCCCGAGGCGCACCGCTTCCTGTACTTCGTGGCCATGGGCAACGGCTCCCACGTCTTCAGCACCAACCTGGAAGCCCACAACCGGGCGGTGCGGCGCTACCAGCTCAAGCGATAGCGTCACGTCCGCAACGACCTTGCGGCAGCTTGCTGAAAAGAGATTCTGCAGCGCCGCCGGGTCGAGTTGGCTCGGCATGTCGCGGCCCTGCGCGGGCGCGACACGAGCCGTACCTACAGCCGCGGGCCGGACCAGACTGGCCCGAGTCCGGGAAGCGGCGCGAGGGCCGATCATCCCCGCAATACCCATACGCACCAAAAAAAAGCTGCGGCCCGAACCGGGAATCCCGGTCCGGGCCGCAGCGTTTCGCCTGCGGGGTGTCGCTGCGTCCGGCCCCTCCTTGCGCCTGAAGGACCGTCCGCCCAAGCCAGTCTGGCTGGCAAAAGAGCCGCGGCGCAACGCGCCGCGGCTCCGCTCTATGACTTCAACAGCACCAGCTAGAAGACCTTGAACTCGTCCCGGCGGTTCTTGGACCAGCAGGACTCGGTCTTCTCGGTGCAGGTGGCGCGCTCCTCGCCGTAGCTGACGATCTTCAGCCGGGAGACGTCCACGCCCTGGATCACCAGGAACTCCATGGCCACCTTGGCGCGCTTCTCGCCCAGGCCCAGGTTGTACTCCTCGGTGCCGCGCTCGTCGCAGTGGCCCTCGATGAGCACCTTGAAGTTGGGGTACTTCTTGAGCAGCTCGGCCTTCTTCTTCAGGATCTCCTTGTACTCCGGCTTCAGCTCGAACTTGTCGAAGTCGAAGTAGATCCGCTCGTTGGTGATGGTGTCCATGGCCTGCTGCATGGCCTTCTTCTTGGCCGCAGCCTCGACATCCTCGCCCTTCACTTCGCCGCCGGCCTTCTCGGTGGCGGCAGGCTGGACCTGGGGCTGGGACTCCACCTGCTTCTTGGCGCAGCCGGCGCCCAGCATCAGAACCATGGCCAGCACGGCCACGCTCACAATAATCCTCGATTTCATCGCTTCCTCCTCGCGCTGTGAAAAAACAGTCCGTTCCTTCGATCCTTACTGCATTCTCGCGCACGCCGTCAAACAGACGGACCCGGGTGACACCCCACCCAGCGACGAGATGCCGGGGGATGATAATCCGTCCAAAGAAAAGTACAACATTTTTACCCCAAATTTGGCAAGCCTGGAAAGTGAGCCCCCGTATTATTTGGCCAGAAGCGGACCAAAAGCGGGAAAAAATACCGCTCCTCCCCCGGTGGGGATGAGCCGAGGCTCCCCGCCGAAGCGGGTGGTCAGGTACAGTTGCTCGGCCCCGCTGCGGTTGGACACGAACACGATGAAGTACCCGTCCGGGGCGAAGGTGGGGGTCTCGTCCTTGCCCGGGCCGAAGGTCACCTGCCGCTCCGCGCCGCTGGCCAGGTCCAGCACGAAGATGCGGTGTCCCTCCGGCATCATGCGGGCGAAGGCCACGTACTTGCCGTCCGGGGAGATGGCCGGGGTGCTGTTGTACTTGCCGTTGTACGACACCCGCCGCTCCTCGCCGCTGGCCATGTCCCGCACGAAGATCTGGGGCGCGCCGTGCCGGTCGGACACGAAGGCCATGGTGCGGCCGTCCCGGTCGAAGCGAGGCGAAGTATCGATGGCCGGGGAGGACACCAGGGTCTGGTCCACCTTGAGCAGGTCCGGAGTGAGCAGGGAGATGTCCTGCGCGCCCCGGCCGGTCATGGCCACCACCAGACGGTTCTCCGGGGTGAAGGCCAGGCCGGTGATGGTTTCGCCGGGCAGCTTGGTCCGGAAGATCCGGTCCTTGCTCCGGTCCCATACTCCCAGGGAGTGCATGGACGATCCGTGGTGGGAGAAGGCCAGGTAGCGGCCGTCCGGCGACCAGGTCGGGCTCACGCTGGCCCCGCCCAGGGTGGTTATCTGGGTGAGGTTGCGGCCCTGCGGCTGGACCGTGAAGATCTCGCGCACGTGCTTGCCCGTGTTCTTGGTGAAGGCCAGCACCGAGCGGAAGATGTCGCCGTTGCCGGTGAGCGCCTCCAGGAACGCGGCGCAGAGCAGGTCCGCGGCCAGGGGCAGGTTCTCCCGGGACACCTGGGAATAGGCCTTGCCCACCATGAGCCGGCCGGTGCCCACCTCGTAGACCCGGCCCTCGATGCGGGTCCCGGCTCCGTCCGGGGCCAGGCCCAGGGTCATGAGCAGGTCCACCTTGGAGAGCTGGAACCGGTTGAAGTCGATCTGCTCCCGGGCCACCCCGCCCAGGGTGGTCCCGCCCAGGATCTCGCTCTCCTGGGTCAGGCGCAGGAAGGGCAGGATGGCCAGGTCCTGCTGCACGTAGCCCGCGAATTCCGCGGCCTCGGCCGGCGCGCCCTGGCCCGGGGTCAGGTTCAGGGGGTTGGCCACGCACATGTTGACCACATTCTGGCCCGGCCCGTAGATGTCGATGGACAGGGCCTGGGCCGCGGACGCCGGGCGCGCCGCGGCGAGGGCGGCCAGGGCCAGGAGGGTGAGGAAGCGAAACGTCGCCTTCATGGCACTATCATTCCTGATTGTTGAAATTGATGATGAGCACCGAAAGATCGGGGCTGGGAGGCGGGGGGAGCGCCTTGGTGTCCTGGATGGCGCGCACCGCCGAGGCGTCGTAGTCCGGCCGGCCGGAGGCGCCGAGCATCCGGTAGCCGCTGATGGAGCCGTCCACCGCGATGCGGATCTCGATCTGGGTGACCAGGGCGTTGGCCGCGGTGGCGCTGGGGAACCGCCAGTTGGCCTTGATGATCTGCTCCACCACCCGGCCGTAGGCCGCGATGGAGCCGATGCCCGTGCCGGTGGAGCCGGCGGGCCCGCCGCCGCCCCCGCTGCCCGAGCCGGGCTGGGCCGCGGTGGCCGCGGGTCCGGAGCCCGAGGTCACCTGCTTGCGCAAGGCGTCCAGTTCCTTCTGCACGCTGGCCGCGTCGGACTTCTCCTTCTTCTTGGCCTCGTCGGCCGCGGCCTTGAGCGCGTCCTTGAGGATCTGCTCGCGTTTCTTCTTTTCTTCCTCGGCCTTGCGCGTCTTCTCCTCCTC
>JBFMHA010000046.1:0-28563 GCA_040753075.1 Thermodesulfobacteriota bacterium
GGAAAACCAATGCAATCTGAGGTACGTTTCGCCATGGCGGATTTCTCGTAGATTTCATGTCTAGGCAACTGAAATCTATCACAAAACGAGACAATCCGCCATTCTTTTCGTGCAATATCCGGGCTAAGCCCCTTGACCCTGTCGGGCGCAGGAAAGCACTGCCCTGGCCGTGCCGCCTTGCGCGCACGGGATTCCGGGCGGGGGGCCGCGAAGTGCGCGGCAAGAGCCTTCTCTTGAAGGGCCGAAGGCCTGTAATAAACGGGGAGGGGGAGCGAGGGAGGGGAAAACCCCCTTCTTTCAAGAAGGGGGTTTTCCCCTCCCTCTCGGCTACCCGCCCTGTTCGTCGTACAGCCCCGAGACGTTTTCCGACCAGATGATGGCGTAGGGGGTGAAGCCGGAGCGCGCGAGGAAGGCGTCGATCTCTTGGGCCAGGCTGGCGTGGAGGGGTTTTTCCCGGGCGTCAATCTGCAGGGCGCAGGCGCCGGGGCCGGGGATGCGCAGGCGGAAGCGCTCCAGGCCCAGGGCGGCCAGCCGGTCTTCGGCCTGGGCCAGGCGCTCCAGGGTGTCCGCGTCCGGCCGCAGGCCGTAGGCGAGGCGGGTGAGCAGGCAGGGGCGGGAGGGCTGCTGCGGGTCGTCGAGGCCAACGGCCGCGGCCAGGCTGCGGACCTGGTCCTTGGTGACGCCCAGTTCGGCGTAGGGGCTGCGTACGCCCAGCTCCCGGAGGGCCCGGATGCCGGGGCGGAAGGATGCGGCGTCGTCGGCGTTGGTGCCGTCCGCCAGGGTGCGGGCGCCGGCCAGGGATCTGGCCAGGGTGAAGAGTTCGCGCTTGCAGGCGTAGCAGCGTTCGCGGGTGTTGCCGGCCACCTCGGGGAGGTCCAGGACGCGGGCGTCCGCCGCATGGAAGGGCAGGCCCAGGCGACCGAGCCAGAGGGCGGCCCGGCCGGTGTCGGTGCGGGACAGGTGGGGTCCCCGGAACAGGACCGTCTCGTAGTCCAGTCCCCGGCTCCTGGCGAGGAAGGCCAGGAGCCGGCTGTCCAGGCCGCCGGAAACGGCCAGCAGGGCCGGGGCCAGTTCGCGCAGGCGGCCGGCCAGGGCGTCCAGGAGCCGGGTATGGTCCGGGTCGGGCACGGCTATTCCGAAGGAATGGGCTCCACGGGCTCGCTGAGGGTGAACTCGCCGCTCTTGATCCAGTCCTTGAGCGCGTCCGCGATCTCCAGGGACCGGCTGTAGCTGGTGACCGGCGCGGTCGGAACCTTCTTGCCGTGCAGTTCGATCTCGCCGGACTTGAGCTCCGCGAAGGACACGTGCTTGAGCACCTTGCCCACCCCGCTGGGCATGTCGTGGCCGTAGTCCTTGACCGGCATCATGATGTCCTCGTCCGAGACGCCGGTGAAGGCGGCCATGTCCTCGTCCAGGATGGGGATGGGGATGCCCACGCCCACGGCCAGGGAGCAGCCGTAGCCGGTGATGCTCACCCCGCGCAGGTAGCGGGCGTCCATCTTCTTCAGGTCGCCCTTGACCATGAGGGTGCCCGAGGGGACTTCGGGCAGGCCGCGCTCGGTGCGGGGCGGCTTGGGGTTGTGCTGGGTGCCCGCGCCGATGACGTAGCCCACGCCGCCGCCCAGGAAGATGCGGGTGCCCAGGCCGATGGTGCGCAGGTAGGGGTCGTTGAACAGGGGCGAGAGCTGGCCCGCGGTGGCGTAGTTGGCGTTGCGCGCGTCGGGCTTGAGCGGGCCCATGTAGGTGTAGATGATGCGGCTGGTGAGGTTCACCGCGCAGTTGTAGTTCTGGTAGCAGTTGCGCGGGTTGAGCAGGTGCGCGTAGGGCAGGTCGGCCAGGGTGATGTCCCGGTCCAGCTCCTTGCGGGGGTAGCAGTCCGTGCCGTAGGCCTTGCAGGTCAGGTGGACCACCTTGCCCCGCACCAGGTCCTCGATGACGTGGCCGCCGCCGTACTTGAACTGGCCTGGATAGACCTTGTTCAGGGGGTCGTCCTCGGTGGGCTCGGTGGCGCCCAGGTAGGCGTCCACCGCGGCCAGCCCGGCGTAGGCCGGCACGCCGTTGAGCCACATGCGGGCAACCTTGATGAGGGGCTTGGCGGGCTGGCCGATGTTGAAGAGGAATCCCGAGGAGCACATGGTGGAGAAGGTGCCGGTGGTGACCACGTCCACTTCCCGGGCGGCCTTGGCCTTGCCTTCGCGCCGCACGATCTCGACCATTTCCTCGGCGTTGACCACCACGGCCTTGCCGCTCCTGATGCGCTTGTTGATATCTGCAATGGTTTTGACGGGTTGGCGTTCCCTGGACATGGGCGGCTCCTTGCGCGGTATGGCCGGCAATGCTGGCCCAATTCAAGCCCGAAGGCAAGGCTTTTCAGGGCATTTCTCGGCTTGGCTTGAGGGCGGTTTTGAGGTATGTTCTCGCAGTTGGGGATGGGCGGAAACAGGTGATTCAACACCCTCTTTTTCCTTGTCTTTTTTCCAGCCCGCCCGGACCTTTTCCGAACCCTCAAACCGACCGCCTTTTCGCGACAGAACGTGCTCAAGGAAACCCTGCGCCAGCAACTGACCCAGAACCACTCCGATGGTGACCTGAAGCGGTGGTACGACCCCCTGCGCCTCGAGATGTGCGCGGACGGCAAGTGCCTGTGCGTGCATTTTCCGCACTCCTTCTTTGCCGAGTGGTTCGCCCGTTCGGTGCAGGACCGGTTCGAGGAGCAGCTGCACCTGTTCCTGGGGCCGGGCCATACCGTGCGCTACATGAACTCCGCTCCCGGCCCGGCGGCCGGAGACGACGGCCGCGGGACCTCGGTGGCGGACAAGACCATCGACTTCCCCTTCGGCCACCAGTTCACCTTCGACAACTTCCTGAGCAACAAGAAGAACTATTTCCCCCTGGCCACGGCCAAGGAGGTGGCCAAGAACCCCGAGGTCATCTTCAACCCCTTCATCATCTGCGGCGGCCCGGGGTCGGGCAAGACCCACCTGCTCAAGTCCATCGCCAACGAGGTCAGCAAGCGGCACAGCCTGGAAGCGGTGTTCTACGGCTCCATCGAGGACCTGTTCAACGTCTACCAGGTGACCTTCAACAACGACACGTTCGCGGCCCGCAACCACCTGTGCCGCTTCAAGTACCTGCTGGTGGACGAGTTCCATCTGCTCAAGCGCTACAAGCACTTCCAGACCGAACTCATCAACCTTTTCAATTTCTTCTACGACAACAAGCAGCAGATGATCTTCTCCTGCCCGGACCGGCTGCCCAGCTACGACTTCCTGGACCCCAAGCTCAAGTCCCGGCTGGAGTGGGGGCTCATCGTCAACCTCAAGGAGCCGGACCTGGACATCCGAATCCGGTACATCGAGAAGCAGTGCAAGGCCAAGAAGCTGCCGTTTTCCAAGGAGCAGATCATCACCTTGGCCCAGACCTTTGCCGACCTGCGCTTCCTGCAGGGAATTCTACTGAAATTCTACGCCTTTAAGGAGTTTGTGCACAAGGACTTCACGGACCGCGACTTCCAGCAGATCCTGAACCAGAGCGCCGCTCCCCCGACCCAGAACGTGACTGCGGAGGCGGTCATCGACATCGTGGCCCGGCATTTCGAACTGGAGGTCAAGGACCTGGTCGGCGCCAAGCGCCACCACCGCATCGTGCGCTCCCGGCAGGTGGCCATGTTCCTCATCCGCGAGCTCATGGGCTCGTCCTTCCCGGCCCTGGGCCGGCTCTTCGGCAACCGCGACCACTCCACGGCCCTCTACGCGGTCAAGAAGATCGGCCAGCTCCAGAAGGACAATCCCGAGGTGAAGAAGCTTGTCACCATCCTGAAGAAAAAATGTCAGGCCGGAGCGGAAACTCCCTGAGGAGCAGGCGGATACGCTGTTCCGGGATCCGGCCGCGAACCATTGAGGCACAGGTAAAAAACGAGGCGTTCCACATGGTTGAGCCAAAAGGGAACAAAGGCGACAACCCTACGAATGCTGCTAGATTTCTTTTCTCAAAAGAGAAAACAAGGAGAGTGTAGATGCTGCTCAAGCTGTTCCGGGACGACATCATCGAGGGCCTGCAGAAGTCGGCCAGCATAATCCCGGCCAAGACCGGAGCCGCCTTCCTGCGCACCATCTGGCTCAAGGTGGAGGACGGCAGCCTGCGGGTCATGTCCACGGACTCCAACCTGGAGTTCTCCGGCTCGTACCCGGCGGAGATCGTGGAGGACGGCCTGGTGGGCGTGCAGGGACGCTCCTTCTATGACCTCATCCGCAAGCTTCCCGCCGGCCAGATCACCCTGAAGGCCGAGGAGGACGGGCAGCACCTGGCCATCGAGCAGGGCAGCCGGCGCTACAAGCTGCCCACCAACGAGAAGAGCTGGTTCCAGGACTTCGCCGAGTTCCCGGAGGAGAATACCGTGTTCTGGTCCGGCGACTTCCTCTCGGACCTCATCGACAAGATAGCCTACTGCCTGGGAGAGGAGGACGCGGAGGCCATCTCCTGCCTGTACCTGTCCCGCTCCCGCAGCGGCGAGCATATCGAGGTCTGCGGCCTGAACGGCCACCAGTTCGCCATGTACCGCTTCCTGCACGAGGACCTGAAGACCCTGGTCCCGGACAACGGCATCCTCATCCAGCGCCGCTACCTGACCGAGCTCAAGAAATGGCTGGCCGCGGACGAGGTGGAGCTGAACGCCGCGGGCAAGCGCCTGTTCTTCCGCACCGGGGACAAGAAGGAGACCTTCAGCCTGCCCCTGTCCTTCTCCCAGTACCCGGACTACACCACCTTCCTGGGCAAGGTGCTGCGCGAGTCCAGCGCCGCCCTGGCCGTGGACCGGCTGGAGCTGGTGGACGCCCTGGAGCGCATCGCCATCTTCAACACCGACTCCAACCGGTGCGTGTACCTGGACCTGAACGGCGGGGAGATGACCCTGTCCAGCCAGGGCCAGGACGTGGGCAAGGCCACCGAGTCCCTGGAGGTGCAGTTCAGCGGGGACGTGAAGCGCATCGCCTTCCCCACCCGCAACCTCATCGAGATCCTCTCCCACTTCACCTCGGAGAAGGTGACCTTCAAGTTCACCGGAGCCGAGGGCCCCTGCGGCGTCGAGGGAGCCGACGATCCCGAATACCTGGTGATCATCATGCCCATGAAGATCACCGAAGAGACCTACTACAACGAGGAAGACGAAGCCATATGACCCAGGATTCCGTCCCTGCGAAGCGCTCCTACGACGCGTCGAGCATCACCGTTCTCGAAGGACTGTCCGCGGTCCGCAAGCGGCCGGCCATGTACATCGGCTCCACCGACGTCCGCGGCCTGCACCACCTGGTCTACGAGGTGGTGGACAACTCCGTGGACGAGGCCATGGCCGGGTACTGCTCCAAGATCACCGTGAGCCTGCACCTGGACAACTCGGTCACGGTCGCGGACAACGGCCGGGGCATCCCGGTGGACCTGCACCCCAAGGAGAACCGGCCCGCGGTGGAGGTGGTCATGACCGTGCTCCACGCCGGCGGCAAGTTCGACAACGAGTCCTACAAGGTCTCGGGCGGCCTGCACGGCGTGGGCGTGTCCGTGGTCAACGCCCTGTCCGAGTACCTGGAGGTCACGGTCAAGCGCGACGGCCGCAGGTACGCCCAGCGCTACGAGCGCGGCATCCCGGTGACCGATGTCACCGAGATCGGCGAGAGCCAGAACACCGGCACCGTGGTGCGCTTCCGGCCCGACGAGGAGATCTTCGAGACCAACCAGTTCAGCTACGACACCCTGCGCAAGCGCTTCGAGGAGCTGGCCTACCTGAACAGCGGCCTGGAGATCGAGTTCAGGGACGAGCGCACCCAGCAGTCCGAAACCTTCCACTTCGAAGGCGGAATCCGGCGCTTCGTCAAGGACCTGAACGAGGGGACCTCCGCGGTGCACGACATCGTGGACGGGTCGGACGAGGCCGACGGCGTGGCCATCGACTTCGCCCTGCAGTTCAACACCGGGTACAAGGAGACGGTCCACACCTTCGCCAACAACATCCGCACCAAGGAAGGCGGCACCCACCTGGTGGGCTTCAAGACCGCGCTCACCCGGGCCATCAACGCCTACGTCAAGAACGCGGACCTGCCCAAGAAGCTCAAGGAGGTCCTCACCGGCGAGGACGTGCGCGAGGGCCTCACCGCGGTCATCTCGGTGAAGCTGCCCCGGCCCCAGTTCGAGGGCCAGACCAAGACCAAGCTGGGCAACTCGGAGATGACCGGCCTGGTCTCCACCATGGTGTACGAGACCCTGTCCACCTACTTCCAGGAGAACCCGCGAGACGCCAAGGCCATCATCGAGAAGGTGGTGGACACCGCCCGCGCCCGGGAGGCCGCGCGCAAGGCCAAGGACCTGGTGCGGCGCAAGGGAGCGCTCTCGGACAACGCCCTGCCCGGCAAGCTGGCCGACTGCCAGAGCAAGCGGCCCGAGGACTCGGAGCTGTTCATCGTGGAGGGCGACTCGGCCGGCGGCTCGGCCAAGCAGGGCCGCGACCCCAGCATCCAGGCCATCCTGCCCCTGCGCGGCAAGATCCTGAACGTGGAGAAGACCCGCTTCGACAAGATCCTCGGCAACAAGGAGATCAAGGCCCTCATCACCGCCATGGGCGCGGGCGTGGGCAGCGACGGAGCGGACGAGGAGAACGGCGAGGGCGTGGACCTGGACCGGCTGCGCTACCACAAGATCGTCATCATGACCGACGCGGACGTGGACGGCGCGCACATCCGCACCCTGCTCCTCACCTTCTTCTTCCGGCGGTTCAAGGTGCTCATCGAGCGGGGCTACCTCTACATCGCCCAGCCCCCGCTCTACCGGGTGCACAAGGGCAAGCAGGAGCGCTACATCAAGGACGAGGGCGAGTTCAACGAGTTCCTCATGGAGCGGGTGGGCCAGGACCTGACGGTGCGCAGCAGCTCGGGCCGCGAACTGCGCGGCGGCGAGGCCGTGTCCCTGCTCAGCTGGACCAAGTTCCTGCTCGGGAAGGTGCGCGAGGCCGAGAACATCGGCCTGGCCCGCGACCTGTTCATGAAGCTCCTGTCCTACGGCGTGAAGCTCACCCCGGCCTCCTTCGACAACGGCGAGTGGGAGCGCTTCCGCGCCCACCTGGACCAGAACGGCTACCTGGCCGAGATGGAGGTCCACGAGGACGAGGTGGAGCGCCGCATCTACATCATCTACGACAACAAGAAGGGCCACAAGACCCGCACCGGCGTGGAGTTCTTCAACTCCAAGATATTCAAGCAGTCCTTCGACGCCCTGGCCCAGATCAAGGACCTGGCCGGGGACCGGGGCTTCGCCGTCCTGCGCGAAGGACAGGAGATCCCCGCCCCGGACCTCCCCGCCCTCTGGGACGCGGTCCAGGACGAGGCCATGCGCGGCTACACCCTGCAGCGCTACAAGGGTCTCGGCGAAATGAATCCGGAACAACTCTGGGAGACCACCATGAACCCCGAGAACCGGACCATGCTCCAGGTCAGCATCGACGACGCGGCCGAGGCCGACGAGCTCTTCCAGAAGCTCATGGGCGACCAGGTGGAGCCCCGCCGCGACTTCATCGTGCGCAACGCCCTGGCCCTGGAGGCGTTGGACATTTAGAGCGACGGCGCGCCAGGCCGAGCACGGTCGCGGCGTTGAGAGAGCGCGGAGGCTATGGGGCCTCCGGCGGCCCAAGGGCCGACGGCCCTTGGGAATCCCCATCAGGTAAGGAACCGGAATGGAAAAGACCATCAGCATCGAAAAGGAAATCCAGAAATCCTATCTGGAGTACTCCCTCTCGGTCATCATCGGCCGGGCCATCCCCGACGTGCGCGACGGGCTCAAGCCGGTGCACCGGCGCATCCTGTTCGCCATGCACGAGCTGGGCAACTCCTACAACCGGCCCTACAAGAAGTCCGCCCGCATCGTGGGCGACGTCATCGGCAAGTTCCACCCCCACGGCGACTCCGCGGTCTACGACGCCCTGACCCGCATGGCCCAGGACTTCTCCATGCGCGACCCGCTGGTGGACGGGCAGGGCAACTTCGGCTCCATCGACGGCGACGCGCCCGCGGCCATGCGGTACACCGAGTCCCGCATGTCCCGCCTGGCCGGCGAGTTCCTGGCCGACATCGACAAGGAGACCGTGGACTTCCGGCCCAACTACGACAACACCATCCAGGAGCCCGCGGTCCTGCCCACCAAGGTGCCCAGCCTGCTGCTCAACGGCACCTCGGGCATCGCCGTGGGCATGGCCACCAACATCCCGCCCCACAACCTGGGCGAGCTGTGCGACGCCCTGCTCCTGCTCCTGGACGCTCCCGACTGCCCGGTCGAGGCCCTCATGGCCCTGGTCAAGGGCCCGGACTTCCCCACCGGCGGCTTCGTGTACGCCGGCGAGGGCATGCGCAGCGCCTACGCCACCGGCCGCGGCTCGGTGAAGATCCGCGGCAAGTTCGAGCTGGAGGAGCGCAAGAAGGGCCAGGAATCCATCGTCATCACCGAGATTCCCTATGCCCTGAACAAGTCCTCCCTGGTGGAGAAGATCGCCCAGCTGGTGCACGAGCGCCGGCTGGACGGGGTCAGCGACCTGCGCGACGAGTCCGACCGCCGCGGCATCCGCATCGTGCTCGACCTCAAGAAGGGCGCCATCCCGGAGATCGTCACCAACACCCTGTACAAGTTCACGCCGCTGGAGACCTCCTTCGGCTTCAACATGATGGCCGTGGTGGGCAACCGGCCGCAGCTCCTGAACCTCAAGCAGGTGCTGGCCCACTTCCTGGACCACCGGGTGGAGGTCATCATCCGCCGCACCCGCTACGACCTCAGGAAGTCCGAGGCCCGGGCCCACATCCTGGAGGGCCTGCGCATCGCCCTGGACAACATCGACGAGGTGGTGGCCCTGATCAAGGCCTCGCGCACCCCGCAGGAGGCCAAGGCCCGCCTGTCCGAACGCTTCGGCCTGTCCGACCTGCAGAGCCAGGCCATCCTGGACATGCGCCTGCAGCGCCTCACCAACCTGGAGCACGAGAAGCTCCTGGAGGAATACCGCGAACTCCTGAAGCTCATCGAGTACCTGAAGAGCATCCTGGAGCGCGACGAGGTGCTCAAGACCGTGATCCGGGACGAGCTGTCCGAGCTCAAGAAGACCTTCGCCACCCCCCGCCGCACCGAGGTCCTGGAGGAGCTGCCCGAGGGCATCGCCATGGAGGACCTCATCCCGGACTCGGAGGTGGTCATCACCCTGTCCAAGCGCGGCTACGTCAAGCGCACCGACCTGGACCACTATTCGGCCCAGCGCCGCGGCGGCAAGGGCATCTACGGGGTGCAGACCGCGGACGGCGACTTCGTGCAGGCCTTCTGCACCACCTCCAACCACCAGTACCTGCTGCTCTTCACCAACCAGGGCCGCATCTACCGCATGAAGGTGCACCAGATCCCCGAGGGCGGCCGCACCGCCCGCGGGATGCACATCGCCAACCTGCTGCCCCTGGAGAAGGACGAGGTGGTCAACGCCATCCTCACCGTGCGCGAATTCGCGGCCGAGCGCTCCTTCCTGTTCGTGACCAAGCGCGGCGTGGTCAAGCGCACCGAGCAGGAGGCGTACCGCAACGTGCGCTCCACCGGCATCAAGGCCGTGCTCCTGCGCGAGGGCGACGAGCTCATCATGGTCCGGGAAGTGGCCGCGGACAACGAGGTCATCCTCACCACCCAGCTGGGCTTCGCCATCCGCTTCAAGGTCAGCGACGTGCGGCCCATGGGCCGCACCGCGGCCGGGGTCAAGGGCATCGCCCTGCGCTCCGACGACATCGTGGTGGCCGGCGAGGTGGTCGGGGCCGAGACCCACAAGGAGCTGCTCACCGTGTCCCAGTTCGGCTACGGCAAGCGCACCCCGGTGGACCAGTACCGGCTCCAGTCCCGCGGCGGCAAGGGCATCATCACCATGAAGACCACCCCCAAGACCGGCCTGCTCCTGGGCGCGGTCTCGGTGGGCGACAACGACGAGATGATCCTGCTCACCTCGGGCAACAAGGTCATCCGCATGTCCGTGGAGGAGATCCGCAAGGTGGGCCGCGCCACCCAGGGCGTGCGCCTGGTCTCCATGGAGGGGGGGGACCAGGTGGTGGGCTTCGACCTGGTGCAGGACCCCAACGCCGCCCCGCCGGCGGTCCCGCCAGCGACCCCGCAAGACGGTGAGTAGCCGGACCGCAGACCCCAACCCCACCCGCAACGGGCCGGCAGGATCCCCAGGGCTCCTGCCGGCCCTGCTCGTCGTCCTGGCCCTCCTCGCCACCGCCTGCTCCGGTCCCGGCCCCGGCGACCTGGACGCGGCGGACGTGGAGTACGCCGCGGGCAACTACTTCCAGGCCCAGAGCCTCTACGAGGAATACCTGCGGCAGAAACCCGAGGGCAAGGAGCGCCTGCACGCCTGGGACCGGCTCCTGGACATCGCCCTGGCCCACAACGACCGCAGGCGGGCCGCCTCGCTCATGGAATCCATGCTCCTGGAGTTCTCCGAAGCCTCGGGCCAGTACCACGACCTCCTGCGCCGGCTGGCCGTCACCTACCAGGACCTGCGGGACTGGGACCGGGCGCTGGACACCTGGCAGAAGCTCCTGGCCCAGCCCGACACCGGGGCCGCGGACCAGTGGGAGATCCACTGGCGCATGGGCAAGATCTTCCAGTACCAGGGCCAGTACGCCCAGGCCCGGCAAGCCCTGGGCAACTGCGTGGCCACCGCCCCGGACCCCGCCGCCAAGGCCCGCTGCCTCTACGACCTGGCCCAGATCCAGACCCTGCTCAAGGAAAAGGACAAGGCCCGCGCCTCCCTGAACCAGATCCTGGCCCTGGACATCGAGGACGGGGAGCTGCGCGCCCAGGCCGCGTTCCTCCTGGCCGACATCTACGAGGCCGAAGGCGACCTGGCCAAGACCAAAGAACTCCTCACCTCCATCCTCCAGACCTACCCCAACCCCATCGTGGTCAGGCAGCGCCTGGAGACGCTGGGGAAGTAAGAAGCCGAGAGGGGAGGGTGACCCCCTTTTTGGAAAAAGGGGGTTTCCCTCCCCTCTCGGGCTCTCCCCGCCCTTCTCCCAAAAACTTCTGTAACGGGCCTTCGGCCCTTCAAGAGGGGCTGCCGACAGTCACCCCTTCGCACCGGGCGCTTCGCCCGGCGGCGGCCGGCCCCCTGCCCGGAATCCCGTGCGCGCATTGCGGCGCGGCCGGGGCGGAGCCCCGGAAGAAGATGCGGCTAGGCGTTCATCTCGGAGATGAGGCCCTGGAGTTCCTGGGCGAGGCGGGCGAGTTCGACCACGGCCTCGGCGGACTGGGTCATGGTTTCCGCGGTCTCGGTTGAGATGCGGTTGATCTCCTCGGTGGAGCGGTTGATCTGTTCCGAGGCGGCGGACTGCTGCTCCGCGGCCGTGGCGATGGCCCGGACCTGGTCCGCGGTTTCCTCGGCCAGGGAGACGATCTCGGTCAGGGCCGCGCCCGAGGCCTGGGCGGTTTCCGCGCTGCCGGTCACGGTCTGGGCGGCCTTTTCGGTCTCGCCGATGCTCCTGCGCGCGCCGTCCTGGATGGCGGTGATGGCGTCGCCGACCTCCTTGGTGGCGGTCATGGTCTTTTCCGCGAGCTTGCGCACCTCGTCGGCCACCACGGCGAAGCCGCGGCCGGCGTCGCCGGCGCGGGCGGCCTCGATGGCGGCGTTGAGCGCCAGGAGGTTGGTCTGGTCGGCGATGTCGGAGATGACGTTCAGGATGCCGCTGATGCCTTCGGCCTGCTTGCCGAGGCCGGCCATGTTGGCGGACAGGGCGTCCATCTGGGACTTGACGCCCAGGACCGCGGCGACCAGGGCTTCGACGTTGCGCGAGCCTTCGCGGGCCTTGGACTGGGTGGCGTCGGCGGCCTTGGCCGCGTTGGAGGCGCTGCGGGCCACCGCCATGACCGTGGAGTTCATCTGCTCCATGGCGGTGGCGGCCTCGCCGGCGCGGTCGCGCTGGATGTCCGCGCCGCGGCTGGACTCCTCAACCTGGGCCGAGAGCTCCTCGGCCGCGGAGCCGAGGTCGCCGGCGATGCCCTGGGCCTGGTCGGCCAGTCGCCCCATCTTCTGCTGGGCGCGCTTGATCTCGGTCTGGTCGGCGACCACCTCCATGGCGCCCACCACGTCGCCCTTGCGGTTCCGGATGGGGATGGCGGTGTAGGTGATCTCCAGGTCGCGGCCCGAGGGATTGGCGGTGGTGGCGGAGTCGACCGGCGCGTTGGCCTTGATGGCCCGGTCGCAGCCGCACCCGGGGGTCCGGCAGTCGCCGGTCCGGAAGTGCTCGTAGCACTTGGCGCCCTGGAGCGAGCGGGGATCGGCGCTCCCGACCCTGGCCCCGGCCTGGTTCATGAACTGGATGCCGAAGTCGTTGTCCACGGTCATGATGGGCGCGGGGACCATGTCCAGGTAGTTGACCAGGGAGTCGGCCATGCGGTTGGCGTCGCCGATGAGGTCGGCGTAGGCGCCCTTGAACCTGGCGGCGTCGCCGCGGGCGCGCAGGCGGCCCATGGCGATCTGGTCGGTCGCTCCGGCGAACTCCGCGAGCACGTTGCGCAGGGTCTCGGCGATGCGGCGCAGGGACCAGCACACCTCGCCCACCTCGTCGCGCTGGCGCACGGCCAGGTCCTTGTCCACCACGCCCGCGGCGAGCTCCAGGGCGAAGGACGTGGCCTTCTTGAGGGGCCGGGTGATGCTCAGGATCAGGAAGGCGGCCACGGCCACGGCCAGGAGCGTCCCGGCCCCGGACATGACCTGCGCCGTGCGGATGCTTTCGCCGTGGACGGCGGAGAAGGACTCGCCCGCGGCTCGGCTCTTCTCCAGGACGCTGGCCACGATCCTTTCCAGGGCCTTGCCGGCCGCTCCGCGGAAGGCGACGATGCGGGCGTCGAGGTCGCGGATCTCGCCCATGTCGGGATTCCCCGACTCCAGCAGGGGCAGGAGCTTCTTCTCGATGGTGTCCAGGTAGGCGGCGCAGGCGCTGGCGAAGTCCTCGGCCTGCTTTTTCTCCTCCTCGGTGTCCGCGATGGCCCTGACCCTGGCCACGTCCTTCTTGAGCAGGTCCCGGGCCGCGGCCGCGGCCTCCCGGGAGGCCCTGAGGTCCCGGTCGATGACGGCGTCCGCGGCGACCGAGTAGAGGGATTCGACGTGGCGGGCGACCGTGAGGACATCCATGGCGTCTCGCGACCGGGACGCCCCGTCGGCCTGGAAGTCGCCCAGCCTGTCCATGGCGGCGATCTGGTAGGAGGCAATGGACGCGAACACGGCGACCACCAGGAAAAAGGCCAGGGAGAGCTTGACGCTAAGCTTGGTGTCCCCGATCAGACTCATGGATCCTCCTGCGTGCTGTATCAGGTAACGAATCCCGGGACAGAGAACTGCAAGTCTGCGGCAAGAAGCTATACGGAGAAATCCGCTGAATGCAACCCCCCCCATGTCGCTTCGCCCGGACCTTCGCCAGCCGCAAGAAGACGAATCGGCGCAGCGGGGCGAAACTACAGGCGACGCCGGGGAGTTTCGCGGGTTACGCCAGCAAGAACACGCACTGTTTTGCGGATGAAAAAAACTGCAATGCTGATGAGTTGCGTTGACTTTTTCGCGGCGCGGCATGTCGCGGAAGCCACGCCAGCGTCACGTCCTCAAAAAGCCGGCAGGTATTTTGGGAACAAAAAGCGTTTGATTCCGCAGCATTGCACTGTGAAGAGGTGTCGCTCTGGTTCGCGGACGCGACGCTAGCCGGACCAGCCCGGGCAGCCGGTGCGGGCGGCATGCTGCTCGTCCACCGGGTACATGCGGCACACGTAGGGCTTGAGGTCCTGGATGGCGCAGCCGTACCTGTCCTGGCCGCGGACCTTGCGCAGGAAGGGGCAGCGCTTGACCGGCAGGCCGGTCTTCGGATGGATCCAGATGTCGTAGGCGAAGACCTGGCGGCCCACGAAGGAGGGCCGCACGTACTGCAGGATGTCCCAGCGCCGGGCCGCGATCCAGGCGGCCACGTCGCCCTCGGTGGCGTCGCTCTTCCGGCCCTCCTTGAGGTTCAGGCAGCAGTGGCCGCACTGGCGGCAGGCGAATTCGGACATGCGGGGCCTCCTGGGGGTCGGGACACCCAGGGTGTGTAGCGCAACAGTCCGCATTTCGGCAACAGCGCCTTGACACGCCTGCAGGATGTCAGATAAAGAGCCGCCCCCCCTGGAGTCGCCATGTTCGCCGCAATCGCACGCAGATACCGGGCCGAGAACGGCTACCGCCATGTCCTGCAACTGGGCTTTCCGCTCGTCGTGAGCATGTCCGCGGCCACGGTGATGCAGTTCACGGACCGCATCTTCCTGTCCTGGCGCTCCCTGGACGACATCGCCGCGTCCATGCCGGCCAGCGCGGCCAACTTCCTGGCCATGGGCTTCTGCATCGGGGTGGTGAGCTACCTGAACGCCTTCGTGGCCCAGTACACCGGGGCCGGGCGGCCGGAGCGGGTGGGCGCGGCCCTGTGGCAGGGCCTGCGCTTCGCGGCCCTGGCCGCGGCGGGCCTGGCGCTGCTCTCCCTGGCCGCCGGGCCGGTGTTCTCCCTGGCCGGGCACGGGGCCGCGGTGCAGGCCCTGGAGGAGGACTACTTCCGGGTCCTGTGCTGGGGCTCGGGGTTCAACGTGGCCGCGATCGCCTTGTCCACGTTCTATTCGGGCCGGGGCCTGACCCGGCCGGTGATGCTGGTGAACCTGGCGGGCGCGGCGCTCAACATCCCCCTGGACTACGCGCTCATCTTCGGCTGGGGCCCGTTCCCGGAACTGGGCATCTTCGGGGCCGGGCTGGCCACGGCCATTTCCTGGGCGTTCAACGCCCTGCTCTTCGCGCTCCTGGTGTTCCGGCGCGACAACGAGGCCGAGTTCCGGACCCGCTCCGCCCGGGCCTACGACCGCGACCTGTTCGGACGGCTGATGCGCTTCGGCCTGCCCGGGGGCGCGCAGTTCTGCATCGACCTCTTCGCGTTCTCCTTCTTCCTGTTCCTGGTGGGCCGGCTGGGGCGGCACGAGCTGGCGGCCACCAACATCGTCTTCACCCTGAACCACCTCGCCTTCCTGCCCATGTTCGGGCTGCACGTGGCGGTGGAGACCCTGGTGGGCCAGGCCGTGGGACGGGGCCGTCCCGGGGACGGGGCCGCGTCCACCGTGTCCGCTGTGCACCTGTGCCTGGCCTACATGGCGGTGGTGGGGCTGGCCTTCGTGCTGGCGGGCGGGCCGCTCATGCGGCTGTTCACCCCGGCCCAGAGCACGCCCGAGGCCTTCGCCCCGGTGGCGGAGGCGGGGGTGGTCCTGCTGCGCTTCGTGGCCGTCTACACCCTGTTCGACGCCCTGGCCATCACCTTCATGGGCGCGCTCAAGGGCGCGGGGGACACCCGCTTCGTCATGCTGCTGTCCGCCGCCCTCTCCATCCTGGTGGTGGTCGTTCCCTCCTACCTGCTCCTGGAGGTCCTCCACGCCGGCCTGTACGCGGCCTGGAGCCTGGTGGCGGCCTGGGTCGTCATCCTGGCCGCGGCCTGCACCGCCCGGTTCATGCAGGGCAAGTGGCGGCGGATGCGGATCATCGAGACGTGAAAAAGGGCGGCCCGGAGGCCGCCCTTTTCGTTGCCGAGCGGGCTCGGAGGGTCAGGCCCGGGAGGCCGCGGCCAGTTCGGCCGCCTCTTCGCGCTTGCCCTTCCACATGCTGCCCAGGATGATGACCGCTCCGGTCAGCAGGGCCAGGCACATGGAGAAGAAGCTGACCTTGGCGAGCAGGGCCACGGCGGCGTCGGACATGTCCAGGAGGCCCAGCTTGACCAGGTACTTGGGGATGGCCAGGCCGCGGCTCACGGCCACGATGAGCATGATGGAGGCCATGACGAGCTTGATCATGTGCTCGCGCACGTAGGTGGTGCCGATGGCGCCGAGCTGCACCCCGAACAGGGAGCCGCCCAGGATGATGAGCACCAGGCGGATGTCGATCATGCCGTGCAGGGCCCAGTTCACCGAGCCGAAGAAGCCCATGACGAAGGCGATGACCAGCTCGGTGGCGGAGGCCACCAGGCCCGACGCGCCGACGACGTAGATCATGCCGGGCACGCCGATGAACCCGCCCACCGCGATGGTGGCGGCCAGCATGCCGGTGGCGAAGCCCACCGGGATGGTGAACCACAGGGAGATGCGCAGGCCCGAGGTCTTGAAGGTGAGCATGGGCCACAGCTCGATCTTCTGCAGGCGCAGGGCCAGGGCCGCGGGCTCCTCCACGCCGCCGTTGCGGGCGGAGGCCAGGGCGTCCTTGAGCACGTAGCCGCCCACCGTGACCAGCACGGCCACGAAGGAAAGGCTCACGTAGAGGTCGGAGCCGGCCTGGCCCCAGGCGGCCAGGACGAGGTGCTGGATCTGGATGCCCACCTGCACGCCCACGCCCGCGGACGCGGCCATGACCAGGCCGAGCTTGAGGTCCACCTGGCCGTAGCGGAAGCGCTTGAGCGCGCCCACCAGGGCCTTGGGGAACTTGTGGCACATGTTGCTGGCCACGGCCACCGCGCCGGGCACGCCCAGGCTCATCATGCCCGGGGTGAGGACGAAGGCCCCGCCGGAGCCGATGAAGCCGCTGACCAGGCCGCCGATGAAGCCCACCAGGAAGAGGAAGGCGATGGCCCCGGGAGTCAGGGTGATGAACTGGCTGGGATCGAGAAGCAAGGTTTCCATGGTGCTGTCCTTGTGGGTTCCGGGTTAGGCGTTGAGTTCCGCACGCAGCTCGGGGCGCGCCGCGGGCTGCGTGGCCCGCACGGCCTTGCGCTTCTGCCGGCCTTCGATGCCCAGGCAGGACCAGAAGTTGTTGGTGAAGTTGCCGTGCGCGTAGGAGAACGCGAACACGGTGGCGATGGGCCCGGCGGCCCACAGGGAGCCCTGGGCGAAATGCGCGGCTATGACGTCCGCAAAGGCGAACACCCCGGCGTAGAGGCCCACGGTGAGCAGACCGAAGGCCGCAGCCTTGGCGTAAGGTCTCTTCTTCTGTTCCGTCGCCATCGAATCCTCCTCGTACTGGTTATTGGTGCGCCCGCCCCGGCAGGGCGGCCGCGTATCTCCACGTTTGCTGCGACCCCGGGCGACCGTCCCGGAGTCCTAGGCCACGGTGAACACCGGGCGATGGGCGCGCAGGCCCACGGCCCCGGCCTCCTCGGGCTCGGAGAGCACGATCTCCACCCGTCCCAGCTCGGTGCAGGCCTCGGCCGCGGCTGCGGCCGGGTCGCCGAAGCGGACCAGGTGCGCGGCGGGCACGCCCCGGACGCCGGCCTGGTCCAGCCAGGGCCGGGCGTTGGCCGCGGCGTCCCGGCGGGCCTGGTCCTGCAACCCCTGGTCGGCCCGGCTGCGGGAGCGGGCCGGGGGCAGGGCGCTCAGGAAGACCGCCTCGGCCCCCATGCGGCCGGCCAGGCCCAGGGCGAACTCGGCCAGGCGCGGCGCCAGGCCCGGACCCCGGGACACCACCAGCACCCGGCGGCGCCCCTGGGACTCCCGGCGCAGGACCTCGGAGGCGCGGCCCTGTTCGCCGGCCTCGGCCCAGGCCAGGGCCTCGGACATGCAGTCCAGCCGGTCCCGGGCCGACCGGCGGGCGACCCGCACCCCCTGGGGGGGTTCCGGGCCGCCCATGAGCCGGCGCGCGCCCCGGGACACCAGGCCGGCCAGGGTCCCGTCCTTTCCGGAAGCCTTGCGGGGCATGGCTACTCCGCCCGCAGCCCGGGACGCTGGGACTTGGCCGCGGCCTTGCCGGCGCGCGCGGTCTTGCGGGGCTGCCGGCGGGCAAGGTCCTCCAGCAGGGGTCTGGCTTCCTGCACGGCGTTGCGCTCGATGAAGGCGAGGGCCGCGTACACGGTCTCGATGTTCTGACGGATGCTCCCCATGGTCGGATCCTCCTGGCTTGTCCTGGCGTGGACGTTGCAATTCGCCACGCACAGTCCAAGACCCGTGCCGAACCCGCAGGATCGGCACAACATGCTGAAATACAACGCATAAACAGGACGCGTGCGAGACCGGGACCGAGCACTGATGTTGCAGATTACAACACCTTGGTGTATGCTCAGGAAAAACTTGCTGGAATTATTGATTTTTTTCTGAACGGTGGGGTGTTCGCCTCTGCAACGCTCGCCGGGGGCGCACGCGGCGACCGGAGGAACCATGATCTTTTTCCGCAAGCTGGAGGAGCCCGGGGCCGAACCGGAAGCGGGCGACGTGGCCAAGCTCCGCGCCCGGGCCGAGGCCGCCGCCCTGCCCGAGGCCGCGCAGCGGGCCGTGGAGCACGAGCTGGCCCGGCTGGACAAGACCGACCCCGCGGTGGCCGAGTACTCCATCGCCTTCAACTACGTGGAGTACGTGCTCTCCCTGCCCTGGAACGCGCTCACCCCCGACCAGCTGGACCAGGCCCGCGCCCAGGCGGTGCTGGAGTCCAGCCACGCCGGCCTGGCCCAGGTCAAGGACCGCATCCTGGAGTACCTGGCCGCCCGCTCCATGCGCAGCCTGGCCAAGCCCGCGGTGCTGGTGGTGGACGACGAGGCCATCGCCCGGGACAACCTGGCCCACGTCATGGCCAAGGACGGCTACCAGGTGCAGACCGCGGCCAACGGGGTGGAGGCCCTGGACAAGGTCCGGCGCTTCGAGTTCGACCTCATCATCACCGACCTCAAGATGGAGCGCATGGACGGCCTGCAGCTCCTGCAGGAGGCCAAGGCCGCCTCCCCCTCCACCGAGATCATGCTGGTCACCGGCTTCGCCACCGTGGACACCGCGGTCAAGGCGCTCAAGACCGGCGCGGTGCACTACCTGTCCAAGCCCATCGAGATCGGCGAGCTGCGCGCCGCGGTGCGCGAGATCCTGTCCTCCCGCACCTCCCGCCTGGGCTTCACCGCCCCCATCCTCTGCTTCGTGGGCCCCCCCGGGGTGGGCAAGACCTCGGTGGGCAGGGCCGTGGCCGAGGCCCTGGGCCGGCGCTTCCACCGCATCTCCCTGGCCGACCTGCGCGACGAGTCCGAGCTGCGCGGGCACCGCCGCACCTACGTGGGCGCCCTGCCCGGCCGCATCCTCCAGGGCATCCGCGCGGCGGGCGTGCGCAACCCGGTGTTCATGCTCGACGAGATGGACAAGATCGGCCACGACGTGAAGGGCGACCCGGCCGCGGCGCTCCTGGAGGTCCTGGACCCGGAACAGAACAGCCGCTTCCTGGACCGCTACCTGGACGTGCCCTTCGACCTGTCCGGGGTGCTCTTCATCGCCACGGCCAACAGCCTGGACCGCCTGGCCGGCCCGCTCCTGGACCGGCTGGAGGTGGCGCCCTTCTCCGGCTACTCCGAGGCCGAGAAGATGGAGATCGCCACCCGCTTCCTCATCCCCCGCCAGCTGCGCGAGCACGGCCTGACCCATCCCTACCCCTCGGTCACCGGCCCGGCGCTCGCCGCCATCATCCGCGACCACACCAACGAGGCCGGGGTGCGCAACCTGGAGCGGGAGATCGCCCGGGTCTGCCGCAAGCTGGCCCGCATCTGCCTGGAGGAGAACCGCACCTCCCACGAGGGCGAGATCGGGCCGGAGCTGGTGGCCTCCCTGCTCGGGCCGCGGCGCTTCACCCACGAGGCCGCGGAGCGCGCCCCCCGGGTGGGCGTGGCCGCGGGCCTGGTCTGGTCCGACGCCGGGGGCGAGATCGTGTTCGTGGAGGCCACCCGCATGGCCGGGTCCAGCCAGCTCCTGCTCACCGGCTCCCTGGGCGGGGTGCTCAAGGAGTCGGCCCAGATCGCCCTGAGCCACCTGCGCAGCAACGCCGACCGGTTCGGCATCGCCCCGGACTTCTTCGCCGGCCACGACCTGCACGTGCACATCCCGGCGGGCGGGGTGTCCAAGGACGGGCCCTCGGCCGGGCTGACCATCGCCGCGGCCCTGGCCTCCCTGCTCACGGGCCGGCCGGTGCGGCCGGACGTGGCCCTGTCCGGCGAGATATCCCTGTCCGGCCGGGTGCTGCCCGTGGCCGGGGTGCGGGAGAAGATCCTGGCCGCCCTGCGCGGGGGCGTGAAGACCGTGGTCCTGCCCGCGGCCAACGCCGCGGACGTGGAGGCCGTGCGCCGCACCGTGCCCGACATCCCGGACATCGTGCTGGCCGAGGACGCGGCCCAGGGCCTGGCCGCGGCCCTGGCCTGAGGAGGGGACGCGCCATGCCCTCCCTGTCCTTCCGGGCCTTCGCCCTGAACATCCGCCAGAAGATCATCCTGGGCATCGTGGTGTCCCTGCTCGGAATGGGCCTGCTGGGCAGCATCTCCTACCGGCTGCTGGTGCAGATCGAGGAGACCCTGCGCCTGGCCGAGGTGGTGGACGACCTGAACAACGACATCCTCGAGGTGCGGCGCTACGAGAAGAACTTCCTGCTCTACGCCAACCCCGACGACGCCCGGGAGACCCTGGCCTACGTGCAGAAGGCCCTGGACCTGGTGGAGCGCATCGAGCCCGGCCAGGGGCAGGAGGCCTTCGCCCGGCTGCGCGCCGAACTCGTCACCTACCGCGAGAACTTCGCCACGCTGGCCCCGGTCCCGGGCAGGCCCAAGGAGGGCTCGGCCCTGCGCGAGCTGGGCAAGGACCTGGTGGCCACCGCCCAGAACATCGTGCTCACCCAGCGGGAGCGCATCCTGCACATCGTGGCCACCCTCAAGGGCCAGCTCCTGCTGTCCATCTGCTCCCTGCTCGGCCTGGGCGTGCTGGCGGCCTGGTTCGTGGGCCGCAAGATCGTGCGCGCCCTGCTCCTCATCGAGCGCTCCACCGGGGAGATCGTGCAGGGCCGCTTCGCCCCCCTGCCCGTGCCCGACGCCCGGGACGAGACCCGCAGCGTGGTGCTGGCCTTCAACCACATGATCGAGGAGCTGGACAAGCGCCAGAACCAGCTGCTCCAGGAAAAGAAGCTGGCCTCCCTGGGCGTGCTCACCTCGGGCATCGCCCACCAGCTCAACAATCCCCTGAACAACATCTCCACCTCCTGCCAGATCCTGCGGGAGGAGGCGGGCGAGGGCGGGGACCCGGCCTTCGCCCGGCGCATGCTGGACAACATCCACGGCGAGGTCATCCGCTCCCGGGACATCGTGAAGGGGCTCCTGGAGTTCTCCCGCACCTCGGACTTCCTGCTCAAGCCCACGGTCCTGGCCGACCTGCTGGAGCGCACCGTGGCCCTGGTGTCCAGCGACCTGCCCGCGGGCATCGAGATCGTCCGCCAGGCGCCGCCGGACCTGATCCTTCCCCTGGACGCCCAGCGCATGCAGGAGGCCTTCCTCAACCTGCTCATGAACGCCATCCAGGCCATCCCCGGAGGCCAGGGCCGCATCACCGTGTCCGCGGCGGCGGACGAGGCCGCGGGCCAGGCCGTGCTGCGCTTCGCGGACACCGGCGCGGGAATCCCCCAGGAGCAGCTGGGCCGCATCTTCGACCCCTTCTTCACCACCAAGGAGGTGGGCAGGGGCACCGGCCTGGGCCTGTCCATCGTGTTCGGCATCGTGAAGAAGCACGGCGGCTCGGTGAGCGTGGAGAGCCAGCCCGGCCAGGGCGCGGTCTTCACCCTGCGCCTGCCCCTGGCGCCCAAGGAGGATTCCGCCGCATGACGCCGACCCGCCCCCAAGCCCGGCCGCAGGCCCTGGTCGTGGACGACGAGCGCATCGCCCGGGAGAACCTGGCCCACGTGCTCGCGCGGCAGGGCCTGGAGACGGCCACCGCCGAGGACGGCCGCGCCGCCCTGGCCGAACTGGAGAAGCGCGAGTTCGACCTGGTGCTCACCGACCTGGTCATGGAGGGCGTGGACGGCTTCGCGGTGCTGCGCCGGGCCAAGGAGCTGCACCCGGACACCGAGGTCATCGTCATCACCGGCCACCCCGAGGTGGACACCGCGGTGGAGGCCATGCGCCTGGGCGCGTACCACTACCTGGCCAAGCCCATCGAGCTGGCCGAGGCGCGGGTGCTGGTGGACAAGGCGATGGAGAAGCGCCGCCTGTCCCTGGAGGTGCGCGACCTGCGGGAGCAGGTGGCGGCCCAGTGCGGGCCGTCGCCGCTGCTGGGCGCGTCCCCGGCCATGGAGGAGCTCAAGCGCACCATCGCCCGGGTGGCGGCCGCGGACTCCACGGTGCTCATCCTGGGCGAGACCGGCACCGGCAAGGAGCTGGTGGCGCGCACCCTGCACGCCCTGGGCCGCCGCTCCGGCAGGCGGTTCCTGGGCATCAACTGCGGGGCGTTCAACGAGGAGCTGCTGGAGAACGAGCTCTTCGGCCACGAGCCCGGGGCCTTCTCCGGGGCCACGCGGCAGAAGAAGGGCCTGTTCGAGGCCGCGGACGGGGGCACGCTCTTCCTGGACGAGGTGGGCGAGATGGCCCCGGCCATGCAGGTGAAGCTCCTGCGCGCGCTGCAGGAGCGCACCGTCCGCCGGGTGGGCGGCGCCGCGGACATCGCGGTGGACGTGCGCATCATGGCCGCCACCAACAAGGACCTCAAGGACGAGATCGCCGCGGGCAACTTCCGCCAGGACCTCTACTATCGCCTGAACGTCATCACCATCTGGGCGCCGCCCCTGTCCGAGCGCCGCGGCGACATCCCGCTGCTGGCCCGGCGCTTCCTGGACAAGGCCGCCGGCGCCCTGGACAAGCCGCGCCTGGCCCTGTCCCCCGAGGCCCTGGCCATCCTGGAGGACTATCCCTACCCGGGCAACGTGCGGGAGCTGGAGAACATCCTGGAGCGCGCCGCGGTCATGGCCGACGGCCCCGCGGTGCTGCCGGCCCACCTGCCCCCGGACCTGACCGACGCCGGCGGCATCCTGCGCGTGACCCCGGCCAACGGCGAGCCCGCCGCCCCCCTCACCCTGGAAGAGAACGAGCGCCGCCACATCTCCCGGGTCCTGGCCCACTGCTCGGGCAACAAGACCCAGGCCGCCAAGGCCCTGGGCATCGACCGGGCGTCATTGTGGCGGAAGCTCAAGCGGTTCGGGCTGGAGTAGAAGAACCGGCGCTATCGATTAGCGGCAGCTCTTCAGCTCGTAGTACGTGTCGTCGATGTGCTGCTGCAGGCCCTTGGCCGCGTCCAGGACCTTGCCGTTGACGCTGTGCGCGTCCATGATGCGGTTGAAGCTGAGCAGCCAGTCCAGGCCGTTGTAGCTCTGCTTCGCCGTGATCTCGATGCCCGCGATGAGCGGGACCTTCTTGGCCACCCACTTGCCGAATACCCCGGCGTCCGCCATGATCTTGGACAGGTCGAACAGGGCGTTCAGGGCGGGCGCGTCGGTCTCGAAGTACTTGCCGACCTTGGGGTCCTCCAGCACGGCCTTGACCTCGGCGTCCGAGGCGGCCAGCTGGACGAGCATGGCGGACAGGCCGTCCTTGGCGAAGGTGGTCCAGTCGTTGAGCTTGTTGGTCAGCTCCGCCACCTGCCCCGCGGTGGACAGCCTGGCCATGCGGTCGATCTTGGCCCGGATGGCGGCCACGTCGATGCCCTCCCTGGCCATCTCCTCGGCCCGCCTCTCCAGGACGCCCTTGTAGCGCTCCGCGGCCCGGCCGCGCTTGGAGAGCGCCTCCAGGTACTGCCCGGCGAAGTGCTCGAACCCGTCCTTGGCCGCGTTGAGCAGGGCGTTGCGGTTGGCCTCCCGCCAGGTGTCGAGCTGCTCCTGGGCCAGCAGGACGGTCTTGTGGAACTTCTGGCGCTGCTCCAGGAACCCGGCGAGCTTGGCGGACAGACGCTCGCAGTCCGGGGACTTGGAGGCCGGGGCATCGCGCATGGGGGAAGGCTTTTTTTCCTGGGCCTCCTTCTTCAGGTTCTCGGCCACGAACTTCTTGGCATCGCGCAGGTCCACCACCCGGGGATCGCTGTCCGGGTTCACCAGGAGCTGGATGTCCGCCACGGGCATGGCGTCCCCGAAGAAGGGCGTGGGCGCGGGGGCCGGCGGCGCGTCGTCCAGGCCCTTGAGGCCCAGCCCGCCGGTGTCGAAGGGCTTGCGCGCGCCCGCGGCCATGGCCTCCATGTCCCCGTCCAGGCCCTTGAGGCCCAGCCCGCCCTTGGGGTTCCTGGCCGCTCCGTCGAGCTGCTTGTAGGACTGCATCATCTTCTCGAACTCGGCCTGGGCCGCGGCCTCCTTGGCCCGCATCTCGGCGGACTTCTTGGCGGCCAGCTCCGCGGCCTTCTTCTGGGCCTCCAGGGCCGCGGCCTCCTGCTGCTTCCTCGCCTCCGCGTCGTCCTGCGCGGAGTAGGGCGGGGCGAACGCCGCCTGCAGCAGCGCGCCGAAAATGCTGCCCACGATCATGGACTGCATGTCCATCCCGCCCCCGTAATGGGAGGCCTTGCCCCCGCCGGAGCTCTTGGGCGCCGTGTAGTACGGACAGTTCGAGGAGTGCGCGCCGCCCGGCAGGGGCGTGTTGCAATAGGCGCAGACCGGCTTGGGGTCCTGGGCCTGCGCAGGCGATGGACCCAGGGCCGCGCCCAGGAGCAGGACCGCACAGAGCAGAACCGTGACGAGCTTACGCATGTGAATCACCACCTCCGGCTCACACCGTTCGAACACCCTGTCCGCCGATCCGCTCAGCGCACGCCGGCGATCCCTTCCCACTCGTAGATCTTGTCCTGGGCCGCACGGGCGTCCTGGGCTTCGGGGACCAGGAGGAGGTACTTCTTCATGGAGACGATGGCCTCGTAGGTCCGCTTCTCCTGGGCGTGCATGAGCGCCATGTTGTAGTAGGCCGCCGGGTAGGTGACCGGATTTATCTCCAGGACCTTGGCGTAGGTGGTCAGGGCCATGGAGAAATTCTTCTGCTCGGCCCAGGAATTGGCCTGGACGATGTACCGTCTCTGCTCCTCGGGAACCTGCGGCTTGACCTTCTCGGCCCGGTACGCGGCAGCCAGGGGCTCGAAGCCGGCAAACGCGCCTTCCTCGTACTTCCGGCGCTGTTCGCCCTGGATGAAGAAGAGCTCCTGGGCCACGCACCTGGCCCTGTCCTCGTTGGCGAAGTACAGCCCCACCACGTTCCACACCTGCGCGCCGTGCGGGTATCCCTTCTCCCCGGCCACCTTGGCGGGCGATATGTAGTCGAGCCGGAGATTCAACAGGCCCGAGTACCAGAACCCCGCATCGTTTATCACCGTGATCCACTCATCCGTGGCCCCGCCGACACTGGTAATGACATAGTCCCCGTTGTTGGTGGCGGCGAGCATCTTCCCGTCCACGTTGGTGAGCAGGGCGGCCAGGTCCTTCTTGACCGCGGCAAGGTCCGTCTTGCCCTTCTCCAGGTTGGCGCAGAGGTGCTCCGCACGGACAAAGGGTGCAGGCCCTGGCGCAGCCTGCTGCGCCACCCTGTTGGGCGCGGCCTCGACGCACCCCAGCAGGAGGCAGGCGGCGAACACTCCGACAAGGGGCAGCAGCACGCGACGGATCAGGTCCATTCCGGTTTCTCCTTGGGTTGCATCAAAAAAGGTTCCCTGGAGACATGCGGCCCTCACTGCGCGCCGCCCAGGGCCTCCCACTCGTAGATCTTGTCCTGGGCGGTGCGGGCGTCCTCGGCGTCCGGGACCAGCATCAGGTACTTCTTCATGGCGGTGATGGCCGCGTTGTAGCGTCCCTGCTGGGCGGAGATGAGGGCCATGTTGTAGTGGGCCGCGGGGTAGGAGAAGGGGTTGACCGCCAGGGCCTGCTCGTACAGGGCCAGGGCCTTGGCGAACTCCTTTTTCTGGGTCAGGGCGTTGGCCTGGACGATGAACCGCCGCTGCTCCTCCGGGACCGGCGGCTTGCTCGGCAGGGCCCGGTACTTCTCGACCACCGCCTGGAACTCGGCGAGGGCCTGGTCCTGCTGCTGCTTGCGCATGGGGAGCTGAAGGAGCCGGAACTCCTCGGCCACGCATTGCGCAAGGTCCCGGTCCGAGAAGCCGAGCATCATCACGCCGCCCATGTCCACGGTGTGGGGACGGGTCTGGTCGAAGGCCGCGTCGCTGAAGCGCACCTCGCTGTCCGCCATGTCCTCGAACCCGAAGGAAACGGCGCTGCTGGCGGCGACCCCGGTCTCGGACACCTGGAGGCCGTACTGGGTGAAGTACAGCAGTTGGCCGTCCTTGTGGGAATAGGACATGGTGTTCTTGAGCCCGTCCGTCAGGGCTCCTACGCGATCCACGTTGGCGTCGTGCGGCTTCAGGTACTTCACGCTGACGCCGGACGGGATGTTGCCGAGCAGGGCCGCCAGGTCCTGCTTGACCGCCGCGGGGTCGGCGCTCCCCGGGCTCGCGGCGGCGCAGAGGTGCTGGCTGCGGACGAAGGGGGCCTGGGGCGTCAATCCCGCGTCCATGGGGCCCTCGATGGCGCACCCCGCTGCCGCTGAAACTGTCAGAGCTACCGCCAGGACCGCCTTCAGACAACGCATCGCTCCCACGTGGCTCCTCCCTTGGCTGGATTGACGAACTCTCCCGGGTTCCCTGGACTCACTCCGCGCCCACGGCGGCCTGCCACTCGTAGATCTTGTCCTGGGCGGTGCGGGCGTCTTCGGCCTGGGGCGCCAGGAGCAGGTACTTGCGCATGTTGAGGATGGCCTGGTGGTAATTCCCCTGCTGGGAGGCGATGAGCGCCATGTTGTAGTAGGCCGCGGGGAAGGAGGCCGGGTCCACGTCCAGGGCCTTCCCGTACAGGGCCATGGCCTTGTCGAACTGCTTCTTCTGGGTCATGGAGTTGGCCTGCACGATGTACTTGCGCTGCTCCTCGCTGACCTGGGGCTTGGACGGCATGGCCCGGAGCCTGTCCACCACCGGCTGGAACGCGGCCAGATCCTCCGCCATCCTCCCCTTCCACATGGACTGCTGGACGTAGAGGAGTTCGTCCGTCACGCACCGGGTGAAGTCCTCGAACATGAAGCTGAAGGTGATGACGTCCGAGACCACCACGTTGTATGGGTGGTTGGGGTATCCGTTGGCGGGGTCGAACCGCACCTCGTGGTTCAGGAGGTCCTCGTACTCGAGATAGATGTTGTCGCCGGCCGAGATGCGGGCGTCGCTCACCGCGAGGTTGGCGATATAGATGAAGTCGAAGTTGCCGTTGGGGGTGAAGCCTATCTCGTGGATGTTTTTCGCCCCGGCGATCAGCTCCGCCATGTTGGTGGACCTGGCGTACGGCGGCCGGTAGTACCGCACCACCACGCTGTCCGGGTCGGAGGAAAGAATGTCCGCGAGGTCCTTCTTGACCTCGGCCACGTCCGGCTTCCTGCCGATGAGGTCCGCGCAGAGGTGCTCCTCCTTGACGAACCTCTGCGGCGGGGGCGGCGCGGCCTGCTCCGGCGAAACCCCCTGCCCTGCGAAGTCCTCGACGCATCCCGCCAGCACGCACGCAACAAGCAACGCCATCAGGAACACCACGCGACGATCCAGGTTCATTCCAGGTTCCCCTTTCCCATTGGATTCTGATGCGACGAGGACGCCCTCTATTCCCCGACCCGCGCCTGCCACTCGTAGATCTTGTCCTGGGCGGTGCGGGCGTCCTCGGCGTCCGGGACCAGGAGCAGGTATTTCCTCATGTTGAGAATCGCCCCGTAGATGTTCCCCTGCTGGGAGGCGATGAGCGCCATGTTGTAGTAGGCCGCGGGGAAGGAGAGCGGGTCCACGTCCAGGGCCTTGCGGTACAGGGCCATGGCCTTGGCGAACTCCTTCTGCTGGGTCATGGAGTTGGCCTGGACGATGAACTTGCGCTGCGCCTCGGAGACCTGGGGCTTGGCCGGCATGGCCCGGTACCGGTCCGCCACCGGCTGGAACGCGGCGAGGGCCGCCTCCGCCTCCATCTTCTTGATGAACGCGAGTTCCTGGAACACGCAGGTGGCCAGTCTACTGTCGAAGATGTCGAAGGAAAAGGACACCACGTCATGGAGCTTGAGTATCACGGGGTATTCCTGGTCCCCCTTGGCATAGAGCTCCAGCGGGTGGTCCAGGAGTTCGGCGAAGTCGAGGGTTAGCCCGTCAACGACGAGCCCGTTGTCCGTCCCCCCGACCGCGTGGAAGAGCCCGACGGAATACTTCTCGAACGTCTGGCCCTGAAAGGCATAGTTGAGTCGGTCCACCTGCACCCCTTTCTGGGTCTGGGACAGGAGCGCCGCCACGTCCTTCTTGACCGCGCCGACGTCGGCCTGCATCTGCCCCATGGGCGCGCAGGGATGGTCCTCCAGAACCAACTGGGGCCGGGGCGAGGCGGCCGGTCCGCCGGCGCTCTCGACGCATCCCGACAACCCGCAGGCGAGGCACAGGCAGACAAGAGACGCCGCAAGCCGACGAACCAGACGCATGGGTATCCCCCCGGTTCTTGGAGCTATTCTATGGTTTGCGCCATTCTATGCCGACAGCCGGGGGGACCGCAATGGGCCAGCGAAGCCTATCCGCAAATATTCTGGCGAACTGGCCTCGCTTGCCTTTCCCGCGCCGGTGATTACACTCGCCCTCTGCGACAATCCCCCCGCCGCACCCCTTCCCTTGAAACCGATAGCGGTTTTTGGGGAGGGTGGGTGAGGAGGGTCCGGGAGGAGAGGGCGGGAACCCCTTTTTTCC
>JBFMHA010000047.1:0-28545 GCA_040753075.1 Thermodesulfobacteriota bacterium
GCAGACCGCCAAAGGCCAGGGCTGCGACAAGGTGGGCGTGTGCGGCAAGACCGCCCAGGTCTCGGACCTCCAGGACCTGCTGACCTACGCCCTGCGCGGCCTGTCCCTGGCCAGCCAAGAGGCGCGCCGGGTCGGGGCCCACGACCCGGCCACCGGCCCCTTCCTGGCCAAGGCCCTGTTCTCCACCCTGACCAACGTGAACTTCACGGCCGAGCGCTTTGTCGAGCTCATCGCCGAGGCGATTCGCCGCCGCGACGCCCTGGCCGCCGCGGCCCGGGCCAAGGGCGGCAAGGTTCCGGCCGAGCACGCGGCCGCCTTCGCCCCGGCGGCGGACCTGGGCGGCCTCGCCTTTGAGGCGGCCAAGCGCGGCCTGAACGACGCCCCGACTGCGGCCGATCCGGACGTGCGCTCCCTGCAGCACACCGTGCTCCTGGGCCTGCGCGGCATCGCGGCCTATGCCGACCACGCCCAGATCCTGGGCCAGTCCGACGAGTCCGTGTTCGAGTTCCTGGAGAAGGCGCTGGTCGCGCCCTACGACGCCGGCCTCGGGCTGGGCGAATGGGTGGGCCTGGCCATGGAGGCCGGAAAGGTCAACCTGAAGGCCATGGAGCTCCTGGACGCGGCCAACACCGGGACCTACGGCCATCCCGCGCCCACCGTGGTCCCCCTGGGCTGCCGCAAGGGCAAGTGCATCCTGGTCTCGGGCCACGACCTCAAGGACCTGCACGACCTGCTGGTCCAGACCGAGGGCAAGGGCATCACCATCTATACCCACGGCGAGATGCTGCCCACCCACGGCTATCCCGGCCTCAAGAAGTTCAAGCACTTCTACGGACACTACGGCACGGCCTGGCAGAACCAGGCGCGCGAGTTCGCCCAGTTCCCCGGGGCCATCCTCATGACCACCAACTGCATCCAGCGGCCCTCCGAGGCGTACGGCGGCAACCTCTTCACCACCGGCCTGGTGGGCTGGCCCGGGGTGGCCCACGTGGCCAACGGCGACTTCGGCCCGGTCATCGCCAAGGCCCTGGAGCTGCCCGGCTTCGCCGCGGACGAGGACAAGGGTTCGGTCATGGTGGGCTTCGGCCGCAACACGGTCATGGGCGTGGCCGGCGCGGTCATCGACGCGGTCAAGGCCGGCAAGATCCGCCATTTCTTCCTGGTGGCGGGCTGCGACGGGGCCAAGCCCGGCCGCAACTACTACACCGAGTTCGTGGAGAAGGTCCCGCAGGACTGCGTGGTGCTCACCCTGGCCTGCGGCAAGTTCCGCTTCTTCGACAAGAAGCTGGGCGACATCGGCGGCATCCCGCGCCTGCTGGACATCGGCCAGTGCAACGACGCGTACTCCGCCATCCAGATCGCCGCGGCCCTGGCCGGCGCGTTCAACTGCGGGGTCAACGACCTGCCCCTGTCCCTGGTGCTCTCCTGGTACGAGCAGAAGGCGGTGGCCATCCTGCTCACCCTGCTGCACCTGGGCATCAAGGACATCCGGCTGGGCCCCTCCCTGCCCGCGTTCCTGACCCCCAACGTGCTCAACTACCTGGTGGAGAACTTCAACATCAAGCCCATCAGCACTCCCGACGAGGATCTGAAGGCCATCCTGGGCTAGCCGGACGCCCCCCGCCCCCCGCCCCCGCGGCGGCCCGGACTTCCCCCCGGGCCGCCGCGCTTTTGTTTGTCCCGCCAGGCCCCGGGTTCGGAGCAGTACTCGGGACCGTTGCGACGGCATCGCGGCGAAGCATTTTTTGACCTAGGTCAAAGAAACGGAATTGGGCCGGGGTATATCCCATCCAGGCCCGCCCTGCGCCATGGCCGGGGAGTACCCCGGGCGTTTGGGGCCGAAATCTGAAAACGCTTTGCCTTTTTCGCGCGATGTGTGTTATGGCCGGATATGGTGCCAGGTCTCCGCACGCGGTCCGACCGCACAGGACAAGGGAGGAGGGCGATGAAGATACCGGTGAAGGCGCTAGTGCTGGTGGGGCTGGGCGTGGTGCTGTCCTTTCCCCTGTTCAGCATGACCTACTACACCATGGTCCGCACCTCGACCCCGGGCTTCTGTTCCTCCTGCCACGAGATCGAGTGGGCCTACAACACGTGGCGCACCTCGCCCCACGTGAACAACGCCCGCGGCGTGGTGGCGGACTGCATGGACTGCCACCTGCCCGCTCCCCACGACACCTTCGACTTCTTCTTCTCCAAGACCTGGCACGGGGCCAAGGACGTGTTCGTCCATTTCGTCACGCTCGGCGAATACGACCACGCCAAGAACCGGGAGAAGGCCTACGCCAGCTTCAAGAACGACCAGTGCCAGAAGTGCCATCGCAACCTGCTCTACCTGCCGGACAAGCGCGGGGCCATGCTGGCCCACCGCGCGGTGCTCTACCCCCTGCCCGGGACCGAGCAGAAGCGCTGCGTGGACTGCCACCGCAACCTGGTCCACAACGACCGTCCTGTCTACGAATACAAGCAGTACCAGGCCATGTACCGGAGTTCCGGCATCTAGCCGCTCCGGCCGTGTTTTCCACACCCAGAGGAGGAGGCGTCGAGGAATGAAAAGCAGAGCGATCCTGGCGATGGTGGTGGTCGCCGCGGCGATGCTGGTCCTGGCTGCGGGCGCGGCCCGGGCCCAGACCCCGAACATGCCCAAGCTGCGGGAGTTCCGCCTGGAGCGGGCCATGCCTCCCCAGGCCGTGGCCTGCATCGAGTGCCACAAGAAGGAGTCGCCGGGCATCTACGGCGACTGGGCCGCCTCGCGCCACGCGGCCGCGGGCGTGACCTGCCTGGACTGCCACCAGGCCGATCCCGCGGACAAGGACGTGGCCCAGGACCACTACAAGCAGTATGAGCGCGGCGACCAGCCCTACGGCAAGGGCGAGTACAAGATGCCGGTGGCCGGGGTGGTCACGCCCAAGGACTGCTCCCGCTGCCACCCGGACGAGGCCGCCCAGTATTCCCGCTCCAAGCACGCCAACACCATGGAGATCATCTGGAAGATCGATCCCTGGCTCAACAAGGGCATGAACTCCGACGCCGAGCGCAAGGTGGGCTGCCTGGCCTGCCACGGCACGGTTCTCAAGGTGAAGGACGGCAAGCTCGACCCCGCGACCTGGCCCAACGTGGGCGTGGGCCGGGTGAACCTGGACGGCTCCCTGGGCTCCTGCACCTCCTGCCACACCCGGCACCGCTTCGCCACCTCCGAGGCCCGCAAGCCCGAGGCCTGCGGCCAGTGCCACCTGGGCCCGGACCACCCGCAGATCGAGATCTACGAGGAGTCCAAGCACGGGGCCATCTACCACGCCTTCAAGGACACCTACAACTGGAGCGCCGCGCCCGGCACCTGGACCGCGGGCACGGACTACCGCGCCCCCACCTGCGCCGGCTGCCACATGTCCGGCTCGGGCAAGGTGCTCACCTCCCACGACGTGACCGAGCGCCTGTCCTGGGAGACCCAGGCCCCGCTCACGGTCCGCCCCTCGGAGTTCGCGGCCTTCCCGGCCAAGACCGACTGGAAGGTGGAGCGGGAGAAGATGTCCGAGGTCTGCCGCCAGTGCCACGGCCAGAACTGGATCAACGACTTCTACCAGAACTTCGACAAGGTGGTGCAGGAGTACAACGAGGTGTACTTCAAGCCGGCCAAGGCCAAGCTGGACGAGCTCTACGCCAAGAAGCTCCTGGACCAGGCCAGCTTCTTCGACGAGGAGATGGAGGTCGAGTACTACGAGCTGTGGCACCACGAAGGCCGCCGCGCCCGCATGGGCGCCATGATGATGGCCCCGGACTACGCCTGGTGGCACGGCTTCTACGAGTGCAAGAAGCGCTTCAACACCTTCATGGAGGTGGCCGAGCACATGCTCAAGACCGGCGAGAAGGCCTACGTGTACCCCACCTACCCCAACAGGACCGGCAGCACCGAGAAGCCGGCCGAGGTCTTCAAGAAGTAGCCCCGGACCGACCGCACGCACGGAGAGGCCCCCGCCGCAAGGCGGGGGCCTTGTTTTGGGCTTGGGTTCAGGGCGCGGCCTGATGCCGGTTGTCTTCGCCGGGGGATGTGCTATGCAGGAAGGTAGCCCCATTGCCCGGGAAATGGAGGAAGCATGGACGGCTCCCGCGTGCGCGTCGGGCCGGAGAAGACCGGCGACGGGTGGACCTTCGCGGTCTGGGCTCCGCTCGCGCGCAGCGTGGACCTGGATCTGCCCGGCCCGACGCAGCGCACCCTGGCCATGCGCCCCGGCCCGGGCGGGTGCTGGACCGTGGCCGTCCCCGGACTCGCCGAGGGCTGCCGCTACTGGTTCCTGCTCGACGGCCGGCTGCGCCGCGCCGACCCGGCCTCCCACTTCCAGCCCGAGGGCGTGCACGGCCCCTCCGCCCTGGTGGACCACGCGGCCCACGCCTGGGGCGACGCCGGGTTCCGGCCCCCGCCCCGGGAGGACCTGGTGCTCTACGAGCTGCATGTGGGGACCTTCACCCCGGAGGGCACGCTGGACGCGGCCATCGGGCGGCTGGACCACCTGGTCCGGCTGGGGGCGACTGCGGTGGAGCTCATGCCCCTGGCCGCCTGCCCCGGGGCGCGCAACTGGGGCTACGACGGGGTCTTCCCCTTCGCGGTGCAGGCTGCCTACGGCGGGCCAGCGGCCTGCAAGCGCTTCGTGGACGCCTGCCATGCGCGGGGGCTGGCGGTCGTCCTGGACCTGGTCTGCAACCACCTGGGGCCCGAGGGAAACTACCTGCGCGATTTCGGGCCGTACTTCACCGCGGCCTACCGCACCCCCTGGGGCGAGGCCGTGAACTTCGACGGCCCGGGCAGCGACGCGGTGCGCAACCATTTCATCCAGGCCGCGCTGCACTGGTTCGAGCGCTACCACGTGGACGGCCTGCGCCTGGACGCGACGCACGCCATCCATGACGAGCGGGCCGGGCACTTCCTGGCCGAACTGTCCGGGGCGGCCGAGGACTGGGCCAGGCGGCGGGGCCGGCGGCGGCCCCTGCTGGTGGCCGAGAGCGACCGCAACGATCCCCGGCTGGTCCTGCCGACGCAGGCGGGCGGTTTCGGCCTGGACGCGGTGTGGGCCGACGACTTCCACCACAGCCTGCACAGCCTGCTCACCGGAGAGCGCCACGGCTTCTACGCCGACTACGGAACCCTGGAGCACCTGGCGGACAGCGCGTGCGGCGGCTTCGCCCGGCCCGGGGCCTTCTCCCCCTACCGCGGCCACTCCTACGGCGCGCCGGCCCCGGGCTTGCCGGGTTCGGCGCTGGTGACCTCGCTCCAGAACCACGACCAGGTGGGCAACCGGCCCCTGGGCGAGCGCCTGGGCGCGCTGGTCGGTTTCGAGGCCCTGAAGGCCGCGGCCGGGCTCCACCTCTTCCTGCCCTCCCTGCCGCTGCTGTTCATGGGCGAGGAGTGGGGCGAGGACCGGCCCTTCCTGTACTTCGTGGACCACCAGGACCCGGATCTGCTGCGGGCGGTGCGCCAGGGCCGCAGGCGGGAGTTCGAGGCCCTGGGCATGGCGGGCGAGCCGCCGGACCCGGCCGCGGAGGAGACCTTCCTGGCTTCGGTCCTGGACTGGTCCAAGCCCGGCCAGGGGCGGCATGCAGCCATGCTGGCGTTCTACGCCGAGGCCCTGCGCCTGCGCCGCAGCCTGCCCGGCCTGGCCGGAGACTGCCGGCTCGGCTTGCGGCCGGTGCCGGTCTACGGGGCCGGAGCCCTGCTGGTCCTGCGCCGGAGCGGGGGGAGCCGGGCGGCCGGGGTTTTCGCCCTGTCCGGCGCGCCGGCCCGGCTGGACCTGGCGTCCCTGCTGCCGCCCGGCCCCTGGTCCCTGGTCCTGGACTCCGCCGGGCCGGCCTTCGGCGGCCCGGGGTCGGGCCTGCCCGCAAGACCGGAGGACAACCTGGCGCTGCCCGCCTACGGCGCGGCCTGGTACCACGCTCCGGCCGGGGAGGTGGGGGCGTGAAGCCGCCGCCGGTGGCCGCCTACCGCCTCCAACTCGGCCCGGGCTTCGGCTTCGCCCGCTGCCGCGAGGTCCTGCCCTACCTGGCCCGGCTGGGGGTCTCCCACATCTACGCCTCGCCCGTTTTCCGGGCCCGGCCCGGCTCCGACCACGGCTACGACGTGTGCGACCACAACGCGGTGAATCCCGAACTGGGCAGCCTGGAGGAGTTCGTCGCGCTGCTGGAGGAGGCCCGCGGGCTGGGCCTGTCCTGGGTCCAGGACATCGTGCCCAACCACATGGCCGTGTCCGGGGACAACCCCCTGCTGGTGGACCTGCTGGAGAACGGCGAGGCCTCGCGCTTCGCCGCGTTCTTCGACATCGACTGGGAGCACCCCTGGCAGCGCCTGCGCGGCCGCATGCTGGCGCCGTTCCTGGGCGACTACTACGGCCGCACCCTGGAGCGGGGGGAGATCGTCCTGCGCTACGACGCCGAGGGCTTTTTCGTCCAGTATTACGACCTGCGCCTGCCCGTCCGCCTGGACTCCTACCCGCGCATCCTCACCCACCGCCTGGACCGGCTGCGCGAGCGCCTTCCCCGGCAGGACCCGGAGTTCGTCAAGCTCCTGGGCGTGCTCTACACCCTCAAGACCCTGCCGACGGAGGAGCCGCTGGAGGAGCGCTACACCCAGATCGCCTTCGCCAAGAGCATGCTCTACGAGCTGTACCTGGGCTGCGAGCCCTTCCGGGACCACGTGGAGCGCAATCTGGCCGAGTTCAACGGCGGGGAGGGGGAGGGGCCGGAGCGTTTCGACCTGCTGGACGGCCTGCTGGCCGAGCAGCTCTTCCGGCTGGCCTCCTGGAAGGTGGCCGGCGAGGAGATCAACTACCGCCGGTTCTTCAGCATCAACCACCTGATCTCCATGCGGGTGGAGGAGGAGGCGGTCTTCCGGCACACCCACGGCCTGATCCTGGACCTGGTGCGCCGGGGCCTCTTCGCCGGGCTGCGGGTGGACCACATCGACGGCCTGTTCGACCCCTCGGCCTACCTGCTGCGGCTGCGCGACCACGCGCCCGAGGCCCTCGTCTGGGTGGAGAAGATCCTGGCCCAGGGCGAGGAGCCGCCCTTGTTCTGGCCGGTGCAGGGCACCACCGGCTACGACTTCCTGAACGCCTGCCTGCGGCTCTTCGTCCGGCCGGAAAGCGCCCGGGACTTCGACCGCATCCACGCCATGTTCGCCGGCCGGCGCATCACCCTGGCCGGCATCCTGCCCGGCCGCAAGGCCTGGATCATCGCCTCCCACATGGGCGGCGACGTGGACAACATGGCCCGGCTGGTCAATTCCGTGTCCGGCCGCGACCGCCACGGCTTCGACATCACCTTCCACGCCATCAAGCAGGCCATCGCCGAACTGCTCGTCCATTTCCCGGTGTACCGCACCTACCTGAGCCACGGCGCGGTGCGGGCCGCGGACCTCACCTACATCCGTCTGGCGCTGCGCGCGGCGCGCCGGGCCAGGCCGGAGCTGGCCTTCGAGTTCGACTTCCTGGAGCGCTTCCTCCTGCTCCAGTTCGAGGAGCGCATGCGCGAGGAGGATCGCCGCCAGTGGACCCACTTCGTCATGCGCTTCCAGCAGGTCACCGGCCCGCTCATGGCCAAGGGCATGGAGGACACCGCCTTCTACCTGGCCAACCGGCTGCTCTGCCTCAACGAGGTGGGCGGCGATCCGGACACCTTCGGCGCGGCGCCCGAGGCCTGGCACGACTTCGTGCGGCAGCGGCGGGAGCGCTGGCCCCTGTCCCTGAACGCCAGCGCCACCCACGACACCAAGCGGGGCGAGGACGCCCGGGCTCGGCTCGCGGTCCTGTCCGAGATGCCCGAGGCCTGGGAGGACGCCCTGCGCCGCTTCTCCCGGGTCACGGCCCGGCGCACCCGGCTAGCCCCGGGCAGGCCGGCGCTGGACCCCAACGACCTCTACCTGCTCTACCAGTCCCTGCTGGGCGCCTGGCCGTTCGCCGAAGCCGAGCGCCAGGGGTTCGTCCGGCGCTTCACCGGCTTTCTGGTCAAGGCCCTGCGCGAGGGCAAGGAGAACTCCAACTGGCTCTCGCCCCACGAGAGCTACGAGCAGGCCTTCACCCGCTTCGCCGAAGGCGTCCTCCGCCCCGGCAGGCGCAACGCCTTCCTGCGGGAGTTCATCCCCCTGTGGGAGCGGGTGGCCCTGCACGGCGTGGTGGCGTCCCTGGCCCAGACCCTGCTCAAGATCGCCGCGCCCGGAGTCCCGGACTTCTACCAGGGCGCGGAGCTGTGGGACTTCTCCCTGGTGGACCCGGACAACCGGAGGCCGGTGGACTTCGCGGCGCGGGCCCGTATGCTGGAGGATCTGGAGCGCGGTCCGGGTCCGGATCCGGACCGGTTCTGCGCCGACCTCCTGGGCGGGTACGCCGACGGCCGGATCAAGCTGTTCCTCATCCAGCGGGCCCTGGCCGCCCGGAACCGGGACCCGGGGCTCTTCGCCCACGGCGAGTACCAGCCCCTGGCCTGCGAGGGGCGCCGGGCCGGGATGGCCGTGGCCTTTCTCCGCCGCCGCGGCCCGAGCGCGGCCGTGGCCGTGGTCCCGCGCCTGACCTCCGCCGCGTCGCCGGGCCGCTTCCCCCTGGGACCGTTCTGGGAGGATGCCCGGGTGCTCCTGCCCGTTGACCTGCCCGGCCCCCTGGTCGAAGCCCTTACCGGAACCGTCCTGTCCGGCGGCGACGCCCTCTACCTCTCGGACGTCCTCGCCCGCCTCCCCGTGGCCCTGTTCCTGGCCGGCGAGGTGGCGGCCGGGGCCTGAGCCGGGGATGGCGCGCCAGCCGGAGAAGGCCTTGTCCGGATATGCGGCGCTTGATATATCTTGCCCAAAGGGGGCGCCATGTGGTGGTTCATCATCGCACTGGTCGTGGTCTGGGTGGTGGCGCAGGCCCATGGAGCGGCGAAGGCGACCCGGGCCATCTGCGAGGTCGGCGCGGACACGGCTCGGCGCTGCGGGGAGCTTGCCAGGGAGATGGAGGAAGCCGAAGGGGAAGGCGAGGACCACGGTACGCTCAGTATCCGCCTCACCGGCTCCCCGGGAGCCAGGAGGCAGACCCTCCAGATGCTGGAGGGACTCCTTCCCAAGCTGGAAGGAGCAGAACTGGTGGTCCACATCGCCGTCCCGGAAGAACGGTTGGCCGAGACGAAACAGGAAGTCGCCAGACTCGTCGAGGAGATGAAGGCTGGGAAAGTGGGCCTGGAGGTCATCTCCAAGCCTCCCTCCCTTTGACCTCCCCGGCCGCAGGAGGTATCACCTCCAAAACCTGGAGGTTCCCATGCGCCGACCCCTGCTTCTCCCGCTCCTGCTCCTGGCTGCGCTCCTGTCCCTGTCCGCCTGCGGCGGCTCCAAGGAATACAAGGGATCGGAACACACCCACGACAAGTGGCAGGTGGAGTGGGACAACTGCATCTGGGACGCCACCCACAAGCTCCAGGACGACGGCTCCTACGTGGAGGTCCAGGTTCCGGAAGACAAGCTGAACGCCCTGGCTGACCAGTGCATGCAGAAGAAGGGCTACCACCTGAAGACCGCGGAAGACGAGAAGAAGGAGAAAAAGGGCTGGCTCTGGTGGTGACCCCGTCCCGCATTCTTCCCGCGGGCCTTTGACCCGGGTCAAAGCCCGCGGCCCCTCCCGGGGCTATGCTCTCCCCGTACAGCACAGGAACCAAGGAGAGCCACATGCCCATCCGCAAGATCATCCAGATAGACGAAGACAAGTGCACCGGCTGCGGGGCCTGCGTGCCCGGCTGCGCCGAGGCCGCCCTGGCCATCGTGGACGGCAAGGCCCGGCTGGTGAAGGACATCTACTGCGACGGCCTGGGCGCCTGCCTGGGCCACTGCCCCGAGGGCGCGCTGACCATCGTCGAGCGGGAGGCCCCGGACTTCGACGAGGCCGCGGCCCTGGCCTACGCCGCCGCCATCGGCCACCCGGCCGCCCCCAAGGCCCATCCCGCCCCCGCCCCCGCCCCCGGGCCGGCGGCCTTGGCCAAGGCCCCCTGCGGCTGCCCGGGCCAGGCGGTCATGAGCCTCAAGCCCGCCGCCCCCAAGGCGGGTCCTGTCCCGTTCGCGCCCCAGCCCGGCCCCCAGCCCGGCCCCGGCGGCCGGCCCGCGCCCTTTGCTCCGGCCCCGGCCGGGGAGGGCATGAACGACCTGGGCCACTGGCCGGTGCAGATCCGCCTGGTCCCGCCCGACGCGCCGTTCCTGCGCGGGGCCGACCTGGTGGTGGCCGCGGACTGCGCGGCCGTGGCCGTGGCCGACTTCCACCGCCGCTTCGTGCGCGACAAGGCCATCCTCATGGGCTGCCCCAAGTTCGACGGCGACGCGGACTACGCCGGCCGCTTCGCCGAACTCTTCGCCCGCTCGGGCGTGCGCTCCGTCACCGTGGTCCGCCTGGAGGTCCCCTGCTGCGCCGGCCTCCCCGCCATGGTCCGCGCCGGCCTGGCCGCCGCGGGCAAGGATATTCCGTACCGGGAGATCGTGGTCACGCGCGACGGGCGCCTGCAGCCGGCAGCGTAGGTAGCGCGGGAGGCCCCGTACCCTCCCGGGGGGCCAACGGGCCGACGGCCCTTTGGAATCCCCATCGGTTTCCGCGCCCCTCCCGGGGCCGCCGCCTTCGCCGGATCGCGTCAACCCCCATTTCGCGTCTCTTTTCGTCCCGTTTCAGGTCTTTTGTAGGCATTTTTCGACTACCCCGGAATTCCGGGTCTAGGCTGCGGGGAAAAACCGGCGGCCGTGCGCCGCCCAAAAGGAGCATCCCATGACGCGGCGTATCGGCAACCACCTGGTGTCCTGTGCCCTGACCCTCGGCCCCCGGGGCCGCATCGCGGAGAAACTGGAGCGGGTGGGCCACCGGGAGGTTCGCTTCGCCTACGAGTACGACCCCAAGGGCCGGCTCGTCCGGGTGGCGCGGGACGGCCGGCCCGTGGAGGAGTACGGCTACGACGCGCTGGGCCGGCGGGCCTGGGACTGGACCCGGGAGCGGGGCCGGCGCAGGCTGTCGTACGATGGCGCGGACCGGCTGCGGCGGGCCGGGGCGGTGGAGTACTACTACGGCCTGGACGACACCCTGGCCTGCCGCCGCGACCGGCAGGGGTCGCTCCACCTGGACTACGGCCGCAACCTGGGCCTGCGCAGCCTGCACGACCGGCGCGGCCGGGCCGTGAACTTCCGCACCTCCCGGCGCGGCCAGCCCCTGGAGAAGCGCGCGGGAGGCGAGGCGATCGAGAGCTTCCGCTGGCTGGACCTGGTGCGCCTGGCCGAGTACCGGTCCCTGGACAAGGGCTACCGGCTGGCGTTCCATTACCGGGACGGCCATCGGCTGCCCTATGCCGCGACCTGCGGCGACGGGGAGGGTTCGCAGGCGTGGACCCTGGGCTACGACCAGGTGGGCAGCCTGAAGGCCGTGGGCGACGAGTCGGGGAGTCTGGTAAAGACGATTGACTATGACAGCTTCGGGAATGTACTTTCCGAAGACTGGCCCTGGCTGTTCATCCCCATCGGCTTCGCCGGCGGCCTGCGCGACCGGGACACGGGCTTCGTGCGGTTCGGCCGCCGGGACTGCGACCCGGACATCGGCCGCTTCGTGGCCCAGGACCCGGCCGGCGACGCCGGCGGCGACCACGACCTCTACGAATACTGCGTGGACGATCCGGTCAACGCGGTGGATCCGAAGGGGTTGTGGGCGGTCAAGGCGAGTCTGTACCCGGGTGGCTTCGGTGGTGGTTTCGGCCTTGGCGTGAACCCGGACGGAACACCCTTCGTGAGCGGAGAGTTTGGCGCGGGGATCAGTGGCGGCGTTTCCTACGACCCGGAGGGTAAAAGCCCTGGATACGACCCCAGCGCTCCGCACAGCATAGGCGTTGGAGGGTTTGCCCAGGCATCGGCCGGCGCTGGTCCGGCGAAAGTGGGGGCGAAGACAGGGGCAGGTGCGGCCTTCAACACAGAGACCGGGGAAGGGCGCGCCTACACGATTCCGCTTGACGAAGTAAAACCGACCATCACGCCAGGCGGATCTGGAAGCATTGGCATCAAGGGCGGAGTCTCCGCCGGAGTGGAGGTGGGCGTACCGTTATGGTGGCTCAAGAAAGACGAGGGGAAGAAGGCGGAATAGCGCCGTGGCTTCCCCTCATCCGTTTCATTCTGGCCGTGATCCTCCTGTATCTTGTTTTTTTATGGTCAACTTTTACGGCTGTTCCCTATAGATATTTAAAAAGTCAAATGATAAATACTACATGTGAGCAATGTGGCGGCATAATACAAGACGTCAGGATTGATCTTGAGGGGGGACTGGAGCATTATACTCAGGGTTTTATGGAGAGAACAGGAAGCTTCAAGGCGTCCATCATTATAAAGACTATGAAAAGAACCTGTTTTGCTACCGTAAAAATGGAAATCGTTGAGGGAAAATGGAGATTGATTGATAAGAGTATCAATGGATGTAAGGATAAATAGCAAGTTGTCGCTCAAAGTGTACTGATCTGGTGTACAGAGATAGTATTCACCTGACACCGCCGCCCCTGGCGGGGTGGGTTTAGGTTGCCTTCTTCGCCTTCTTCGTCTGCTCTTCCTTAGGCAGCCCTTCCAGGAATACCTGGAAAGGGGTTCTGCCCGTCATGCATAACAATGCGAGGTTACTCCTCCTCGGCTTCGCCGGCGGGCTGCGGGACCGGGACACGGGCTTCGTGCGGTTCGGCCGCCGGGACTACGACCCGGGCATCGGCCGCTTCGTGGCCCAGGACCCGGCCGGCGACACCGGCGGCGACCACGACCTCCAGAGTAAAACATGAATGGGACAGATGGATGCATTGGAATCCAACAAGAGGATGCGAGGAGCGCATGTGAGCCTGTCCGACGAATGGGGAAACGTAGCGATTTATCGGTGATGCGCAAGAATTTTTCGCACGCATTTGCCCCAGGATCGTTTCTCGTGATGCCTCGCGTCCTTGAAAAAGACGGGGTTTGATTCACGGGACAGGCTCCATTGGTGGGGTCAATGCCGATGAGCTTCTGGAGCAGGACATGTCAACAGGATTCACCCCTTCAGTTTTCCTGAAGAAGGACTCCCCATGACGAGGTCTGGGACCGAAGGCCCCGGCCCGGGGCTGCAAGGGCGCGGGGAGCCTCCCCTGCCGGGGTCCGGGACAGCGCACATCATAAAAAAACGCGGGCCGGGAGGCGACTCCCGGCCCGCTTGGCTTCTGCGCGTCCGCCAGCCTACGCGCCCCGGCGCTTGGCCGCGGCCTTGGAGGTGGTGAACTTCTTGGGGTCGATGCGGTACTTCTTCACCTTGTAGTTGATGATGCGGTAGCTGGCCTTCAGCTCCCGCGCGGCCTGGAGCATGTTGCCCCCGGCCTTCTTGAGGGCGTCCACCAAGAGCTCCTGCTCGAAGCGGTTCACCGCCTCGCCGAAGGACAGGCTGGTGTCCGTGGCCGAGCTCTCGGCGCTCTGCAGCGAGGGGGGCAGGTGGTAGGTGCGGATGACCTCCTCGTCGCAGATGAGCACCGCCCGCTCCATGCAGTTCTGCAACTCGCGCACGTTGCCCGGCCAGTGGTACATGGTGAGCAGGTCGATGGCCGGGGTGGAGATGCGCTTGATGACCTTGCCGTACTCCTCGCACAGCTTGTGCAGGAAGTGCTCGGACAGGGGCAGGATGTCCTGCCGCCGCTCCCGCAGGGGCGGGATGAAGATGGGGAAGACGTTGATGCGGTAGTAGAGGTCCTCGCGGAAGCGGCCCTGCTCCAGGAGGGTCTCCAGGGGCCGGTTGGTTGCCGTGACCAGGCGGGTGTCCACGGTCAGGGTCTGCTCCGAGCCCAGGCGCTGGATCTCCTTCTGCTGGATGGCGCGCAGCACCTTGGCCTGGGCCTCCAGGGACAGCTCCCCGATCTCGTCCAGGAACAGGGTGCCGCCGTCGGCCACCTCGAACAGGCCCTTCTTGCTCTGCACCGCGCCGGTGAACGCGCCCTTGGTGTGGCCGAACAGTTCGCTCTCCACCAGGTCCGCGGGCAGGGCGGCGCAGTTGAGCTTGACCAGGGGCTTGTTCTTGCGCGGCGACACCGAGTGGATGGCCTCGGCCAGGAGCTCCTTGCCCGTGCCCGATTCCCCGCGCAGCAGCACCGTGGCCCGGCTGGGGCCGACCTGGGCCACCTGCTGCAGCACCAGACGCATGCTCTTGGAAGCGGCCACGATGTTGGGGTGCTCGAAGCCCTCGGCCAGTCCCGGGGCCATGCCCTGGGCCACCAGCCGGCGCTGCATGGCCATCTCCTCCTGGAGCACGGCCACCTCCTTGGCCACCAGCCCGGCCACCACCTCCAGGAAGCGGCGGTCCACGTCCAGTTCGTCCAGGCCGGCCGCGGGCAGGTCCACGGACAGGGTGCCCAGGATCTCGGGCTGGCCCTCCCGGGACGCGCACGTCACCGGCACGCAGATGAACCCGAGCCTGGCCATCTCCTCCTTGGTCCGGCCCATGGCCAGGTTGAGGAAGCCCGGGGCGTCCTTCATCACCGGGACCACCTCGGGCTTGCCGGTGGCCATGACCCGGCCGGTGACGCCCTCGCCCGCCTTGTAGGAAGCCTGGGCGTGCTTGGCCTGGCCGTGCGTCACCGAGAGCTTCAGGGAGTTGGTTTCAGGGTCGACGATGGCCAGGAGCGCCCGCTTGTATCCGCAGGCTTCGCAGAGGAAGCGCAGCAGGTTCCTGAGGCCCGGCTGGATGGCGCCAGGCTGGGCCAGTTCGCGCATCGCCAAGACCAGGGTGTCGAAGTACCCGGACAGGCGGGGCGCGGGAACCTGCTGCGCGCTCACGAGGCAGAACTCCTTAGGCCGTCAGGGCGGCCACGCCGAGGTCGATGGCTGTGAGGTTCATGTCCAGGATCTTGGGGGAGAGCCGCTCCCGGGCCGCGGCCTTGAGGTCCTCCACGCTGACCGGCAGGGCGCCGGTGGCGCAGGCCGCGCCGATCAGGGCCAGGTTGCCGCTCTGCACCGCGCCGGCCTTGATCCCCAGGCTCAGGCAGGGCAGGAAGAGCGCCCTGCCCGCGCAGCCGGAAACCGTGGCCGTGAGCTGGGCCAGGTCGGGGTAGACCTCCCGGCCCATGGTCACGCCGACGGGCAGGATGGGCTCGGCGTTGGACACCACCAGTCCGCCGGGCTTGAGGTAGGACATGGCCCGCAGGGTCTCCAGGGGCTCGAATCCGAGCAGGACGTCGGCTTCGCCCGGCGCGATGCGCGGGGAGGAGAACCCGCCGATGAGCAGGGTGGACTCCACCACGCCGCCTCGCTGGGCCATGCCGTGGACTTCGCCGGCGGTGACCGCCAGGCCCTTGCGCATGGCCGCCTGGGCCAGCAGGATGGTGGCGGTCAGGGTGCCCTGGCCGCCGACTCCGGTGAAGAAGATGCGCGCCTTCGTGTTCATTACGCGCTCCTTTTGCGGGCCTTGATGTCCGGCGTGATTTGCAGGCAGAACATGCATCCCGTGCACTGGTGGGGGTTGATGGCGACTTGTCCTTCGGCCACGGCGAAGGCCGGGCAGCCCAGGGTTTCCACGCAACGGCGCACGCCCTCGCTCTGCTTGGCCACGTAGGCCACCATGGGCATGGCGGTCTTGAGGGCCTTCTTGGCGTAGAGCACGCAGGGCTCCTCGGCGATGACCACCCGCACCCCGCTGCCGTTCTTCATGTGGGTGAGGACCTTGAGGGTTTCCTTGAGGTTCATGGGCGCCACCTTGGCCACCTGGGTGACCCCGCAGCCGCGCACCACGCTCTCGATGTCGACCCGGTGGGGGTTGTCCCCGCAGGCCAGCTTGCACACTCCGGGGTGGGGCTGGTGCCCGGTCATGGCCGTGGTGCCGTTGTCCAGGACCACCAGCACCAGGTCGTGGGCGTTGAACACCGCGTTGACCAGGCCGGTGATGCCCGAGTGGAAGAAGGTGGAGTCGCCGATGAAGGCCACCACCGGCCGCTTGCCGGCCTTGGCGAAGCCGCCTCCCGAGGACACGGACGAGCCCATGCAGAGCAGGAAGTCGGCCATGGCCAGGGGGGGAAGGATGCCCAGGGTGTAGCACCCGATGTCCGAGGAGTAGACCGCCTCGTCGCCGAAGACCTGGCGCACCGCGTAGTAGGAGGCGCGGTGGCTGCATCCCGGGCAGAGGTTGGGCGGCCGCATGGGCAGGGGCCCGGCGGCGGGGGCGCAGGCGGGCTGGGCCTTGGGCTTCCTGCCGAGCAGGCGCAGGAGGGCCGCCCGCACGTTGGCCGTGTTGAACTCCCCGTTCTGGGGAAGCTCGGCGCCCTTGCCCAGGACCTTGACGTCCAGGCCCTTCTCCTGGATCAGGGCCTTGACTTCAGTCTCCACAACCGGCTCCAGCTCCTCCACCACCAGGACCTTGTCCAGGCCCTTGAGGAAGCGGGCCAGCTTCTTTTCCGGCAGGGGATAGGTGAAGCCCAGCTCCAGGACCTTGAACTTGCCGGCGAACTCCTTTTCCTTGAGCACGTCGGCCACATAGGCGCGGGCCATGCCCGAGGCGATGACCCCCAGGGTCCCCTTGCCGCGCACCCGGTTCCAGGGGCTCTTCTCCGCGGCCTCGGCGAACTGCTGGAGCTTCTTCAGGAGCTCCGCGTGGCGCACCCGGGCCACGGCCGGGATGGGCACGAACCGCCGGGGATTCTTCTCGAACGCCTTGACGCTGCGCGCGCCGGGCAGGGGCTCGAAGCGCACCGGGCCGCGCAGGTGGGACACCCGGGTGGTGGTGCGCAGCATGACCGGCTGCTCGCTGGCGATGGACAACTCCATGGCGTCGCGCATCATGTCCTTGGCCTCCTGGGCCGAGCAGGGCTCGAGCACCGGCATGCCGGCCAGGCGGGCGAAGATTCGGTTGTCCTGCTCGTTCTGGCTGGAGTGGCAGCCCGGGTCGTCGGCGGACAGGAGCACCAGGCCGCCGGGGGCGCCCACGTAGCACAGGGTCATGAGCGGGTCGGCGGCCACGTTCACTCCCACGTGTTTCATGGTCACCAGGGTGGCCGCGCCGGCCAGCGTCGCGCCGCCGCCCACCTCCAGGGCCACCTTCTCGTTGGCGGAGTATTCGAAGTAGAAGTCGCCCTCCGGGGCCAGCCGGGAGAAGGTGTCCGGGACCTCGGAGGATGGGGTGCCGGGATAGCAGGACACGAAGGCCACGCCGGCCTCCAGTGCGCCGCGGACGATGGCCTCGTTGCCCAGGAGCAGCTGGGTCTGGCCGCCGTCCTTCGAAAGCAGGGGATGGGACATGGATTGGCTCCGCGGTTAAGAGTTGCCCTTGGCCGCAGCGGCTGGGGCTTGGTCGAGACGGTGCAGGAGATAGTCCACGAAGGAGGAGCTGCGCTCGGGGTCGAGGCTCTTGACCTCGGCCAGGGCCGCGCGCTGGGCCGGGATGTCGCCGGCCAGCAGGGCCTCGGATGCGGCCTGGCGGGCCAGGGGCAGGGCGTAGGCTTCGGGCGCGCCCTGCTTGGCGGCCAGGATCGTGGCGAGGGCCGCGGAGTGGTCGCCGCGGCGGGACAGGGCCGCGGCCTTGGCCATGGCCACCGGGGTGGCCAGGCTGGCCGGGGAGTCCGTGGTCAGCTTGTCCAGCACCGCCTCGGCCTTGGCGAACTCGCCGGCGGCGGTCAGGGACTCGGCCAGGCCGATGCGCACCGCGGGCAGGACTGCGGCCGGGGCGTCGGCCTCCAGTTTCTCCAGGGCGGCGGCCCGGGCTGCGGGATCGGGCGAGAGCAGGATGCGGCCGAGTTCGACCTGGGCGTTTTCCAGGTTGGATGCCCGCACGTGCTGGACCACGGCCACGACCGCGGCCACGGCCAGGACCGCGCCCACCGCCAGGCCGACGGTGCGCAGGTTGTCCAGGAGCCAGCGCAGTCCCGGGTGGAGCTGCTCGGGCACGTTTTCCAGCAGGGCATCGGCCGTGGGCGCGCCAGGCGCGTCCTGGGGTTTCCTTTCGTCCATTTTCTTTTTATACCTCCCGAACGGTCCGGCCCGGGGGGGCCGGCGCGGTACGCCCGCGGCAGTTTTGTACCGGCGGACCTCTCTTACTCGTCCTTTACAGAAATGTCAAAAGATCTTTTTGTCCGTCCGTTGAGCAAAGGGTAGGGCCGCGGCCGCCAACTCGGGACAACGTCCGATATTCGTCTAATTTCGCCGGCCACGGCCCGGGATCGGGAGCGGCAGGCAAGGGAGAGCGTATGGGAATCGCCAGGCAGATGGAAGAGTTGGGGAGGCGGGCCAAGGCCGCGGCCCGGCGCATGAGCTTTGCCGAGGGCCGGGACAAGGACGCGGCCATCGCCGCCCTGGGCCGGCTGCTCGGGGAGGAGAGGGAGGCCATCGCCGCGGCCAACGCCAAAGACCTGGAGGCGGCCGTGGCCAAGAACTACGACGCGCCCTTCGTGGACCGGCTGCGGCTCACGGACAAGGTGGTCGGGGCCATGGCCCAGGCCTGCGCCGAGGTGGCGGCCATGCCCGACCCGGTGGGCGCCCTGGACACCACCTGGAAGCGGCCCAGCGGCCTCCTGGTGGGCAAGATGCGCATCCCGCTGGGGGTCATCGCCATGATCTACGAGTCGCGGCCCAACGTGACCGTAGACTCGGCCATCCTCTGCCTCAAGGCGGGCAACGCCGTGGTCCTGCGCGGCGGCAGCGAGGCCTTCCACTCCAACATGCGCCTGGCGGGGCTCATCCGCCGGGCCCTGGAGGAGGCCGGCCTGCCCGGGGACGCGGTGCAGGTGGTGGAGACCACGGACCGGGCCGCGGTGGCCGAACTGCTCAAGCTCGACCAGTACATCGACGTGATCATCCCCCGCGGCGGCGAGGGCCTCATCCGGGCGGTGGTGGAGGGCGCGCGCATGCCGGTGCTCAAGCACTACAAGGGCGTGTGCCATGTCTACGTGGATGCGGCCGCGGACCTGGCCCAGGCCGAGGAGATCGTGTTCAACGCCAAGTGCCAGCGGCCCGGGGTGTGCAACGCGGCCGAAGGCCTGCTGGTGCACGCGGCCGTGGCCGGAGATCTCCTGCCCCGGATGGCGGCGCGCCTGGGCGGGGCCGGGGTGCAGTTCCGGGCCTGTCCGCGCTCCCTGCCCCTGCTGGGCTCCACGGCCGTACCTCTGGCCGAGGAGGACAAGGGCTTCGAGTTCCATGATCTCGTCATGGCCGTGCTGGTGGTGGACTCCCAGGAGGAGGCCCAGGACTACATCGCGGCGTACGGCTCCAACCACACCGAGGCCATCGTGACCCGGGACCACGCCGCGGCCATGCGTTTCCTGCGCGAGGTGGACGCCTCCATGGTGGCGGTCAACGCCTCCACCCGCTTCAACGACGGCGGCGAACTGGGCCTGGGCGCGGAGATCGGCATCTGCACCTCGAAGCTGCACTCCTACGGTCCCATGGGCGTGAAGGAGCTGACCACGACCAAGTTCGTGTGCCTGGGCCAGGGGCAGGTGCGGGGGTAGCGTTGAAGAATACCGTGGTTTTTTTCGTGATTGGCCCCCTGGGCGCGCTGGAGCTGGCCGTCGCCAGGTTCGTGCGCCCGGGTTCGGGGCGGGTGCGGGGGTAGCCGGCCATGCGCGTCGGTCTCTTGGGCGGCACGTTCAATCCGGTGCATACCGGACACGTGCGCCTGGCCGTGGAGGTCCTGGAGGCCGCGGGCCTGGACCGGGTGGAGCTGGTCCCGGCCGGGGTTCCGCCGCACAAGCCCGGGGTCGGGCTCCTGCCCTTCGCCCTGCGTGCGGACCTGTGCCGGGCCGCGGTCGAGGGCGCGCCCGGCCTGGCCGTGAACCCCCTGGAGGGGGACCGGCCCGGTCCCTCTTACACCATCGAAACCCTGCGCCGCCTCGCCGCCTCCCGGCCGGGTGACGAGTTCTTCTTCATCCTGGGCATGGGTGAGTTCCTGGTGCTCCACGAGTGGCGCGAGGGCCTGCGCCTGCCCGAATTCGTCCACCTGGTGGCGGCCTCCCGGGCCGGGGTCGAGCCCGAGGCCGAATTCCGGCTCGCCGCCCAGGAGTGGGCCCAGCGCTATGCCGGACGGCACTGGCCGGGCATCAGGCTCACGGGGCCCGGCCAGTGGCTCCTGCCCACCGGCCGCCGGCTCCTGTTCCTGGACGTGCCCCGCCTGGACATCTGCGCCTCCCTGGTCCGGTCCCGTTTCCTGGCCGGACGCAGCCTCTGCGGCCTGGTGCCGCCCGGGGTGGAGCGCCTGCTCGCCGGGCGCGCCGACGAGGTGCGGGCGGTGTGGGAGCTCGCCGGCAACGGCGCGGCCTGAAGGATCGCCGCACCCCGCGTTTCCTCCTGCCCCCCTGGCGGGAGCCCATCGCTTCCGGATTTGTCTCCCTGGCCCGGCGCCTGATGGACATGGCCGGCAAGGCGCAGGGGGTCAGGCCGCGGCTTGGGCCCCGGCCTCGGGCAGGTCCTCCCGGGCCATTTCCTGGAGGTCCTCCAGGTATTCCGGATACCGGTGCAGGTAGAAGGCCAGCGCCGAGGCGAAGTTCTTGCCCACCAGGCCGTCCAGGAACATCTGGCTGATCTCCCGCTCCCGCTGCAGCACCAGCTGGGAGAGCAGGAAGGCGCGCCGCTCCTCCCGGGTCAGGCCGGCCAGGGAGCGGCGCAGGGCCTGTCGGGCGCGGGGTTGGTACATCCAGAAATAGAGCAGGTCCAGGGTGTTGACGATGATCATGGACAGGAGATCCCGGCCCTCGCCGGACAGCTCCTTCACCAGGCGCTCCGGGGTGGCCAGCAGGGCCGCCACGTCGGTGGTGGGCATGGCCAGCTCCAGCCGGGCGAAGGTGTCGAAGACCTGGCGCAGCTTGACCCCGAAGTCGTAGTCGCGCAGCCGCAGGTTCTGCCTCCGGTCGGCCAGGCCCTCGATGATGGCCGCCACGCAGTCCGAGGCCAGCTTGGAGATGATGGCCGCCCATTTCTGCAGGGCCAGGTGGGCGGCCTCCGGGGGCATGCCCGTGGCTTCCAGCAGCCCCACGGCCACCCCGTTCAGGGCCAGGGCCAGCGGGATGGAGATCACGCTGCGCAGGAGGTTGCCGAAGGCCGCCGCCCGGGGCAGGCCGCGCAGCAGGTTGTGGCTCATGAGGTACAGGCCGTTGACCACGGCCATGACCGAGTACAGGGCCACGGGGTTGGTGTGGGTGGTGATGCCCATCCCCTGGGCCATGATCACGTTCTTCACCAGCCAGTCCAGCAGCGGCACCGAGAATCCGGTGAAGAGCAGGGAGTCCGACAGCCGGTCCCAACTCACGAAGTCCCACCAGCGCAGGAGCGGCGAGCGGCGAAGTCCCCCGCCGCCCAGCACCGACTGGATCACGTTGCGCACCCCGGTGATGCCGAACCAGATGAAGGCCCCCAGCCAGGCCAGCACCCACCAGTCCTTGGTCAGGAAGAAGGTGGCGAAGGCGGGCACGAAGCCGGCCAGGACCTTGAGCACGTTCTTCAGGTTGGTGTTCAGGTAGCGAAGCGGGGGACGCCGGGGGCGGGTTTCGGGCAGGGCGTCGCAGTCCAGGCGCAGGCCGTTGCCGTTGTCCGCGGTGAAGCCGCCCAGCAGGCGCAGGTTGCCCCGGGTCTTGGGGCTCCAGTGGTGGGCGTCCACCACCCATTCGTCGCGGTGGCGGGAGAACAGGGTTCGGGGGCCGGCGGGGGCGCCGTTCTCTCGGGGCAGGTAGGTGCGGCGGCGGAACACCGTGAGCTGCACCGGCAGGGATGCCGGGCCGTGCGCCGCAGCGTTCAGCCGGCGCTGGGCCGAGCGGGGCAGGGTGTCGGCCACCACCAGGCCCATGCCCGGAGTCAGGCGGGAGGAGCCGGTGGAGTCGGTTCCCACCCGGGAGCGCAGAGGGGCCTTGGCGTAGGCCGCGCGAAGCGCGGCCATGTTCCGGAGCACCAGGGTGAGCTTCTCCCGCCGCTCTGCGGCGTCGGGCTGCCCGGACTTGTCCACCCCGTCCCGGATGGAGGCGATGGCGCGCTTGAGGCGCACCGCGTTGCGGGAGTTGATGGCCTGCTGCAGGGCGATGATCCGCTCGAAGTCCGTGCAGCGGTCGTAGGCCCAGTCCTTGTAGTTGAAGATCTCCAGATGGGAGATGAGTCCGCCGCAGTCGTGCAGCAGCTCCAGCACGTCCTCGGCGCGCAGGGAGGACAGGCCGAGGGTGATGGCGTGGCCGGGATGCAGTTCGGCCAGCCGGGCCAGGAGCACCGCCGGAGGCACGCGCATGAGTCCCGGTGTCCCGGGCTCGTCGCTGGGCGCCGAGGGATCGGTCAGATGGGGATTGGCCTGGGGCCGCAGCCAGCGCTCGATGATGGTGTCGATGTCCAGGGCGTCCATGCGCCCCACCAACTCCTCGGCGGCCCGGCGCTCCTCTGCGCTGGCCGAGCAGGCCGAGTGCAGGGCCGAGGTGCGGGCGGCCATGAGCGGGAAGAGCCGGTCGTGGACGAGCTTGCCCAGGTGGTGCAGGGAGGCCTGTCCCTCGCCCACCAGGGCCAGGAGTTCGGAGCGGGGCAGGGGGGGCAGGTTCAGGCCGAATTCCTGGTTCAGGTCCGGCCGGTGCCGCACGTTGAACTGCTCAAGAGCCGCGAACACGTATTGTTCCTGGTATGCCGTGACTTCCCGCCCCTCGGCCATGAGCGCGGAGGTGTCGGGCTGGTAGAGGAAGTCCAGGAACTCGCGCGGCTCGGTGAATCCGCGCAGGGTCCAGGTGAAGCGAACCAGGCGGCCGCGGAAGGGCGCGCAGAACTCGATGCCCACCCGCACCTTGATCCCCACGATGGCCGCGGCCTCCAGCAGCTCTTCGGCCACTTCCGGGGGCACGTGGTTGTAGTAGACCACCGTGAGCCTGCGGATGCCCTTGATCCAGGCGTCCATGATCAGGTGGGTGGCGGACTTGCGGCCCTTGGTGTTGGCGTCGTGAACGTGGTCGTCGAAGGCCAGCTGGTTCCAGTCCTCCGGCATCTCGACCAGATGGTACTTGGTCAGCTGGGCGGCGATGACCCTGGGCTTGCCCGCCGCGGCCATGCGGAAGTCGCGGGCCAGCTTGAGCCGTTCGACCTCATCCTTCTCCCGGGCCAGCGCCTTCATGATGCTCAGGAGCACCCGGGCGGTGTTCATGCGCAGGTGGGTGTGGGCGCTGGCCAGGGTCTCCTCGTGCAGGGCGCGCAGGCAGGAGAGCCGCTCGCCGGCCCGGCCGCGCTCCAGGGAGCGGAACAGGGCCATGACTGCGTAGGCTATGCGCAGGCCCCGGGTGGCGGCCATCTCCTTGATGCCGCGGGGGTGCATGGAGGGCGCGAGCAGGCGCTTGAAGCCGCGGCCCGAATCCTCGGCCAGGACGTCGGACACGATGGACAGGAGCTGGTGGTCCCTGCGGTCGAAGTAGAAGCGGGAAAAGCGGCTTGCGAAGGGCATGGCCTCGTCCTGCGGCCCGGCGGCCGGGGTCGCGATGTTGCAGTTCGACGACGGACGCATCGTCCCCTGCAACTCCCCGCAATGTCAAGGGCATTCTCCCCCGGATCGGCTCAGTTCAAGGCGGCCAGGACCCGGCCCAGCCGCTCCACCAGTTCGGCCGCGTCCTGCTCCGTGGTGGGCCGGCCCCAGGAGATGCGCACCGCGCCCCGGGCGTACTCGGCCGGGATGCGCATGGCCGCCAGCACGTGGGACAGGGACTCGGCGTCCGCATGGCAGGCCGCGCCGGCCGACACGCCCACCTCCAGCCCGGCCAGGCCCGAGAGGATGTCTCCGGCGCGCAGGCCCCGGAAGCAGATCATGGCGGTGTTGGGCAGCCGCGGGGCCTCCTCTCCGGCCACCAGGAAATCCCGGTCCAAGCCGCGCAGGCCCGCGAGCAGGGCCTGGCCCAGCCGGCGCTGCCGGGCCTCCTCCTGCGCGAGGTCCGCGCCGGCCAACTCCGCGGCCGCGCCCAGGGCGGCCAGGTAGGGCACGTTCTCGGTGCCCGGCCGCACCTTCTTCTCCTGGCCGCCGCCGAAGGACAGGGCCTCCAGCGGAGCGCCCTCGCGCACGTACAGCGCGCCCACGCCCTTGGGAGCGTACATCTTGTGCCCGGCCAGGCTTAGGTAGTCCGCTCCCAGGGCCTTCACGTCCACCGGAATCTTGCCGCAGGCCTGGGCCGCATCGGTGTGCACCAGGATGCCCCGCTCCCGGGCCCGGGCCGCGATCTCGGCCACCGGGTTCAGCACCCCGGTCTCGTTGTTGGCCAGCATCACCGAGATGAGCCGGGTGCGCGGGGTGCATGCCGCCAGCACAACGCCCGGGTCCGCCCGGCCGTCGCCGCCCACGGGGACCACCGTGACTCCCACTCCGCGCCGGGACAGGATCCGGGCCGGCTCCAGCACCGCGGGATGCTCCGTGGCCGAGACCACCATATGCGCTCCGGACAATCGGGGCAGCAGGCCCAGGAGCACGATGTTGTTGGACTCCGTGGCGCAGCCGGTGAAGATCACGTTTCCCGGAGCGCAGCCCAGGAGCCTGGCCACCTGGGCCCGGGCCAGGTCCGTTGCGGCCTTGGCCGCGAGTCCCCACTCGTGTCCGCTGCCCGGATTGCCGAACCGTTCGGTGAAGAAGGGGAGCATGGCCTCCGTGATTCCCGGCAGGAGCGGCGTGGTGGCGTTGTAGTCAAAATAGAGCCTGCGCATGTTTCCTCAGATTTCCTTGTGTTGCGGGATGTTGCGTGATGGTGTACGGCGCGGGAAGGGGAAGGGGAGGAAACCCTGGCGCAATGGGGGGCGAGAGTTGAACAAAGCGTTGCAATGTGGCATGAGATGAATAATAATTATATAAGAAATGGCCGTCAGCAACCCGGCGGCGACAGGGGATAGCGTCATGTTCAACACGCCCGCCAAGATGGCCCGAGAAAACGTAGCCCGGGCCAGCCGCGACCTGCTCAAAGGCGATATGACCAAGGCCGTCGGCTTCTGCTGTGACGCCCTGAAGATCATGATCGAGTCCACCATATTCGGCAAGGAGAAGTTCGAGGTCGAGGTGCATCTGCAGGAGTTCCTCAAGGAGTTCAACCAGAATCCCGAGGTGAAGGCCTATTTCGCGGCCAAGGAGGTGCACACTTCGCCCTACGTGCGCTTTGCCCGGGGAGAGGAGCGCAAGCTCCTGGCCGCCCTGTCCGTGGTCCTCGGCGACCTGCAGGAGGCCGAGGTCCAGAGCGTCGAGGGCGAGAAGCAGCGCCAGGCCGACGAGATCCGGGACACCCTGGACCAGGGCCAGCAGCTTCTGGACTCCAAGGAGCTGCCCAAGGCCAAGGCCGTTCTCAAGCGCCTGGTGGAGAAGTATCCCAAGGAGGAGGGCCTCAAGACCGACGTGGGCGGCCGGCTGCTCAAGGCCGGGCTGTTCTTCGAGGCCGGCGAGATACTGGAGCAGGCCATCTCCGAGAATCCCAAGGACAGCAAGGCCCTGGCCCTTGCCGTGCAGGCCTACAAGAGCGCCCGCGAGTTCGCCAAGATGGAGGTGCTCTACAAGTTCGCGCTCAAGACCTACGGCTCCCACCCCAGGACCCTGCTGCACATGGCCGAGATGTATTTCGAATGGAACAAGTGGGACGACGCCTACAATTTCGCCAAGCAGGCCTATGACGCCGACAACTCCCTGGACAAGGCCAAGGAGATCATGGACACCACGGCCAAGCGCATCTTCGGCTAGCGGCGGGCCGCTGATCATCCCGCGATCGCCGCCTCTGTCCGCCATGCATAGGCCCTGGAGTCACGTCGCGCCTTGCTCCCGCGGCTTTTGAGCGGCCCGGGCCACGTCGTCCAACTGGAAGTTTCCCATGCACGAGACCAGCCTCGGCCAGACCATCCGCGACTACCTGACCGGCGAGGAGATCGAGAACACCTCCTACGAGGACTTCCGCCAGGCCCTGGCGCGGCTGCTGGTGGAGGAGCTGGGCTATCCCCGCGACCGCCTGCGGCCCAAGGTCGGGATCACGTTTCCCCTCGAGGGGCGGGACTACTGCCGGGTGGCGGACCTGGTGGCTTACGACGATGCGGGTCGGCCTCTGCTCCTCATCCTCTTCGGCGCGGGCCAGCCCGGCTCCTTTGACCGGGAGCTGCTGGCCGCTGCCCGGCTGCTCCCCGGCGGTCCGGCCCCCCTGGCCGCGGCCACCAACACCGAGGACGCGGTGCTCCACGCCGCGGCCGACGGCCGCCGCCTGGCCACGGGCATGTCCGCCATCCCCCGCTGGGACCGGCTCCAGGCCCTGGCCGCAGAGCATCCCGCCGCGCCCATGACCGCGGACCGCGCCGAGCGCGAGCGCCGCATCCTCTTCACCTACAGCGAGTTTCTCGCCTCCTCCTGCCGCCACACCTGCCGGCCCAGGCCCTCGGGCTAGCAGGTCCTCCCTTCCTTGCCTCCCGCCCCCGGCTGGTCTACAACCCCCGGACCGCCCGGCGGGCGGCACATGCGAGACAAGGAGCCATCATGGTCAAGAGCTTTGCCGCGCCCTTGGCGCGCGACCCCGAGGCGCTGGTGGCGGCGGCCCGGGAACAGGCCCGCGCCGCGGGCGCGCTGTTCGAGGGCGACGCCGCCGCCGGCCGGTTCGCGGCCCGGGGCGTGGAGGGAACCTACGAGGTGGCCGGCGGCCAGGTGCGCGTCACCGTGACCCGCATGCCGGCCTTTGCCCCCTGGAGTCTGGTGGAGGGCGAGTTGCGCAAGTTCTTCAGCTAGGGAGCCTGCCGTGGAACAGACCGGATTCACCGCCCTGGAGCGCGCGCCCCGGGCCGAACTGGAGGCCCGCTGGGCGCGCTGCCGCCGGCTCATGGCCGAACACTTTCCCGGGGCCTCGGGCCTGCTGGCCTTCTCCCGGGTCAACCTCTACTGGCTCACCGGGGCCCTGGCCAACGGCCTCTGCTGGCTGCCCGCCGAAGGGGAGCCGGTCCTGCTCTCCCGCAAGGGCATCGAGCGGGCGCGGCTGGAGTCGCCGGTCGCGCACATCCTGCCCTTCCGCAGCTACTCCAACCTGGCCGGGCTGCTGGCCGAGGCCGGTTCGCCCCTGGGAGAGGACGTGGCCGTGGAGTGCTCGGGCCTGTCCTGGATGCTGGGGCAGAAGCTGGAGCAGGCGTTGTCCCCCCGCCGGCTCCTGCCCGGGGACCGCATCCTGGCCCTGGGCCGGATGGTCAAGACCCCCTGGGAGCTGGCCAAGCTGCGCCTCTGCGGGGAGCGGCACCACCGCTGCCTGCACGACCTCCTGCCCGCGCGCATCCGGCCGGGCATGACCGAGCGGGAGATCTCCCACGCCTGCTGGGAGGTGTTCTTCTCCCAGGGGCACAGCGGCCAGTTGCGCATGGGCGCGTTCGGCGAGGAGATCTTCCTGGGCCACGTGTCCGCCGGCGACTCGGGCAACTATCCCAGCGTGTTCGACGGTCCCCTGGGCCTGCGGGGCGAGCATCCGGCCCTGCCTTTCATGGGCTACGCCGGCCGGGTATGGAAGGCCGGGGAGCCCCTGGCCTGCGACGTGGGCTTCTGCCTGGAAGGCTACCAGACGGACAAGACCCAGGTCTATTTCGCGGGCCGGGAATCCGAGGCGCCGCCAGACCTGGACCGCGCCCACCGGGCGGCCGTCGCCATCCAGGCCCGGGTGGCCGAGCTGGCCGTGCCCGGAGCCCTGCCCCGGGACCTGTGGCTGGCGGCCAGGGCCATGGCCGAGAAGGAAGGGGTGGCCGAAGGCTTCATGGGCCTGGGCGGCAACAAGGTGGCCTTCGTGGGTCACGGCATCGGCCTGCACATCGACGAGTTCCCGCCTCTGGCGGACAAGGTGGAGACGCCCCTGGAGCCCGGGATGGCGCTGGCCATCGAGCCCAAGATCGGGGTGCCCGGCCGGGGCATGGTGGGGGTGGAGAACACCTTCGAGGTGCGGGCCGAGGGCGGGGCCGCATGCCTGACCGGCGACGCCTACGGCATGGTCTGCGTGGCCGGTTGAAGTTTTTTTTCCTGCCTGCGGAGAAGTCCTTGACAAGGGAGCCCCGAAAGTCTAAATCAGCGCCCTGCCGCACGCGCGGGCCACTAGCTCAATGGTAGAGCAGCGGACTCTTAATCCGTTGGTTCAAGGTTCAAGTCCTTGGTGGCCCACCAAGAATAACGCGGGGTTAGGTTGAAAGCCTGACCCCGCGATTTCTTTTGGGCTACCACCGGGCTACCACCGCCAGGCCCGTAGCCCCGAAGGCGGCAGGGCCACCACCACGGCCAGCACCACCGCGCCGCGGCCCACGGCCACCGCGCCGCGGCCCACGGCCACCGCCAGGGCCAGCACCGCCACGGCAGGACCAGCTTCTCCCCCGGCCCGCCTGCCGCCCCCACCTCACGCCGCAGGCCCCATGCGCTTCCACCCCTCCCGCGCCTTGGCCTGCGGTCCTCCGCCATGAAGGCCGCCCCTGCCCCGGGCTACCGCCAGCACGTCCAGGGCGATGATCTACAGCACAGCCGCTTCTCCACCTCCAGGTGGCCGACGTGAGCGCGTTGACCACCAGCCGCTTCTCCACCTCCAGGTGGCCGACGTGAGCGCGTTGACCACCAGCCGCTTCTCCACCTCCAGGTGGCCGACGTG
>JBFMHA010000048.1:0-28441 GCA_040753075.1 Thermodesulfobacteriota bacterium
CACCAGCTCGCCCGAGAGCTTGTTGTACTCCTTGTCCAGGGTGCCGCCGGTGGCGAGAATGCGGATGGGGGAGAGGGGTGCAGCGGGCATGGCAGCCTCACATGACCAGACGGGTGGCCTCGGGCGTGAGCTTGAGCTCCAGGCGGCGGGCCAGCCGGCTCATGATGTAGCAGAACGCGAAGTACAGGGCGGCCACGGTGGTGTAAATCTCGAAGGGGTGCACCATGAGCCGGTTGTTCAGGCCCTGGGCCACGAAGGTCAGCTCCAGCACGCCGATGACGTAGGCCAGGGAGGTGTCCTTGAAGATGGCGATGAACTGGCCCACGATGGCCGGGATCATCTGCTTGAGGGCCTGGGGCAGGACGACGCGGCGCAGGGTCTGCAGGGTGGAGAGCCCGGTGGAGTAGGCCGCCTCCCACTGCCCGCCCGGGATGTTCTCGATGCCCGCGCGCACTATCTCGGCCAGGTAGGCGCCGGTGAAGGCGGTGAGCGCCACCGTGGCGCTCCAGAACACGTCCAGGTACGTGCCGGTCACCACCGGGATGAAGAAGTAGACCCAGAAGATGACGATGATGAGCGGGTTGCCGCGGATGAACTCGATGTAGCAGATGCTGGGAATGCGCAGGATGAGGTTCTTGGAGGTGCGGCCCACGCCCACGGCCAAGCCGATGAAGAAGCTCACCGAGATGGCGATGAGGGCCATGAGCAGGGAGTAGGACAGGCCGCCCAGGCCCCAGAACAGCTCGTTGCCCGTGCCGTGGGGGAAGCGCCAGATGAGGAGCGTGCGCAGGTTGCCCCACACCACCGACCAGTCGAACCCGGCCAGGCCCAGGCCCACCCGGTACACGGCCAGTCCCAGCGCGCCCAGGAAGGCGGCCTTGCCGGCCAGGACCACGGCCTTGCCTCCCAGGCCCAGCGTGCGGTGCCACAGGGCCCCGGCCGCGGTGTAGCGCAGCCCGGGCTGGCCGCTCATGCGGCGGCGCACGGTGCGCCAGGCCAGGGGCCGGGCCGCGGTGCGCGCCAGCCAGGCCAGGGGCCGGACGGCCGCGTCCAGCATCCGCTCGGCCAGGGGGCGGGGCCCGCTGGGCGCGATCTTGAGCTTGCGGTTCACCGCGTTCATGAACGCGGAGATGGTCAGGGAGGTGGCCAGGTAAAGCACCGTGGCCGCGGTGGTGGCCTCGAACCCGCGGAAGGTGAGGGACTCCACCTGCTGCGACTGCCAGGTCAGCTCGGCCACGCCCACCACCATGGCCAGGGAGGAGTTCTTCATGTTGTTCAGGAGCTCGCTGCCCAGGGGCGGGATGATCTGGCGGAAGGCCAGGGGCAGGATGATGCGGGTGAGCACCTGCACGTAGGACAGGCCGCTGGAGTAGGCAGCCTCCAGCAGGCCCTTGGGGATGGACTGCAGCCCGGCCCGGATGACCTCGGCCAGGAAGGATCCGGTGTACATGGACAGGCCGGCCACGGCGCAGAACATCTCGAAGTTCTGGCTGAACATCCACTGCTTCACCGCCTCGGGCAGGGCCTGGGGCAGGGCGAAATACCAGAAGAAGAGCTGGACCAGGAGCGGGGTGTTGCGGAAGAACTCCACGTAGGCCGTGGAGGTCCAGCGCAGGGGGCCGAAGGTAGAGAGCCGGCCCAGGCCGAAGAACATGCCGAGCGCCAGGGCGAGGCCCGAGCTCCAGAGGGAGATGACCAGGGTGGTGCCCAGGCCCTTGACCAGCTCCAGGCCGAACACCATGCCGTAGGTCGGGTTGGCCGTGTAGAGCACGCTCCACTGGAAGTCGTAGCCGAAGTCGAAGAAGAAGCCCCAGTACACCGCGCCGGCCGCCAGCAGGGCCGAGAGCGCGAGCAGTTGCACCCAGGTCTTTTCCAGCCAGAAACGGAGCATGGAGTTTCCTCGTCAAACAGGCAGGCCCGGGAGCGTGGGCTCCCGGGCCTGCGAAGTGGCGTCAGCTTACGGCCACATCTCGATCTTGGCGGTCATGGGGAAGGAGTACGGGGTGTCGGGGCCGTACCACTTGTTGTAGATCTTCATGTAGGTGCCGTCGATCCACATGTCCTGGATGGCGAAGTTCACGGCGTCGCGCAGGGCGGAGTCGTCCTGGGGCAGGCCGATGCCGTAGGGCTCGTCCGAGAAGAAGTCGCCCACCAGCTCCCACTTGCCGGGCTCCTTGGCCGCGTAGCCGAGCAGGATGGTGGAGTCGGTGGACCAGCCGGACACCCGGCCGTTCTGCAGGGCCTGGAAGCACTCGGACTCCTTCTGGAAGGAGATCACGTTCTTCTCGAAGTCCGCGTCGCCCAGGCTCTTGAGCAGGTTCTTCACGTTGATCTCGGAGGTGGTGCCCTGCATGGTGGCGACCTTCTTGCCCACGAAGCTCTTGAGGTCCTTGAACTCGCCCTTCTTGGCCAGGATCTTCTGGCCGTCGAAGAAGTAGGTGATGGAGAAGTCGATGGACTTGTCGCGCTCGCGCTTGTGGGTCATGTTGGCCACGCTGATGTCGATGCGGCCCTGCTGCACGAAGGCGATGCGGGTCTTGTTGTTCACCGCCACGCGCTCCAGCTTGACGCCCATGCGTTTGGCGATCTCCTCGGCGATGTCCACGTCGAAGCCGACCCACTCGCCCTTGTCGTTGTAGTACGCGCCGGGGATGGAGTCGGTCATGATGCCGGCCCGCAGCACCTTGGTCTTCATCACGTTGTCGTACGCCGCGCCGGCCTGGGCCGCCGCCGCGTAGCAGAGCACCAGGGCCAGGGCCAGGGTCAGGATCTTCCAGGACTTCATCGCTACACCTCCTGTTGGGGTTGCCAAATGGGGTCGTCGAGCCTTTTAGAGCGTCTTGGCCTTGCAAGGGCCTAGACGTTCTTAGGCGTTTTGCTGGAATAATGGAAAGATATTGCGACCTCCTGTCGTGCTTCGCGACGAGAATGCACTAGTGGCTGAGGATCTTGCCCAGGAAGGCCTTGGTCCTTTCGTTTCGGGCCTGGGTGAAGAACTCCTGCGGCGTGTTCTCCTCGACGAGCAGGCCCTCGTCCATGAAGATGATCCGGTCGGCCACCTCCCGGGCGAAGCCCATCTCGTGGGTCACGCAGACCATGGTCATGCCCTCCCGGGCCAGGCTCTTCATCACGTCCAGGACCTCGTTGATCATCTCCGGGTCCAGGGCGGAGGTGGGCTCGTCGAAGAGCATGATCTTGGGCCGCATGGCCAGGCCGCGGGCGATGGCCACCCGCTGCTGCTGCCCGCCGGAGAGCTGGCAGGGGTAGGCCGCGGCCTTGTCCGGGATGTTGACCTTGGCCAGGAGCTCCATGGCCAGGTCCACGGCCTCGGCCTTGCGCATGCCGCGCACCATGGCGGGGGCCAGGGTGATGTTCTCCAGCACGGTCATGTGCGGGTAGAGGTTGAACTGCTGGAACACGAAGCCGATCTCGGCCCGGAGCATGGTGAGGTTGGTGGCCGGGTCGGACAGGCGCTGGCCGTCCACCACGATCTCGCCCTTCTGGATGGGCTCCAGGCGGTTGATGCAGCGGATGAGGGTGCTCTTGCCCGAGCCCGAGGGGCCGCAGACCACCACCACCTCGCCTTCGGAGACGGTGAGGGAGATGTCCTTGAGCACGTGCATGTCCCCGTACCACTTGTGCACGTGGTCGAAGGTGATCATTGGGCCTCCTGGGCGGACCCGGGGGTCCGCGAACTGGTTGAGTCTACGTAGCAGAGCAAACCGGTTGGGGCAAGCCCCCTCTCCGGCAATGTCTAGTCAACGCAGGCTGTTACGAAGCGGCCAGGGCTTCCTGCAGGGCCGCGGCGAAGTTCTCCACGTCGTCGGGCGTGGTGTCGAAGGAGGTCATCCAGCGGTAGAGCGGGGCCTCCTCGTCCCAGGTATAGAAGAAGTAGCGCTCCTTGAGCCGCTCGGCCGCGGCGCGGGGCAGGCGCGCGAACACCGCGTTGGTGTCCACCGCTCCCTGCACCTCCACCCCGGGGATGCCGGCCACCCGGTCGGCCAGGAGCCGGGCCATGGCGTTGGCCTGGCGGGCGTTGTCCAGCCACAGGCCGTCCCGGAGCAGTTCGCTGAACTGGGCGGCGATGAAGCGCATCTTGCTGGCCAGCTGCATGTTCTGCTTGCGCAGGTACTTGAATCCGTCGGCCAGGCCCGGCCGCAGGAAGACCACCGCCTCGCCGAACACCAGGCCGTTCTTGGCGCCGCCGAAGGAGAGCACGTCCACCCCGCAGTCCGTGGTCAGCCCGCGCAGGGAGCAGCCCAGGGCCGCGGCCGCGTTGGCCAGGCGCGCGCCGTCCAGGTGCAGGTACAGGCCGTGGGAGTGGGCCTGGTCGGCGATGGCCCGGATCTCCCGGGGGGTGTAGACCGCGCCCAGCTCCGTGGCCTGGGTGATGGACACCGCCCGGGGCTGGGAGTGGTGCTCGAACCCGAACCCGTGCAGGCGGCTGGCGATCGCCTCCGGGGTGATCCGGCCCTGGGCCTCGGGCACGGTGAGCAGCTTGAAGCCGCCCGCGTGCTCCGGGGCGCCGCACTCGTCCACGTTGATGTGCGCGGTCTGGGCGCAGACCACCGCGTGCCAGGTCCGGCACAGGGCCGAGAGCGCGAGCACGTTGGCCCCGGTGCCGCTGAACACGAAGAAGGGCTCGGCCTGGTCGCCGAAGATGCGGCGGAAATGCCCCCGGGCCTCCTCGGTCCAGGGGTCGGCGCCGTAGGCCACGCAGTGGCCGGCGTTGGCCCGGGCCATGGCCTCCAGGATGCGGGGATGGGCCCCGGAATTGTTGTCGGACGCGAAACTCTTGGGTTGGGACATGGGTTCCTCCTCGCGCTCTCCGGCGCAGGCGGGGGCCGGATACGACACCTGGGAGTGGATGTAAAGGCGGGACGCAGGGCGCAAAAAAAGGCGCCCCCGGGGGGGCGCCTTGAAGTGCATGGCCCGTCGGGCCTGCCGGACTACCAGCGGCTCTGGCGCTGGGGCTTCTCCTGGGCGAGGTTGACCTTCAGGGCGCGGCCGCCCAGGTCGGAGCCGTTGAGGGCGCGGATGGCCTCGTTCGCCTCGGACTCGTTCATCTCCACGAAGCCGAAGCCGCGGAAGCGGCCGGTCTCGCGGTCGTTGATGAACTTGACGGACTGCACGTCGCCGTAGGCGCCGAACAGGTCGCGGATTTCGGTCTCGGAAGCGGAAAAGGGCAGGTTACCAACGTAAATCGACTTAACCATTGCGTTCAACTCCTGAAATGCTAGATGCCAGCTGTGAATTTTACATGGTCGACGAAATGTCTTGATGCGACTGGCCCCGGCTAAATAACCTGTCTGCCGGAGGAGTCAAGGGAAAAAATGCAGGTATTTTTTGTTTTCCGAAAAAAATGAGCAAATCGTGGCCGATACCATTTTCGTGGGTGAAAAGCCCGAATAACGAGCCGGGAGCATTGGGCGCACTCATGGGAGTATCCCGGGAATCGAATGCGACAGGGAGCGGAGGGGAAATCCTTCCCGGCAAAATCCTTCCCGGCCGTTGCCCCGGCGCCCGGGCGGGCGTACACTGGGGCAAACCCTTTGCCGGAGGTCGCCATGCGCGCCATGCTGCTGCACGGATTCGGCGACGTGTCGAATCTCAGGATGGGAGACATCCCCAGGCCCGAGCCCGGGCCGGGCCAGGTGCTGGTGCGGGTGGCCGCGGCCAGCGTGAACCCCATCGACGTGAAGATCCGGCGGATGGCCCCGGCCTTCGCCCCGGAGCCTCCCGCGGTGCCGGGCATGGATTTCGCCGGCCTGGTGGAGGAGCTCGGCGAGGGGGTGGAGGGCTTCGCGCCCGGGGACGAGGTGTACGGGTGCGCGGGCGGGCTCAGGGGCCGGCAGGGGGCCCTGGCCGAACTCATGCCCGCGGATGTCCGCTTCCTGGCCCCCAAGCCGCGCACCCTATCCCTGCGCGAGGCCGCGGCCCTGCCCCTGGTGGCCATCACCGCCTGGGACGCCCTGCACAACAAGGCCGGAATGCGGACGGGCGAACACCTCCTCGTCCACGGCGGCGCGGGCGGGGTGGGGCACGTGGCCGTGCAGCTGGCCAAGGCCGCGGGGCTCCGGGTGGCGGCCACCGTGTCCTCTCGGGCCAAGGCCGACATCGTCCGCCTCCTGGGCGCGGACGACGCCGTCAACTATAGGGAAGAGGAGCCTGCGTCCTACACGGGCCGGCTCACCGGAGGCGCGGGCTTCGACCTGGTGCTGGACACGGTGGGCGGGGCCGTCCTGGACGCCTCTTTCGCCTTGGCCCGGCCGCGGGGCCGGGTGGTGTCCACCAACACCCGCTCCACCCACGACCTTTCGACCCTGCACGCCAAGGCCCTGACCCTGCACGTGGTGTTCATGCTCCTGCCCATGCTCTCGGCCGTGGCCGAGCCGGACTATGGGGCCGTGCTGCGCGAGGTGGCCGGGCTGGCCGAGGCGGGGAGGCTCGCGCCCCTCCTGGACGAGCGCGCCTTCTCCCTGGAGCGCGCGGCCGAGGCCCACTCCCTGGTGGAGTCGGGCCAGGCCGTGGGCAAGGTGGTGGTGGACGTGGCGTAGCGGGCTGTTCTTCCACCGCCTGCTAGGCCAGCTTCTGGCGGCAGTCGTTGAGTTCGGCGATCATCTCGATGAGCTCCACCGCGTGGTTGGCGCGTTGGGCGAACTCCTCGGCGGTGAAGGGCTTGAGCAGGAAGTCGTCGGCCCCCAGCTTGAGGAACCGGGCCGGCAGGGCGCGGTCGTCCACTCCGGAGACGCCCAGGATGGCGAGCTGGCTGCGCTTCTTTTCCCGGCGCAGCTCGCGGGTGAGTTCGAAGCCGTCCATGCCCGGCATGTGGTAGTCGGTGACCACCAGGCGGATGTCCGGCCGGGAGCGCACCAGGTCCAGGGCCTCCTGTCCGCCCGCGGCCTCCAGCACGTTGTAGCGCTGGGTCTCCAGCATCTTGCGCATCATGGCCCGGGCCACGGCCTCGTCGTCCACCACCAGGGCGGTGACGCCCATGTTGCGGTAGAGCCGGTTGACGATGGCCACCAGGTCGTCCAGGGCGGCCATGTTCTCCTTGACCACGTAGTCCGTGACCCGCTTGGCCAGCAGCGCTTCGCGCACGTCCTCCTTGAAGATGGCGGTGAGCACGATGGTGGGCACGCCGGAGGCCATGAGCATGTCCACGGCCTCGCCGTCCGGGGCGTCGGGCAGGTTCATGTTGACCACCGCGGCCAGGAGCCGGTCGCCCTCCCGCTGCGCCACGGCCGCGGCCTCGGCCATGGACCCCGCGGCCACGGCGTCGAAGGTGCTCAGCCCGGCCAGGTGGCGGCAGATGATCTTGGCCTGCACGTGGCTGTCCTCCACCACCAGGACCAGTCCCGGCCGCTCGGCAGCCTTCTTCGCGGTCGCCATGGCGCATTCCCCGTGTTGCTGTCCCCGCGCCCCGAAGGGACGCGCGCGCCGGGTCGAACATGGCCCGGCGCAAGGGGATTCTAGGCCATTCCCGGGGGCGGAGTAAAGAGCGAGGCTAGACCCAGGGGATGGGTTCGGCCGCGTCCTCGGGCCGGCCGCGGCGCAGGGTGGACTTGGGTTCGAAGAGCACGGCCCAGCATTCCTCCGGGGCCACGGGCAGGTGCTCCGCCCCGCGGGGGATGATGAAGAATTCGTTCTCGGCGAGCTCCACGTCCCGGTCGCGCAGCCGGATGACCAGGCGGCCCTTCACCACCCAGAACATCTCCTCCTGGTCCGCATGGCTGTGCCACTCGAACTCGCCCTTGAGCTTCACCAGCTTCACGTAGTCGTCGTTCATCTCCCCGGCCAGGCGGGGGGACCAGAACTCGGTGATCTTCGCGAATTTCTCCAGCAGGTTGACCTTGTCCACGAACGCCTCCGGGGTTATCCGCCAATCGCGCCCATGCCCGCGACCTTGAGCCCGCGCTTGTAGGACTCGATGCCCTCCAGGATGCCGCCGGCCAGGGACTTGAGGTAGCCGTCGTCCAGCAGGCGCGGGGCCTCGGTGGGGTTGGTGAGGTAGCCGATCTCCACCAGGATGGCCGGCATCTTGGCCCCGATGAGCACGAAGAACGGCGCGGGCCGCGAGCCGTGGTCGTTGACCCCCGACCACTTGCTGCGCAGGCTGCGGATGGTGCGCTTCTGCACGTGGTCGGCCAGGACCTTGGACTCCTCGATCTTGAAGCTGTGCACCAGGTCCAGCACGATCTTCTGGGTGTCGGAGATCTTCACCGGGTCCACGTTGTTCTCGTAGGCCGCCAGGCGCAGCTCCTTGTCCTTGCGCGCCTTGCCCAGGAAATAGGTCTCCAGGCCCTTCACGTCGTCTTCGTTGTTGGCGTTCACGTGCAGGGAGATGAACAGGTCGGCCTTCTTCAGGTTGCCCATGACCGAGCGGTCCTCCAGGCTCACCTTGCGGTCGTCCTCCCGGGTGTAGAGCACGGTGTAGCCCTTGGACTGGAGCAGGCCGCCCAGGATCTTGGCCATGCGCAGGGTCACGTCCTTCTCCATGACCTCCACGGTGCGGCCGTCCGCCCTGACCTTGCCGATGGCCCCGGGGTCGCGGCCGCCGTGGCCGGGGTCGATGAGCACGGTCTCGATGGTCATGCCCAGCTGGGACAGGACGTCGCCGGCCACCTTCCTGTTCTTCTCCCCGGACTTGGCCGCGGGCTCGGGGGCCTTGGCCGCGGCCTTCTTCTCCGGCTCGCGGGCCTTGGGCTTCTCCGGCTCGGCCTTGGCCTGGGCCGCCCCGTTGCCGCCCGCGGCGTACACGTCGATGACGATGCGGTAGGGGTTGTCCAGGGCGAACACGTGGTACTGCTTGAGTTCCTGGAAATCCAGCACGACCCGGGCGGTGGCGGGGTCGTACTGGCCGGCGCGCACCGACTGGAGGAAGCTGGCGGGCGCCTCCTGGGACCGTCCGGCCTGGGCCGAGAGCCGGGTGTCCTTGAGGTCCAGGTACATGCGGTGGCTCTTCTGGTGCGCGGGGTCCGCGGGCAGGGGGTGGTGCTCGTAGGCGGCGGGCCGGTCCAGGTCCAGGACGATGCGGGTGTAGTCGTCGCTGGAGAAGGTGCGGATGTCGGTGAGGGTGGCCGGCCCGTTCCCGGAGGGGGCGGCGGGCTGCTCCGCGGCGGCGGGGGCCTGGGCCGGCGGCTCGGCCTGGGCCGGCGGCTCGGTCCGTGGCGGAGCGGTCGCGGCCTTGCTCCCGGCCCGGGCCTCGTCCATGGAGCGGAGCAGGTCCTTGGCCGGCCCGGCCTGGTCGCCCTTGGGGAACTCGTGCACGATCTGGAGCAGGTCGGCGTAGGCCAGGTCGCCGTCGCCCAGGCGCACCAGGAGTTCGGCCCGGCGCATCAGGCAGTCGTCCACCCAGGAGTCGCCCGGGGCGAAGGCCCGGGACGCCCGGCCGTAGAACTCCGCGGCGCGGCGCAGGTCGTCGGCCTTGCGGCCGCGGTCCCCGGCCTCCTGGGAGGCGACGGCCGCGAAGTACAGGGCCCGGCCGGCGAAGGGGCCGTCGGGGTCGCGGCCGGCGATCTCCTCGAAGTCGCGGGAGGAGCGCAGGAGCTGGTCGCGGGAGGCCTTCTTGGCGCGCAGGGCCTTGAGCTGCTTCACCGCGCCGTAATAGGCGGTGTTCACCCCGGCCTTGGCCTGGCCCTTGGGCGCGGCGGACCTCGCCGGGGCGGCTGCGGTCCGGTCGAGATCGGCCAGCAGGGCGCGGGCGCTGTCCGCCTGGTCGCCGTCCGGGAACCGGGCCAGCAGGGCCTTGAGGTCGGCCCGGGCGGATTCGGCCCCGTCCAGGCGGCGGGCGGTGATCTCGGCCTTGCGGTACAGGCAGTCGTCCACCCAGGAGTGGCCGGGGGGAAAGCGGTTCACCGCCCGCTGGAAGAAGTCCGCGGCCTGGGAGAAGTCGGTGCGCAGGAAGGAGCGCTGGCCCAGCTCCTGGTAGACCCGGCCCATGTAGTACAGGGACTTGGCCCCCAGTTCGCTGCCCGGGTCCTGGTTCAGGGTCTCGCGGAAGAAGGCCAGGGCCCGCATCCAGTTGTCCCGGGATGCGGCCTTCTGCTCCGAGGCGGTGACCGCCTGGAACTCGGACAGGGCCTGGCGGAAGGCGGACCGCTGGTCGCCGGCCGCAGCGGGGCGGGCGGCCAGGACCGCGGCCGCCAGCAGGGCGGCCCCCAGGAAGAGGAGCAGCGCGGGCAGCCGGCGTTTCATCCTACTCCACGGTGACGCTCTTGGCCAGGTTGCGGGGCTGGTCCACGTCCTTGCCCAGGTAGTCGGCCATCTCGTAGGCGAAGAGCTGCAGGCAGGGCAGGGCCAGGAAGGCGGAGAGCGGGCCGTACACCTCGGGCAGCACCCAGGCGTGGTCCGCGGGCAGGTCCAGGCCGGCGTTGGTCAGGGCGACGATGGGGCCGCTGCGCGCCTTGACCTCCTGCAGGTTGCTCTTGACCTTGGCGAACAAGTCGTCGCGCAGGGCCAGGGCGAAGGTGGGGAACTTGGGGTCGATGAGGGCGATGGGGCCATGCTTCATCTCGCCCGCGGCGTATCCTTCCGCGTGGATGTAGCTGATCTCCTTGAGCTTGAGCGCGCCCTCCAGGGCCAGGGGGTAGTTCAGGCCGCGGCCCAGGTACAGGAAGCTCCGCGCCTCGGCGTACTCCCGGGCCAGGCCCAGGGCCTCCTCGCGCATGCGGGGCAGTTCGTGCTCCAGGGTCCGGGGCAGGGCCCGCAGCCCGGCCAGGATCTGGCGCGCGGCGTCCGGGGCCAGGGTCCCCTTCTGCCGGCCCCAGTGCACGGCCAGCAGGGTGAGCAGCACCAGCTGGGAGCACATGGCCTTGGTGGAGGCCACCGAGATCTCCGGGCCGGCCTGGGTGTGGACCACCCGGTCCGATTCCCGGGCCACGCTGGAGCCCACCACGTTGCACAGGCCCAGCACCGCGGCGCCCATCTCCCGGGCGCGGCGCATGCCGGCCAGGGTGTCCGCGGTCTCGCCGGACTGGGAGATGGCCAGCACCGTGTCCCCGGGGCCCAGGATCAGGTCGCGGTAGCGGAACTCCGAGGCGATCTCCACCGCGCAGGGGATGCGGGCCCAGCTCTCCATGAGCTGCGCGCCCCACATGCCGGCGTGGTACGAGGTGCCGCAGGCCAGCAGGGTGAGCCGGGCCGGGGGCTCCATGCCCTCGAGCTCCGGCAGCTTCACGGTCCCGGCCGCGGCGTCGGACCGGCCGGCCAGGCAGTCGGCGATGACCCGGGGCTGCTCGAAGATCTCCTTGAGCATGAAGTGCTTGTAGCCGCCCTTCTGGGCGGCCTGCACGTCCCAGGTGATGGTGTGCACGTCCTTGGCCGCCGGGGAGAGGTCCTCCAGGCGGAAGACCTCCCAGGAAGCGGCGTCCAGGCGCACCAGGTCGCCGTCCTCCAGGAAGACCACCTGCCTGGTGTAGGGCAGGAAGGCCGGGATGTCCGAGGCCACGAAGTTCTCGCCCACGCCGCAGCCCAGGATGAGCGGGCTGGACTTGCGCGCGGCGTGGATCACCCCGGGGTTCTCCAGGTCCAGCACCACGATGGCGTAGGCCCCCTCCACCCGGCCCAGGCCCCGGGACATGGCCTCCAGCAGCGTGCCCCCGGCCTTGAGCTCCTCGGCCAGGAGGTGGACCAGCACCTCGGTGTCCGTGTCCGAGGAGAAGGCGTGGCCCTTGGCCGAAAGCTCGTCCTTGATCTCCTGGTAGTTCTCGAAGATGCCGTTGTGGACCAGGGCCAGGCGGCCGGCGTTGTCCTTGTGGGGGTGGGCGTTCTTCTCCACGGGCGCGCCGTGGGTGGCCCAGCGGGTGTGGCCCATGCCGGACAGGGCCAGGGCCACGTGGTTGTCCCCGAGCTTGCCTTCGAGCTGGGAGAGCTTGCCCGGGGCGCGCACGATCTCCAGGTTCCGGCCGCTCACGTAGGCCACTCCGGCCGAGTCGTAGCCCCGGTATTCCAGGCGCTTCAGGCCCTCCATGATGACCGGCACCGCCGGCCGGTGGCCCGAATACCCTATGATTCCGCACATGGTTCAGGTTCCTCGCAGCGGGAAGAGATGAGGCGAAAGAACGGCATTCCGCCCCGCAACGGATGCAGACCGGCGGACGGTACGCAACTTGGGTTCATTTCTCAAGGCCGGCCCGCCGCCAGAAATCCGGCCAGGCCGCGAGCAGGGCGCGCAGGGCTTTTCCGCGGTGGCTCACCGCGTTCTTCTCCTCGCGGGTGAGCTGGGCCGCGGTGCGGCCGAGCCGGGGGTCGAAGAACAGGGGGTCGTAGCCGAACCCTCCCTCGCCGGTCAGCTCCAGGGCGATCTCGCCCTCCCAGGCGCCCTCGGCCAGCAGAGTCTCGCCGCCCGGCGCGGCCGCGGCCATGACGCAGCGGAACCGCGCCCCGCGCCGGCCCGGGGGCGTCTCGGCCAGGGCGGCCAGGAGCTTGGCGTTGTTGGCCGCGTCCCCGGCCTTCTCCCCGGCGTAGCGCGCGGAATAGACCCCGGGCGCGCCGCCCAGGGCGTCCACCTCCAGGCCCGAGTCGTCGGCCACCGCCGCCAGGCCGGTGAGTTCGGCCACGGTGCGGGCCTTTTCCAGGGCGTTGGCGCGGAAGGTGTCTCCGGTCTCGGGCGCCTCCCCGATCTGGGGGAAGGTGTCCAGCCCCCGGACCTCCAAGTGGAACCCTTCGAGCAGCTTGGACAGTTCGGCGATCTTCCCGGCGTTGCGGGTGGCCAGGACCACGGCGTGCACTTGGACCTCCAATGATCGAAGCCCGGGACTCCGGGCCGTTTGGGGTCCCTTTTAGAAAATTTCTAGAGAGTTGGTAAAGCCTTTTTTGCGAACGGCCCGCGGGCGGGCCGGAGCCGGCTCAGGCCGAGGCCTCGGCGGCCAGCGCCGGGGCCAGGAGCAGGGTCACGGTGGCGCCCTGGCCCGGCGTGCTCGCCAGCAGGACCCGGCCCCCGGCCTCCTCCACGATCTTCTTGGTCATGGCCAGGCCCAGGCCCGCGCCCTGGTCCTTGGTGGTGAAGAAGGGATTGAACACCTTGTCCATGTTCTCCGGCGGGATGCCCCGGCCGGTGTCCGCCACGGACAGGGCCACCATGTCCTGGTCCAGGCGGGTGCCCACCTTCAGGCGGCCGCCGTCGGGCATGGCCTCCAGCCCGTTCTTGACCAGGTTGACCAGGCACTGCTTCACCAGGTCGGCCGCTCCCCGGGCCAGGGGCAGGTTCTCGGCCAGGTCCAGTTCGATGCACAGGTTGTCGGCGCAGCCCATGCTCAGGAAGGCCATGGTGTCGCGCACCAACGCGTTGAGGTCCATTTCCCCGGGGGCGGCGTCGATGGGCCGGGCGAAGTTGAGGATGCTCTTCAGGATGCTCTCCAGCCGCCGCGACTCCCGGCCGATGATCTCGGCCTTTTCCCGGGCCGAGGCGTCCAGGGTCGGGGAGCGCAGGAGCGAGTTGGCGAACCCGGCGATGGCGAAGAGGGGGTTGCGGATCTCGTGGGCGATGTAGGTGGACAGTTCGCCGATGGCGGCCATCTTCTCGGACTGCTGGAGTTTCTGCTCCATGAGCCGGTGCCGGGTCATGTCGCGCTTGATGCGCACCACGCAGGCCAGGCCGCCGCCGGCGTCGCGGATGGGGATGGTGCGCACCCGGAAATGGCGCATGCGGCCGTTCGCATCGACCTTGCTGTAGTCGACGCCGGCCGGCCGGCCGGTGTCCAGGGTCTCCCGCAGCGGGCAGGAGCCGTTCTGGAGGCGGCCCTCCGGGCACTGCTCCAGCTCCGCGCAGGCCAGGCCCGCCACTGCGCGGTCAGCGGACTCCCGGGCTGCGAGGTTGGCCTCCAGGATCCTGCCGGCGGGGTCCAGCAGGTAGACCTCCTCCTCCAGGGCCGAGAGCACTTCGCGCAACATCCAGAAGGCGTTGCGCGGCTCGATGCAGGCGTCGGGGGCGTCCGGTCCGGGCATGGGCGCTTCTGATTTTTCCATGAAGGCAGAGTAGCTTACCGTCGGCCAGAGCGCAACGCCTGGCCGCGGCTTGCGTCCGGCTGCGGGCCGGGATAAGGGCCTTGCCATGCATACCCTTCGCGTCCATGCCCTGAGCCTGGGCTGTCCCAAGAACCGGGTGGATTCCGAACGCATGCTGGCGAGCCTGGGGCCGGGCCTGGTCCCCTGCGACGACCCGGCGGCCGCGGACCTGGTCCTGGTCAACACCTGCGGCTTCATCGCCCCGGCCGTGGCCGAGTCCGTGCGCGCGGTCCTGGACCTGGCGGCGGCCATCGCCGACGCCTCGCCCCGCCCCCTGCTGGCCGTGGCCGGCTGCCTGGTGAACCGCTACGGCGCCGAGCTTGCGCGCGAACTGCCCGAGGTGGACCTGTGGCTGCGCATCGAGGAGGAGGGGGAGCTCGCGGCCCGGGCGGCCGCGGCCCTGAAGCGCCGGGTTCCGGCTCCCCTGGCCTTCCCCCGCGCCCTGTCCACCGGGCCGGGCTATGCCTACCTCAAGATCGGCGAGGGTTGCGGCAACGCCTGCGCCTTCTGCACCATCCCCTCCATCCGGGGCCCCCTGCGCTCCCGGCCAGCGGCCGAACTGGCCGCCGAGGCCCGGGGCATCCTGGAGCAGGGCGTGCCCGAGATCGTCCTGGTGGCCCAGGACCTCACGGCCTGGGGCCGGGACCTGGGCGAGAAGCGCGGCCTGCGCCGCCTGCTCGACGAACTGCTCCCCCTGCCGGGCCTCAGGCGCCTGCGGCTCATGTACCTCTATCCCGCGGGCCTGACCCCGGACCTGCTGGACTACCTCGCCGGAGCGGGCGCGCCCCTGGTCCCGTACTTCGACATCCCGCTGCAGCACGCCCATCCGGACGTGCTCAAGGCCATGGGCCGGCCCTTCGCCCGGGACCCGCGCCTGGTCCTGGACCGGGTGCGCGCCCGTTTCCCGGAGGCGGCCATCCGCACCAGCCTCATCACCGGCTTTCCCGGCGAGACCCTGGCCCATTTCCGCGCCCTGGTCAGGTTCGTGCAGGAGGCCCGGCTCCACCACCTGGGGGTCTTCGCCTACTGCGACGAGGAGGGGACCCGCTCCCACCGCCTGCCGGACAAGGTCTCGTCCCGCGCGGCCCAGGCCCGCCGCCGCCGGATCATGGAGATCCAGGCCGAGATCAGCGCGGAGATCCTGTCCGGCTACGTGGGTCAGACCCTGGACATCGTGGTGGACGCTCCGCACCCCGAGTGGCCCGGCCTGCACGTGGGCCGCGCCTGGTTCCAGGCCCCGGAGGCGGACGGCGTCACCTACGTGAGCGGCCCGGGCGTGGCCCCGGGCAGGATGGTCGCCGCCGAGATCGAGGAATCCCAGACCTACGACCTGGTGGCCCTGGCCTGAAGCCGGCCCGCGCGCCCTTGTTTTCCGCCTCCTGCCGGGAAAAAGCCGGCGATAAAGGTTGTCATCCGCGGGCCACTCTGCTAGGGACTGCGGATTCAGTGATCGTTGGAGGTAAACAATGTCACAAACCATGTCCGAAAAGGCTGGCCACGAGGCCGACGTCTGCTTCGAGGACGCTCTCGAGAACTATCTTCCCATCGCCGACTTCGGCGACCTTGGCGAAGGCAACATCGTCAAGGGCGAAGTGGTCAAGATCGGCGACGAGCACGTGCTCGTCGACGTCAACTTCAAGTCCGAAGGCCAGATCCCCGTTCACGAGTTCCGCGACGTGGCAGGCGAACTGGTGGTCAAGGTCGGCGATCGGGTCGACGTGTTCGTGGTCCGCAAGAACGAATCCGAAGGCACCATCATCCTGTCCCGGGAGAAGGCCAAGCGGATGAAGCTCTTCGATCGCATCGAAGAGGTTCAGGAAAAGAACGGCACCATCACCGGCAAGATCGTGCGCCGCATCAAGGGCGGCTACACCGTGGACCTGGGCGGCGTGGAGGCCTTCCTCCCCGGCTCCCACGTGGACCTGCGGCCGGTTCCGGACATGGACGCCCTGGTGGGCAAGGAATTCGACTTCCGCATCCTGAAGATCAACCGCCGGCGGTCCAACGTCATCGTGTCCCGCCGCGTGCTGCTCGAGGAAGACCGCGAGAAGAAGCGCGCCGAGCTGCTCTCCACCCTGGAGGAGGGGCAGGTCATCAAGGGCAAGGTCAAGAACATCACCGAGTACGGCGTGTTCGTGGACCTGGGCGGTCTGGACGGCCTGCTGCACATCACCGACATGTCCTGGCGCCGCATCAAGCACCCCAAGGAGCTGGTGTCCCTCAACGAGGAGCTCACCCTCAAGGTGCTCAACTTCGACAAGGACAACCAGAAGGTCTCCCTGGGCATGAAGCAGCTCGTGCCCGATCCCTGGGAGGCCATCGAGAAGAAGTACCCCGAGGGCCAGAAGTTCTCCGGCAAGGTCACCAACCTGGTGGACTACGGCGCCTTCGTGGAGTTGGAGGAGGGCGTCGAGGGCCTGGTGCACATCTCCGAGATGTCCTGGACCCGCAAGCTGCGCCATCCCTCCCAGATGGTCCACACCGGCGACCAGGTGGACGTCATCATCCTGGGCGTGGATCCGGACAAGAAGCGCATCTCCCTGGGCATGAAGCAGGTCAATCCCAATCCCTGGGACGTGGTGGCCGAGAAGTACCCCGAGGGCACCGTGCTTGAGGGCGTCATCAAGAACATCACCGAGTTCGGCATGTTCATCGGCATCGAGGACGGCATCGACGGCCTCATCCACGTGTCCGACATCTCCTGGACCAAGAAGGTCCGCCACCCCGGCGAGATCTACAAGACCGGCGACACCGTGCGGGCCAAGGTCCTCACCGTGGACAAGGACAACGAGAAGTTCACCCTGGGCGTCAAGCAGCTGGCCGAGGATCCCTGGGCCAACGTGCCCGACCGGTACCCGGTGGGCGCCCTGGTCACCGGCACCGTGACCAACATCACCGACTTCGGCCTGTTCGTTGAGGTCGAGGAGGGCATCGAGGGTCTGGTGCACGTGTCCGAGATCAGCCAGAAGAAGATCAAGAGCCCGGCCGAGCTGTTCAAGGAGGGCGTGGAGATCCAGGCCAAGGTCATCCACGTGAGCGCCGACGAGCGCCGCCTGGGCCTGTCCATCAAGCAGCTCAAGGTGGAAGAGGAGCGCAAGACTCCCAAGGAGTTCCGCTCCTCCGGCTCCGAGGCCGGCACCAACCTGGGTGAGCTGCTGCGGCAGAACATCGAGGATGCAAACAACTCCTAGTTTCAGCCAGAGGCATCCCTTCCTCTTCGGCCTCGCACTCATCGTGGCGGCCGTGGCCCTGCTTGCCGGGGCCATGGCCGCCATCCGTTTCTGGTTCGCGGACAACGGCAAGACCGAACTCATCTCCCGGGACAAGGTCGGGGTGGTCCACCTGGACGGCCTCATCGACAACTCCCGGCCGGTGGTGAAGTGGATCAAGGAGCTTGGCGAGGATTCCTCGGTCAAGGGCGTGCTGTTGCGCATCAACTCGCCCGGCGGGGTGGTCGCGCCTTCCCAGGAGATCTACACGGCGGTCCGGCGGCTCGCGGAGCGCAAGCCGGTGGTGGCCTCCATGGGCACGGTGGCCGCCTCGGGCGGCTACTACGCCGCGGCCCCCGCCACCCGCATCGTGGCCAATCCGGGGACCATCACCGGCTCCATCGGGGTCATCATGGAGTTGGCCAACATGGAGGAGCTCTTCTCCAAGATCGGCATCCGCCAGACCAGCATCTCCAGCGGCAAGTTCAAGGGCGCGGGCTCGCCGTTCAAGCCCATGACCGCCGAGGAGAAGGCCTATTTCGAGGGGCTGGTGCAGGACCTGCACGCCCAGTTCGTCACCGACGTGGCCGCGGGCCGCAACATGACCGTGCCCGTGGTGGCCGGCCTGGCCGACGGCCGCGCCCTCACCGGCCGCCAGGCCCAGGCCGCCGGGCTGGTGGACGAACTGGGCGGCTACGAGGACGCCATGGCGCTCCTGCGCACCCTGGCCAAGGTGCCGGCGGACGTGAGCGTGGTCGAGGGTCCCAAGAAGGAGGAGGCCTGGCTGCGCGACCTGCTGCAGTCCGCGCTCGACCTGCCCCCGGCAGGCCTGTCCGAAGGCCCCCGCTGGCTCTACCGATAACCCCTTTTCCGCCATGCAGGACAGCAGCGACATGATGCAGGGCATCAGCGACATCCTTGCGGCCGGCGGCCGCATCTCCCCGGAGCAGGCCCTGTACCTGGCCCGCGAGGCAGCTCCCCACGCCGTCTGGGAGCTGGCCCGCCAGGACCGCGTCCGCCGCTACGGCCTGGACGCCTTCTGGGTCTACAACCAGCATCTCAACTACACCGACATCTGCGCCAACGCCTGCCGCTTCTGCGCCTTCTCCAAGCGCCTGGGAGACCCCGCGGGATACACCCTCACCCCGGAACAGGCTGCGGCCAAGGTCCGCGAGCGCGAGGCCGAGCCCATCCGCGAGATCCACATCGTGGGCGGCCTGAACCCGGACCTGCCCTACTCGTACTACCTGGACCTGATCGCCGGGGTGAAGGCCGCGCGACCCGAGGCCGCGGTCAAGGCCTTCACCGCGGTGGAGGTGGCCTTCCTGGCCAACCTGACCGGCAAGACCCACGCCCAGGTCCTGGCGGACATGCGCGGCGCGGGCCTGGACGCCCTGCCCGGGGGCGGGGCCGAGGTGTTCTCTCCGGAGCTGCGCAAGCGGCTCTGCCCGGAGAAGGTCCCGGCCCGGGTCTGGCTGGAGGTGCACCGCACCGCCCACGGCATGGGCATCCCCACCAACGCCACCCTGCTCTTCGGCCACATCGAGACCTGGGAGCAGCGCATCGAGCACATGGCCGCCCTGCGCGACCTGCAGGACCAGACCGGCGGCTTCCTGTGCTTCATCCCCCTGGCCTACCAGCCGGGCTCCAACCCCCTGGCCGAGAAGGACGGGGCCAAGGGGCCCGACGGCCTGGACTACCTGACCACCATGGCGGTCTCCCGCCTGTTCCTGGACAACATCCCGCACCTCAAGGCCTACTGGGCGTTCGCCGGCATCAAGGCGGCCCAGGCCGCGCTGCACGCCGGGGCCGACGACTTCGACGGCACCCTGGTGGAGGAGAAGGTGGGCCACGCCGCGGGCGCGGCCTCGCCCAAGGGCCTCACCGTGGCCCGGCTCCGCGCGGCCATCGAGATGGCCGGCTTCCGGCCCGTGGAGCGGGGCACCCACTTCCGGCCCCTGTAGCGGGGAATCCTAGAATCCCAGCCTGTTGAGCTCCGCCCGGAGCAGCGTGGTCCAGGGAGAGGCCGGAGGGGCCTGGGGCTCGGCCGCGCGCAGGGTTCGCACCGCCTCCACCCGCTGCCCCTTGGCCGCCTGGGTCCAGGCCACGGCCAGGGCGGCCAGGGTGGCGCGCTCGGCTTCCCGGCCGGCCGCGGCCTCCAGGTCCCCGGCCGGGATCTCGGCCACCAGGAAGCGCAGCACCGGGGCGGGCCAGGCGTTCTTCAGGGCCTTGCGCGTGCGGCGGAGGAGTTCCGGGTCCCCGGCGCGGCCCGCCCGCACCTCGGCCAGGTGGAGCAGGATGGCGGTGTTGGGCGCTCCTGGCCCGGCCCCGGGGCGCAGGTCGGCCGCGGCCTCGTCCGGCCGGTCCAGGGCCAGGCGGACCAGTCCGCGGCGCAGGGCGGCCAGGGGGTGGCAGGACGTCTCCAGGCAGGCGGCCAGGTCCGTCTCGGCGTCGGCCAGCCGGCCCAGGCGGCGGCGGGCCTCGGCCCGGACAAAGCGGGCGTCGGCCGGGGGCGAGCCCAGGGCCAGGGCCCGGTCCAGGTCCGCCTCGGCCGCGGCCGGGTCGCCCAGATCCAGCAGAATCTCGCCGTGCAGGGCGTGGTAACGGGCGCTCTCCGGGACCAGGGCCGCGGCCTTGGCCAGGTCCGTGGCCGCGGCCGGCAGCCGGCCCAGGCGGCGGGCGGCCATCCCCCGGTTGGCCAGGGCCGCGGCGGCCTCGGCTGCGGAGCGGGCCAGCTCCACGGCCCGGGTGTAGTCCTCCAGGGCCTCCTTGAACCTGCCGGCCGCCTCGCGCAGGGCTCCGCGGTCGTTGTGGGCCTGCCCCAGCGCGGGGTCCAGGCGCAGGGCCGCGTCGAGTTCGGCCTCGGCCTGCCTTAGGTCCTGCCGCGCCCGGGCCGCCTGGGCCAGGCCCAGGCGGGGCGAGGCCAGGTCCGGGGCCAGGCCCGCGGCCCGGCGGAAATCCGCCTCGGCCCCGGCCAGGTCGCCCTTGCGCAGGCGCAGCGAACCCCGCCCCAGGAAGGGCTCGGCCGCGTCCGGGGCCAGCTCGGCGGCCCGGTCGTAGTCGGCCAGGGCCAGGTCCGGCGCGTTCAGGCCGGCATAGAGCCTGGCCCGGGCCACCAGGGCCTGGGGATTGTCCGGGGCCAGGAGCAGGGCCGCGTTGTAGTCGCGCACCGCGCCGGCCGCGTCGCCCATGGCCTCGCGCACCCGGGCCCGGTTGAAGTAGGCCGGCTCCGCGTCGGGCTTGAACTGCAGGGCGGTGTCCAGGTCGGCCAGGGCCGCGGCCGCATCGCCCAGGTCGAACCAGGCCGCGGCGCGGTTCACGAAGGCCTCGGCATAGTGGGGGAACAGGGCCACGGCCTGGGAATAGTCGGCCAGGGCCGCCCGGGGGTCGCCCAGGGCGTGCCTTGCCGCGCCGCGCACCTTCAGGGTCACGGCCTGGTCCTCCCGGTCCAGCTCCCCGGAGTCCAGGGCCCGGGTGGCCAGGTCCAGGGCCAGGGCCGCGTCTCCGTCCAGGAGCGCGGCGTGGGCTTCCCGGGCCATGTCCCGGGCCGGCCCCCCGGCCAGGGCCGGAAGCGCCGGGATCAGGCAGCAGCAGAGGACGAGAGTCAGGGCGCGGAGCATGGTTTTCCGTTGCGGGTCTTGAAGCGGTCGACGGCGGATGCTAGTTTCCGCCTATCCGGTGAAAAACGCAAGGCTTCCCCGCGGGGAGCACGGGAGGACCCATGGCGCTGCAGAACAAGGACGACAAGGACACCACGGGCAAGGCCGGGGGCGAAGGCGCGCAGGGCGAGTGGTTCCTGCCCAGGGACAGCCGCGAGTACCTGGAGACGCTCTTCAAGGACCTGAAGGCCACGGTGCGCTTCGAGGTCTTCACCAAGGACGGGGTCAACGACTCCTACAACGAGGCCATGACCCGCTTCGTCGCCGACCTGGGGAGGCTCTCGGACAGGATCCAGCCCGAGTTCTTCGCCATCCCCTCGGACCAGGCGGCCAAGCGCCAGGTGGAGCGAAGCCCCACCCTGCTCATCGCCCCGGACGCCTACCGCATCCGCTACACCGGCTCGCCCCTGGGCGAGGAGGCCCGGACCTTCATCGAGGCCATCCTGCTCGCCTCCGCGGGCCGGAGCGGCCTGTCCAAGGCCTCCCGGGACCTGCTCGCCCAGCTGGAGGAGGAGCGCACGGTGCGGGTGTTCGTGAACCCCGAATGCCCGTACTGCCCGGGCCAGGCCGCCCACGCCGTCAAGGCCGCCATCGAGCGGCCCGACCTGGTGAGCGCCGAGATCGTGGAGACCAACGAGAACGTGGACCTGGCCCGGCAGCACCAGGCCACGGCCCTGCCCACGACCATCATCAACGATAGTCTGCGCCAGCGCGGCCTCTATCCCGAGGAGCGTTTCGTGGTCGAACTGGTGGCCCTCAAGGAGTTCGGCCAGTTGCAGGCCGAGCGCGAGGGCCGCGCCCCGGCCCCGGCCGCGGCCCCGGAGCCGGAGGCGGTCCGGGTGGACCTGGTGGTGGTGGGCGCGGGCCCGGCGGGCGTGACCGCGGGCATCTACGCCGAGCGGTCCGGGCTCAAGACCGTCATCATCGAGAAGGGCATGGTGGGCGGCCAGGTGGCGCTCACCCCCGAGGTGGAGAACTACCCCGGCTTCCGCCAGGTGGGCGGCATCAAGCTCATGGAGATGATGGCCGACCACGCCCGGCAGTACTGCTCCATCAACGAGGGCGAGGAGATCCTGGAGCTCAAGGTGGGCAAGGACATCGAGGTGATCTCCAGCCGCGCCCGCTACCTGTGCCGGGCGCTCATCCTGGCCACCGGGGCCCAGTCCAAGTTCCTGGGCGCGCCCGGGGAGAAGGCCCTGTACGGCCGCGGGGTGTCGGTGTGCGCCTCCTGCGACGGCTGGGCCTACAAGGGCAAGGAGGTGGTCATGGTGGGCGGCGGCGATTCCGCCCTCACCGAGGCCCTGCACCTGCACAACATCGGGGTCAAGGTGACGCTGGTCCACCGCCGCGGCGAGTTCCGCGCCCAGCAGCGCCTCCAGGCCAACATCGAGAAGGCCGGCATCCCGGTGGTCTGGGACAGCGCGGTGGAGGAGTTCCTGGGCGAAAACGGCCAGCTCGTCGGGGTGCGGCTCAAGAACCTGAAGACCGGAGAGTCCCGGGACCTCAAGGTGGACGGAGCGTTCATCGCCATCGGCTGGAAGCCCAACACCGAACTGGCCGAACAGCTCGGCGTGAAGCTGGACGAGCGCGGCTACATCCAGGTGGACCGGCACATGCGCACCAACATCCCTCGCGTATATGCGGCCGGGGACGTCACCGGCGGCTTGCAGCAGATCGTCACCGCCGTGGGCGGCGGCGCGACGGCGGCGATTTCCGTGTTCGAGGACATCTCCAACCCCTACTGGAAGAAGGGCGGGTAGGGGCCGGGCTTCGTCCGGCCGCCGCCATGCGCGGCCGACGCGTCAGTCCGCCCGTTGCGGCTCCACCAGGGGCAGGGTGAAGGTGAAGGTGCTGCCCTTGTCCGGCTCGCTCTCCACCCGGATGCCGCCGCCGTGGTGCTCCACGATGGCCTTGCTGATGGGCAGGCCCAGGCCCAGGCCGATGGACTGGCCGGAGAGCAGGTCGCCCACCCGCCGGTAGCGCTCGAAGATATGCTTCAGGATCTTGGGCTCGATGCCCACGCCCGTGTCCTGGACGCTCAGGACCACCTCCCCGCCGGAGCGGCTCGCCCGGCAGGCGACGCGGCCCTTGGGGGTGAAGTTGGCGGCGTTGGAGAGCAGGTGGGCCAGGACCTGGACCAGGCGCTTGCGGTCCCCGAATACCGCGGGCAGGCCGGGCTCGACCTCCTGCTCGAAGGCCAGGTTGTCCTTGTCCAGGGCGTCCCGGGCCTCGGCCACGGCGTCGGCCACGATGTCCTCCACCGCCACCAGGCCCATGTCCCACTCCACCAGGTCGGTGTCCAGGGCGGTGAGCAGGATCACGTTGTTGATGAGCCGCTGCAGCCGCTTGCTCTCCACCACGATGACCCGCAGGTTGCGGTCGATGCGCGGGCACATGGGGTCGGTCTTGCGGCGGGTGGGAGGCTCGGGGGCGAAGGCCTTGGAGAAATCCTTGAGGGCCAGCTCGGAGAAGCCCCGCACCGCGGTGAGCGGGGTGCGAAGCTCGTGGGACACCGCTGACATGAAGGCCGACTTCATGCGGTCCAGGTCGCGTAGTTGCCGGTTGGCGTCCTCCAACTCCAGGGTGCGCTGTCGCACCAGGTCCTCCAGGTTGCGGTTCATCTCCTCCTGCCGGGCCGCCAGGCGGCGGCCCAGGTCCATCTCCTCCTTGAGCCGGAGCAGGTTGCCGACCCGGGCCTTTACGATGTGCGGCCGGAAGGGCTTGGTGATGTAGTCGGCCGCGCCCAGGCCCAGGCCCATGGCCTCGTCCGACTCCTCGCTCAGGGCGGTGATGAAGACCACCGGGATGTCCCGGGTCCGGGGATCGGCCTTGAGCCGCTTGCAGACCTCGTAGCCGTTCATGCCGGGCATGATGATGTCCAGGAGCACCAGGTCCGGCTGGGCGTCAGAGGCGGCCATCTCCAGGGCCCGGGGCCCGTCCGTGGCCGCCACCGCCTGGTATTCGGGGCGCAGGATGCCGGAGAGCAGCTTGATGTTGGCCGGCATGTCGTCCACCACCAGTATCCTGGGCTTGGACCCGCGCTTGGTGGTCATGGGGCTTCCTCCTCGGTGTCAGTCTCCAGCTTGCGGGCGATGCAGCCCAGGGCCTCCCGGGCCAGGTCGAAATCATAGCTCCGCACGGCGCTCTCCAGGCGCTCCCAGAGGTCGTCCAGGGGCGGCCAGGCCAGTTCGGACCGCACCGCCTCCAGGCGGTCCTCCGCCTCCAGGTCGCTGTCCCGGAGCAGGGCGTCGAGCCCGGCCAGCAGGGGGCGAGCCACGGCCGGGTCGGGCTTCTCCTGGCGAGGCGTTCGGGAGTGGCCAGGAGGCGGGGGCAGTCCGGCGATGGTCTGCAGGGCGAGCTCCAGGGCCTGCTCCAGCCGGTCCGCAAGGCCGGGCCGGGGGGTCTCCCCGTGGCGCAGGGGCTTTTCCAGGGCCGCCGCGGCGGCGAAGACCTCGCCGAGGCCCAGGTTGCCGGCCGCGCCCTTGAGGCCGTGGACCAGGTCGGCCGCGGCCGGGATGTCGCCCCGCGCCAGCAGGTCGCGGATGTCCCCGGCCGTCCGGCCGTAGTCCCGGCGCAGGGCGTGGAGCAGCCGCAGGTAGGCGGCCGCGTCGCCCTGGAGCTGCTCCAGGCCCCGGGCGCAGTCCAGGCCCGGCAGGCTGTCCGGGAGGGCCGGCCCGGGCGTCGCATGCGGACGTCCCTGCGACCGTACCGCTCCGGCCGCTCCGGCCTGCCCCAGCCAGCGGTCCAGGGCCGCGGCCAGGTCCCGGATCATGACGGGCTTGGCCAGGTGGTCGCTCATGCCCGCCTGCAGCGCCTTCTCCCGGTCGCCGGACAGGGCGTGGGCGGTGAGCGCGATGATGGGCAAGTCCGTGAAGCGCCCCATGGCCCGGATGCGGCGGGTGGCCTCGTAGCCGTCCATCCCCGGCATCTGCACGTCCATGAGCACGGCGTTGAAGACCTCGCCCCGGGCCGCGAGCGCGTCCACCGCCTCCTGGCCGTTGCCCGCGCACTCCACGGCCAGTCCCAGTCCCTGGAGCATCTCCTCGGCCACCTCGCGGTTGATGGCGTTGTCCTCCACCAGCAGCACCCGGGCGCCCGCAGGCAGCTCGACCGGGGAAGGGGCGCATTCGGTTCTCTCCCGGGGCTCCGGCTCGGCTCCGGGCCTGACCGCGAAGGGCAGGGTCACGAAGAACCGGCTGCCCCGGTCGGGCTCGCTGTCCACGGCGATGTCCCCGCCCATCAGCTCCACCAGGCGCTTGCAGATGGACAGTCCCAGGCCGGTCCCGCCGTACTGGCGGGAGGTGGAGCCATCCGCCTGGGTGAAGGACTCGAACAGGGAGGAAACCAGGTCCGGGGCGATGCCGATGCCCGTATCCCGCACCGTGAAGCGCAGGCGCGTCCGGTCCGGTCCGGCCTCGACGGCGGCGGCCTCCAGGCCCACCTCGCCCGAGGGGGTGAACTTGACCGCGTTGCCCACCAGGTTGGTGAGCACCTGGCACAGGCGCAGGGGGTCGCCGCGCAGGGCGCAGGGAGTGCCCGGGGCGATGGACGCCGCGAAGGCCAGGCCCTTGCTCCGGGCCGCGGCCGAGAACAGCTCCGCCACCCGGTCCATGACATCGGCCAGGGAGAAGTCTTCCTCCTCCACGTGGAGCCGGCCGGCCTCGATCTTGGAGATGTCCAGGATGTTGTTGATGAGGTCCAGCAGGGAGCGGCCCGCCTGGGCGATGTTCGCCAGGTAGCGGCGCTGCCGGTCCGGCGGCCCGGAGGCCAGGGCCAGGTCGGCGAGGCCGAGGACCGCGTTCAGGGGGGTGCGGATCTCGTGGCTCATGTTGGCCAGGAAGTCGCCCTTGGCCCGGTTGGCGGCCTCGGCGGCCGCCTTGGCCTGCTCCAGTTCGCGCACCGCGCGGCCCAGGTCGGCGGTTCGCTGGCGCACGGTCTCCTCCAGCCCGGCCTGGTGGAGTCGCAACGCTTCCTCGGCCTGCTTGCGCTGGGAGATGTCGACGACCACCCCCTCCATCCGTTCGAAGCGGCCCTCCGCGAAGACCGGACGGGTCCAGACCCGGGCCCAGAACACCTCGCCGTTCCGGCGGCGCAGCCGCACCTCCTGGTCGGCCACGGTCTGCCCGCCTTCCAGCCGGGTCAGGTGCTTCTGCGCATCTTCCGGATGGGCCAGGACCTGGCGGCCCAGGTCGGAGACCTCGGCCATGAGGTCCTCGGGCGAGGGATAGCCCAGGGTCTGGGCCAGGGTCGGGTTGGCGGCGATGAACCGGCCGCCGCGCGAGGCCTGGAACACCCCGGCCAGGGCGTTCTCGAAGAATCCCCGGTAGCGCTCCTCGGCCCGGCTCAGGGCCGCATGGGCCTGCTCCCGCTCCTCCTGGATGCGTTCCCGGATGCGGTCGGCCAGACGCGCCTTGCGCAGGATGTAGCCCACCAGCGCCGTCACCGCGGCCAGGATGCCCCCGGTTACCCACGCCAGCTTGTCGCGGATTCCCGCCAACTCCGTCTGCATGTCCTCCAGGTAGACCCCGGTGCCCACGATCCAGCCCCAGGGCCGGAAGCCCCGGACGTAGGAGAGCTTGGGAGATATGCGGCCGGGATCGTCCTTCCACTGCCACAGGTAGTCCACGTAGCCCGCGCCGGCCTCGCTGGCCACCCGGGCGAACTCCGGGACCATGCGCTTGCCCTCCGGGTCCTGGTAGTCGGACATGTCCCGGCCCTCCAGGTCCGGCCGGTAGGGGTGCATGACAATGCGCGAGTCCATGTCGGTGATCCAGAAATAGTCCTTGTCCTCCGGGCCGTAGCGCATGTTGCGCACGTACTCCGCGGCCCGGGCCCGGGCCTCCTCGGGAGAAAGCTCCCCTGCCGCGGTCCGGCGCTCCAGGCCTGCGAGCACGCTCCAGGCCACGCCGGTCAGTTCGCGGAGCATCTCCCGCTTGCGCGCCATGAAGCTGCGCTCGAAGGCGGGCAGGGCCACGAAGAAGACCGCGGCGGCGAACAGGGCCACGGTCAGGACCGCAGGCAGGGCCACGTGCAGGAACAGGCCTCCCCGCGGCGTCTCCCTGGGGCCGGGGAGGGACTCCGGCTGCGCCGCGTCTCGGGCGTCCGGGGAGGATATCTGCTGCGCTGCGTCCATGCCTGCCTGCATCGCCGTACGGTGAAAGAACGGGGGATTATCTGAAGCATATACTGGGAAACGGCCAAAAGTCCAAGACACGGACGCTCGACGCTGCTCCGCTCCAACACATGGCGAGATTCGCCAACATCCGGGAATCATTCGTTCCGCAGTCTTGCGTTAGCGACGAATTGCAGCGGCCTCCACCCCCTTCCCTCCGCCGCGGTTTTCCGTAATGCTCCGGCCATGGACTACGTGGGCGACATCATCCGGCCGCCGGCCGAGGCGGACTCCATCCTGCTCCAGGTGACGGTGGGCTGCTCCCACAACACGTGCGCGTTCTGCCCGGCCTACAAGGGCAAGACTTTCGCGTTCAAGGACCTGGCCCAGGTGCGCGCTGACCTTGAATGGGCCGCGGCGCGGTTGGGGGACAACCGTCGCCTGTTCCTGTGCGACGGCGACGCCTTGGTCATGCCCCAGGAGAGATTGAAGGAGATACTGTGGGCCATCCGGGAGAAGCTGCCCCAGGTGGCCCGGGTGTCCACCTACGCCAACGCCAAGAGCCTCTCCCGCAAGACTCCTGATGAACTGCGGGAACTGGCCGCCCTGGGCCTGCACACCCTGCACATGGGCCTGGAGTCCGGCCACGACTCCACCCTGGCCCGCATGAACAAGTGGGGCGACAGCGCGGCCATGCTCCGGGAGGCCAGGAAAGCCATGGGGGCGGGCCTCAAGCTCGCGGTCACGGTCCTCCTGGGCCTGGGCGGCGTCGAGCATTCGCAGGAGCACGCCGCGGCCACAGGCAGGATCCTGGCCGAGATGGCCCCGCACCAGGCCGCGGCCCTGACCCTCATGGTGGTCCCGGGCACGCCCCTGTGGGACGAGCAGCAGGCCGGCCGCTTCACCCTGCCCGACAGCCGCGGCATGCTCGCCGAGCTGCGCACCCTGCTCACGCACGCCGCCATGCCCCGCGGCCTGTTCCTGGCCAACCACGCCTCCAACTACCTGCCGCTCAAGCTCCGCATGCCCCGCGACCGCGAAGCCGCCCTGCGCCTGCTCGACGACGCCCTGTCCGGCAAGGTCGGCCTGCGGCCCGAATGGAGCCGGGGGCTGTAGGAACGGGCGGCCGGGACCGGGGGATTTCCTCGGCGGAGTGAGATGGCGGCCGCTTGCGCCGGGATGGCCGGGAGACGGCCGGCCCGGCGCAGTGTTGATGTCCCCCTCAACGGCAATGACGGCGGCCGCCATCTTGCGGGGGAGAGGAACATCTCCCGGTCCCGGCCGCCCGGCCGTGAGCCTTACTGCACCAAACAAAAGGGGCCCGCCTGGCGGCGGGCCCCTTCTCTTCCGTATCCGGCTGCGGCTAGGCCGCGGCCTCCTTCTTCACGGTGATGGCCACCTTCCAGAGGATGGTCACCACCAGCGCGCCGATGGCGTAGATGCCCAGGGAGATG
>JBFMHA010000049.1:0-27331 GCA_040753075.1 Thermodesulfobacteriota bacterium
GCCTCATCGCGTCGGAATCCCGTGCGCGCAGGGCCGCGCGGCCGGGGCGGGGCCGTGCTGCGCCATAACGGGGCCCGGGGCCGATGGCCCCGGCGGGTGGGGCGCCGGGGAGGCGAGGAGCCTCCCCGGCCGGGGTCCGAGTCGGCGCCCCCGCCTACTCCTTGGCCCGGCCGTACACGTCGTCGAAGCGGACGATGTCGTCCTCGGCCAGGTAGGGGCCGGACTGGATCTCGATGATCTCCACCGGGACCTTGCCCGGGTTGCCCAGGCGGTGCAGGGAGGTCTTGGGGATGTCCACGGACTGGTTCTCGGTGAGCAGGGTGGTGGTCTCGCCCACCAGCACCTCGGCGGTGCCGGAGATGACCACCCAGTGCTCGGACCGGTGATGGTGCTTCTGCAGGGAGAGCACCGCGCCGGGGTTCACCACGATGCGCTTGATCTTGTAGTGGGGGCCCTCCTCCAGCACGGTGTAAGAGCCCCAGGGCCGGCGCACGGTGACGTGGGCCTCCACCAGGGGGCTGCCCTCGGCCTTGAGCCGGACCACCACGTCCTTGACCCGCTGCACCTGGGACAGGGGGCAGGCCAGGGTGGCGTCCCGGGTCTGGATCACGATCATGTCCTTGAGGTTCACCGCGGCCAACTTTCCGTGCTGGGACAGGAGCAGCGAGTTCTCGCAGTCCAGGGCCAGCACGTCGCCGCCGGTGACGCAGCCGTGTTCGTCCTTGTGGCCGACCTGGTAGATGGCCTCCCAGGACCCCAGGTCGTCCCAGCCGAAGTCCGCCTTGACCACGGCCCGGCGCCCGGCGTGCTCCATGATGCCGTAGTCCACCGAGATGTCGGGCAGGGTGCGGTAGGTCTCGTTGAGCGGGGCCTCGGCCCGCTTGCGCCACCAGGCGAACAACTCGGGCTGGTGCTTGGCCACCGCGTCCAGGAAGGAGGCCACCTCGAACACGAACATGCCCGAGTTCCAGAAGAACTCGCCCGAGGCCACGAACTCCTCGGCCCGGGCCAGGTCGGGCTTCTCGGTGAAGGCCGCCACCTCGTAGCTGTCCCTGCCCAGCTCCTTGCCCTTGCGGATGTAGCCGTACCCGGTCTCGGGCCGGCTGGGGGTGACCCCGAAGGTCACGAACCAGCCGCGGCGGGCCAGGTCCGCGCCGCGGGCCAGCGCGACCTCCCAGGCTTCGGGCTGGTGGATGAGGTGGTCCGAGGGGAATACCGCCACCACCGCCTCCGGGTTGCGGGCCAGGGCGCGGTCCATGCCCAGGAGGATGGCGGGCAGGGTGTTGCGCCCGACGGGCTCGGCCACCACCTGGCCCTCCAGGGCCGGGTCCTGGGCCTTGAGCTGCCCCGTGACCTCGAACTTCTGCTCCTCGTTGGTGACCACCCACAGATCGCCCGGGCTGAAGATGCGCAGGGCGCGGGCGGCGGTCTGCTGGAGCAGGGTCCGCTCCCCGTTCAGGGCCAGCAGTTGCTTGGGCAGCAGGGTGCGGGAATAGGGCCACAGCCGGGTGCCCGACCCGCCGGCCAGGATGACGGCCTGCAGGCCGGGAATGGCGGCGGGGGCGTATTTCTCTTTGCTCTTGGGCATGGCGCTCCTCGCAGTGGGCGGCTTAGCGGCCCGGCGGCGCGAAGGTGAAGGGGGAGGCGAAGCCGGCCAGGCCGGGCAGGTTGCGGTCCTTGTCCGAGAGGATCGGCGCGGCGATGCCGTGCTCGGCCAGGGGCCAGGCCACGGCCAGGTCCGGGTCGTCCCAGGCCAGGCCGGCGTCCAGGTCCGGGGCGTAGGGGGAGTCGACCTTGTAGAGGAACTCGGTGTCCGGCGCGAGGGTCAGGTAGCCGTGGGCGAAGCCCCGCGGGATGAGCATCTGCCGGAAGTTGTCGGCTGACAGTATGGCCCCGTACCATTTGCCGAAGCCTGGGGAGCCTGTTCTCAGGTCGACCGCAACGTCGAAGACCGCCCCCCGGGTGACGCGCACCAGCTTGGCCTGGGCCGCCGGAGGGCGCTGGAAGTGCAGGCCGCGCAACACCCCGGCGGGAGCGGAGCGGGCGTGGTTGTCCTGCACGAAGTCGTAGTCCAGGCCCAGGGCCGCGAAGGCCGTGCGGCTCCAGGTCTCCAGGAAGAACCCCCGGCTGTCGCCGAACACCTTGGGCTCGATGAGGAGCAGGCCGGGCAGGCCGGTTTCGATGATCCGCATGGGTGATGGCTCCCTTGGCCGCACGGGCGGCAGGGCATCCTTACCGGAACTCGCGGCGCAGTACAACCGCGCAGGCCTCCGGGTGTCCGTGCAGGCCTTCGGGACAGTCTGAATTTTCACGAAGAACCCTTGACAGTATTCGGCTCTCTTGCCTAGAAGGACTGGTCCTCACGGGAAATTTTTAACAAGGGAGTCGCCCCGGCCGGGGGGCGGGGTAGTCGCAGGCGCGGCGCACCGGGAATGCTGTACCCGGGGCCCGCGTTTTCGGTGCGAACCGCGGGCGGGGATGCCGGATCATCCGGCTGAAACAAATCTTCCATAAGGATGGCGAGGATTATGGCGAACAAATCTTCTGCGAGCAGCGGCGGAGCATTGCCCTTCTTTTTAGGGTTCATAGCAATGCTCTTCGTGGGGTGGTGGGTGTTCCCGCAGGCGCTTTTCAGCGCCATGGAGCAACCCCTCCGGTTCAGCCACAAGGTCCACGCCGAGGACCAGGGCATGGCCTGCGAAGACTGTCACTTCTTCAACGAAGACGGCTCCTTCAGCGGGATTCCGACCACCGCGCAGTGCGCCGAGTGCCACTCCGACGTGCTGGGTTCGGATCCGGACGAGAAGATATTCGTGGAGGAGTACGTCGCCAAGGAGAAGGAGGTGGACTGGCTCGTCTACCAGGACCAGCCCGACAACGTGTTCTTCTCCCACGCCGCGCACAAGAAGCAGGAATGCACTGCGTGCCACCCCGACATGGCCAAGAACGACACCCCGCCTGTTCTCTACAAGAACAAGCTCACCGGGTACACCCAGCTTGACCACAAGATGCTCAACGATACCGGAACCATGAAGATGTACAGGTGCGAACGCTGCCACGCCGAGAACGGCCAGAGCAACGCCTGCTACGTCTGTCATCGTTAAAGAGAGGTGGCGTACATGGGACTCGACAGAAGAGCCTTCCTGACGTTCCTGGCGGGCGGAGTCGTGGGCCTGGGCCTGACTCCCATCCCCTATAAAATCACCGACGACATCTCCATCTGGACCCAGAACTGGAGCTGGACCCCCACGGTGCCCAAGCGCAGCGCGTTCTTCACCCAGGTGGCCAGCAAGATGGATCCGGGAGGGGCGGGCATCCGGGTGGTCGCCTACGACGGCCGGCCCTGCCAGGTGGTGGGCAACCCCGACCATCCCCTGAGCCGCGGCGGCCTCTCCGCCATCGCCGCCAACGAGGTCCAGGCCCTGCATGATCCCAACCGGGTCAAGACTCCCATGGTGCGGCGAGGCGAGAAGCTGGAGCCCTGCACCTGGTCCGAGGCCATGTCCGTCCTGAAGGACAAGGCCGCCTCGGCCAAGGACAGCCTGGCCGTGGTCAGCGGCGACGAGACCGGAACCGCCAGCGAGGTCCTGGCCGCCTTTGCGTCCAAGGCCGGCGGCAAGTTCTTCATGGCTCCCGGCGAGGCCGCCAGCGCGGCCAAGGCCATGCAGATGATGGGCGCCTCGGGCCGTCTGGGCTACGACCTGGAGAACAGCGACTACGTGCTCATCCTGGGCGCCGAGGCCCTGGAGTCCTGGGGCACCTCGGTGCGCAACGCCAGGGCCTTCGCCGCTGCGCATCCCACCGGCGGCCGCCCCCGCGCCAAGTACGTCTACGCCGGTCCGGTGCTCGGCCCCACGGCCACGGTCTGCGACGCCTACGTCCAGGCCCGGCCCGGCAGCGCCGGCGTCCTGGCCATGGGCCTGGCCCGCTGCCTGGTCGAGGCCGGCGCCAAGGCGCCCGCCCGCGACTTCGCCGAGTTCTCCCGCATCGCCGCGGCCGAGTTCTCCCCGGCCCGGGTGGAGTCCGAGACCGGAGTGTCCGAGCGCGCCCTGCGCCAGATCGCCCGCGAACTGGCCGCCGCCCGTCGGCCCCTGGTCATCACCGGCTCCGAGTTCAACGCCGGCGCCGGGGCCAAGACCGTGGCCGCCGGTCTGGCCGTGAACCTGCTCCTGGGCAACTTCAACCGGCCGGGCGGCGCCCGGGCCATTGCCGAGGCCCCCACGGTGGTCCCCGGCGCGCCCGCGAGCCAGACCATGTTCGGCGCGGATCTGGTGGCCTACCTCTCCTCGGTGGCCGAGGGCCGCGAGACTCCGGCCCTGCTCATGATCTACAACGCCAACCCGGCCTACGCCCTGCCGCGCACCGCGGCGATGGCCTCGGCCGTGAAAAAGGCCGGCTTCACCGTGGCCATGTCCACCTTCATGGACGAGACCGCGGCCATGGCCGACCTGGTGCTGCCCGCCGCCGCCACCCTGGAGCGGTACGACGACGTGTACACCCCCTACGGCGCGGGCGAGGCGATCTACAGCCTGAACGCTCCGGTGGTGAAGAAGCCGGCCTACGACTGCCGCCACGCCGGCGACGTGGTCCTGGCCCTGGCCGATTCCCTGGGCCTGGGCCTGGGCTTCGCCAGCATGCGCGAGGTGGTGGAGGCCAAGGCGCAGGCCCTGGGCGCCAACCTTGCCGCCCTGCGCAAGGGCGCGGCCTGGACCGCCTCGGCCTGTGCGCCCCAGTCCGGCCTCTCCCTGGTCCCGGCCGCCGCGGACCACGTGAGCGCCGGCAAGGAGGGCTTCCGTCTGGCCCTGGCCCCGCAGGCCCGTCTGGCCCTGGGGTCGGCCACCGTGGCCCCGCTCCTGGGCATGAACGCGGTGAGCTCCGCCGAACTGGCCAAGGGCGCCTCGGTGGTCCAGGTGAACGCCCGCACCGCCGCCGCCTGCGGCCTGCGCCAGAACGCCGACGTGCGCCTGGCCGGCCCCGAGGGCGAGATGTCGGCCCGGGTGCTCATCTCCGAGAAGGTCATGACCGGCGTGGTGGCCGCCCCCCTGGGCCTGGGCCGCAACGCCTTCGGCCAGCCCGCCGGCGGCAATGCCCACACGCTGCTGTCCGTGGCTGATGAACCCGATTCGGGCCTGTCCGTCTGGACCGGTTCCCGGGTGAACGTCGCCTAAGCGAAGAGAGGGAACCATACATGGCAACTGCAGTTGATTTCCGCATCAGATGGGGCATGGTCATCGACATTGACAAATGCACCGGCTGCGGCGTTTGCATCTCGGCCTGCCAGAAGGAGAACAACATCCCGCCCGGACAGGACCCCACCGACCGGATGCGCGCCCTGAACTGGATGTTCGTCTACGATCTGTCCAAGGCCCCGGGCGGCCAGCCCGAGGCCGCCTTCCTGGCTCGGCCCTGCATGCAGTGCGGCAAGCCCTCCTGCGTGTCGGTGTGCCCGGTCATCGCCACGGACAAGAACGAGGAGGGCGGCATCGTGAGCCAGGTGTACCCGCGCTGCTTCGGCTGCCGGTACTGCATGGCCTCCTGCCCCTACCACGCCCGGGTGTTCGGCTGGTACGACCCCGAGTGGACCCCGGAGGCCAAGCAGCTCATCACCCCGCATACCTCCTGCCGTCCCCGCGGCGTGGTGGAGAAGTGCTCCTTCTGCCACCACCGCTTCATGTACGCCAAGGACAAGGCCCGGGTGGCGGGCGAGGACCCCAACCACCTGGCCGAGGACGCCTACATCCCGGCCTGCGTGGAGGCCTGCCCCACCGGCGCCCTGCACTTCGGCGACCTGAACAACAAGGACCACAAGGTCTACGCCCTGAAGCACGACCCCAACGCCTTCCGCCTGCTGGAGCGCCTGGGCACCGATCCCCAGGTCTACTACGTCAGCAAGCGGGAGTGGGTGCGCCGCCTGGGTGACAACTACCTGGACGGCGAGGCCCTGAACGCCCCCACCCACCGCTACGGCGTGGTGGGCCATGGCGGGGGCCACGGGGCTGCCGGTGCGGCGGCCGGAGCGGCGCACGGCGCTCCCGCCGGCCATGCCGAGCCGGCCCAGGCCGAGCCTGCGGCGTCCGAAGGCGGCCAGACCGGCCAAGCCAAAGAGTAAGCGAGGAGGCACCCCATGGATAAGGCTCTCTTCCCGGAAGGAACCGAGCGCTGCTCGTTCGGCAAGTTCATGGCCTGGCTGGCCTTCATCAGCATCGGCCTGGCCTTCGGCCTGTACGCGGGCTACCGCGTGCTCATCACCGACGCCCTGGGCGTCACCGCGTTGGACAACTACTTCGGCTTCGGCCTGTGGATCACCTTCGACCTGGCGGTCATCGCCCTGGGCGCGGGCGCGTTCTTCACCGGCCTGCTCAAGTACATCCTGGACATCAAGGAGCTGGAGAAGATCGTGAACCTCACGGTCATCGTGGGCTTCATCTGCTACTCCGGCGCCATGCTCATCCTGGCCCTGGACGTGGGCCAGCCGCTGCGCTCCTGGTTCGGCTTCTGGCACTCCAACGTGCACTCCATGCTCACCGAAGTGATGTGGTGCATCACCTGCTACCTCATGGTGCTGTGCATCGAGTTCCTGCCCATCATCCTTGAGCAGAAGCAGCTGAACCGGATTCGCTTCATTCACTACTTCGCGCACAACCTGCACGTGGTCATGCCGCTCATCGCCGGCCTGGGCGCGTTCCTGTCCACCTTCCACCAGGGCTCCCTGGGCGGCATGTACGGCGTGCTCTTCGGACGTCCCTACGTGCTGCGCGACGGCTTCTTCATCTGGCCCTGGACGTTCTTCCTGTTCGTGCTCTCGGCCGTGGGCTCGGGCCCGGCCTTCTCGGTGCTGGTGGTCAAGCTCATGGAGCTCCTCACCGGCAAGAAGCTGGTGGACTGGTCGGTCAAGTCCCTCATGGGCAAGATCGCCGGGACCATGCTGGCCATCTACACCTTCTTCAAGATCGTCGATACCTACGCCTGGGCCATGGACATCCTGCCCCGGACCGGCCTGACCTTCGACGAGCTGTTCTACCAGACCATCTACGGCAAGTGGCTGCTGTGGACCGAGATCGGCGTGTGCGGCGTGATTCCGGTGTTCATCTTCCTGATCCCCAAGCTGCGCAACACCCCTTCCCTGTTCTACGTGGCGGCCATCCTCGACTGCACGGGCATCGTGATCAACCGCTACGTGCAGACCGTGCAGGGCCTGGCCGCGCCGGTGATGCCCTTCGACCCCTGGTTCACCTACACGCCCAACTGGGCCGAGTGGGGTCCGAGCATCGGAGTCATCGCCTACGGCTTCCTGATCCTCTCCCTGGCCTACCGGTACCTGCCGGTGTTCCCCCAGGAGGTCGCCCTGAACCCCACCAAGGCCGCGCCTCCGGCCGGTCCCGTGACCGCTCCCGTGCAGCCCGAGCCGGCTCCGGACGCGGCGTAGGCCCCGTCCTCTTCCGCCTCCTCGCAGCCCCCGGCCGTCCGCGGCCGGGGGCTTTTTTGCTCGTTTCAGGAGGGCTGGAAGAAAAATGGGGGAGTGACTTTCGCGCTGGAGCGGGATATGGTATGTTGGGATAAAACCAGGTCGGTCCGACAGTTGGGCCGAAGTCAGCCAAGCCTTGGATGGCAATGGAGAAGGGACGAGGATGAACAGCATCCGCCGGAAACGAGAAGCAGGATTCACCCTGATCGAATTGGGGGTTGTCCTGGTCATCGCCGGAATCATGCTCACCCTGGGCTATTACAGTTGGGGCATGGTGGTTGAGGGACGCAAGAACGCGGCCACCCTGGCCGAGTTGAGAAAAGTCCGGGCCTGCATCATGGCCTCAATTACCGCCGACAACGTGTACCCCAGTTGGACCGCTACCCGCACCGCGCCCATCAACCCCACGAACGCCGTCGACCGGTGCCTGGAAGACCGAGTCGACTCCCACACCAATCCCATCTATTTCATCGAGGGCGTGCGCTCCACGGCCCAGCGCGTCGCAGGAAACCCCTCCCTGGCTGGTGGGTGTCTCCTGCCCTCCACCTCCTTGGCCAGCACCGACCCGTGCAGTTCGAGCTACTCCACGTCTCCACCCGGACCTCCTCCCATTGTCCCGCAACCCGGGACCGCGGCCGGCAGCAGTTCTTACACAACCGATCGGGACGGGGTGGTCATCACCGATGTGGCCTTCATCCTGGCGAGCTTCGGCCGCTCCGGGGTGGCGGACAATGTCAACTTGCAGAACATGTTCCTCCCCGCGGGCACACTGTCCGCCTCGATCCTCGCGACCGGAATCAACCCATCTTTCGCCCGCGCCGCGTCGGACGGGACCGACCCGCTGACCGATCCCGCCCAGATTGGAAACTGGAGCAACGATATCTACCTAATCGTGACTTATCAGGAGATTCTGGGCGAACTGGCCAAGGCACGCGGACTCACAGGCAAGTCCGGCCTGTAAGGAGTAATACGGCATGCGACGTAGCACCTCGCAGTTCAGCAGCATTCGGAGTTTGGCGCCACACGGCTTCACCCTCATCGAGATGGCGGTGGTGCTCATCATCGTCGGCATCATCGCCGCCCTTACCATCCCGCTCGTGGGCGAGAAGCTCAAGCAGGACAAGCTCTCCAAGAGCCGCGGCACCCTGAACGCCCTGAGGCAGGAGATCATCGGCTTCGCCCTGGCTAACAAGGTCCTGCCCGGGGAGGCGGCGGTGGAGACCAGCTTCGCCAACGCCCGCGACGCCCAGCAGAACTACATAGCCTACTATGTGGATCCCAACCTGAAGAGCGGAGACTTCTGCACCCAGACCAGCACGAATTATGCGCTCACCATCGGGGGGACCACCTACTCCAACCTGGCCTTCATCATCGCCAGCCGGGGGGGCAACCAGAACCTGCAGATCGATGCGGACTCGACCGGCAGCGCTCCGGCTTCGCGCACAGTGGTATCCTATTCCCAGGGTACGGTGACCGACACCGCGAACGGCAATCCGCCCAACACCAGCCAGACCTACGACCTGCCCGGTCCGGCCAGCGCCACGGACGAGTTCGACGATCTGGTGGACTACGTGACCTTGGACTACTTGAAAAGCCGCGTCTGCGATGCGACGGCGAGCGAGCCGATCAATGGGATATTGCCGTTCAAGGACATGGCCGCGAGCTTTCCCAAGAGCACTACGCAGAACTTCGTTGCAAACAACGTCGGCGCGGTTAACGTCGGCGCCAATGAACTTTCCTTTGGAAATGGGTACTCTAATACGCGGGCCTGCATCTGGTACGATGGAACATACCCCGCGACGAACAATGATGAGCTGCAATGCGAGAGCAACGCCAACAGCGTCACCATCTGCCAGGGCAGAGACAAGGATGGAGCGGGCGGAAGCACCTATCGGTGGGATAAGCTGCGCTTCGTATTCCGGTTCAATGTCCTGAACGCAGACGCCAGGGTGGATTCCTATGCGTTCATGGGGGGGATCGTCTTCGCGATAATCAACGGGGCCGATCTCCAGAACGTCGACAGCACCCCGCCCTGCGGGGGCGGCGGCGGGAACGATGGGTTCCTGGGCTATGCAAACACGGGGATATACAACCCCAAGCTCGGCGTGGAGATTGACCTCTACCCCAATGACGATACGGCCGGGACCGATAACCAGAACGACCCGGGCCCCAATGAGTCGAGCTTCGGCATCACCTGGGCGGTGCCTGCGGCATGCTCAGGGAGCATCGCGCAGCCGTCGTACGCGAATCACGTCGCCCCGGTATTCTTCCAGGAGGGTGACGCGGACGGGGGCGTCATGGACAACCGGCATGGAGAGCCGTCGGCAAACACCGACATCCGGAACCCCTATTTCACGCAGATCGAGGATGCCGACTGCAATGGCGCCCAGGACAGCATCGGGACGCCGGCATTGTATGATGGCTTCCTGACCAACGCCACCGCCTACGAGGATGGGACGCCGGACCGGAACAAGCAATGGCTGGAGGACGCCACCAACCACTGGATACGTATGGAGATCCACCGCGGCCTCGCCGTGGATGCGACCCATGGCGCGGGGAACAGGTACAAGTATACGGTGAAGATATGGATGGACGACACGCCCAACGCGTCCTTCCTGAACCTCGCCGCGGACCTCGGCGAGAACCTGGCCAACGCCGACATGTTCGACATGTACAGCGTTTGGTTGACTTCGGCATTGTCCGCCGAGCTCAATACGTTCCGCTTCGGCTGGACCATGGCCATTGACACGAACGGCGCCGCAGCCGCAGTGGTCGCCCTGCTCGGCGGGAGTAACCCCGGGGGACAAACCGTCAGCGTGGCCGATTTCGGCTTCAACGGGACATCGACCGCCTGCGTCGGCTGCCCGTAATCTGCATTTGCTGGAAAAGTGACCGCCATGAGAGCAGCGAGAAAAGGCTTCACCCTGGTTGAACTGGCCGTGGTGCTGGTGATCATGGGCCTCATCGGCTACGTGTTCTACGGGGCCATCTTCGAGTACCTCAAGCGGGAGAAGATCAGCATGGCCCAGGAGCAACTGGAGGGCGTCGTCACCCAGTTGCAGGGGGTGGCCGTGGCCCAGGGGACCCTCCCCGATCCCGCGGTCGGAGGCCTGCTGCCCACCAGCTACGCCTACTCCACAGACCTCTGGCGCAGCCGGGTGCGCTACTGGCTGGCCCCGGAGCTGGCCGGAGGCGCGGCCATCTCCGGAGTGACCGCCACCACCCTGTCGGTGGAGGAATACTCGGCCCTGGGGCCAGCCGGGACCTTCGTTGGCGGAACCTTGGACCGCACCGTCACCAACGTGGCCTTCGTGCTCGCCAACCTCGGGTCGGACCTGACCCTGCAGGTCGAGGACGTGGGCGGCGCGGGCGCTACCATCCGCATTCTCACCAGGGGCTATGGGGACATAACTGTCGGCGCTGTGGCTGTGCGCTATGACGACCAGGCGGTGTATCAGACCTTGAACCAGATGCAGGCGATTCTGCTCCAGTAGCGCATCGTCCCGTTGCCCGGCCGCCGCGCCGTGCGCCGGCCGGGGGAAGAGGGCGGCGCCCTGGCCGGCCCGCTTGGAGCGGGCCGGTTTTCACATGGTGGAATTCGGCCTGCGGTTCCTTCAGGTTGCGCCCTTCGGTTTTTTTGCATAGATACAACATCATGCGTGTGCCCGAAAAGGTTTCTTCCGATATCCTCCACCGACCGGACGCCGCCGCTCCCCGGCGGAGCGTGTGGTGAGGGCGCGTCCGCGCCGCTCCCCGGGGGCGGCCCGCCGCGCCGGGGACAGCCCGGGCTTCACCATGCCCGAGATGGCGCTGGGGTTGTTCCTGGTCTTCGCCCTGGTGCTCGGGCTGCTCCTGGTGGTGACCTGGGAGGGCGGGGACATCGACCGGCCGGGCGGGGTGAATCCCTACCGCGCGCACTACGCCGGTTACATCCACGATCGGCTGCTCGCCTGGAGGGGTGCCATCATGAACTACCGGGACATGACCGGCGTGCTCCCCGGGGACGGCCCGGGCGGGACCAACGCCACCGGCGGCCCCATCGGCAACGGCAACGGCCGGGTGGAGCGGGAGAACGGGGAGAACCAGAAATTCTTCAGCGACCTGCACGGCGCAGGCCTGGCCAGCGAGCCGGTGGTCCGCGTCCGGTCCCGGATCATGGACTTCTACTGGGCGGACCTGACCCGGAACGGCACCACGGCCAAGCCCGACCACTACATGAAGCTCCCCAACATCCACGCGGACGAGGCCCTGGCCTACGACTTCAAGTACGACGACAAGAACCGGCTGTCCGGGGACGCGGTCTTCTTCCCCAACCCCGACGGCACGGTGGACCTCTTCGTCCGGTTCAATCCCTACTGACGGCTCGCGCCCTTACCCGAGGATTCCCCATGCGCCGCTCCGGCCTCGCCGCGCTCCTTTTCCCGCTCGCCCTCGTGCTGGCCGCCGGGGTCGCGGGGGCCGGCGAACGTCCGGCCTTGCTGACCCTGGCCTACACCGCCAACTCCCTGGGCGAGTTCAGGGAATGCCCGGTGTGCGGGGCCGAGGCCCTGGGGGGGCTGGGGCGGCGGGCCACGGTCTTCAAGGACCTGCGGGCCGAAGGCAAGGGGAAGGTCATGTTCTTTGCCGGACCCTACGAGTTCACCCCCGTCGTGGTGCGGCGGCCGGGGTCGCCTGACCTGGCGCGGGCCCTGGCCCAGGCCTACGGCCTGCTCGGCTACGACCTGGGGGCCGTGACCCCGCAGGAGGCGGAGTGGCTGGCCGCGGCCGGGGCGTCCCTGCCCGGGGCCTGGCGACGCCTGGACGACAAGCCGCACACGGTGCTCATTGACCGGGACGGCGTGAAGGTGGCCGCGGTCCTCTTTCCGGCCGTGGACGCGGCGAGGGATCCGGCCGCGTTCGAGGCCGCGCTCCAGGCCGTGCGGGCCGAGGCCGGCCGGTCCCGGTCCCGGGCGGCCCTGGTGGTGGGCGTGAGCCCCTGGGGCGAGAGGGCGGAGGGGAAGTTCCTGGAGGCCGCCCCCGGGGCCGTGGACGTGCTCCTGGGCGGGGGGCAGGCCATGGGCTACGGCGTGCGTCCCGCGGCCGGGGGCCGCACCGTCTGGGTCCGGCCGCCCTTCGACGGCCGGGGGGTGGTGGTGTTCGACCTCCTGGCCCTGCCCAGGGGGCCGGAGCGGGCCTGGAAGCCGGGGGAGCATTACGCCGCCGAGGTGCGGATGCTCGAGCAGTCCATTCCCCAGGATCCGGCGGCGGTGAATCTCTTCAACGGGTTGTGAAATGGGCGGTTGGACCTTCCCGCGCCGGGTTTCGCGCACGCCATCGATTTGAGGAGAGAAAAAGCGCCGTCCCCCTTGACCCTGTGGGCGGAGAGTAGTATGAATTGTCCATAAGTCGATGAGAAGGCCATCCCCGTCGCGAGACGGGCGCGGAAAGCCGCGGATCTCCTGCAGACTGCCGGGCTGCCTCACAAAATGCTCCATTTTTTTCTCAAACGGAGGGTAATGAGATGAGAGTTCCGGTTCGCAGGAAGCCGTCCGGCTTCACCCTGGTGGAGATGGCCATCGTTTTGGTCATCATCGGCATCATCCTGGCCGGCGTCATGAAGGGCCGGGACATCGTGCGCGGTTCGCAGGTCAAGCAGTTCTCCCAGCAGTTCGCCCAGAAGTGGGCCACCATTGCCCAAACCTACTATGACAAGACCGGTCAGTTCTTCAACGACGGCAACGTCAACGGCGGCACCGGCACCACGGCCACCAACCCGGCCAACGGCCGAATGGACGGCTTTACCCTCTCCGCTGCCGGATCGACCGCCCTGTTGCAGACCCTGGAGAACGTGGGCATCCCGGTGTGTTCGCTGCTCAAGTCCAAGCTGGTCAGCCCGGTGGCCAGAGTCAATGTCGTAGCTGCCACCGTCCCCTGCCGGGACAGCGGCGCCGTCAACATTCTCAATCCCTGGCAGACCAATGTGGATGGCGAGTATTCCGGCAGTGTCCTGGTCGAGGCCGACCTCGTAGCCCTTCTGCTCGACCTGAACGGCAATAACGTCCTCCGCAACTGCGTGGTGCTGTACAACGTGCCTGTGGATGTGGCCCTGGGCCTGGATACGGCCATAGACGGCAAGGCCGACGCCACCTCGGGCACTTGCGTGGCCATCTCGAACGGTCGCGCCATCACCGCCTCGGCCACCACCCTTGCCGAGGGCGCGGACGTCACCGCTATCATGCCCGTGGCGTGGGCGGATCCCTCTAACACGGCGGCAACCGGTCTCCAGGACGTGGCTATCGTTCTGGACTTCTAGGCCGACCTGAAGAAACAAGAGAAGGCCTCTCTCCCTCGGGAGGGAGGCCTCTTTTCTTGAATCGATCGGGTCGCCACGACGTCCGCCCGGCTCCTGGAGGCCCGAACGTGCTGCACCCCGGACGTATCCTCGGCCAGATATGGCCGCCGGTCCTATTGGCCGGACTTGCCCTGCTAGTCTACTGGCAGATGGCTGGCCATCAGTATGTGCATTTCGACGATCTGGACTACATCGTCCACAACGTCCTGGTGAGGCGGGGACTGACCTGGCCGGGCCTAGCCGCGGCGTTCTCCCTGGATTCCGCGCACTCTTACTGGCACCCCCTGACCTGGCTGTCCCTCATGGCCGGGGTGGAATGGTTGGGCTATTCGCCAGTTGCGACGCTGGGTGTCAATGCCGCCTTGCACTGGATCACGGCCTGCCTGCTGTGGCTGTTTCTGGCCCAGGCCACGGGCCGCTCGGCAGTGAGCCTACTAGCCGCGACTCTGTTCTTGCTCCACCCCCTGAACGTCGAATCCGTGGCCTGGGCCGTGGAGCGCAAGACCGTGCTCATGGGGGTCTGCGTGATGCTGGCCTTGCACGCCCACCACTGGCAGGCCCGGCGGCCGGGACCTTGGCCCATGGCGGCCACCGCGGTCTGTCTGGCTCTGGCCCTGATGGCCAAGGCCGCGGCAGTGGTCACACCGGTTATGCTCCTGATCATGGACATCTGGCCGCTGCAGAGGCGCGGCGGCGTGCAACGGGTCCCCTGGAGACGATTGGTGTTGGAGAAGGTTCCGCTGCTGTGCCTGGTGGTGGGCGCGTCGATTCTGGCCGTGGCCTCGCGTCAGGACGTCACTGCCGGTGTCGAGGCCGGAGAGCGTCCCCTGGGGCTCCGGCTGGCCAACGCTCTGGTTGCGATGGCGCGATATCTGGAACGGGTTGTTTGGCCCCAAGATCTGTCTGTCTATTATCCCTATCCCGAGTCCCTGCCTGCCTGGCAATGGATCGGGGCGACTGCGCTCCTCGTGGCAGTGACGATGTTGGTGGTCCACGCCCGACGCGACAGGCCTTGGCTGCTGGCCAGTTGGCTGTGGTTTCTGGCCGGGCTGGCCCCGGCAAGCGGCCTAGTGCAGACCGGCCTGTGGCCGGCCATGGCCGACCGCTTCGCCTACCTTTCGCTCATGGGTTTGTGCTGGATGGCGGCCTTCGGTCTGGCCGACTTGGTGCGCGGGCGGGCGCGAGTCCTGCTGGCGGCGCTGCTGTGCGCCTACCTGGCCCTGTTCGCCTGGGCCCAGGTTGGCGTCTGGCGCGACGGAGTCAGCCTGTTCACCCAGGCCCGGCGGCTGTATCCGGATGATTTCGTGGTCAACCAGCAATTGGGCTTCGCTCTGTACCGGCAGGGACGGCTGGAAGAGGCGGAGCAGGCTTTTGCCAAGACCATGGAGCTGGCCCCTGCCTACATGCCGGCCCATAAGATGCTCGCTCTGACCAGGCAGCGCCTGGGCGACCTAGACGGGTCAGAGAGAGTTCTGCGTTGGGCGATGGAGATGAGTCCAACCTATGCCGATGGCTGCATGGTTCTGGGCAACCTGCTGCTGGAGCGGGGCGAAGTGGCCGAGGCCCTGGTCATGCTGCGTCGGGCCGTACAATATGCCCCCGGTTTTTCTCCGGCATATTACAATTTAGGGCTGGGCCTCACACGCAGTGGAGATCTCATCGGCGCCGAGCAGGCATTGCGTCGTGCTTTGTCCTTGCGTCCGGGCGAGCCCGCCGTGCTGGTGGCCCTTGGTCGCGTCCTGACGGACGTTGGTCGGGCGGCCGAATCGGCGGATATCCTTGGCTCCGCCATGGTGGCTGAGCCGGGTAACGCACAGGGGCACGAGGCCCTTGCTGAGGCCCTCGTGGCGCTGGGGCGCAATGTCGAGGCCCGGGATCACAAGGAGTTGGCCCAACGAATCCGTCACAAGGACGCCGTGGCATTCGTCGCCTTGGCCCGGGAACAGGACGCGGCTGGGCGCCATGACGATGCCGCAGCCAGCTTCCGGCAAGCCCTTGAGCTTGAGCCCGGCCTTCCCGAGGCGGTGCAGGGGCTCGCGAATTCCCGTTCCGCAGGCGGAAAGAGCACTGATTAAGGCATATAATCTCGGGAAAGCGGGAGCGTCATATCAACGCATTCCAAAAAGAGCGGGAGGAGGTGAGAAACCTTGTTGATAATGTTTGTTTTGTAATTTAAGGAAGAAATATGCTAGGCTGAGCAATCGGTTTTTCTCCTTGCAATGAGTCTTGTTCATTAAGGACGAGAATTGGAGGGATGCTTGACCAAAGACATCTTCGAGTCCCTGGGCCTGGACAAGAATCCCTTCTCCATGGCCGCGGACACGGAAGGATACTTCCATACCGACGCCACCAAGCAGATCCTGGACGAGTTGGCGTTCGGCATCCTTTCCCGCAAGGGGTTCCTGCTGCTCACCGGCGAGGTGGGGGTGGGCAAGACCTCGCTGCTGTACCAGCTCCTCAAGCGGCTGGAGGACGAGAGCCTGGTCACGTCCTGGATCTTCAACACCATGCTCAACAAGGAGGAGCTCCTGCTGGCCATCGCCCGGGACTTCTCCCTGGACCCGCCCAAGACCGCCAACGTGGCCCAGCTCATCGAGATCCTCCAGACCTACCTGGTGGAGCAGAACACCCAGAACAAGAACTGCGCCATCATCGTGGACGAGGCCCACAACCTCTCCCTGCCCGCCCTGGAGGCCCTGCGCATGCTCTCCAACCTGGAGGCCGGGGGGCGCAAGCTGGTGCAGATCCTCCTGGTGGGCCAGCCCGAGCTCAAGGCCCGGCTGGACGAGCCCAAGCTCCGCCAGCTGCGCAGCCGCATCACCATCTACCGCGAGCTGGCCCCGTTCTCCCCGGAGGAGACCGAGCGCTACGTGAACTTCAAGCTCTCCAGCGCCGCGTCCCAGTTCCGCCTGGCCCGCAACCCGGCCAAGGCCGTGTACCGGGCCACCCTGGGCAACACCCGCATGATCAACCTGATCATGGAGCGCGCCCTGTACGCGGCCGTGGCCTTCGGCGACCGGGACCTGTCCATGCGCGCGGTCCGGGCCGCGGTGGCCGAGATCGCCACCTGCCAGGTGGAGGTGGCCGACCGGATCAACGCCCAGCGCCGCCGCGTCCAGTTCTGGGCCGGGGCCGCGGCGGCGGCCGTGCTCCTGGCCCTGGCCCTGGCCCCCCTGGTCCCCGTCGCCCAGGGCCGGGTGAGCGTGGCCGCCCTGGCCATGGACCTGCTGCTCCCGGCCAGGGCCGCTTCCGTCGCGCCTCCCCTGGCCGTCGCCGAGGCCGGCCCGGCCAACGGGACCCCGGCGGCCGCCCCTGCCGCTTCCGCCCCCGAGGTCCCGGCCGCGGCCGGAGAAATGGTCGCAAGTGGCGGGAAAGAGTTCCGGAGCGCCTTGACACAGGCTGTCAAAAATGAAACGAATAAGGAAGATGCGAAGAAGGAGGACCAACCGCGGGGATATCCGAAGGCCTATCGGGACTTCCTGGAGGGGGTCGGCCTCGCGTCCATGCTGGATGTGTTCGGATCGGCGGTGGAGGGGAAGAATCTCAATGTGTTCAAGCGCGCCCTGCCATCCCAGGTCCAGCTCCTGGAGTTCGAGCGCCTGCCCAGCGAGGGCAAGGCGGCGTACGCGTCTTTCCCGTGGAAGCAGCACGCCGGCGGGGATCCGGCCTGGATCGTGGCCTGGCGGCCGCCGCTGGTCATCACGGACTTCTACTACGGCTACCGCAGCCCGGACATCCTGCAGATGCAGCGGATGCTCAAGAAGCTCGGCTACTATTGGGGAGCCGACGACGGCATGGTGGGCCCCGTGACCTGGCGGGCCATCAACGAGTTCCAGAAGGACATGAAGCTCCGGCGGACCATGTGGCCGGACCCGGAGACCGTGTTCTGGCTGGTCATGGTGTCGGGCTAGGCGACGAACATTCCGGAACGTCAAGGACAGAGGGTATGACCGCTCCCATTCGCATCGGCGACCTGCTCAAGGACAAGGGCTTCATCGGCGACCCGCACATCCGCTACGCCCTGCAGGTCCAGCGCGTCACCAAGGAGAAGCTCGGCCAGGTGCTCACCCGCACCGGCCTGGTCTCGGAATACGACCTGGTCAATTCCGTGGCCCAGCAGCTCGGCATCAGGTACGTGAACCTGAACACCGTCTCCCCGGACCTCACCCTGCTCAAGCGGTTCAACCGCAACACCTGCCTGGCCCAGCGGGTCTTCCCCTTCGCCCAGGCCGACAACGAGATCGTGGCCGCCATCTCCGACGTGCCCGACGACCGGACCACCCAGTTCCTGGTCCGGGCCACCGGCATGAAGCCCCAGTACGTCATGGCCGAGGAGAGTCGGGTCATCGCCTCCATCTACAACTTCTTCTATTTCCTGGACAACCCCGTCGAGAAGCTGATGCAGCGCGAGGTGGGCATCATCGCCGCTGACACCAGCCGCACGGTGAGCCCGGACACGCTCATCAACTACATCCTGCTCTGGGCCGTGAAGCAGCGGGCCACGGACATCCACATCCGCCCCATGGCCCAGGGTCTCGCCCTGGCCTTCCGGGTGGACGGCGTGCTCTCCAACGTGGCCTTCATGCCCCCGCAGCTGCAGCGCATCGTGACCTCCATCAAGCTGCAGGCGGGCATGGACATCGCCGAGCAGCGCCTGCCCCAGGACGGCCGCTGGACCGCCAACCTGCTGGAGCGCCGCTACGACATCCGCGCCTCCACCATCGTCACGCCCTTCGGCGAGAACGTGGCCCTGCGCCTGCTCTCCCAGGAGCGGGCCAGCTTCAGCCTGGCCGCCCTGGGCTTCCTGCCCGACGCGGTGGAGACCATGCGCAAGGTGTTCGACGAGCCCTTCGGCATCGTGCTGCTCTCCGGCCCCACCGGCTCGGGCAAGTCCACCACCCTGGTGGCGGGCCTGACCTCGCTGGACCTCCTGGGCAAGAACGTGCTGACCGTGGAGAACCCCATCGAATACGTGGTGCCCCTGGCCCGGCAGACCCAGGTCAACGAGCCTGCGGGGTACAATTTCTCCAACGCCATGCGCTACTTCCTGCGGCACGACCCGGACGTGGTGCTCATCGGCGAGATGCGCGACACGGAAACGGCCAAGACCGCGCTCACCGCGGCCACCACCGGCCACATGGTGCTCTCCACCCTGCACGCCAACACCGCGCTGGGCGCCATCCCCCGCCTGCAGGGCCTGGAGATGGACACCGAGATGCTGGCCGAGAGCCTCATCGCCGTGGTCAGCCAGCGCCTGGTGCGCACCATCTGCCCCCACTGCCTGGAAGTCTACAAGCCCTCGAAGGAGGAGCTGGACTACCTCGGGGTGGAGGCCAAGGAGCTCAAGCGCGGCAAGGGCTGCGCCGACTGCAACCATACCGGCTATCTGGGTCGGACCCTGGTGTACGAGATCATGGTGGTGGAGCGGGAGATCCGCCAGCTCCTGGAAAAGAGCGCGGACCTGACCGAGATCGAGGATTCCCTGGTGCGCAAGGGATTCAAGAACATGTTCGACGTCGGGGTGCAGAAGGTGGTCATGGGCATCACCACCGTGGAGGAGCTGCAGCGGGTGCTCGGCAAGACCCGTTTCTAGTGGCAGGCCGCGCCCGTCCTGCGGGGCGGGCGCATGATCCGGGACGCGGCCAGGCGCCGCACGGGGAAGGCAGGGGAGAGGACGAATGGCGATCTTCCGGTTCCGAATGCTCACACCCTCGGGCAAGATGGACAGGGGCGTGGTGGATCTCCCCTTTGCCGACGACGCCCCGGCCATCCGCTACCTGGAGCGCCAGGGCGGGGTGGTCATCTCCATCACCCGCCTGGGCCGGCTCATGTCCGCCCTCACCAAGCTGGCCACCCAGGGCTTCGCCCGGGTGAGCCGGCCGGAACTCGCGGAATTCTTCAACAACATGTCCATGCTCATGGGCGCCGGCGTGCCCGTGCTCTCGGCCATGGACGAGATCATGGCCGACATCAAAAATCCCATGCTGCTCATGACCCTCAAGTTCATGCGCACGGACATCGAGGGAGGCCAGACCTTCGGCGAGTCCCTGGTCCGCCACCCCAAGGTCTTCAACCAGCTCGTCCAGTACATGTGCCGGATCGGCGAGGAGACCGGCATGCTCGACGAGATGTGCAAGAAGTGCGCGGAGAACTTGGAGCACGTCGAGGAGATCGTGTCCGGCACCAAGCGAGCCCTGGTCTACCCGGGCTTCATCCTCGCCGTGGTCATCGGGTCGTGCTTCTTCTGGTTCTATTTCGTGGTGCCCAAGATCGTGAAGCTCTTCGACGACATGGGGGTGACCGTTCCGGCGCCCACCAAGCTGCTCATCGCGGTGTCGGAGTGGTTCCAGACCCAGTTCGGCTTCTGGATGCTGGTCTGCGTCCTCGTAGGCATCGGCCTTTCCGTCGCCCGGAAGCGGAGCACCCGGGTGCGCTACGCCATGGACAGCGTCATCCTGCACCTGCCCATCGTCTCCACCATCGTCAAGGCCTCCACCGTGGCCATGATGACCGAGTACCTGGGCATCCTCATCGGCGCGGGCGTGGGCGTGGTGCGCACCCTGGAGATCATCACCGAGTCCCTGTCCAACCTGGTGTACAAGGGCCGGCTCATCCTGGTCCAGGATTCGGTCAAGAACGGCAACCCGCTGTCGGACTCCCTGCGCACGGCCGAGGCCATGCACCCCTTTGCGGTGCGCATGATCTCCGTGGGCGAGCAGACCGGCAAGATCGACGAACAGACCGCATACGTGTCCAAGCTCTACCGCGAGAAGCTGAACGCCATGGTGGAGGTCCTGGGCAAGACCCTGGAGCCGCTCATGCTGGTGTTCATGGGCCTGCTGTTCGGCGCCATCTTCGCGGGACTGATGCTGCCCATCTACGACATGATCGGGAAAATGGGCTAAGGGGGAAGAGCGTCCATGCGCTGGATCATCGCCATCATCCTGAGTGTCGGATTGGCCGCAGGCGCGTATTTCGGCGCCGCCATGTGGGACGAGTACAAAGTGAAGCAGGCCGAACTGGAGCATCTGCGCGTGGTCCAGAAGGACCTGGAGGTCGTGACGCGGCAATACCAGGATCAGGCCGGGTCCGTGGCCAAGGCCAATGCGCTGTGGCAGCAGATCCAGCAGGTGGGCCTCGAGCCGGACAAGTGGGTGACCCATCCCCTGGCCGTTTCCAAGACCCTGGCCTGGGACGACTTCAGCCGCCTCATCCTCCTGTCCACCAACACCCTCAACCAGGAAGGCGGGTACTGGTTCAAGCCGGAGCGGATGCGCGTGGTGCGGGTCCATGGCGAGGCCCAGCCCGGCCAGGAGGAGCAGGGGCCCGTGGTGATCGAGGGCGGAAAGCCCAAGCAGGTCGAGTTGTACGACGCCTCCTTCGAGGGCAAGTTCCTGATCCGGAAGCAGTAACCGGGGACAACGGACGGTAGCCATGACCGACGAGAAGAAGGATCTGAACGCAGAGGGCCGCTCCGGGCTGGAGATCGAGGAGATCACCTGGGAGCTGGAGGATTCCTCGGCGCCGGCAAAGGAGCCCGAGCCGAAGGCGGCTGCGGAGCCTGCGCCGGAAGAGGCCGCGCCGGCGTTGACGCTGGATGCCGGAGCTCCCGAGGAGGAGCCGTACGCGCCCAGCGGCGCGGCGCTCGATCCCTTTGCCGCGCCCGGAGCCCCGGAGCCCGAGTCGGGCTACGAGGAGCAGCCTGCCTACGAGCCGGAGCCGGCCTATGAGGAGCAGCCCGCCTACGAGGCCGAGCCGCCTTCCGGGCCGGATTCCTATCAGGCCGAGCCCGCCTATGAGCCCGAACCGGAATACGCTCCCGAACAAGAGCCGGTCTACGAGGCCGAGCCCCTTGTCGAGGTGGAGACGCCCGAGGTCACGCTGAGCGAGGCCGAGGCCACGGCGTACCCGGAGGAGCCGGCGGAAGAACCGGCGGCGGAGCACGAGCCGGAGCAGTACGACTATACCGGCCTGTGGGGCTGGCGGCAGAGCGCCTCCGGGTTCACCCCCTTCATCTTCGAGTCGGACAAGACCCTGCACCGCTTCTCGCCGGGCCGCATCGACCTGGTGGAGGACGTGGGGGCCATGGGCCGCTATTTCACCTATCTGGTCGATTTCGCCGACGCCCCGGGCATGGGGCTGCTGACCCTGTCCACCGAGATGAAGTACGCCCCGGTCCTGGCCCGCAAGAACCTGGAGGAGATCGGCGAGCTGTCCACCGACGGGATCCTGAAGATCTTCGCCAAGCGCAAGCTGGAGGGCGGACAGGTCAGCGCCTTCTACGAGGTCTTGCCCCGGGATCGCTACGCGGGCATAAGCGAGGCCTACCAGGCCTTCGCCCCGGGCTTCATCATCTTCGACACGGTGAGCCTGCTCCACTCCCTGCTCAAGCGGGTTCGCGGCGGGGTGGGGGCGGTGGCCCTGCACCTGCCCGGGGCCATCCTCATGCTGGCGGGCAAGAGCGGCCAGGTGAACCTGGCGCGGCGCTACACCCTCATCGGCGACGACGAGCAGGCGCTCACCGAGGGCATCTTCGCCCTGGAGCAGGACCTCACCGCCCTGCAGAAGAACCTCGGCCAGAAGATCCCCCAGGTGGAGTGGATCGAGGCCCTCACCCCCACCCTGAACCTGGCCCGGCCGGATGTGGAGATCCCCATCGTGGCCTGGCCGGTGCACATGCTGACCCTGAACGGCGAGCGCATGTGGTCGGCGCTGCCCTCGGCCATCCGGCGGGCCTCCTCCCTGGACGCCCTGGGACCCAAGGAGGAGTTGTTCCTGCGTCCCCTGGAGGGCCTGGAGAAGTTCGTCTGGGTCGTGTTCCTGGCCCTGTGCATCGTGGCCGGGCTGCTGTTCTTCCAGGTGAACTCCGCCCGGCAGGGGCTGGACGCCCATATCCAGGCCCTGTCCCGGCAGAACCAGATGGCGGAGCAGGACATACGCTCGCGGGCGGTGGAGCTCTCCGCCCAGGACGTGGAGCCCGCCCTGAACCTGGCCAGGGAGTTCAACCTGGCCGCGGTGTCCCCTCCCTTCGGCGAGATGTGGAACTACCTGGCTTCGCTCCGGCCGGCCTCCATCCGGGTGGACGCCCTGGAGTTCGCCTACCAGCAGGACAGCCTTGGCGTCCGCCTGGAGGGCGAGGTGGAGATGGAGCTCACCAGGGCCCAGCAGCTGTTCAACGGATTCCTCGGCACGCTGGAGAAGAACGGCTTCAAGATCGACAGCCAGCAACTGGACCTGGGGCTGGAGGGGAACTACTACACCCTGAACGTCCGTTGGCCTCTGCAGAAAGAGGGGGAATAGATGCATCCGGTGCGGCAGTTCATCATTGTCCGTTGGGCCCTCTACGTGGTCGTGGTCCTGGGCGTCGCGGCCTTTTTCGGGACCCGCCAGCCGGTCGCGCCGACATTCACGTCCGATGTGGCCACGCGATTGGCGCCCAAGAAGGTGCAGCTCCCGGACCCGGCCGTGGTCAAGACCCTGGATTCGGCCATCGCGGTGCTCAAGGGCGAGAGGGTTCCCTTTGGCGGCGTGGACCGGGTGGAGTCGAGCCTCATCGCCTTGCACAGGGAGGAGGTCACGGCCACCGGCCAGAAGAAAATGCCGGTGTCGCTCAGCGCCATCTTCATGGGCCCGCCCAAGAAGTACGCCATCATCAACGGCGCGGTGCTCGAGGCTGGAGACAGGCTGCCCGACGGCCGCATCCTCAAGGACATCCAGCCCGACGGCGTGGTCCTGGGCGTGGGGGACGTGGAGGAGCGGTTCGAGTGGCTCCCCTCGTTCCGGGTGGAGCTGAAGAAGCCTGCGGAAACGCCCGCCGCCGCGCCGACCGGCGATGGCCAGGAGGGGGGGGCGGCTGCCCCGGCCTCCCCGGCGCCCCAGGCGGACCTGCAGAACCTGCCTGAGAATCCGACTCCGGAACAGGCCCTGAACATCCTGCAGCAGCTGAAGAAGCAGCAGGCCAAGCAGCAATAGGCCCGGCGGCCGAGAACTTTGGGGGATTCCATGACGCTTCAGGAGACTTCGGCCCCGACCCCGAGGGGGAGGGTGAATAAGGGACACGCCATGCGGGGGATCATCGTCGGTTTGACCATCGTCGCGCTCAGCCTGGTCCTGGCCTCCTGCGCCCAGAAGCAGCACAAGCAGCTGGAGACCAACCTGGGCTACGACGCCCTGTACAAGGCCCTGAAAAAGGAAGAGCAGGACTTCGTCAAGGCCCGGGCCCGCGAGGAGCAGATGCAGCGCCGGCAGGAGCAGCTCGAGGCCGCCATCCAGCCCGTGCTCCCGGAGTTCAATCCCCTGGACGAGACCACCATCTCCATCAGCGTGCAGGAAGAGACGATCCACAACGTGCTCTTCATCGTGGCCCGCAACGCAGGCCTGAACCTGATCATCGAGCCGGGCATCAGCCTGGAGAACCGGGTCACCATCAGCTTCGAGGACGCCCAGTCCAGCCTGGTGGTGGACAAGCTCCTGCAGGCCTACGACCTGGCCTGGGAGGTCAGGGAGAACGTCCTCTTCGTCAACCGCTTCATGGAGCAGACCTTCGACCTGGACTTCGTGAACACCAAGACCGAGATATCGACCAAGGCCGGCGGCGACATCTTCGGCGGCGCCCTGAGCTCGACAACCGGTGGCGGCACCAGCGACCTTTCAGGCGAGTTCAAGGTGAATACCGAGTTGAAGAGCAAGATGGAGGATGACTCCCTTTACGGCACTGTCGAGAAGGGGGTTAAGAAAATCATCGAGGGCGGCGCCGTCGGAGCGGACGCCAGCGCCTCAGGATACTATAGCCTCGATCCCGTGGCCGGCCAACTCATGGTCAGGACCAGCCCGGGCAAGATGCGCTCCATCGCCAAGATGATCAACAATTTAAAGACCAAGCTCTCCCGCCAGGTGATCATCGACGCCCGCATCCTGGAGGTCCGCCTCTCGGACGAGTTCTCCCTGGGCATCGACTGGAACTGGGTCTCCCGGCGCCTGGCCTTCCAGCAGCCGTGGACCATCACCTATGGCGGGCACAACGAACTGGGCGCGATCACCGGAAGCAACCAGAACAGCGTGCTGACCATCGCCGGCAAGGTGGGCGACGACACCGTGAGTTCGGCCATCCAGGCCATGCAGGCCTTCGGCGGGATCAAGATCGTGGCCAACCCGCACGTGCGCGCCAAGCACGGCCAGCCCGCCCTGTTCACCTCGGGCACCTCGCAGAAGTATGTGAGCGAGATCACACGCGACACGGACGACCAGGGCAACACGACCTTCTCGGTCATAACGTCCACTGTCTTCGAGGGGGTCATGCTCGGCGTGGTCTGCTACGTGGGCGACGACGGCAAGATCGACATGCAGATCTATCCCATCAAGTCCGAGGTGGACGACGCCAGCCTGGCCCTCACCGATGTGACCGCCTCGGGCGACAAGATTTCCCTGCCCAAGGTGGACGTGAAGAACGTCATGAGCACGGTCCGGGTCTCCCCGGGCGACGTGATCATCCTGGGCGGCCTGATCGACAAGACTACCGGCAAGACCGACTCCGGGATCCCGGGCCTCTCGGACATCCCGGTCCTCGGCTGGGCCTTCAAGGGCCGCGCCCAGACCGAGGTGGTCCGCGAACTGGTCATCATCATGGACATCCGGGTGGTGCAATGAGCGTCATCTACAAGAGCCTGCAGCAGCTCCAGGAAAAGGAGCGGGTCAGGACCTCGGCCTCCACGCCCCAGGCCGTGGCCCCGCGCATGCGCCAGATCCTGGTGCGCGGCGGGGTCATCATCGGCATCTTCCTGCTCCTGGTGGGGTCCGGGGCCTACTTCATCAAGACCCAGATCCAGACCATCACCGCGCCTCCGCCCCCGGACACCACGGTCGGGGCGGCCAGGCAAGCGGCCGCTCCCCCGCCCGCGCCCGCGGCGGCCGAGGAAATTCCCAAGGAGGCGCCCAAGCTGGCCACCCCGGAGCCGCTGCTCACCCAGCGCCTGCACCGGGAGGCTCCCCAGCGCCAGGAGCCCCTGGACCTCACCAAGCCCACCAAGGCCCTGGAGACGCACTTCGCCAGCCAGGCCCGCAAGAACGAGGAGCTCCTGTCCCTGGAGAAGAAGCTCGTCCAGACCACCAACCAGGGGGACATCACCCAGTCCCGGGAGATCCTCTCCACCATGGCCTCCCAGCTCGGCAAGCAGGAGAGCGCCACCAAGTTCAAGTGGGACGGATACCTGGCCCTCAGGGAGAAGCGGTACACGGACGCCGAGAACTACTACCGCCGGGCCCTTTCCCTGAAGCCGTCGGACTTCACGTCCAACCTGAATCTCCTGTACGCCCTCATGGGCCAGGGCAAGACCGAGGAGGCGGTGGCCATCTACCGCAAGCTGGTGGAGCGCTACCCCATGAACGAGAAGGTCCTGGCCGTGGGCAGCGCCCTGGGCCAGCGCTGAAGCGGACCAGATCGCGGAACAGGCCCCCGGGTCCATACGGACCGGGGGCTTTTCATTGCGTCTTCACTGGACGTTGCCCCTTTCTTTTGAGGCGTGAAAAAGGTATCCTCCGGGAATCTGACAGTGGTTTTCGCGGCAGGAGACAGACTCATGAGCAAGGCCGGAAAGGCGACGACGCTGGAGCCCGGGGGCGACATGGACCCGCGCCAGCTCGATCATCTCTACAAGTATGCCGAGATCGGCATGGCCCTGTCCGGCGAGTCCAACGTCAACCGGCTCCTGGAGATGATCATCCACGAGGCCCGGGAGATCACCCGGGCCGACGCCGGCACCCTCTACATGGTGAACGAGGAGGGGCTGGCCCTCAATTTCGTCATCCTCCAGAACGACACCATGAAGGTGCGCATGGGCGGCACCTCGGGCGCGCCCGTGAACCTGCCGCCCGTTCCCCTCATGCGCGACGGCGCGCCCAACCACGCCAACGTCTCGTCCCACGTGGCCATCACCGGCGAACTGGTGAACATCGCCGACGTGTACGAGTCCAGGGCCTTCGACTTCACGGGCCCGCGCAAGTACGACGAGGCCACCGGCTACCGCTCCAAGTCCATGCTGGTCATCCCCATGCGCAACCACGAGAACGACATCATCGGGGTGCTCCAGCTCCTGAACGCCAAGGACGCGGGCCACGAAACCGTGGAGTTCTCGGACGACCACGTGGCGCTCATCGCCTCCCTGGCTTCCCAGGCCGCGGCGGCCCTGACCAAGACCAAGCTCATCCAGGACCTCAAGGACCTGTTCTACGCCTTCATCAAGAGCATCGCGGGCGCCATCGAAGAGAAGTCCCCCTACACCGGCGGCCACATCAACCGGGTGGTGGACCTGACCATGATGATGGCCGAGAAGATCAACGCCATGACCGAAGGGCCCTTCGCCGAGGTGCGCCTCACCGAGGAGGACCTGGAGGAGCTCAAGCTGGCGGCGTGGTTGCACGACGTGGGCAAGATCACCACTCCCGAGAGCGTGGTGGACAAGGCCAACAAGCTGGAGACCATCTTCGACCGGGTGCATTTCGTGGCCCAGCGCTTCGACCTCATCGCCAAGGCCATGGAG
>JBFMHA010000050.1:0-26285 GCA_040753075.1 Thermodesulfobacteriota bacterium
CCAACGCGTTCAATTTCATGAGCCACGAACTGTGGCTCAAGTCCATCATGCGGGAGAGCTTCGGCCGCTACGTGTCCAACGTCATCCGCGACCTCATCCTGGCCGACCCGGAGAACAAGTGGCTCAAGGGTGTGAAGAACGAGGCCACCATCGTCTTCGCCGACGTGCGCGGCTTCACCAAGTACTCCGAGTCCCACGACCCGGCGGTCATAGTGGAGCAGCTCAACCAGTTCTTCGACGTGGCCGCCAAGCACATCGAGGCCAACGGCGGCTACATCGACAAGTTCATCGGCGACGAGGTGCTGGCGGTGTTCGGCGGCCTGCCCGACTCGGGACCTGACCACCCGCAGCAGGCCATGCGCGCCTGCTGGGCCATGCAGCAGGAGCTCAAGGGCAAGTCCGGCGACAACCCCCTCATGCAGCGGGTGGGCGCATCCATCAACACCGGCACCGTGGTCTCGGGCAACATCGGCTCCGAGGTGCGCATGGAGTACACGGTCATCGGCGACACGGTGAACGTCTGCTCCCGCCTGAACGGCCTGGCCGACGCCGGCCGCATCGTGCTCAGCGAGTCGTCCTTCGCCAAGCTCAACGACATGGTGGAGGTCACGGAGCTGCAGCCCCAGATGGTCAAGGGCAAGACCAAGCCCCTGCAGGTCTTCGTGGTCGACCGGATGGTGGGAAAGGGCGAGAAGCCCCGGCCGCCCATCCGTTACGCGGGCGAGGCCTCGGCCGGCCCCAAGGCCAAGTCCGGCCCGGAATACATGAAGTGGCTGGCCGAACAGGAGGCCCTGAAGAAGGCCCAGGCCGCCGGCGCGCCGGCCGGACAGGCCGCGCCCAGGCCCGCAGCCCCGGCCCAGGCCGCTCCGGCCGCACGGCCCGCTCCTCCTGCCGCCCCGGCCGCGCCCAAGCCCGCGGCCCCCGCCGCGCCGAAACCTGCCGCCCCGGCCGCGCCCAAGGCCGAGCCTGCCGGCCAACGTCCCCCCGCGCCCCCGAAAAAAGAGGAGTGAGCCCATGTCCGCCTCAACCCGCGCCCTGGCCCTGCTGGTCCTGTTCTGCGCCGCGACCCTGCTGTCCGCGTGCGGCGCCAAGACCGGCTCGGTCCGGACCTACTCGCGCAAGTCCAAGAGCTACGCCGTGGTGGAGACCCGCGCCGGCGACACCGCCGAATCCCTGGCCAACCGCTATCTCAAGGACCCGGCCAAGGCCTGGGCCATCACCGAGTACAACGGGGTTTCCGAGATCGTCCCCGGCCAGTTCCTGGTGGTGCCCCTGCAGCCGCCGCACAAGGGCGGGCTGGCCGCGGACGGCCTCCAGGTGGTGCCGGTCCTGGCCTACAGCGCCTTCGCCAAGGCCCCGGGCCAGGGCGTGGCCCTGACCCAGGCGGCCTTCGACGACCACCTGCGCTATCTCAAGGACCACGGCTACGTCCCGGTGTCCATCGAAGCCCTCTACAATTTCCTGGAGTTCAAGGAGGACCTTCCGACCAAGGCGGTGGTCATCACCATCGACGACACCGGCCAGAACACCTGGGACGTGGCCTACCCGGTGCTCAAGAAATACGGATTCCCGGCCGCGGTGTTCGTGTGCACCGACCTGGTGACCGGCAAGGAGGGGGCGCTGTCCTGGGACAAGATCAAGGAGATGGGCGCAGACGGCATCTCCATCCAGCACCAGACCAAGACCCTGCGCAACCTGACCCGGCGCAAGACCGACGAGACCTTCGAGGACTTCGTGGTGGCCGTGGACCGGGAGATGACCGTGGCCACCCTGGAGCTCAGGGAACGGGCCGGCATCACCCCGGCCTTCATGGCCTACCCCTACGGCGCCGCCAACGAACTGGTCATCGCGCTGCTGCGCAAGAACGGATTCCGGGGGGCCGTCACCCTGTCCGGCCAGCCCAACCCCTTCTACACCGACAACTTCCTGGTCAGCCGCAAGCCGGTGACCGCGGACACCACCCTGGACGCCCTGGGCAAGTCCCTCGAAGTGTTCCAGAAGAGCGAGGTGCAGTGATGCGCGCCCTTGCCAACCCCCTCGGCCCGGCCCTGTCCCTGTGCCTCGCCCTGGCCGTTCTGGCGGCTCCCGCGCCCGCGCCGGCCGCCATCCTCCAGGACGTGCAGAAGATCTTCGCGGGGGAGAAGAAGGACCCCTACCAGGCGGTGTTCGAGCGCTTCGTGGAGCAGGCCCGCCTGGACGAACAGTCCGGCGACCTGCTGAGCGCCATGGAGAACCTGCGCATCGCCCTGACCATCCAGCGCAGCGACCGGGCCAGCCTGGCCAAGGCCCGGGAGATCAAGGCCAAGATCGAGGCCGAGGCCGAGACCCACTTCGCGGCGGGCAAGGCGGCCCTGGACAAGGGCGACGGCGGCGCGGCCAAGCGGGAGCTCATCACCTGCCTGCGCCTGAACCCGGACCACGCCGACGCCTTGAAGCTCCTCAAGGACGCCCTGAACCCGGACGTGTTCACCCACCACCAGGTCAAGGAGGGCGAGACCATCGCCTCCCTGGCCAAGAGCGTGTACGAGAACCCCGGGGCCGAGCTTCTCATCACCCGGGTCAACGGCCTGACCATCGCGGACAAGCTCAAGCCCGGCCAGACCCTGCGCCTGCCCATCGTGCAGCCGCCCCTGCGCCAGATGCTGGAGCGGGAGATGCTCTTCGCCGCGGCTGAGCCGGGGGCCAAGCCCAAGCAGGAGGAGGCCAAGGCCGCCGGGCCCGGCGTGGCCTTCGCCGCCACCCCGCCCCCGGCGCCGGCGCAGGTCAACATCGCCCAGCCGGTGGCCGCCGCCCCGGCCGTGGACGTGGCCCCGCTCCTGTCCATGGCCAAGCTCCAGTTCAGCAACGGCCTGTTCGAGACGGTCATCTCCCTGACCGACGAGGTGCTGGCCGCGGAGCCCGGCAACTCCGAGGCCACCTCCCTGCAGCAGGACGCCACCTACCAGCTGGGCACGGACCTGGCCAAGCGCGGCTCCAACATCCAGGCGGTCAAGACCCTGATGCGCCTGCCCAAGTCCTACAAGGACACCGGCAAGCAGCTGGGCGCCGTGCTCGCGACCCTGCACAAGGCCGCGGAGCCGGTGTACCTGGAAGGCGTGAAGCACTTCATCGCCGAGGACCTGCAGAGGGCGGTGGAGACCTGGGAGCGCGCCCTGCAGATGGACCCCTGGCACCCCAAGGCCCAAAGCGACCTGCAAAAGGCCAAGCAGCTCCTGGAGAAGATTCGCGGCGGCTGATTTGCCGCAAACCTGCATGAAGCACGGGAGGGCGCGCCGGACGCGCCCTCCCTTTTTTTCCGGAAAGGCCTACTGCTGCGGAATGGAGACGTTGTCGTCGTCGAAATCCCCGGCTTCGGCCGTGCGGTGGCAGGCCGGACAGTTGGCCAGGGACCCGATGGCGGGCCTCGTCGCCACGTCGGCCGCAAGCTTTCGGTGCTCCCGACGGAAACCAGGCAGGTCGGTGATGCGCAGCGGCAGGTCCCGACCCAGACCGCGGAGCAGTTCTTCCGACGCCTCGGCTCCGGAGCGGTCCGCGGCCCCGGCCTCCAGGTAGGAGGCCACGCCGGAACGGACCGCGGGATCAAGGTCCACGGGATTTCCGAAATGGTCGCCCAGGCCGGCCAGGAGCAGCCGCCACGAGCCGGCCGGCAGCAGGCCCGCCGGATAGGCGAAGTGGCAGGCCCCGCAGGCCTCGCGGTAGGCCGGATCCATCGCCGCGGCCCGGCCGCGCCCTTCCTCCCGGCCGTGCTCCCCGCTCTCGTGGTGCTCCCCGTCCCGGTCGTGGCGGTCGTCCTCCCCATGGACCGCCAGGACCACTCCTCCGGCAAGGAGCGCCAAGGCCAACCCCACCGCCGCGCAGCGCAGAGTGTTCATGCCCTCCCCTCCTGTCCAGGCGACTAATTTCCTACTTTTTTACTCCATATAGCCAAGTCCCTTCCCGGCGTCAAGCCGCGCCTCCGGCGCGAATCACGCCCTCTGGCTGGACAAGCCGGCCGTCTGCGGGCAATCCAGGGCGGAATATCCTGCGGGAGGCGGACGATGCTGCAGAGCCTGTTGGGGGTGGCGGTGCTGACGGCCCTGGCCTGGGTCCTGTCCGAGGACCGGAAGCGTCCGGGCTGGCGGATCGTGGCCGCGGGGCTGGGACTCCAGTTCGCGGTGGCGCTCATCCTGCTCAAGCTGTCCGGAGCCCGGGCCTGCTTCCTGGGCCTCAACGCCCTGGTGCAGGCCCTGGACGCGGCCACCACGGCGGGCACGTCCTTCGTGTTCGGCTACCTGGGCGGCGGTCCCCTGCCCTTTGCCGAGCCGTTTCCCGGCGCATCCTTCATCCTGGCCTTCAAGGCCCTGCCCCTGGTCCTGGTGGTGAGCGCGCTCTCCTCGCTGCTCTTCTACTGGCGGGTTATCCCGGTGGTGGTGCGGGGCATCTCCTGGGGCCTGCAGAAGGCCCTGGGCATCGGCGGCGCGGTGGCGGTGGCGGTGGCGGCCAACGTGTTCGTGGGCATGGTGGAGGCCCCGCTCCTGGTGCGGCCCTACCTGGCCCGGATGGGCCGCGGCGAACTGTTCATGGTCATGACCAGCGGCATGGCCACCATCGCGGGCACCATGATGGCCCTCTACGCCACGGTGCTCTCCCCGGTGATCCCCGACGCGGTGGGGCACATCCTGACGGCCTCGCTCATCAGCGCGCCGGCCGCGGTGATGGTGGCCGCGCTCCTGGTGCCGGCCGAGGGCGAGCCCACCGGCGGCGGGCTGGCCCCGGAAAGCTCCGCCAGCTCGGCCATGGACGCGGTGACCCGGGGCGCCCTGGACGGCCTCACCCTGCTCCTCAACATCGTGGCCCTGCTCATCGTGCTGGTGGCCCTGGTGGCCCTGGCCAACATGGGCCTGGCCCTGCTGCCCGACGCCGGAGACGCGCCGCTCACCCTGCAGCGCATGCTGGGCTGGCTCATGGCCCCGGTGTGCTGGCTCATGGGGGTTCCCTGGTCCGAGGCCGCCATCGCCGGCGGACTCATGGGCGAGAAGACCATCCTCAACGAGTTCATCGCCTACCTGGACCTGGCCAGGCTCCCGGCCGGGGCGCTGTCCGAACGCAGCCGGCTCATCATGACCTACGCCATGTGCGGGTTCGCCAACCTCGGCTCCCTGGGCATCATGCTGGGCGGCCTGTGCGCCATGGCCCCGCAGCGCCGCCCGGAGATCGTGGGCCTGGGCCTCAAGTCCATCCTCTCCGGCACCCTGGCCACCTGCCTGACCGGAGCGGTGGCCGGCGTGCTGCTCTAAAGGAGCGCAACCCCCTTTACTTTGCTCCGGGTTCGGGGGCATTATGGCAGGATAGGAAAACCTCTCCCCCCGCCAGCTCCAACCCCGGAGGACGCCATGAGCGACACCCCCTACGTGCTCTGGTTCAAGGACCTGACCATCGGCGACGTGCCGGTGGTGGGCGGCAAGACCGCCAGCCTCGGCGAGATGTACAACGCCCTGCGCGGCAAGGGGGTGCGGATCCCCAACGGGTTCGCCATCACCGCCCACGCCTACCGCCACCTCATGGAGTCCACCGGCGCCATGCAGCGGGTGCGGGACATCCTGGCGGACCTGGACACCTCGGACATGGAGAACCTGGCCTCCCGCGGCCGGCGCATCCGGGCCCTCATCCGCAGCCTGGAGTTCCCCCCCGACCTGCGCGACGCCATCCTGGCCGCCTACGGCAAGCTCGGGGAGCAGTACGGCAAGGACGTGGACGTGGCCGTGCGCTCCTCGGCCACGGCCGAGGACCTGCCGGACGCCTCCTTCGCCGGGCAGCAGGAGACCTACCTGAACATCCACGGCGCGGAGGAGATCATCGAGGCCTGCCAGCGCTGCTTCGCCTCCCTGTTCACCAACCGGGCCATCTCCTACCGGGTGGACAAGGGGTTCGACCACTTCTCCATCGCCCTGTCCATCGCGGTGCAGAAGATGGTGCGCTCGGACCTGGCCTGCTCCGGAGTCTTGTTCTCCATCGACACCGAGAGCGGGTTCAAGGATGCGGTGTACGTGACCGGGGCCTACGGCCTGGGCGAGAACGTGGTGCAGGGCGCGGTGACGCCGGACGAGTGGTACGTGTTCAAGCCCACCCTGCGCCAGGGGTTCCGGCCCATCATCATGAAGAAGGTGGGGGCCAAGGCCATCAAGATGGTCTACACCACCGACGCCAAGAACCCCACCAAGAACGTGGCCGTGGACGACGCGGACCGCAGGCTCCTGGTGCTGCACGACGACGAGGTGCTGGAGCTGGCGCGCATGGCCATGACCATCGAGGACCACTACTCGGACAAGGCCGGGCAGCCCAGGCCCATGGACATCGAATGGGCCAAGGACGGGCTCAGCGGCCGGCTCTACATCGTGCAGGCCCGGCCGGAGACGGTGCACTCCCTCAAGGACCTGACCAAGCTCAAGAAGTACGTGCTCAAGGAGAAGGGCGAGGTGGCGGCCGAGGGCAAGGCCGTGGGCGAACTCATCGGCCGGGGCCGGGCGCACGTGATCAAGGACGCCCAGATGATCGGCGAGTTCAAGCCGGGCGAGGTGCTGGTCACGGACATGACCGACCCGGACTGGGAGCCCATCATGAAGGTGGCCGCGGCCATCGTGACCAACCGGGGCGGCCGCACCTGCCACGCGGCCATCGTGTCCCGGGAGCTGGGCATCCCCTGCATCGTGGGCTCGGGCGACGCCACCCAGCGGGTGCTGGACGGCGCGGACTACACCGTGGACTGCTCCTCGGGCTCCATCGGCTGGGTGTACAAGGGGCTGCTCGCCTTCGAGGTGCAGGAGACCGACCTCTCGGCCCTGCCGGCCACCCGCACCAAGATCATGATGAACCTGGCCAGCCCGGAGCAGGCCTTCGAGAAGAGCTTCATCCCCAACGGCGGGGTGGGCCTGGCCCGGGAGGAGTTCATCATCAACGCCTACATCCGCATCCACCCCCTGGCCCTGCTGCGCTTCGACCAGATCAAGGACCGCGCGGTGCGCGACCAGATCGCGGACCTCACCGTGGGCTACGACGACAAGGCCCGCTACTTCTCGGACAAGCTGGCCGAGGGGGTGGGCATGATCACCGCGGCCTTCCATCCCAAGCCGGTCATCGTGCGGCTGTCGGACTTCAAGACCAACGAGTACGCCAACCTCATCGGCGGCAAGGAGTTCGAGCCGCACGAGGAGAACCCCATGATCGGCTGGCGGGGGGCCTCGCGCTACTACGCCGAGGCGTACAAGGAGGCCTTCGCCCTGGAGTGCCGGGCCATGCTCAAGATCCGCAACGAGATGGGGCTGACCAACCTGGAGGTCATGATCCCCTTCGTGCGCACCGTGGAGGAGGCGCGCCAGGTCATGGACACCATGGCCGAGTACGGCCTGCGCCAGGGCGAGAACGGGCTCAAGGTCATCGGCATGTGCGAGATCCCCTCCAACGTGATCCTGGCCGAGGAGTTCCTGGACCTGCTGGACGGCTTCTCCATCGGCACCAACGACCTGACCCAGCTGGTGCTGGGCGTGGACCGCGACTCGGAGCTGGTGGCCCACGTGTACGACGAGCGCAACCCCGCGGTGAAGGAGATGGTGGAGCGGGTCATCAAGGTGGCGACCGGCAAGGGCAAGTACATCGGCATCTGCGGCCAGGCCCCCAGCGACTACGTGGAGTTCGCCGAGTTCGTGGTGCAGTGCGGCATCGAGACCATGTCCCTGAACCCGGACACCATGATCAAGACCACACTGGCCGTGGCCGAACTGGAGAAGAAGCTGGGCGTCGCGCCGGCGTAGGCCGGCCGCGCCCAGGGGTCCCGCCGGGCGGGAGGGGCGGCGCGCCCTTCCCGCCCGCTGCGTTTCCGGCCGGGACCCGCACCGTCGCCGCGCGGCAGGACGCCCGCGCAGCTCCCGGCAGCCGCGCGAGGCCCGGGCTCATGTCTCCCCGGATCGGGGCGCGCTGGGGGGAGGCGCTAGGCCTCGACCAGCATGAGCAGGCCCTCCGGGTCGTAGGACGGGTCCAAAGCGGTCTTGTAGACCCGCAGGGACAGGTAGTGGGCGCATTCCAGGCAGGCCCGCCGGCTGCGGCAGTAGTAGCCCAGGAAGCCCCGGATGTCGGGATTCTCGCTGCCCTTGAACGTCTGGTGGAAAGGACATTCGGCCTTGTATTCGCACCCGAATTCCATGGCGCACCTCCGTCTGGCGGATCGTGGACGCCCCGGGAGGGGGAATCACCTATCCTGTCATGTAACCGCATCGGCAGGGACAGGGAAGCGTTTTTTGCAATGGGGGGAGTGCGAAGCGGAAAAAAGTCTGCTCAGTCCGCAGGCGGCTCCACGGGCGGCTCCGCGGGCGGCTCCGGAGGCGTTTCCGGGTCCGGCCCGGCGGCCGGGGGCGCGGACTCGCGGGACTTCTGGAAGGCGGCGATCTTCAGGTCCTGGCCCAGGATGTGGCCGATGAGCCACTCCTTGAGAAAGGCCCGGACCTCGGCCGGGTCCGGGGCGTCGTGCTGGCAGATCCGGTGCTGGAAGTCCTTGACCCGGCCGGTCATGTCGGCGTGGACGGCGCGGCGCCTCTCCAGCTCCGGATAGCCGATGCGCTGCATGTGGCGCTCCTCGGCCGCGAAATGGGCCACGGTGTATTCGCGCAGGCGGCCCATGATCCTGGCCACGGCCTGCGGGCCGCGCCCCGCGCGCACCGCCGCCACCAGGTCGTTGCAGTACCCGACCAGGGCTTTGTGCTGGTCGTCGATCTCCTCCACGCCCAGCTCCAGGCGCTCGTCCCAGCGGATGGCCGGCCCGGCCGGGGGCGGACCCGCCCCGGCCTCGCGGTCGGACGCGGGCTCGGGCTCGTCGATCCGGGGCGGCTTGAATTCCGAGATGCCCATGGGCGCCTCCGTATCCCCCATACCACGCCTGGCGGCCCGGGGGAAGTCTCAGGCCAGGAGAACGGGCTTGAGGAGGCGGTGCAGGGCGCGCCAGCGCTCCAGGGCCGGGGCCAGGCGGGCCTCGTCGCGCAGGCCCAGGACCTCGCGCATGGTCAGGGTGGCGTCGTGCAGCATGGACAGGGCGGTGTAGAGCCAGGTGGCCTTCTCCTGGGCCGGCATGTCGTTCCTCACCGCCAGCCGGAAGCGGCCCTCGCCCAGGGGGGCCAGGTGCCGGGCCTCCAGGGCGTCCAGGTTGTTGTGGGCGTGGGAGCAAAGCTTGGCGTAGACCGAGGCGTAGAACTCCTCCATGCCCGCCATGCGGAAGCGGTCCTTGACCCGGATGTGTCCCGCGCCCTGGGCGGTGATGTCCTTGAGCTTGGCCCTGAGCTCGTCGCGGTAGGCGGCGAAGTCCTCGGACGCGGCGAAGGACGCCAGCCTGGGCACGGACTCCACCCCGGTGCAGAAGGTCAGGGCCTGGCTGTAGAAGGAGCGCTCGATGTAGGCCAGGTAGCCGCGGTCCCGGGAGAGGTTCACGAAGTCGGCCATGGCCTCGGCGTAGGCCCGCAGCACGATGGGCGCGACCCACCAGGAGCGGCTGCGGTACAGGGCCACGATGCCCGCGCAGAAGTCCAGGAACGAGCAGTAGATGGCCACCAGGGCGTAGTGCTGCACGTCCTTCGGATCGAACTCCAGTTCGTCCAGGCAGGCGGCGAACCCGTCCACCACGGCCTGGGCCTGCTTGAGCGTCTTCTTCTCGTCCAGCCCCGCCTCGCGCATGGGCGAAGCATAGCACGGCCCCGGCCGGGCCGGAAGCGCCGATCCGGCGCGGTCAGCGCCCCGGGCTTGACCCGGGCGCTCTCCTGCACTAGTATCTCCACACCCGGAACAGGACGACGAACCCGGATGGACCGACCTCGGCCGCAGCCCCGGCTGCGGCCCGGTGTTTTTTTGTTGCCGTCCGCCGGAGCAACCGGAAAAAAAAATCGACGGAGACGGATATGGAAAGCATCCCCATCTCGACCCAGGGCCTGGAGAAGATCAGGCAGGAGCTGGAGCGGCTCAAGGCCGAGCGGCCGGAGGTGATCCAGGCCATCAAGGAGGCGCGGGAGGAAGGCGACCTGCGCGAGAACGCGGGCTACGAGGCGGCCCGCGAGCGCCAGGGCATGCTGGAGGCGCGCATCAACTACATCGAGTCGCGCATGAGCCGGTTCAACGTCATCGACCTGTCCACCCTGGACGGCGACAGGGTGACGTTCGGGGCCACGGTGGAGATCGAGGACCTGGACTCGGGCGAGCGCAAGCGCTTCACCCTGCTGGGGCCCGACGAGGCCGACTTCAACAACGGCACCATCTCGGTCCTCTCGCCCGTGGCCCGCGCCCTGCTCGGCAAGTACGAGGGCGACGAGGTCACGGTCGAAGCCCCCAAGGGCCAGATCAACTACGAGATCCTCTCCGTGGCCTTCAACGGCTCGGCCAACTAGACGACCCCGACCGAACGAGAAAGCGCCCCGCCGAGGAGACCCGGCGGGGCGCTTTCGTTTTCCCGGCCGGACATGAACAGACGAATCCCCATCTTTCGGGTATCACGCTTGACGTGACACCCCCAGCGACCTATCATGTTCCCATGATCCGTTCGTTCCGATGCCGAGAGTCCGAGCGCATATTCCATCAGGAGCGCTCGCGGCGGTTTCCTTCCGGCATCCAGGGCGCGGCGCTGCGCAAGCTGCTGATGCTCCATGCGGCCGGCGCGCTGGAGGATCTGCTCGTTCCCCCGGGCAACCGCCTGGAGGCGCTCAAGGCGGACCGCGCCGGCCAGTACAGCATTCGGGTCAACGCCCAGTACCGCATCTGCTTCACCTGGCGAGACGGCGAGGCCCACGACGTGGAGCTGGTGGATTACCACTAGAGGAGGCGCACCATGCCCAGCAACCGACTGCCCCTGGTCACGCCCGGCGAGATTCTGCTGGAGGAGTTCCTCAAGCCCCTGGGGCTGAGCCAGAACCGGCTGGGACGGGACCTGAACGTGCCGGCCCAGCGCGTGAGCCAGATCGTGCGCGGCAAGCGGGCCATCACCACCGACACCGCCCTGCGGCTGTCGGCGTATTTCGGCACCACCCCGCAATTCTGGCTCAACCTCCAGACCGAATACGACCTGCGCCTGGCCGCGGAAACCCGCCACACCGAACAGGTGCGCCGCGAGGTGCGCCGGCTGGAGCAGACCGCGGCCTAGCGCCCCGACTTGCGGACTCCCCCCGCCTGAAACGAAGCGGCCCGGCTTGCGCCGGGCCGCTTTATTATATCTCCGCCGCCTTCCTGAACCCGTCGGCCGCGGCCCGGATCACCTTCTCGTCCACGCAGAAGGTGAGGCGGAAGTAGCCGGGGAAGCCGAAGCCCGTGCCGGGCACGGCCAGGACCCGCTGCTCCTTCAATCTGTTCACGAAGGCGATGTCGTCGCCGCCCGGGGCCTTGGGGAAGAAGTAGAACGCGCCCTTGGGCATGGAGTACTCGTAGCCGGCCGCGTCCAGCACCTCGGCCATGGCCTTGCGTCGGGCCGCGTACACGCCCACGTCCACCTGCGAGCCCAGGGCCGCGGCCATGAGCTTCTGGCCCACGGCCGGCGCGTTCACGAAGCCCAGGATGCGGTTGGTCAGGACGAGCCCGGCCATGAGCCTGCCCTTGTCCGGCATCTGCGGGGCCACGGCCACGAAGCCCAGCCGCTCCCCGGCCAGGGACAGGTTCTTGGAGAAGGAGCTCACCACCACCGCGTACTCGTACATGGGCAGCAGCGTCGGCACCTGCGCGCCGTCGAACGCCAGGAACCGGTACGGCTCGTCCGCGGCCAGGAACACCGGGCGGCCGTACTCCTCCGTCTTCCTCCGCAGCATCTCCACCAGCCCGGCCATCTGCTCGGCCGAGTACACCGCGCCGGTGGGGTTGTTGGGCGAGTTGACCAGCACCACCCGGGTCTTGGGCCCGATGGCCGCCGCCATGGCGTCCAGGTCCAGGTCGAAGGTCAATTCCTTCGCCCGCACGGTCTTGAACACGCCGCCGTGGTTCTCGGTGTAGAACCCGTACTCCACGAAGAACGGAGCGGGCGCGAGCACCTCCTCGCCAGGCTCCAGCACCGCGCGGAAGAACGCGTTCAGGCCCCCCGCGGCCCCGCAGGTCAGGATCAGGTCCCCGGCCCCCAGGGCGCAGCCCTGCTCCCGGCTCAGGTGCTCGGCCAGCCTCGCCCGGGCGTCGTCGTACCCGGCGTTGGGCATGTAGCCCAGGGCGAAGGGCTTGTCCGCGGCCTTGGCCAGGTCGGCCAGGCCCTTGCCCACCGCGGCGGGCGGGGGCAGGTCCGGGTTGCCCAGGCTGAAGTCGTACACCTTGTCCGCGCCGAATTCGGCCTTGAGCCTGGCGCCCTCCTCGAACATCTTGCGGATCCAGGAAGCGCGCTCCAGATATCCCGATACCTGCGACGACAAAAGCTGCATGGGTGCCTCCGATCGAGGGAACGGTCCGCGTTCCCGTCAGGTTTCGACACGAAGGGGGCGGGGGGGGGGCGCCCCCCCGCCCCCGCACGAGCAAAAAAACTGCCGAAAGGGCGCCGTCTTCTGCAGGGGCGGCTCGCGAACCACCCTCATCCCGTCCTCGGCCCCGCTCCTCCGGCCTACGGAACCTCCAGCCCTTGCAGCTTGTACTCGTTGATCTTGTTGCGCAGGGTGCGGACGGAGATGCCGAGCAGCTCCGCGGCCTGGGTGCGGTTGCCCTCGGTCTGCTCCAGGCGCTTGAGGATGGCGATGCGCTCGATCTCGTCCAGGCGCAGGTTGCCTCCGGCCAGGGCCTTCTCCAGGTCGCCGCCGGGCTCGGCCGTCACCGCGGGTTCGGGCTCCACCTGGGCCGAGGCGGCCTGGTCCAGCTCCTCGGCCAGTTCGTCGGGCAGCCAGGCGTCCGAGTCCAGGAGAAAATGCTTCTTCTCGATGCAGCCCCGCTGGCCGGCCAGGAGCACGGCGCGCTCCATGAGGTTCTGCAGTTCGCGCACGTTGCCCGGCCAGTCGTAGCCCGCGAGCCAGGCCCGGGCCTCGTCGGAGAACGCGGCGCGGGGCAGGCCGTAGGCGTTGGTGTAGTTGTCCACGAAGTACTGGGCCAGGAGCGGGATGTCCTCGCCGCGCTCGCGCAGGGCGGGCAGGCGCAGGGGGATGACGTTGAGGCGGAAGAACAGGTCGCGCCGGAACTTGCCGGCCTCGACGGTCTCCTCGATGTTGCGGTTGGTGGTGGCCAGCACCCGCACGTCCACCTTCACCGTCTCGGTGCCGCCCACCCGGTCCAGCTCGCCCTCCTGGAGCACGCGCAGGAGCTTGGCCTGCAGGCCCAGGTCCATCTCGGTGATCTCGTCCAGGAGCAGGGTGCCGCCGCTGGCCAGCTCGAACTTGCCGGGCTTGCGGGAGATGGCGCCGGTGAAGGCCCCTTTCTCGTGGCCGAAGAGCTCGGACTCCAGCAGGTGCTCGGGCAGGGCTGCGCAGTTGATGGCGATGAAGGGCCCGGCCGCGCGGTTGGAGTGGGAGTGCAGGTACTTGGCGAAGAGCTCCTTGCCCGTTCCCGACTCGCCGGAGATGAGCACCGAGGCCCTGGAGGGCGCGACCTGCTTGGCCAGGGCCAGGACCCGGCGCACGCTGGGGTGGTTGCCGATGATCTTGAGGCCCGGGGCCGCCGGTGCGGCCGGCGCTGCCGGGGCCTGGCGCTCCCGGGGCAGGGCGGCGCGGATCTTGTCGAAGGACAGGGGCTCCAGCCAGTAGTCGCGCGCGCCCAGGGAGAGGAAGCGCTGGGCGTCCTCGGCCGAGCCGCGGTCGGTGAACACGATGACCGGGGGGAAGGCCTCCTCCTCGGCGGCCTTGGCCAGGAGCTCCTCGATGCGCAGGCCGGGCAGGCCGGGCCGGGCGAACACCGCGCAGGGGCGGTGCTTCTTCACGCTGGCCAGGGCCCCGGCCAGGGAGTCGGCCAGGGCGGCTTCGAGCCCGGCCTCCTTGAGCTGGGGGAACACCGCCGCGGCCGCGGCCGGTGGCGCAACGAAGAGGATGGTCCTGGCGGCCATGCCGACTTCTACTCCCTTGCGGAGTATTTATCAACGGTCAGGACGAGTTGGGTCAGGGGGCCCGGGCGGGTCCGCGGCCGGGGCTGCCTGGCCGGCGGGAAGCCGGGCCAGGACGGCGGAGAGTTCGGCCACGTCCACGGGCTTGGCGATGTAGCCGTCCATGCCCGTGGCCAGGAACCGCTCGCGGTCGCCCTTCATGGCGTGGGCGGTGAGGGCGATGATGGGGATGCGGGCCTTGGAGCCCAGGTTGGCGGCGCGGCGGATGGCCCGGGTGGCCTCCAGGCCGTCCATGACCGGCATCTGGACGTCCATGAGGATGCAGTCGAAGTCGTCCCGGGCGAGCAGGTGCAGGGCCTCCTGGCCGTTGGCCGCGACGGTCACGGAGTGCCCGGCCAGCTCCAGGGCGCGGCGGGCGGCGAGCTGGTTGACCCGGTCGTCCTCGGCCAGGAGCACCCGCAGGGGCAGGCCGGCCCCGGCCGGGGCCTCGGGCGCCGGGGCGCGCTCCTGGACGCGGCGCTCCACGGTCAGGGGCAGGGCCACGGTGAAGGCTGCGCCCTGGCCGTACCGGCTCTCCACGGTCAGGCTTCCCCCCATGAGCTGCACCAGGCGGCGGACGATGGACAGGCCCAGGCCCGAGCCCTGGTAGCGGCGGGTGGAGGAGGCGTCGGCCTGGGCGAAGGCCTCGAAGATATGGTCCAGGCTGTCCTCGCGGATGCCGATGCCGGTGTCGGACACCTCCAGGAACACGGCGAGGCGGGCGGGCAGGCGGGGATGGGGCAAGGCCGAAACCGTGACCCGGACCTCCCCGGACTCGGTGAACTTCACGGCGTTGCCGGCCAGGTTGAGGAGCACCTGGAGGATGCGCGACTCGTCGCCCACCAGCCGGGCCGGGAAGGGATCCTGGATCCGGACCTCGAAGTCCAGGCCCTTGGCGCGGGCCTCCAGGCCGAAGATGTCGCCGACCTGGGCCAAGGTGTCGCGCATGTCGAAGGGGGCGGGGGTGAGGTCCACCTTGCCCATCTCCAGCTTGGAGAAGTCCAGGATGTCGCCCAGGACGCGCAGCAGGCTGCGGCCCGAGGCCATGGCGGTTTCGAGGTACTCGCGCTGCTCGGCGTCCAGGTCGCCCATGAGGGCGAGCTGGAGCATGCCGAACATGCCGTTCAGGGGGGTCCGGATCTCGTGGCTCATGTTGGCCAGGAACTCGCCCTTGGCCCGGTTGGCGGCCTCGGCCGCGGTGCGGGCGGCGCGGATGTCGGCCTCCATGCGGATGCGCTGCACGGCCAGGGCGAAGAGCCCGGCCAGGGCCTCCATGGCGCGCAAGTCCTCCCATTCGTAGTCCCGGTCCGGGTTGGCCAGGGCGATCATGCCCAGCGCCCGGCCGTCCGCGCAGGCCGGCGCGGCCAGGAAGCGGTTCACGGGCACGTGGCCCCGGGGCAGGCCGCGGGCCGCGGGGTGGTTCTGCGGGTCGTTGGCGAAGAACCCCCGGCAGGAGTTCAGGCACTCGCCCCACAGCCCCGGGTAGCCTTGCGGCCCGCGCGGGAAGGAATACGTTCCGCCGGGCACCTGGCAGTCCGGCTCGTCCATCATGGAGGACAGGGTGTGCCCCACGAGGTCTCCGGTCTGGGGGTCGAGGGTGGACACGAACCCGTAGCGGCTGCCGGTGATCTTCAGGGCCCAGGCGTGGACCACTCCGCAAACCGACTCGATGCTGGCCCCGGGCGCGGCCATGGCCCGGGCGATGTCCGCCAGGCCCCGGTTGATGGCCCCCTCGCGGCGCATCTGCTCCGCCGCCCGCCGGCGCTCGGTGATGTCGACCACGAAGCCGTCGTAGGACACGGTCCGGCCCTGAACGTCGCGCACCGCCCGCACGGATCGGGAGGTCCAGACCTGTCGGCCGTCCTTGCGCCGGAACAGTATCTCGAAGTCCTCCGCCACGTCCTGAAACTCCAGCAGGCGCAGGAGCCGTCGGCGGTCCTCCGGATCGACGTAGAGCTGCCGCGCGATGTCCGTGACGTCCCGCAGCAGCTCCTGGGCCGAGCCGTACCCGTAGATGCGGGCCAGCCGGTCGTTGGCCGAGAGGTAGCGACCCTCGGGGGTGGACTGGAAAATCCCCAGGGGGGCGCTGTCGAAGATGTCGCGGTATCTGCGCTCGGACTCGCGCAGGGCCGCGGCGGCCCGTTCGCGCTCCGCGATCTCGGCCTGGAGGCGTTCGTTGGCCGCGGTCAGCTCCCGGGTCCGCAAGGCCACCTGCCGGCGCAGGACCAGGGCGGCCAGGCCCAGGCCCAGCGCCAGGGCCAGGGCGGCCAGGACCGTCCAGCCCATCCAGGACGGCAGCGAAGGCTCGATGCCCGCCTCCAGCCAGGCGTCCAGGGCGGCATAATAGACGGACCCCTTGTCCGCCTTGAGCGCGGCGATGTGCGCGTCCAGGGCCGGGAGCAGGCCGGCCGGGTCGCCCTTGGGCACGGCCAGCCGCAGTTCGATGGGATTGAAGATGATGGGCGTGGCGGCCAGGTCCAGGGCCGGGGTCCGGTGCTCGGCATAGAGGCGGCTGACCACTCCGGCGTCCGCCCGGCCGCTTTCAACCGCAGTAAGCACGTTGTCGTAGCTGTCCTCCTCCTGGGCGGCGAAGACGATGCCGAACCGGCTCATGAGGTCCCGGAAGGCTGCGGAATGGATGTCGCCCCGGAGCAGGGACACGGTGCGTCCGGACAAGTCGAACAGCGATTCGAGACGCTCGTCCCTCCGGGCGTAGACCCGGCCCCAGTTCACCAGCACGGTTTCCCGGGTGAAGTCCAGGAAGGCGGCCCGCTCCTTCGTGTAGGCGATGGCCGGCAGCAGGTCCAACTCGCCGGCGCGGAGCCTGTCCAGGACGGCGCCCCAGGAACCCTCCGACGGCTCCAGGCTCCAGCCCCGCTCCCGGGCCAGGGGCCGGAGGATGTCCATGTACAGGCCCGCGGGCCGACCCTGGGCCATGAACAGCAGGGGCCGGTTCTCGTAGACCCCCAGCCGGACGGTTCTTGCCTGAACGGAGTGTGCTGCGCACGTGGTCGCAAGGATGATCGCGACGCAGGCCAGGAGGCGCGCCTTTGAACGGATGTTCACACTGCACAGAATAGCCATTCCCCACGTGGAACGCAAGCGCTCCGCGTCCGGACGCCGCGCCGGAGGTGCGGCGGGACAAGGACCTTCGGGATCGAGGGGGAGGACGGCGAGGGACATCGCCGGACAGGGCCGGAAGCGTTCCTGCCCGCCGGCCGCCTCCCCTGTTGACCTCGGGGGCAAGGTCCAATAGCCTGCGGCCCGTTCTCCCGGCAGGCCGGCCGGAGATGGCCGCCGGCGCGCGGGGAGGAGGGAGCCCATGGATAGCAAATCGCTGCGCAGACTTCTGGACCGCGTTTCCCGGGGCTCGGTGTCCCCGGACGAGGCGGCCCGGGCCCTGGACGACGAATCCCTGGCCGCGGGCGTGACCCTGGACCCCAGGCGCGAGGCCCGCTCCGGCCTGCCCGAGGTGGTCTTCGCCCCGGGCAAGGGACTGGACCAGCTCAGCGAGGCGGTGCGGGGCCTGGCCGAGGGCGGCAAGCCGGCGCTGGCCACCCGGGTGGACCCCATGCAGGGAAAGTTCCTGCTGGCCGAATTCCCGGGCGGCGAGTACCACGCCAAGTCCGGGCTGTTCGCGGCCAATGCCCGCCTGAACCTGGACGGGGCCCAGCCGGCCACGGGCGAGGTCCTGGTGGTCTCGGCCGGGGCCGCGGACCACAAGGTGGCCCTGGAGGCCCTGGGCAGCGCCCGGTTCTTCGGCCTGTCCGCGGGCTTCGTGCCGGACGTGGGCGTGGCCGGGCTGCACCGCCTGGCCCCGCACGTGGAGGCCCTGGCCCAGGCCAGGGTGGTCGTGGCCGTGGCCGGCATGGACGGGGCCCTGCCCAGCGTGCTGGCCGGACTCCTGCCCGCGCCGGTGGTGGCGGCGCCCACCTCCGCGGGCTATGGCGCATCCTTCGGCGGAGTGGCGGCCCTGCTCACCATGCTCAACTCCTGCGCGCCCGGGGTGAGCGTGGTGAACATCGACAACGGCTTCGGCGCGGCCTGCGTGGCGGCCAAGATCCTGCGCAACCGGGAGCGGCGTTGATCCTTCCGGACGAACCCCGGCGCGCTGCCTGGGCGTCCCGCGCCCGCGATCTCCTGCGCCTCTCCCTGGCGGTCCACGTCCTGGGCCTGGCCCTGGGCAACGCGGTGTTCGAGGCGGGGGCGGTGGGGACCTTCGCCAGCCTGGCGGCCTACTACATCCTGGACTGGCGCGGCTCCAACCTGCGGCGCTTCACTCCCCGCTGGCCCTATTTCCTGTTCCTGGCCACGGTGGGCCTGGGCATGGCGCACAGCGTGTCCCCGGGCTCGGGCCTCTACGTGCTCAAGCACACCTGGTACAAGGGTCCGCTCCTGGTCCTGGCCGGACTGGAGGCGGTGCGCGGCTGGCGCGACCTGGGCCTGTTCGCCTGGACCTTCGCGGCCGTGGCCTGCCTACGCGGCCTGGCCGGGACCTGGGAACTGGGGGCGCACGGCTGGATCGCCGAAAAGCGGGTGGGGAACCTCATGGCCCTGGCCCTGCCCCTGTGCTTCTGCCTGCCCCTGTTCCTGCCCCGCTCCTGGCCCGCCTGGCAGCGCTGGCTGGCCACCGCCCTGGTGGCCCTGCCCGGGCTCATCACCTGGGCCGGGGCCGAGGCCCGCAGCGGCTGGCTCGGCCTGTGCGCCGCGGCCCTGGCCTTCTTCTGGATGCGCATGAGCGCGCGCAAGGCCGCCCTGGCCGCAGCCCTGGTCGTGGCCGCCGTGATCCTGGCCCGGCCGGGCCACCTCACCCTCCAGGACGTGACCAGCGACGCCCGCTGGGAGATATGGGGCGTGGCCCTCAAGGTCTGGCTGGCCCACCCCCTGCTGGGGGCCGGGGTCAACGCCTTCGAGCCGGGCTACCGCGCACTGGGCATCGTGTTCGACCCGACCCGCTACGACAATTCCATGCCCCACCCGCACAACATCTATCTCCAGTTCCTGGCCGAAGGCGGCCTGGTGGGACTGGCGGTGTTCCTGAACTTCGCCCTGGGCTACGCCCTGCGCGCCGGCCGGCGCATCAAGGCGGCCCTGGCCCGGGCCGCCAACCACCGGGGCCGGCCGGCCCGGGACTTCACCCACTGGTTCGCCGCGGCCTGCTGCTGGTCGGGCTTCGTGGGCTACCTGGCCAGCGGGCTCTCGGCGCACAGCTTCTTCCGCGGCTGGTGGCTGTCCGCGGCCATGACCCTCCTGGGCCTGACCCTGGGCGCCCTGGCCGCGGCCCCCGACGACTCCGGAGACACTGCATGAGCGCACATCCCTGGCGGGGCAACCTGCTCCTGCTCTCGGGCAGCGTGCTCCTGGCCTACCTGGCCTTCGAGCTCCTCCTGTTCCCGCGCATCCTGGGAGAACTGCCCCTGGACAAGCAGGAATACCTGCGCCGCGAGGCCCGCATCCTCTGCCAAAGCTCCAAGAACGCCACCGTCCCCCGGCCGGGCCATCTCGCCCTGCTGGGCGACTCCTACGCCCTGGGCATGGGCGACTGGCTCCTGGAGGCCGATCCCGCGGGCCGGCCGGACTTCTCCAGCGCCCACGCGCTGCGCGCCCTCACCGGCAAGGACGTGGTGAGCTACGGCCGGGCCGGGGCCGGGAGCATGGACGGCATCCTGGTGCAGCCCCTGGCCAGCCTGCGCTTCCTGCGCTCCCTCTGGCTCTTCGAGATGCCCGACCCGGGCGCGGTCCTGGTGTACTTCTACGAGGGCAACGACCTCACGGACACCATGCGCTCGGTGCGGCGGCGGGTCCCCTCCGAGGAGGCGCCCGGCCTGGCCGACCCGGCCCGGGCCCGGGAATTCGTCCGCCACGTGGTGGAGGACGAGACCCCGAGCCCGCCGCTCCTCTCCAACCTGCTCTTCGGCCGCTTCCTGTTCAAGGCCGCGGACCGGGTCGTGAACCGGGCCATCAAGGGCGTGCGCGCGGCCGTGGAGGGGGGGGAGGACGGGCCCGACGGCCCCCAGCCGCCCGTGCGCATCAACCTCGCCCAGGTGGCCGGGACCGTGGAGGAGCTGCCCAACTACCTGCAGGGGCCGGCCCTGGAGCTCACGGACGCCGAGGTGGACGTGGCCCTGGCAGTGCTCGACGCCTGCCTGGCCGAACTGGCCCGACGGCCGGAATTCGCCGCGGCGCGGAAGACCGTGGTCTATCTGCCCTCGCCCCTGTCCTGCTACGACCTGGCCACGGACACGGTGCACGCCCAGCGCGCGGTCCCCGGCGAGAACCGCTTCCCGGCCAGGCTGGCGCGTTCGCGCGGCGAGCGCATCTTCGCCGCGGTGCGCGACGCGGCCCTGGCCCACGGCATGGACTTCATCGACCCCCGGCCGGCCCTGCGCGAGGAGGCCCGCCAGGGCTTCATCCACGGCCCCCGGGACTGGAGGCATTTCAACCGCGCCGGCTACACGGTGCTGGCCAAGGCCATCGCCGCCAAGCTCGCTCCCTGAACCGGGGACCCCGCCAGTTTACGGAGCCGACGAAAAACACTACACATCCCCCATGCTCGCCGCAGCCTGGCAGACCCTGCGCGTGACCGCGCCGGCACCCGCCCTGGCCCGCCTGGCCCAGGGCGGGGTGGGCAAGCAGCACCTGGCGGACACCGCCGGGCTGCTCCTGGCCTCGGCTCCGGGCCTCGGCCTGGACCGCACCCGGGAAGGGGCGGCCCCCCTGGCCTGCGACCTGCTCCTGGCCGCCTGGGAGGACGACCCCCTGGACGGCGACCTGGCCGGCCACCTGCTGGCGGCCCAGGCCCGGCGGCCCTTCCTGCCCGCCGCCCTGCTCCCGGCCCTGGACCTGGCCCGCGCCCGCCACCGCCGCCCCGAAAACCTCACCTATTTCCTCCGCCTGGCCGCCCGCCGCGAATACGCCAAGCTCACCCGGCTCATCGCGGCCGAGGCCAGGAAGGATCCGGACAACCTGTTCTGGCCCCAGCGCGCCCTGGTCCACGCGGCAGTGACCGGAGACTGGGACTTCGCCCTGGAGACGACCGCAGCCCTGCCCCCGGCCCTGGCCTTCGCCCACGACGCGGCCCGGGCCCAGGCCTCCTTCCTGGCCGGCGACTGGCCCGGCGCGGCCCGCCGCTGGGCCGCGGCCCATGCCGCCGCCCCCCTGCCCGGGCTCCTGGAGCGCCAGGCCGAGGCCGTGCATCGCTCCGGCGATACCGCCGGGGGCCGCGGCCTCTGGAGACAGGCCCTGGCCGCCCGGCCCTGGCAGGCCAACCTCCTCCTGCGCGTCCACGACGCCCTCACCGGCCGGGACCGGGCCGCAGCCCAGCCTCCCGGCCGGACGGCGGTGCTCCTCTACTGCTTCAACAAGGCCCGGGACCTGGACGCCACCCTGGCGTCGCTGGCCGCCTCCGATCTCGGGAGCCCGGGCGAGGCCCGCATCTTCGTGCTGGACAACGGGTCCACGGACTCCACCCCGGAGGTCATCGCCGCCTGGGCCGGACGCCTGGGGGGCCGCCTTTCCCCGGTTCACCTGCCGGTGAACGTGGGCGCGCCAGCGGCCCGCAACTGGCTGGCCAGCCTGCCCGAGGTGCGCGACACCGACTTCTGCGCCTACCTGGACGACGACGTGGAGGTCCCGGCGGACTGGCTGGCCCGCCTGGGCGCGGCCGCCGCCGCCCTGCCCGGGGCCGGGGCCTGGGGCTGCCGCATCCGGGAGCACGGCGCCCCCGGCGTGCTCCAGAACGCGGACCTCCACCTCCAGCCGCCCGACGGCAAGGCCGACTATCCGGACCTGGACCCGCGCAAGACCCGCGAGCCCTGCTTCCGGGTGTCCAACCTCCACCTGCAGACCCTGGACCTGGGCCAGTTCGACTACCTGCGGCCCTGCGCCTCGGTCACGGGCTGCTGCCACCTCTTCCGCACCGCGACGCTGCGCGACGCCGGCGGCTTCTCCATCCGGCTCTCCCCCACCCAATACGACGACCTGGAGCACGACCTGCGCCTGGCCGCGGCCGGCAGGTTCGCCGCCTACCAGGGCCACCTCTGCGTGGCCCACAAGAAGAAGACCGGCAAGGTCAGCCAGTCCGAACCCGCGCCTTACGGCAACGCCATCGGCAACCAGTACAAGCTCCAGGCCATGCACCCGGCCGCGGAGATCCGCCGCCTGGCCGCCGAGGAGACGGCCATGCTGCTGGACGACCTGGAGGCCAAGGCCCGGGCGGTGGACGCGGAGTTGTTTGGCAGGGAGATTGCTTGAGGCGAGAGGTTGGGCCGCGGGGGGAGAAGAAGTTTCCCTCCGGGGGCCCTGGGGCCGTCGGCCCCTGGGGACCCCCAGCGGGCGGGCTGCGCCCGCGCAGTCGGGATGCGCGGCCATGAACAGGAACATACTGGCGGTTTTTGAAGGTGGAGAGAGGGCGCATGCGGACGAAGCATCTCATCATAGGGGCGGGACCCACCGGCCTGGGCGCCGGGTGGCGGCTCAAGGAGCTGGGCGTCAAGGACTTCCTGATCCTGGAGCGCAACGCCCACGTGGGCGGGCTGTCGGCATCGTTCAAGGACAACGCCGGGTTCACCTGGGACGTGGGCGGGCACGTGGTGTTCTCCCACTACGAGTATTTCGACCGGCTGCTGGATTCGCTCCTGGGCGGCGAGTACCTGGAGCACCAGCGCGAGGCCTGGATCCGCATGGCCGGGACCTGGACGCCCTACCCCTTCCAGAACAACATCCGCTACCTGCCGCCCAAGGAGCGCTGGCGCTGCGTGCAGGGGCTCCTGCGGGCGCGGGAGGCGCAGCACGAGGGCCGGCCCGCCCATTTCCGGGACTGGATCGGCCGGGTGTTCGGCGAGGGCATCGCCGAGCTGTTCATGCTCCCCTACAACTACAAGGTATGGGCCACCCGGCCCGAGCGCATGGACTTCGGCTGGATCGGGGAGCGGGTGAGCGTCATCGACCTGGAGCGGGTGCTCAAGAACCTGGTGCTGGAGCTGGACGACGTGTCCTGGGGCCCGAACAACACCTTCAAGTTCCCGCTCTACGGCGGCACGGGCGAGATCTTCCGGCGGCTGGGCAAGCGGCTTTCCGAGCACATCCTCATCGGCCAGGAGGTGCTGCGCCTGGACCCGGTGGCCAAGACCGCCGCCATCCGGGGCGGGGAGGTCATCGCCTACGAGACCCTGCTGTCCACCGGCCCCCTGGACCGGCTGGTGCTGAACCAGCTGGAGTCGCCGCCGGACGCGGTGATCCGCGCCGCGGGCGATCTGACCCACAACGGGGTGTGGATCGCCGGGGTGGGGGTGCGCGGCCACGTTCCCGACACCAAGTGCTGGATGTATTTCCCCGAATCCAACTGCCCGTTCTACCGGGTGACCAACTTCCACAACTACTCGCCCAAGAACGTGCCGCACCAGGACCGGGAGGATCGCTACCGGTCCTTCATGGCCGAGGTGTCCTTCTCCCGGGACAAGGAGGAGGACCTTGACGCGCTCATGGACCGCACCGTAGAGGGGCTGGTCGCGGCCGGACTCATGGCCCCGGAGGACCGGGAGCAGGTGGTTTCCCGCTGGGAGCGGCGGGTGGACTACGGCTATCCCGTGCCCTGCCTGGCCCGGGACCGGGCGCTGCGGACCCTGCAGCCCTGGCTGGAGTCCCAGGGCATCTACTCCCGGGGCCGCTTCGGCGGCTGGAAGTACGAGGTGGGCAACATGGACCACAGCGTGATGCAGGGGGTGGAATGGGCCGACTTCGTTGTCCGCGGCCAGGCGGAGAAAACCTACACCACGTGACCGGAGCCATGGACAACCTGACCTTCGAACGCCGCCGCGAGGCCCTGCGCGCCAAGATAGCGGCCCAGAACCTCGACGGCCTCCTGGTGGCCCACGCCGCCAACCGCTACTACCTCAGCGGCTTCGAACTGCACGATCCCCAGTGCAACGAGTGCGCGGGCATGCTGCTGGTGACGCGCGACGGCGAGTGGCTGCTCACCGACGGCCGCTACCGCGACGCGGCCCTGCGCCTCCTGCCCGAGGATTCGGTGTTCGTCTACACCGCGCCCAAGATCCCCCAGATCCGGGACTTCCTCAAGGACAAGTGCCCGGGCGCCCTGGGCTTCGAGGACTCGTCGCTCAGCTTCCGGACCCACCGGGAGCTGTCCGAGGGGCTCGCCCTCGCCCCCTGCCGCGACCTGGTGGAGGGCCTGCGGGTCATCAAGGACGCGGCGGAGATCGAGCTCATGCGGCGCTCCTGCGCCCTGAACCATGCGGTGTTCCGGCAGGCCCCGTCCCTGCTGGTCCCGGGCCGCAGCGAGGCCCAGATCGCCTGGGACCTGGAGAAGCTGTTCCGCGACCGGGGGGCCGAGGGCATGGCCTTCTCCTCCATCGTGGCCGTGGACCGGAACGCCGCCCTGCCCCACGCCATCCCGGGCGGGGACCGGGTGGCCGAGAACGGCCTGGTGCTGGTGGACATGGGCTGCCGCCTGGACGGGTACTGCTCGGACCAGACCCGGACCTTCTGGGTGGGCGAGAAGCCCACGGACCATTTCGCCCAGGCCATGGAGCGGGTGCGCGAGGCCCAGGACGCGGCCATCGCCGCCATCCGGCCCGGCCGGCCGGCGCGCGACGCCTACCAGGCGGCCCGGGCGGTGTTCGAGAAACACGGGGTGGCGGACCGGTTCACCCACGGCCTGGGACACGGCATCGGCCTGGAGACGCACGAGGCCCCGTCCGCAAGCGCGGTGTCCGAGGCGGTGTTCGCCCCGGGCATGGTGGTCACGGCCGAGCCCGGCCTGTACTACCCCGAATGGGGCGGCATCCGCTGGGAATACATGGTGCTGGTCACGGAAGACGGCTGCGAGGTGCTGTGAGCCGCCGCAAGCCCCAACGCAGGGCGATCCGGCGGGGACCCCTGCCCACCCGCTCGGCGCGGCTCTACCTGCGCCTGGCCCCCCGCGACATCGCCCTGTGCCGCTTCCTCCTGGAGGCCCGGGACAACCTGGGCTACCTCACGGTGCTGGACCGCTCCGCCGCGGTGCTGGAGCTGGTCTACTCCCCGGGCCAGGAGCGCGAGGTGCGGGAGGCCGTCGCCGAGATCGCCGAGGACGTGCCCCTCGCGCTCCTGGATCCGCGCCGGCGTGAACTGGGGAGCAGGTGACAGGGACGAGCCGGCCGCCCGTCCCCCTGCCCGCCGCCCCTCCATCCGCCCCCCGGCGCCGCAGCCCTTGCTCCAAGGGACGCCAGGCCTTACAGTACGCCCATACAGCCCCCCGGCAGGAGAGCGCATGGCCGAAGACGCCGACATCCCGCAGGGCGAGGACCTCTATTTCAAGGTCTCGCCGCTCATGCTGTTCCCGGAGACGCACGGGAACTTCCCGGTCTACCTGCGCCAGGACGGGCAGTACGTGCTCTACGCCGGCAAGAGCGAGATGTTCTCCTCGCAGCACAAGGCCCGCCTCGCCGATCTGGGCATGCGCGAGGTCTTCGTGCTCAAGGGGCACAGGAAGCGCTTCGAGCGCTACGTGGAGGAGAACCTGGGGGCCATCCTGGGCAACGATGAGTTGCCCATGGTCGAGCGCGCCCAGATCTTCTACGGCAGCTCCCTGGACCTGGTGAAGAACGCCCTGCGCGAGTGCCTGCCCGGCTCCCTGCCCAGGGAGCAGCTGCGGCAGATCGAGGAGTTCGTGCGCCAGACCGCCAAGTTCCTCTCCCGCAAGGACGCGCTCAGGAGCATCGGCAGCCTCATCTCCCACGACTTCAAGGTGTACCGGCACAGCGTCAACGTGTTCGTGTTCACCACCGCCCTGCTCCAGACCTACGACCTGGACGAGAAGATCATGCTGGAGTGCGGGGTGGGGGCGATCCTGCACGACATCGGCAAGCAGAAGATCCCGCCGGACATCCTGGACAAGCCCATCGGCCTGTCCAAGGCCGAGCAGGCCGTGTACCAGACCCACCCCATCCGGGGCGTGGCCATGGTGGCCAACCTGGCGGTGTCCGGCGAGGTGTACAACTCCATCCTGTTCCATCACGAGCGCATGGACGGCGCGGGCTATCCCAGCGGGCTGACCGGCGCGGACATCCCCTTCCTGGTGCGCATCCTGGCCGTGGCCGACCGCTACGAGTCCCTGGTGTCGGGCAAGTCCTACCGCGAGGCCATGACCCCCTACCAGGCCCTGCGGGTCATGAGCGAGCGGGAAAAGGGCGGGTTCGACCCCGAGGTGGTGAAGCGCCTGGTGCTGGTGCTCTCGGGCGCGGGCTTCGCCCTCGGG
>JBFMHA010000051.1:0-25760 GCA_040753075.1 Thermodesulfobacteriota bacterium
GTTGCCGGCGCCGGGCCGGGGATCATTTCCCGAAGGGACACTTGGGGAAGGTGCAGCTCCTGCAGTTCAGGCAGAAGCCCCCCTCGGCCAGACGGGCCAGGTCGGCGCGGGTGGGGTTCTGGCCGGCCAGCAGCCGGGGCAGGAGCAGGTCCAGGCTGGTGGTCTTGTGGAACAGGGCGCAGGCGGGCACGCCCAGGACCTGGGCGCTGCCGATGCGGCCCACCAGGGTCATGGCCCCGGGCAGGAGCGGCGCGCCGTAGAGCGCGTCGGCCAGGCCGGCGTCCAGCAGTCCCTGGCGGGTGACGTCGTCGGGGTCCACGGACAGGCCCGCGGTGGTGATGATCAGGTCGCAGCCCGCGGCGAGCATGGCGCGGACGCTGGCGGCGATGGCCGTGGCGTTGTCCGGCGCGATGTCGGCGGCGGACGCTTCCGAGCCCAGGGCCGCGAGCTTGGCGGTGAGGATGGGGATGAAGCGGTCCTCGATGGCGCCGGTGAAGACCTCGGTGCCGGTGACCAGGAGCCCGGCCCGGGCGCGGCGCAGGGGGAGGATGGAGAACAGGGGGCCGTCGCCCAGGGCGGCCATGGCGCGGCTGAAGTTCTCCCGGGAGAGGTAGAGGGGGATGGCGCGGCAGGCGGCGAAGGCCTTTCCCGCCTCCATGAGGGTGTCGCCCTGGCGGGTGGCGCACATGACGTCGGGCGCGAGGTTGAAGCGGCGCAGGGCCTCGCGGTCCAGGCCCAGGAGGCCGCCCTGCTCCGCGCGGAAGTTGATCTTCCCCTCGCGGGGTTCGGAGTCGCAGGCCACGCCCGGCCCGGCCATGCGGCGGGCGAAGGCCAGGGCGGCCTCGTTCTCGTGGACCCACTGCCCGTCGGGCAGGACCTGCTCCTCGGCCACGTAGACCGAGACGCGGCCCATCTGCTGGAGGCGGCAGAGGTCGCCGCCGGTGAGAGTCTGGCCGGCGAGGAACTCGGGACCCTTGGACTCGCCGGGCACGATGCGGGTCATGTCGTGCAGGGCGGTGCGGCCCACGGCCTCGGCCGCGGGCACGGCGCGCAGGGGGGGACGCTGGTCGCGGGGCCCGGGAACGGCCCCGTCGTCGTAGGGGGCCTCGCCCTGGCAGCCGCGGCAGATGGCCCCGTCCTTGGCCGGGAAGGGCTCGCCGCAGGCCGGGCAGAGGGCCACCGCGCCCATGTGGGCCTTGCGGCGCATGCGCTCGCTCACCTGGACCGGCCGGGAGGAGCAGATGGAGGGCCCGGCCTGGCGGATCTCCTCCAGGAGCCGCTCCGAGTCCTGGTCCTTCTTGGGTTTCTCCTTGAGCAGCCAGCCGCGCAGCTCCGGGTAGGGACCGAGCTTGGCCGCGTCCACCCAGACCCGCACGCCCCGGCCGGTGCGCTTGTCGTAGAGGGCCAGGGCGTAGCGGCCGAGGTTGACCACCTTCATCCAGTTGTTGCCCGCGGACAGGGGGGTGAGGAGCTGCACCGCGTCGGGCAGGCACTTGGCGGTCTCCACCACGGCCTCGTAGAGGGTGTCCGGGGGCAGGAGGCCCTTGGCCAGCTCCACCATGTAGCCGCCGAGCAGCAGGCCCGGGGCGGGGTAGGAATGGAACTCGCGGGCCTTTTCCTTGAACTCTTCGAAGGTGTAGGGGCCGATGTTCATGCCGCATCCTATCCTGACGCCGCCCGGAACGAAAGGCGCCCCCCGCCGGGGCGGCGGCGGGGGGCGCGGTTTCCCGGGGGGGGCCGGGGTCAGCTGGCCTTCTTCACGGTGACGAAGTGCTCCTGCATGCAGACGCCGCCGCCGCCCTTGTCGGTCTTGCGGATGCCCTGGGGCATGAGCTCGTTGTCGGCCACGCCGCGGCCGCGGGCGCGGCTCTCCACGGGCAGGGTGTGCCCGAAGCCGTGCACCATGAACACCGCCTCGGGGTGGATGAACTCGGTGACGAAGGCGCGCATGCGGCCCGAGTGGCTGCCGCCGCCGACCTCCACCAGGTCGCCGTCGGCGACGCCCAGGGCCTTGGCCCTGTCCGCATGGATCCACAGGACGTTCTCGGGCATCTGCTCGTGGAGCAGGGGGTTGTTCACCGTATGGCCCTGGGTGTGCAGGCCGCAGCGGCCGAAGGTGATGCGGAACGCGCCTTCGGGCGGAGACTGGGGCGACACGTAGGGGGCCAGGGACTCCACCCCGTTCTCCTTGAGCTTGTCCGAGAGGATCTCGATCCTGCCCGAGGGGGTCTTGAACTTGAGCTTGTCCACGTCCACGTAGGCGGGCTTGTCGGCCAGGTCCACGAAGCCCTTGGCCTTGAAGTCCTCGATGGAGACGCCGGTCTCCTGGAGCTGGAAGCTCCAGACGTCCTCGATGCTGGAGTAGTCCAGCTCCTTGAGGCCCATGCGCCTGGCCAGGCCGGCGTAGATCTCCCAGTCCGCCTTGGTGTCGAAGCGCGGCTGCATGCAGCGGTGGCGCACGAAGAACGAGGGCTTGGGGCCGTTCTTGGTGGCGATCATGGTCTCCCGCTCCAGGTAGGGGGACATGGGCAGGACCACGTCCGCGTACCAGGCGGTGTCGGACCAGGTGAAGGTCACGGCCACCAGGAGGTCCAGGTTGTCCCAGAGCTTCTTCACGTCCGCGGTGTCCGGGAAGGCCATGAGCGGATCGTGGCGCTGGGCGATGTAGGCCTTGACGGGATAGGGCTCGCCCGTGGCGATGGCGCGGTAGGCCAGGTCCACCAGCCCGGGGCCGGTCTCGAAGTGGGTGCGGCCCTCCATCCAGCCCACGCCGTCCACCCGCTTGTCCGCGGGCTTGGGATACAGGCCCGCCAGCTCCTTGAGGCCCTTGCGGCCGACGTCCCCGGGCTTGAGGGCGATGGGCATGCCGCCCTTGGCCCCGATGGCGCCGAGCAGGGAGTTGATGATGTAGGCGGTGCGGCTCACGTGGAAGGAGTCGGAGTAGCGGGCCACCATCCAGCCCGGGTGCCAGATGACCGAGGGCGCGGCCTTGGCCAGCTCCTTGACGAAGGAGACCAGGTCCTTGGCCGGGACCCCGGTCTCGGCCTCGGCCCATTCCGGGGTGTAGGGCGCGATGAAGGAGGCCAGGGCGTCCAGGTCCTTGATCCACATGTCGGCGAAGGCCTTGTTGTACAGGCCCTGGGTGACGAGCACGTTGATGACCGCCAGGTTGAAGGCGTAGTCCGCGCCCGGCCGGATGAGGAAGAAGTTGTCGGCCTTGGCCGCGGTGACCGTGGCCCGGATGTCGATGCAGGTGACCTTGCAGCCGCCCTCCATGGCGTCGAGCAGGTCGTTGACCTCCTTGACGTTGATGGCCTCGAAGATGTTTCGGGTCTGGAGCACCACGTGCTTGGCGTTCTTCAGGTCGTAGGCCACGCCCTTGCGGCCGAAGCCGAAGACCGAGAGCGCGGCGTGCTGCACGTTGCGGGCGCAGGCCGAGTCGTGGTTGCAGTAGTTGGGGGAGCCCAGGCCCTTGAGGAAGGCGCGGTAGAAGTCCCGGAAGGGGCCGCCCCGGTCCGAGAGGAGGATGGCCTTGGCCCCGTACTTCTCCTTGATCTCCGTGAGCTTCCCGGCCACGTAGTCCAGGGCCTCGTCCCACGAGGCGCGGCGCCATTTGCCCTCGCCACGCTCCCCCTCGCGGATCATGGGGTGCTGCGGCCGCTCGTCGTCCATGGTCAGGGCCAGCCCGGCCGCGCCGCGGGCGCACAGGGACCCCTTGATGCCCGGGGAGTGGGGGTTGCCCTGGATGAAGACGACCTTGCCGTTCTCGACCTCGGCCATCATGGGGCACCGCACGGTGCACATGCCGCACACGCCGTAAACGCTTGTTCTGGCCATGGAAGCCTCCTTGCGATCTATGGAACGGGGCGCATCTTGCCCGCACTGCAGTCTATCCGGCATTGTAGTGGGTAGCAATTTCCCTGGGCCATGGCAAGTGTTCCTTTCATGTGAAAAAAAGTTCAATTACTGTCCCGACAGGGGGTTATCCCGGGGCCAACGGACGCGACCTCATGAGAAAATCGGAACAAGGCCCAGATTCTGTTGACACCAGCGACCAGAAGTGATCTGTACGAGATACCGTGAATCCCCTCGCCTATTTCAGACTCAGTTGGTATGAAATTATGAAGCGCCGGGACACTGCATGGTAGAATCGAGGAAATACAGCGCATGAACCTGCTTACTGCATTGTTCGGACCGCGCAAGGCCCGCCCCCGGCATGGCGTCGCGACGCAGGCTCCGGCCGGCCCAGCGGCCCGCGGCCGCCTGGCCCTGGCCGCCCGGCAGGAGGAGCCGGCCGCGACGCGGTGCATCGCCTGCGGGGCCTGCGCCCGGGCCTGCCCCTTCGGCTGCATCCGGGTGGACGCCGCGGGCCGGCGGCAGGAGCGCCCCCATGCGGCCCGGGCCAAGGTCCACGTGGACCGGCTGGTGCCCGCGGCGCAGCCGGCCCCGCCGCCCACGGGTTCCCTGCGCCACGAGCCGGCGCTCTTCCTGCTGGACCTCACCCAGTGCTGCAGCTGCGGCCTGTGCGTGGAGGCCTGCCCCACCGGGGCCATCCTGTTCTCCCGGAACCTGGAGCCCTGCGTGGGCGGGGACTGCGACAGCTTCGACCTCCTGGCCGAGTTCCGCGGCCGGGCCACGGAACCTCCCACCCCGCGGCCCGAGGCCGCAAGGAGTCTGCGCGCATGAGCAAGTACACCATCCGCATGAACCAGAAGCGGTGCATCAGCTGCAAGGCCTGCGAGGTCCACTGCAAGATGAAGAACCAGGTCCCGGTGGGCGCCAAGCTCGGGGTGCTGGTGAGCGTGGGCCCCATCAAGAAGGGATCGTCCCCGGCCATCCTGAACATGTGGATGCCCTGCCTCCACTGCGCCAAGCCCTGGTGCGTGGCGGCCTGCCCCACCGGGGCCATGCAGCGCCGCGAGTCCGACGGCATCGTGTTCGTGGAGCAGGAGCTGTGCGTGGGATGCAAGGCCTGCATCGGGGCCTGCCCCTGGAGCATCCCCCAGTTCAACGAGGAGACCGGCACGGCCATCAAGTGCGACCTGTGCCGGGACCGCCTGGAGCGGGGCCTGGTCCCGGCCTGCGTCAACGGGTGCACGGCCAAGGCCCTGTCCTTCGTGGGCCTGAACGTGGCCTCGGAACAGGCCCGCAAGGAATACGGAACCAAGCAGTTGCTCTCCAAGGCCAAGGTGGCTGGCTAGGCGACGTGCTTTCGAGATCAACCCATCTCTCAAGGGAGGACTATCGTGTCGCGTAACACCAAGATCATTCTCCTCGTATTGGCGGTCGTGGCCCTGTCCACGGCCCTGTACGTCCACCCCGCGTGGGCGGACAAACTCTCCGACGCCATCGCCGCGGCCCCGCAGGGCGCGGAAAAGGGCCAGATCGATCCGGCCAAGCCCGCGGGCTTCCTGGGCATCCCGGGCGGCCCCCAGGTGAACCTCATCGTGGCCTTCGTCTGGGCCGTGTGGGTGGGCTGGATCTTCTCCACCGTGGGCGCGTTCGGCGGCGTCATGGCCGGCGTGGGCCACATGTCCGTGTTCGGCCTGGGCGGCTACGCCAAGAGCTTCAAGGAGACCGCCCCGGCCCTGAACAAGATGATCACCGACTCCATCCGCGGCTCCAACCAGTTCCTGGTGGGCCTTTCCGCCCTCATCTCCTCCTTCAACTACTACCGCATGGGCCGGCTGGTGCTGCCCCTGGCCGTGGCCCTGGGCCTGGGCTCCATCCTGGGCGCCTGGGGCTCGGTGACGCTCACCGCGGGCAAGCTCTCCTTCTCCGCCTACCAGGGCTACTTCGGCCTGTTCGTGCTCCTGCTGGGCTGCTACCTGTTCTGGGAGACCTCGGCCAGCGGCCAGGCCTCCAAGAAGAAGGCCAAGGAGGCGGCCAAGGCCTTCGAGGCCACCGTGGCCAAGCAGAAGGCCGGCGAGAAGGTGGACACCGCCGCCCTGGGCGTGAAGGTCACCAAGTTCTCGCCCACCAAGTGCGACTTCACCTTCTACGGGGTCGAGTTCACCTTCAACCCGCTCATCCCGCTCCTCGGCGGCATCGTCATCGCCGCGGTGGCCGCGTTCCTGGGCGTGGGCGGCGGCTTCCTCCTGGTGCCCTTCCTGACCAGCGTGGCCCAGCTGCCCATGTACCTGGCCGCCGGCACCTCGGCCCTGGCCGTGCTCATCTCCATGATCACCTCCATCGTGACCCTGATCACCAAGGGCGCCGTGTTCGACTGGGGCCTCATCGGCATCGAGCTCATCGGCATCGCCGTGGGCTCGGTCATCGGCCCCCGCACCTCCAAGTACTTCTCGGACATCTGGCTCAAGCGCATCTTCATCGTGCTTTCGCTTTACGTGGGCGTGGACTATGTCTTAAGAGGCTTCTTCAACTACCGCATCTTCGGCTAGGCCGCCCGCGCCGCGACCGCCACAACGGAGGCCCCGGGCCGAAAGCCCGGGGCCTCCTTTTTTCGGACAAGGACGCCCATGCAGGACCTGCTCCTCCTCCTGGACCCCTGGCTCATCGCCCCCTACCGCCTGCCGGAGTCGGCCGTGGCCGGATTCTGCCTGGGGACCGCCCTGCTCTGCCTGTACTGCGTGCTGCTCGGCGACGCGGCCTACCTCGGGGTCCTGGCCCTGAACCGCCGCCGCATGGCCGCCTTCAAGGCCGAGATGGAGCGGCAGAACGAACTGGCCGAAACCGCGCTCAAGCTGGGGGACAAGGAGAGCTACAAGGCCGTGAACAAGCAGGCCCTGGACGCCTTCGGCCATTCCTTCTCCCTGGGCGCGGCCGTGTTCACCTCCTCGCTGCTGCCCCTGCCCTTCGCCCTGGCCTGGATGAACCTGCGCTTCGCCGCGGCCGCGCCCGAACTGCCCTTCGCCCTGCCCCTGGCGGGACGCGAGCCCGGCTATCTCTTCTATTTCCTCATCCTGTACATCCCGGTCCGGCTGGTCTATGCCAGGACCATGCACCGCCTCGGCCCCTACCGGCGGCTCAAGGCCGCCCTGCACGGAGCCAAGGCCCAGGACTGAACCCCGGGGGCCGCATGTCCCGCGCCGTCCGCCTCCTGGCCCTGCTGCTGGCCGCCCTCTTCCTGGCCGCCTGCGGCGAGGACGAGCCCGTGGTCCGGGTGGACCTCTCCCGGCGCTCGGAGTTGGCCGCGCCCGGACCGGCCCAGGCCCGGGCCCTGACCTACGCCTACCTTCCCCAGTATTCCCACCAGGTCTCCTACGAGCGGCACCGCCTGCTGGTGGACCACCTGCGCCGGGCCACCGGCCTGCCCCTGCGCCAGGTCTTCCCGGACACCTTCGACGAGCACGAGAAGATGGTGCAGCGCGGGGAGATCGACATCTCCTTCTCCAACCCCTTCGTGTACGTGCGCCTGGCCCGGGCCGGCGCCCGCGCCTTCGCCCGGACCATCGAGCCCTCGGGGCGGCCGGACTTCCGCTCCCAGATCATCGTCCGCGCCGACAACCGGGCCATCCAGACCCTGGACGACTGCCGCGGCAAGCGCTGGATCGCGGTGGACCCCACCTCGGCCGGCGGCTACCTCTTCTCCCTGGGCCTGTTCCACGACCACGGCATCCTGCCCCAGGACTTCTCGGAGATCGCCTTCGCCCCGGGGCCCGGCGGCAAGCAGGAGAAGGTGGTGCTGGCGGTGTACTCCGGGACCTACGAGGTGGGATCGGTGCGCGACGGCACCCTGGACCTGCTCCGGGACAAGGTGGACCTGTCCCAGATCCGGATCCTGGCCGAAAGCCGGCCCTACCCCGGCTGGGTGTACGCGGCGCGCAGCGGGCTGGACCCGGCCGTGGTCCAGGCCGTGGCCGCGGCCATGTTCGCCCTGGACCCGGCCGACCCCGAGCAGGCCCGCATCCTGCACGCGGCCCGCTTCGCGGGCATCATCCCCTCCACGGACACCGACTTCGACCCCATCCGCGGCCTGGTGGCCAAGCTGGGGCTGGAGTAGCCCGTGCTCGGCCACCTGCGCTTCCGCACCAAGATCGAACTGGGCATCGCCGCCCTGGTGGTGGGCACCGCCCTGCTCCTGGCCCTGGCCGCGGCGCGCACCGCGGGCGAGGCCCTCAAGGACGAGCACCGCAAGCGCGGCGTGGCCCTGGCCGAGATCCTGGCGGCCCGCTCGGTGGACCCCCTCCTGGCCCGGGACCTCCTGCGGCTCAAGAACACCGTGGACGACCTGAAGAAGGTGGACGGGGACATCCTCTACGCCTTTGTCCAGGACGAGCGCGGCCACGTCATGGTGCACACCTTCCCGGGCGGCTTCCCGGTGGACCTGCTGGAGGCCAACGCCCTGCCCGGGGAGGCCGTCTCCCGCACCCAGCTCCTGGCCGCGGGCAACCAGCTCGTCGACGACTTCGCCTCCGCGGTGTCGGCGGCCGGGGACCGCATCGGCACCGCCCGCCTGGGCATCTCCCGGGTCAAGATCATGGCCGACGTGGGCCGCATGACCTTCGTGCTCCTGGCCATCGCCGGGGCCCTGCTCCTGGTGGCCATCGGCGCGGGCACCTTCTTCGCCCGCCGGGTCACGGCCCGGCTGGGCCTGCTCAAGTCCCACGCCGAGGAGGTCATCCGCGGCAACCTGGACCTGCAGACCGGCCCCACCCTGAGCCGCAACTGCTGGGAGATCATGGCCTGCGGCCAGGGCGACTGCCCGGCCTACGGCGAGGTCCGCCGCCGCTGCTGGCACCTGGCCGGAACCCTGTGCCAGGACTGCGACGTGGGCAAGTTCCCGGACAAGCTGGACTCCTGCCGCGACTGCCCGGTCTGGCGGCAGAACGTGGGCGACGAGATCCAGGACCTGGCCGAGGCCTTCGACGTCATGGCCCTGTCCCTCAAGAGCCGCATCGAGGACCTGAAGGATGCGGAGCGCAACCTCCAGCACCAGCACCAGCTCATCCGCACCATCCTGGACGTGACCCCGGACCTGGTGAGCCTCCTGGACGCGGACCTGACGTACCGCCAGCCCAACAAGGCCTTCGCCGCCTCGGTGGGCAAGGGCGTGGACGAGGTGGTGGGCAAGACCGACGCGGACCTCTTCCCCCCCGAGGTGGCCGAACGGCGCACGGCCAAGAACCGGGAAGTGCTGTCCACCGGCCGCAAGGTGGAGATGGAGAGCAGCCGGGAGTCCGGGCGCGGGTCGCGCTGGTACCACACGGTCGTCATCCCGGTGCTGGACAACGAGGGCCGCATCACCGGCGTGCTGCGCACCGCCCGCGACGTGACCGAACTCAAGACCACCCAGGAGCAGCTCATCCAGGCCCAGAAGCTGGAGTCCCTGGGCAAGCTGGCCGGGGGCGTGGCCCACGAGATCAACACCCCCCTGGGGATCATCCTGGGCTACGCCCAGCTCCTCCAGGAGGACGCGCCCCCGGGCAGCCAGATACTGGAGGACCTGCGGACCATCGAGAAGCAGAGCAAGGTCTGCAAGAAGATCGTGGCCGACCTGCTGGGGTTCTCCCGCCGGGGGGCCGGCTCCCGGATGGACCTGTGCGTCAACAACACCGTGCTGGAGGGCGTCTCCCTGGTGCGGCACACCTTCGAACTGGACAAGGTGCGCATCCTGACCGACCTGGACGAGCGCATGCCCATCATCCACGGCGACCCGGAGCGGCTCAAGCAGGTGTGGATCAACCTGCTGGGCAACTCCCGCGACGCCATGCCCGGGGGCGGGGCCATCAAGGTGCGCACCCGGCTGGACGTCCCGGCCCACCGGCTGCGGCTGTGGGTGGCGGACACCGGCGCAGGGATAGGGGCCGAGGACCTCGGCCGCATCTTCGATCCCTTCTACACCACCAAGCCGGTGGGCCTGGGCACCGGCCTGGGCCTGGCGGTGTCCTTCGGCATCGTCGAGGACCACGGGGGGACCATCAGGGCCGAGAGCCCGGCCCCGGGCTGGTTCGCCCCGGACGACCTGCCCGAGGGCGCGGCCCCCGGCCCGGGGACAGTGTTCCTGGTCGAGCTTCCGGTGGACAATGTACCGGAAAACAGCCAGTATCCACGGGACAAGGAGGGATGAATGGCCAGGATCCTGGTGCTCGACGACGTGTCCGATGCCGGGGAGCTCATCCGGCGCATCCTCACCCGCAAGGGCCACGAGGTGAGCGCCTTCACCGAGGAGGAGGAGGCCCTGCGCCATGCGGCCAAGAACCCCCCCGACCTGGCCATCCTGGACATCAAGCTCAAGAAGATGACCGGGGTCGAGGTGCTGGAGGAGATCAAGAAGACCGCCCCCGGCGTCAAGGTCATCATGCTCACCGGCTACCCCACCCTGGAGACCGCCCGCGAATCCCTCCGCCTGGGCGCCAGCGAGTACTGCGTCAAGCCCATTGACAAGGACGAGCTGGAGAACAAGGTGGCCGAGGTCCTGGGGACCTAGCCCGGCATGTTCTCGCGGCAGCTCTTCCGGCACTGGACCTACCGCCTCTTCGCCCCGGGCGCGCTCCTGCGGGAGCGCTACAACGCCTTCCAGAGCCTGCTCAAGTACGACGACATCTGCCTCTCCCTCATCGCCGACCTGGAGGAGATCGCCTTCGGCGAGGAGCGGGCCGACCCGGCCCGCATCACCTGGCTCGCGCGCCGCCTGGGCGTGGCCGTGGGCCACATGGTGGAGGAGCTCGCCCGGCTCGCCCCGGCCCGCCACATGGACCTGCCAGAGTACCTGAAAAAACTGGACTTCTACGTCCGCATGGGCTTGGACCAGCCCCAGCCCGACCTCGCGCCGCCCTTCCTGCTGCCCCTGGCCGAGGCCGCGGGCCGTCCGGACCAGGCCGGGGGCAAGGCCGCCAACCTGGCCACGGTGGCGACCAAGAGCGGGCTGCCCGTGCCCCCGGGCGCGGTGGTCACGGCCAGCGCCTTCTCCTATTTCCTGGAGGCCAACGAACTGCCCCCGCGCCTGGCCAGGCTCCTGCGCCGGGTGGTGCTCAGCCAGCCCGCGGAGCTGGCCCGGCTGTGCGAGGAGATGCAGGCCCTGGTCCTCGCCGCCGAGATGCCCGAGGAGATCGCCCGGGCCGTGTCCGAGGCCGCGGCCAGGCTCTCCCCTGACGGCGCCCCCCTGGCGGTGCGATCCTCGGCCGTGGGCGAGGACGGCGCCTCCTCCTTTGCCGGACAGTACGACTCGGCGCTGAACGTGGCCCCGGCCGACGCGGTGGCCGCCTACCGCCGGGTGCTGGCCGGCAAGTACGGCCCGAGGGCCGTGACCTACCGCATCCTGGCCGGGCTGTCCGACGCGGCCACGCCCATGGCCGCGCTCGTCATGCCCATGGTCCCGGCCCGGGCCGCGGGGGTGGTCTACACCTTCAATCCGCCGGGCGAGGAGTGCCGGGAGTGTTCGGCCGTGTTCGCGGTGTCCGGCCTGGGCGACGAGCTGGTCTCGGGCCGGCGCACCCCCCAGGTGTTCCGCTACAACCGCGACCCCGAGCCCGGCCTGCTGGCCGCGCCCGACCCCCGGGCCGCGGTGCTGGACCGGGCGGCGGCGGCCGGCCTGGCCCGGGCCGGCCTGGTCCTGGAGCGACTCTTCGGCAAGCCCCAGGACGTGGAATGGGCCCTGGACGCCCGCAACCGGGTGGCCATCCTCCAGTCCCGGCCCATCCCCGACGCCAGGGTCCATGACGAGGCCCCGACCCAGGGCCCGGCCTGCGTCCTGGAGAGCGCGGACCTCCTGGCGGAGGGGCTGGTGCGGGGCTCCTGGGGCGCGGCCTGCGGCCCCGCCTTCCACGCCCGGGGCCGGGTGGAGCCCGAGGACGCGCCCCTGGGCGCGGTGCTGGTCACCGCCACCCTGGACCCGGACCTGGTGCGGCTGGTGGGCCGGGTGGCCGCGGTGGTCTCGGCCGCGGGCAGCCGGGCCAGCCACTTCGCCTCGGTGGCCCGGGAGATGGGCCTGCCGGTGGTGGTGGCCGGACCCGAAGCCTTCGCCGACCTGCCCCCGGGCAGGGAGGTCACGGTGGACGCCACCAACGGCCGCATCTACGCGGGCCGGGCCGAGGCGGTCCTGGCCGCGGCCGGCCAGCGCAAGCCGCCCCCCGGGCCGGCCCTGGAGCAGCTGCGCCGGACGCTCCCCCACATCTCCCGGCTGACCCTCACCGACCCCCAATCCCCGGAGTTCGCCCCCCAGCACGTCAAGTCCATGCACGACATCGTGCGCTTCTGCCACGAGAAGGCCGTGGCCGAGATGTTCTCCCTGGTGGGCAAGGCCGGCTCGGGCCTGGGCAAGGCCAAGAAGCTCAAGTCCCACCTGCCCCTGGCCATGTACGTGCTGGACCTGGAGGACGGCCTGTTCCCCACGGCCAGCGACGCCGCGGAGATCACCCCCAACGACTTCAAGAGCCAGCCCCTGTGGGCCTTCTGGTACGGCCTGGCCGACCCGGACGTGGCCTGGTCCGACAACCTGATTCACATGGACTGGGAAGAGTTCGACCGGGTGAGCGGCGGGATCTTCGACCCCGCGTCCAAGCTCCTGGCCAGCTACGCCGTGGTCTCGGCCAACTACCTCCACCTCATGCTCCGCTTCGGCTACCACTTCTCGGTGGTGGACTCCTACTGCGGCCCGGACGAGCACAAGAACTACGTGGCCTTCCGGTTCAAGGGCGGGGGCGGCCACGCCGAGGGGCGGCGGCTGCGGCTGCTCTTCCTGGCCCGGGTGCTCGGCCACTTCGGCTTTTCCGTGGATATCCGGGGGGACATGCTCGACGCCCGCCACGCCCGGCGCGGCGAGGCCGACACCCAGAAGCGCCTGGCCGAGCTGGGCTACCTGCTGGCCATCACCCGGCTCATGGACATGGGGCTCACCGACGAAACCCAGGTGGACGCTTTGGTGCAGGAGTTCCTGGACAAGCGCGGGGCGCCCGCGGAGTTCCCGGAATGAGCGCCCAGGCCCCGGCCTACCCCCTGACCTGGGTCACGGACGGCCTGGCCGTGGGCGGCGCGCCCATGTCCTTCGACCAGCTGGACAGCCTGCGGGAGCAGGGCGTCACCGCCATCATGAACCTCTGCGCCGAGTTCTGCGACCTGCACTCCATCGAGGCCAAGCACGGCTTCGAGGTGTACTACCTCCCGGTGCACGACGAGGAGGCCCCGGAACTGGCCGAACTGGAGCGCGGCCTGGCCTGGCTGGACGAGGCCATCTACCTGGGCAAGAAAGTGCTCATCCACTGCCGGCACGGCATCGGCCGCACCGGCACGGTGCTCAACGCCTACCTGCTGCGCCGCGGCCTGGGCCACAAGCTGGCCGGCCGCAAGCTCAAGCGCCTGCGCTCCAAGCCGGCCAACTTCGCCCAGTGGCGGACCATCCGCAGGTACGGCAAGGCCGCGGGCCGGCTCACGGTGCGCGAACCCTCCCTGGAGTTCAGGCGCCTGGTGGACCTCTCGCCCTACTTCGCCGAATACCAGGCCCTGGTGGAGCGCACCGAGGACCTCTTCGGCCTGGAGGCCCTGGAACGGGATCGCTGCGGCCGGGACCACGACCGCTGCTGCCGGATCCCGGTGGGCCTCTCCCTGGCCGAGGCGGTGGTGCTCACCCACGCGCTCAACACCACCCTGGAGAGCGAAAAGCGGCTCTCCATCATCGCCGCGGCGGTGGATGCCGCGCTCCGGGAACGGCGCACCACCGCGGCCCAGCCCGCGGACGAGGCGGACTTCTGCCTGACCGACGCGGACAGCGCCTGCCCCCTGCTGGAGCGCGGCCGCTGCCTGCTCTTCGCCCGGCGGCCCCTGCAGTGCCGCAGCGACGGCCTGCCCGAGGACACCAAGGCCGAACTCTGGGACGAACTCCTGGGCCCGGCCCTGGCCCGGCTCTCGCAGCAGATATTCTTCGCCTACACCTCGGCCTTCCTGCCCCGGCGGATGCCCGCCTTCAAGCTGCCGGACGTGGTTTCCGGCCGCTACGTGCAGACCTTCTTCCACCTGCTCATGGAGAGCGGCATGGGACCCGTCCCCGGCCGGGCGTCTTGATGCCCCCTCCGGTTGGGAGTATGGTCTAGGAAACCCCAACCCCGCAGGTTTTCCATGCCCACCATCGTGCTCCTCGGCGACTCATCCTTCAACAACGTGAAGCATGCGCCCCAGGGGGCCTCCATCCTGGAGCTCCTGCGCGCCCGCCTGCCCGAGGGGGTCAAGGCCGTGTCCCGGGCCCTGGACGGCAACGCCATCCTGGACGTCTACGCCCAGGCCAACAAGCTGCCCTCCGAGGCCTCCCACCTCTTCGTGAGCGTGGGCATGGTCGACGCCATGAAGCACGAGAGCATCTTCTTCAAGAAGAACATCAACGCCATCGCCGTGTTCGAGCAACTCTACACCATCCGGGAGGGGTTCCGGGACAAGTACGAGGCCATGGTCCGCAACCTCCTGAACCTGCGCCTGCCCCTGGCCGTCTCCACCCTGTTCTCCCCCAACCCGCCCCACGAGCACATGCGCCGCGCCCTGTCCGCGGGCATGGCGGTGTTCAACGACGCCATCCTGGACTCGGCCCGCGCGTACGGGCTGCCGGCCCTGGACATGCATTCCCTGGTGCGCGCCCCCGGGGACTACGCCGACCCCCTGCACCCCTCGGCCGCGGCCGGGGCGCGCATCGCCGAACGCATCGCGGCCATCGCTGCGGGGCACGACTTCGCGGCCCGCCGGACCGTGCTCTACGCCGCGCAGCCCCAGGAGCCGCCGGCCGGGAAGAAGTCCTGAGAAGGGGCGCTCACCAGGCGGCGAGCAGCTGGTCGATCCGCTCCCGGTTCGCCTTGTAGAGCCGGGCCGCGAACGCCAGGACGCTCTTGCGGGCCGCGTCCGGAGCGGGAAGCTCGGGCGCGGCCACGTAGGTCATGGCCACGCACTCGATGGGCGGGAAGGCCAGATCCCGGTCCAGGCTGCAGGACGGGCCGAAGGTGGAGCCCCCGGTGATCCGTGCCCTGTCCAGGGAATCCGGGTCCAATCCCTGCACGAAGCACAGGGTGGCCGAGGGCAGGTTTTCGGCGTTGACCGCCTCGATGCGCTGGTTGAGACGCTTGCACCAACTGCGCAGCTGGGTGAAGTGCACGGTGACCAGCTTGCGGCCCGTGCCCCGGGGGTCGTTGTAGTAGCGGCCGTTGGTGTATTCGTCCGCAGCCTGGTGCAGGGCCTCGTAGGCCCGGAACAGGAGCTTGCCGAAACGGCCCGAGCCGGTGATCGCCCAGGACTTCCTGAGCCCGCTCTTGTCCGGCTCGGCCATGTCCGGCAGGTGGCCGGGCGGCGCGCCCAGGGCCTGGTAGAACTCCCGCGCGGCCTCGCCCTCGAGCAGCAGGTAGTGCACCGCCCCGGCCTTGCGCAGCATGACCCGCTCCACCCCGGCCAGGCGTTTGGCCGCCTCCCGGTAGCACTCGATCTCGCACTCCAGCTCCCGGCGCGCGCCGAAGAAGGTCTGGGCCGCCTCGGTCAGGGTTTCCAGGACCAGGCCTTCGGCAAAGCGTTCCAGTTCGTCGGACATGGCGGCGACCTCGCAAGCTGGCCCGGGGACCCCGGAGCGGCCCGGGACATGGTTGCAGTATAGCCGCTTGCGACCCGGCGTCAAACACCCCCGGCCAGGGGGAGCGCCTCAGCGGTCGCCCAGGACCTGGAGCAGGAAACGGGTGGCCTGGCGCTGGATGCCCGGGCACTTGCTCTCCCGGGGGCCGGCCACGTTGAGCACCTCCACCCGGTGTCGCCGGGCCCAGGACCGGACCTGGCGGACGCTGGGCTTGCCGGCGAGGTCCACCACCAGGGCGGGCTTGCCCAGCTTGCGGGCCAGGGCCGCGGTGAGCCCGGTGCCCCCGGACAGCCGTCCCCGGCAGAGGATGAGGGTGGCGTCGGCCTCCCGCACGTTGCGCAGGGTGCGGCTGGCGTAGCCGCTGCTGGCGGTTTCGCGCAGGGAATACACGGGCGGGATGGTCCCGTCCTCGGCCCTGCGGCCGCGGGGGCACCAGCCGCCCAGGGGCAGCCCCAGGGCCAGGGCCGCGTCCAGGGCGGCGCGGTCCACTCCGGTCTGCCCGCCGGAAATAATCATGGCCATGTCCATACGACTCCCATATCCTCAGGGGGGAGCCTATACCACAGACCGCACCGATGCAAGAGAAACAAGTATAGATATGTCTATGGACGACAGGGCTTCCGTCTACCACGAATCCAGGATCGGACGCAGCTGGTCGCGGTTCCCGGCGTAGTGCCGGCTGCACCAGTCGACCAGGGCCTCGCGCACCGCCTCGGCCTTGGGCAGCTCGGGCAGGGCCAGGGCCTCCACCCGGCCGCAGTCCACGGCCGCCACGGCCAGGTCGCGGTCCAAGCCCTGGGCCAGGCCCTCCACGGGCGCGTCCACCAGGCGCTCCTGCTCCATCAGATGGGGGGAGAGCCCCTTGGCGAAGCCCAGGGTGGCCGAGGCGGGCATGGACCGGTTGAGGCCCTCGATCCTGGCGTTGAGCCTGGCGCACCAGCCGGCGAGCGCCTCGTGGCAGACGCTGATGCCCTTCTTGCCGGTCTTGGAGTCCACGAACACCCTGCCGTGCAGGAACTCGTCCAGCCGGTCCTGGACCGCGGCGTAGGCGGTGATGACCAGCTTCTCGTACTCGCCCTCCTGGGTCCAGGCCCAGGACTTGGGCATGACCCACTCCCGGGCCTTGCCTTCCAGGGGCCTGGCCGAGGCCGATTCCGCCAGGAGCGGGCCGGGATCCACGCCCAGGGCCGCGTAGAAGTCCGGGGCATTGTCCGGCAGGAGCAGAGAGTGCAGGGTGGCGGCCCGGTCCAGCACGGTCTGGCGCAGCCGGAGCAGTTCCGCCAGCTTGGCCTCGAGCAGGTCCTTCTCGTCGTCCAGGGCTTTGCGCCGGCCGAAGAAATTGTCCGCGGCCTCCGCCAGGGCCTCATGGGTCATGTCCTCGGTGAGGAAGGAGAGGGTCTTGTCGCTCATGCGGACCTCCTGGGCCGGGCGTGCGGGCCGACGGCGCGCCGGGGAGGGCCGGGAAGGGGCGGGATGTCCCCCGGATTGCCGCCGGGCGCGCGCAGGCGCACGGCAAATGGGGTTTGCCTCTGTCTCTTGACTAGTCAGCCCACGCGGAAAGTCAACGCTTGTCCGGGTCCGACCCGCCCCGGGCCTGCTTCAGGAGTTCGTCCCAGCCCTTGCGCAGGGCGTCCTTGAGCTCGGGCCCCCGCTCCTGGAGCAACTCCTTGGCCGCGGCGCCCTTCTCCCTGGCGTAGGCGGCAATATCCTCCCGGGAGCGCAGCCCGCGCAGGCGCGCCACCTCCTCGGCGATCTCGGTCTCGCGCCCGGCCGCCGCCCGGCGCATCATGTCTCCCAGTTTCTTGCCGATGCCCATGGCCGCCACCTGGTTAGATGTCGTCGAACACGTCCAGGGCCCGCATCCAGCGGGCCGTACCGGACTTGGAGAAGTAGTTGAGGGTTCCGCTGTCCGAAAGCGCCAGCCGGGTGTCGGAGAACTCCCAGTAGTAGCGGGTCATGAACTCGTCCGGGGACTCGCCCGGTTCGTTGTCCGCGCCGTGGGGCAGGCCGTACTTGAGATACAGCAGATACTTGACCCCGGGGAACTGCTCGGGCGGGAACTCCACCCGGGCATGGTAGAAGGCGTCCTGGAAGAAGCAGTAGTAGATGTTCTGGACCTCGATCTCGCCGATGCGGTACTTCTCGCCCTGGCGCACGTAGCAGGTTTCGTCGCCGTCCTCGCCCACCTGGCGCAGCTCCGGGCGGTCGCTGGCCCTGGCCCCCCAGGCCAGGCCGCGGAAGCCCCCGGGCTCGGCCAGGGCGCCCCAGGGCCGGGCCGCGCAGGAACAGAGCGCCAGGGCCGCCGCCACGAGCACCGCGCAGCGCAACCGTCTCATGCCGCACCTCTCCGCGGCCGCGCTGCGGCCGCCTGTTGTCCCGCCATGGTCCAGACTATCCCCGAGAGTACCCCTCGCCGGCCGGATTCGCAAGCTCGCCGGACAGTTGGGCCCGGGTGCGGGGCAGGCTGCCCGGCAGCTCGTCGCGCAGAAAGGCGGCCAGGTGCTCGCGCACGTCGCAGCGCAGGTCCCACAGGTCCGGGGAGTCCGCGGCGCTGACCAGGGCGCGCAGCTCCAGGGCCCGCTCCGAGGCCCCGGTGACCTGCAGGCCGCAGACCTTTCCGTCCCACTTGGGGTGCCCGGACACGTATCGGGCCAGCTCCTCCCGCACCCGCGGCACGGGCACGGTCGGGTCCGCGTAGAGAAAGACCGCGCCCCACACCTCGGCGCTCACCCGGGTCCAGTTCTGGAACGGCGCATCCAGGAACCGGGCCACGGGCACGATGAGCCGCCTCTGGTCCCAGATGCGCACCACCACGTAGGTGAAGGTGATCTCCTCGATGCGGCCCCACTCGCCCTCGATCACCACCACGTCGTCCAGGCGGATGGGCTGGGTGAAGGCCAGTTGTATCCCGGCCAGGGCGTTGGCGATGGTCTTCTGGGCGGCCAGGCCCACCACCAGGCCCGCCACCCCGGCCGAGGCCAGGATGCCCGCGCCCAGCTGGCGGAACGTCTCGAAACGCATGCACACCAGGGCCAGGACGACCAGGGCCAGGGCCACGCCCAGGATGCGGTTGGCCACCCGCACCTGGGTATGCAGCTTGCGGGCCCGCAGGTTGTCCCGGGCCCCCAGGTCGAAGCGGGCCAGGACCAGGTCCTCGGCCAGCAGCACCCCGCGGGCGGCCAGCCAGGCCAGGGCCAGGGTCCAGGCCACTCCAAGCAGCTGCCCCACTCCGGCCCCCAGGGCCGCGCCCAGAAGCGGCCGCACCGCCTCGGCGGCCAGGCCCATGGCCAGGAGCACCACCGCGGCCCGGCCCGGCCCGGCCAGGCGAGCCAGCACCATGTCGTCGCGGCCGGTCTCGGTCCGGCGCGCCGCCCGGACCAGCACCGCCCGCGCCGCGCGCCAGGCGGCCAGCCCCAGCAGAGCCCCGGCGCCGAGTCCCATGACCGCGGCCCACACCCCTTCCCATGCGCCCATGCTGCCTCCTTTTTGGGTGAAGGCTAGCACAGCAAGGCAGGTTGGGCCACCCCGGGCTCCCAGACCGGACGCGCATCGACCCGGCGACTTCCGCCGGGACCTGGCGGGTTGTCGTGCGCCATGACTCCCGGGGCGCCCGCGGCGGCGCGCATCGCGGCCCGGCGCGGCAGGGTCCCGGCTCAGCCGCGGTAGTCGTGGTAGAAGGCGTTGTAGGCCAGGGTCAGGCAGACCGCGAAGCCGGCCGCGCCCACCCCCACCGCCGCGCCGAGCATGGGCGGCGCGGTGAGGGCCAGGCGGATGAGCAGGGTGGACACCGCGAACCCGGAGTTGCGGAACACCGCCCGGAACGAGGGCAGGAACACCTGGGAGACCAGCACCAGGAGAATGTCGGCGAAGATGAGCAGGGTGTACAGGGCCGGGAAGAAGTCCACCATGGGCGCGTGGTGCAGCTTCTGCCAGGCGTTGAACGCGCCCAGGCCGGCGAACAGCCCGAGCATGGCCAAGGCGATGAGCTTCTTGGTGGCCACGTAACGGTACAGGGCCACCGGGCTCCTTATCTCCTCCTTGTGCCGCTGCAGCCGGTAGTAGACTCCCAGGATCACGAACACCGCCAGGGCTCCGGCGGCCTCCACGCCGATGCGCAGCACCACGTCCACGTGCCCGCCCAGGGCCACCGGCTCGCTGAGCTCCACCAGCTCCTTGAAGGCGTTGCGCAGCATGATGAGGGCCAGGATCTCGAACTGCTTGCCCACGGACTTGGCGACGGAGCAGGGCAGGGTGAAGATGAGGCCGACGACCTCCAGGGTCAGCACCAGGGAGAAGGCCAGGCTCACGGAATGGAAGTGGTTGTACGGGGTGAGCGCGGCCAGCGGGGCGGGGAGCAGCCCGTGGCGGTTGAGCTCGATGCCCGCCAGGGAGAGCAGGAATACGGCCACCAGCAGCCCGGCCACCGCCTGCTGGGTGCGGCGGTGCTCCCAGAAGGAATGCAGCGGGTCGAAGAGGTGGGTGGCGGCCTCGAACAGGACGTTCATGTCGGGACGGCTCCCGGGTCAATGCACGCCCCGGGAGTTGAGGAACCTTCCCAGGGGCCTGTCAGTGCCGGTGGTGTGGGAGCGGAACCAGGCCGCCAGGTAGTCCAGGACCTCCCCGGTGAGGGTGTCGCCGCCCTCGATGTACTCGGTGAAGAAGTCGATGGCCTTCTCGCGGCAGTCCATGTGCTCGGCGACGTGTCGGTCGCAGTCCGGGTAGCCGTGGCGCTCCATTAGCCCCTCCTCCAGGGCGAAGTGGGCCTGGGTGTAGTCGCAGAAGCGGCGCACCGCCTTCTCCAGGGCCGGGCGATCGCCGCCCGCCTGGTAGGCGTCGAAGACCTGGTTGATGATGCGCGCCAACTCCTGGTGCTGGGCGTCGATCTCGGCGACCCCCGCGGCCATGGACTCGTCCCACTCGATGATCGGCATGTCCGGCTCCCTGCGCGGTATTCGCTCCTGCGGACGCGGAACCCCACGTTTCCCATAGCTGGTCGGCAGAGGCTTGGCAAGGCGGCCGGCTTGCGGCCGGCCGGGAACTGGGGCATAACCTGGAGCGGGAATGCCGTGCCGGCGGGGAGGGAGACGGGCCATGGAGGAGAAGAGCGTCGCCGACGCCATCCGCGAACTTGAGGACGATTTCGCCGCGGGCCGCATCGGCAGCAAGGAGTTCGTACGGGCCATGAAGGAGCTCCTGGCCCGGCGCACTCCGGGCGCGGCCCGGCACGCCGAGACTTGGGCCGAGCCTCCCCGCGCCGCCGCGCCCCCGGCCGAGGCCGCCCCGGAAGGATCACCCCCGGAGGAGCCCGCCCCGCCCCCGGCCGCCCCGGCCAGGCCCAAGGCCGCCGCCCAGACTCCGGACCCAGCTCCCTTCAACCAGTCCGACCTGCCCCCCATCCGTATCGAGCGTGCGGCCAAGGCCGAAGAGGCCAGGCCCCGGGTCATCGTCAAGGGCGCAGCGCCCTGGGAAAAGGAAGAGGACCAGGTGCGCTTCGAGAGCGTCGAGGCCAGGGAGCGCCGCCGCGCCGCCGGAGGCGTCATCCACGACGGCCAGGGCATCCTGCGCGAACGGCTGGCCACCATGGCCGACGAGGAGGTCAAGGGCCTGCTCCGGGAGAAGGACCCCAACCTGGCGGCCCTGCTCTCCCTGCTCCTGGGCGGCGGCGGCCAGTTCTACCTGGGCCTGCACTGGCTCGGCGCGGCCTTCCTGGCGGTCTGGCTGCTGGCCCTGCTGGGCCTCTTCTACGACGAAACCTGGGTGCTCTACGTCCTGGCCCCGGCCCAGGTCCTGGCCGCGGCCCTGGCCCAGCGCGAAGCCCAGGCCCGCAACCGCTCCATCGAGCAGAAGCGCACCGCGGGAGAGCGCCTGCGCCGGCGCGGGGAGAGCTCCTTCGACCCGGACAAGGCCGTTCGCAACACGGAAAAGCACGGCTAGGCCGACAAACGAACGAAGCCCCGGGAGCCTGCGCTCCGGGGGCTTCGCGCCGCGTGCGGGAGCCCGCCCGCCTATTTCACCGCGTCCACCGGATAGTCCATGCCCTTCCAGGCGAAGATGCCGCCGGCGAAGCGGTAGACGTTCCTGTACCCGAGCTTCCTGGCCCAGGCGGCCCCGTTGTGGGAGCGGGCGCACTTCACGAACCCGCAGTAGACGACCAGGGTCCGGTCCTTGTCCTGGCCCAGCAGGGCCTCGTAGTCGGCCTGGGACTTGCCGTCGGTCTCCCGGGCGTCCCACTCCTTCATCTCCGGGATGGGGAAGAGGAACTGCACGGCCCCGGGCACGTGCTCCTTCCGATAGCTGTCCGCGAAGGGCATGGTGTCCACGATGCGCATGTCCTTCTTCTCGTCGATCCATTTCTTGAGCTCCTCGGCGGTGACCAGGCCGTAGCCGCCGGCCATGGCCTCGCGGGCCAGCTTCACCGCGCCCTTCTCCTTCTCCACCTCGTCCCCGAACTTGTTGCTGGCGTTGGCCGCGGCAAAGGCCAGGGCCAGCAGCAGAACCAGCGCCAGCAGGGCGAACATCTTTCCGGTCATCGTGCGCATTCTTCCTTCCCTCTCGGTTTGTCGTGAAAAACGGACAGGACCGCTCCGACGCCCCGGCCCCGGACTCCGTGCGCCCGGTTCCAGGCGTGGAGCCAGGCCGCGCCGGCCAGCAGGCCCAGGTCCCGCCACAGGGCGGGCCACAGGCCGTGGAAGGCCCGGGCCTCGGGCTCGTCCGGCCCGAAGCAGCCGCAGTCGATGTCCAGGCCCATGTGCAGGGCGTAGGCCAGGATGGCGATGAAGAAGAGGAGCATTCCGGTGATCGCCGGCAGGGACCAGCGCAGTCCCAGGAGCAGCCCCAGCCCGGCCAGCACCTCCAGCCCGGCCAGGAGCGCGGACAGGGGCAGGGCCGCCCAGCCCGGGGCCAGGCCCAGGGCCTTGACCGTCGCGGCCAGGGCGCCGGGATCGGCCAGCTTCAGGATGCCGGAGGCCGTGAAGACCCCGGCCAGGAGCACCCGGAAGCCCAGGGCCGGCCAGGGAGAGTCCCATATCCTGCGCAGGGCGTGCATCCCGGCTGCCTACCATGCGGCCGGGACGGGGAAAAATCGTTTGATCGGATTGGAATGCCGGCCACGGATAGGCCGGAGCTATGCTCCGGCTTCGGGGGCCTTGCCCACCAGGCCGGCCAGGGACTCGGGGAACACGAACTCGGCGTTGCGGCCCAGGCAGAACAGGCCCCAGCCCTTGAATTCGCGGCGGCGCGAGGGCTTCACCGGATAGGCCGGCAGATGCAGCACGCTCACCGCCCCGGCCAGGCAGGGAGCCACGTTCTTGAGGGAGCATTCCCGGCCGCGGTGGGTGGCGTAGGCGAACTCGTCCCGGTCCGGCACCTTGAGCCCGGACAGGAGCAGGAAGCAGGCCTGGAAGTGCTGGGCCACGAAGGATATCTCGTCGAAGAGCCGGCGCTCGCCGCCTCCGCCAAGGGCGGAGAGGAAGAAGAGGGTGTCCCGGCCGAAGAGGTAGGGCTTCTCCCGGGCCAGGAGGTCCAGGAACTCGGCCGGGGTCCGGTTGTGCAGGTAGAGGTTCTTGATCCCCGCCGCCCGGTTGGCCACGTCGTGGCACTTCTCCGGCCCGGGCTCGCAGGCCAGGAACTCCTTGCCCGGATAGCGGCGGGCCGCGGCGGCCAGGGTCAGGGCCGCGCCGTCCCCCGCGCCCAGCACGTACTCGCAGCCCTCGAGCGCCGCGTCGAGCACCTGGCCGAGGGCCGGGTCTTCGGCAAAGCCCTTGCCCAGCCCCTTGCGGCCCCGGAAGAGTCTCCTGAAAAATCCCATGCGTCCGCCATGTTTCTGTCGGGTCCCTTTGCTTATTCCCTCTTCCGGCCAGGGAATCAAGCCCTTCGGGAAAAAACAAGCCGCCCCGGGTTTCCCCGGGGCGGGCTGGGCGAACACTCTGGGGGTTGCCTCCCGACGCGCCTGCACAGGTTGCCTTCCAGGTTCCCGTGTTTCCTCACAACGCGACGGTCCGACACCTCCCGGCAGCCGCAGGGGCCGGCTTCCGGACACGACTCCATCATAAGCTTCCCCGGGCAGGAGTCAAGCGCTTGCCAGGCCCGCACCCCCCGTGTACATGCGGCCCATGCCGCCCGCCGCCCGCCTCCTCGACCTCCATCCGGTGCTGCGCCGGCTCTCGGGCCAGGTCATCTTTCGCCTGCTGGAGGAGGAGGAACTGCCCGAGGAGCGCATCGCCGCGGCCCTGGACTGCTTCGAGGCGGCCAAGGCCGCCCATGTGGACCTCCTGCGCCGGGCCGCGGACCCGGCCGAGCGCGCGGCCCGACCCTGGGTGCTCCTGCGCCCGGCCCCGGGAGCCCCGGCCTGCGCCGGATGCGCGGATCTGCGGCACGGCCTGCTGGCCGCGGATCGGCCGGACCTGGCGGAGCTCCTGCCGCCCTACGGCCTGGGCTGCGGCCTGAGCGCGGACCTGGCCGGGGACGCGGACCTGGCCGGACTGGATCCGGCCCCAGCCCCCCTGGACCCGGCGCGGCTGCCGGCCCGGTCCCTGTTCTGCGTCTGCCGGGGCCTGGACAGCCCGGACGGCGAAGCCTGACCTACATGGCCCCGGGCGGCTTGCCGGACAGGCCGCAATAGCCCTTGTCCCGCTCCCCCTCCTTTTCCGGGTGGGCATAGCGCCACATCATGCAGTCGTTGCCCAGGCACAGGCGCAGCTTGTCTTCCTTGGTGGTGAGCAGCGGACACTTCTTGAACTTGGCCTCGTTGTGCGGCAGCAGCATGACGGCCTCCTTGGGTGGCGTTGGCCCCTGCATAGCAGAGCCCCGGAGGCGAGGGAAGCGGCCTCCGCCGCCGGCTTGACGCCGCTCGGCAGTTTCCCCTACTCTCCTGCAAATGTGCGCATCCCTGTTCCAGGCGGTCCGCCCGGCATGAAAGCCGCCCACCTCCATCAGGAAAAGGGGTCGGAATACCCGGCCACCCTGCACGCCCTGCTGGAAGAGAAGGCCTTTGCCGCGCCCGGCGGCCCCGAAGCCGTGGCCGACATGGAGCGGCGCTACGGGAGCCAGGTCTATGCCGACGCCCTGTTCCACCTCACCCGGCTGGAGATGGACGGGGCCCGGGCCAAGGCCAACTGGGACGCCATCCTGGCCCACCGCGAGTCCATGGCCGCGTCACTGGACCGGGGCGTGGGGCTGCGCACCGCGGTCTGCGACTATTTCATCGGCCAGGGACGGGTGCTCGAAAGCCCGGTGGTCATCGAGTCCCGCCTCCTGGTGCAGCGCGAGGACTCGGCCTTCCGCGACGAGCTCACCGGGGTCTTCAACCGCCGCTTCTTCAACATGGAGATGCGCAAGGAGGTGGCCCGCACCCGGCGCTCGGCCATGCCCTTCTGCGTGTTCATGATCGACGGCGACCACTTCAAGGCCTTCAACGACCGCTACGGACACCAGGCCGGCGACGCGGCCCTGCAGCAGCTGGCCCGGATCTTCGTGGACTCCGGCCGGATCAACGACCAGGTCTGCCGCTACGGCGGCGAGGAGTTCGTGATCATCCTGCCCCGCACCTCCAAGCAGAACGCCCTCATGGTGGCCGAGCGCTTCCGCCGCAACGTGGAGAACCACCTCATCACCTACGACGACAAGCCCATCGGCTCCCTCACCGTGAGCATCGGCGTGGCCTGCTGCCCGGACGACGCCACCGGCGAGGAGGAGTTGGTCCGCCTGGCGGACTGGGCCCTGTACCGGGCCAAGACCGGCGGCCGCAACCAGGTCTCCTCGGACACCTCGGACCGGCGCATGCACCGGCGCATGGCCGTGGACACCCGGGTGGAGTTCGAGGCGCCGGACGACGGCGGCCTGCCCTACCAGTGCCGGGCCGCGGACATCAGCCTGGGCGGGCTCATGTGCGAGTCCAACCGGCCCTTCGAGCGCGGGGCGCCCGTCATGGTGCGGGTGCACGACCCGGCCGGGGGCGAGCCCATCACCCTCACCGCCAAGGCGGTGCGCTCCATGGAGAGCGCGGCCACGGACCTGCCCTACCGCACCGGATTCACCTTCGACGCCGAGGAGCCCGCCCGCCTGCTCGCCCTGCACCGCCTCCTGGAGCGCCTGGCCGACTCCGTCCAGACCGCGGCGTCCTAAGAGCCTGTTGAAGACGTCCGTTCCCGCAGGCCGTTCAAAAACCGCGAGGGCAAGGCGCGAGAAAACGTCAAGGCCGAAGCGTATTCGACATACGTGAGGGTTTGGCTTTTTCGCAGCAACGCAGCCATCGCGGGATTTTCAA
>JBFMHA010000052.1:0-25614 GCA_040753075.1 Thermodesulfobacteriota bacterium
ATCTCATAGTAGGACAGGTACAGCGACTCCTGCTTCTCATCCTGCCTGCCCAGCGCCATCCCCGCCTCCAAGTCAACCGCGTTGGAAAAACCCTACGCAATCCAATGAGTTTTTCAACAGGCAGTTACCCTTGCCCCTTCTCGGCGTTACTACCCGGGATCAGCGCGACCGCGCCGATGGCGCTCTGGAGATAATACAGCCCCAGCCACACCAGGGCGCAGGTCGTGGCGGCGTCCCGGGTGAAGCCCAGCAGCCCGCCCACGGCCACGAAGACGCCCTCCCTTACCCCCAGGCCGTTCAGGGACACCGGCAGCATCCCGGCCAGGAAGGACACGGGGACCAGCAGGAGAAAATCCAGGAGGCCCGCATCCGGGGCCAGGGGCCGGCAGGCCAGCCACACCCCCGCCACCCCGAGGAACTGGAAGAACACGGAGAGGAGCGCGGCTCCCCAGAAGCGCGGCAGGTCGTCGACGTACCCTCCGATCTCCCCTACGACCCGCAGCAGCCAGCCCACGAGGTTTTCACCGCCGGCCGCCCGGGATTTCCGGAACCGGACAGCGCACCAGGCGAATACGCCGAGCAGAAGCGCCCCAACCAGCAGGCCCGCCAACAGCTTGCCCGGCAAGCGCTCCAGTCCCTCGGCCACCCCGCTGCCCAGGGAGACGGCGATGAAGCCGAAGAGCGCGGCGAAGCCCAGGGCCCGCTCCACCACCACCGAACTTGCGGCAACGGCCAGCGGCGCCCCGGACAGCGCCAGCCCCGAGACCCGGGCCATGTCCCCCCCCAGGGAGGTGGGCAGGAAATTGTTCAGGAACATGCCGACGAAATACAACCGGGTCAGGGGGCAGATGCCCCGGGCCACTCCGCGCCCGCGCAGAAGCAGTTGCCACCGCCAGGCGGACAGGAAGGTCCTGCCCACCAGCAGCGCTGCCGCGGCCACGAGCAGCAGGGGGTCCAGCCGGCCGAACTGCTCGGCCATGCTCCCCAGGGGGACGCCCCGCAGCAGCAGGGCCAGCAGGCCGGCACTCACCACGGCCTTGGCCGCTAGGCGCAGGCCGGACTTACCCCTTCTCGGCAACGCCATGTCCCTTCTCCGGCCCAGGTTGCAACTCCACCCGTGCGCCGTCCCCCAGCAGGACCGGCCCGTCCGCGAACAGGGCGCGGTACGCGGCCTCGTCAGCTCCGAGCCGGGCGCGCGCCAGGTCGAGCCGGGCCTGGTCGCGGGGGCCGGCAACCGGCTGGCGCGGGCGCGGCGCGCTCAGGCGGTCGAACCCCCGGCGCAGGGCGAGCACCAACCGCCGGGGAACCAGGGCCTCGATGGCCGAGATCACCGCTTCCCGGGAGAGCAGATAGGTCAGCGGCCGGAAGTTGAGGCGGGACGAGGCGTTGACCACCCGGTTGGTGAAGGTCGCCGGGGTGAAATGCCGGTCCAGCCCGAGGAAGGCCTCCACGGCCTGGAGCACCTGCAGGGGCTCCCGGCGGAAGAAGGCGTAGTCGTAGAGCAGCAGGTCCGGCCCCAGGGAGGCGCGGAACGCGGCCATGGCGCCCTGAAAATGGCCGGAGGCAAGCTCCAGGGTCACCTCTCCGTCGCCGCGGCGCACCGTCCACCGGGTGAGGAATTCCTGAAACCCCATGAATCCGGAATAGTGGGTCAACTGCTGGGCGTACCAGGACACGGCCTGCTCCGCCGGGTCGCGTACCGCCAGGATGGCCTTGCGGGGACCGGGATAGGCCTGGATGCGTTCGGCGCTGGCCGGGTCTTCGTAATAGGCCGGGCTCACGTCCAGGCACACCTGGCCGGGCGCGCGGTCCGCGTACAGCCCCAGGTACCAATCCATGCCCCGCACGTGGTTGGTGAGGAAGAAATTGGTCTCCTTGCGGAAGGGGGCGAAGACCAAGGGGTGCTCCGCGAGTACATGGTACAGAAAGGTGGTGGCCGCCCGCGGCATCCCGGCCACGATGCACAGGGGAGGATGGCCGGTCATGGTGGGGTGAGCACCACGTGGTCTAGGCCGAGGGCTGCCAGCTTGTCTTGGATGACCCCCGCGTAGGCGGACCTGGCGCAAACCAGCACCAGGGGCCTATCAGGAGCGGCTTGGGCTGGCGTCACCACAGGGAGGCCGTGGAAAGCGCTCCCAGCCTTGTACTCGTCGAGCACCAGGGAAAGGCCCGGGGGCCGTCGCAGGGACAGAAGGACCGCGCTGTACATGCCCGCCCCGAACAGGGCCAGGGGTTGCCCCGCCACCTGTTCGACCACCCTGTCCATCCTTTGAGCCACGTCTGTCCAGAAGCGCTCGTGAGCGCGGAACAACCCTTCGGCCTTTCGAGATTCCTCCTCCCCGGGCAATGGGGTGCCCGCCTCGCGGTGGTCCCTGCGACACAGAAAATGGACGCTTGTGACGCAGTCCGTGGCCCTACACACGTCGAATCCGCAATGGCGCACATACTGTTCAAAGCTCGGTTGTGTATACATCTGGCTGTGGTCCCAGACATGCGGCGTGCAGACCGATCCTTCGAGTATCAGGAGGTCTAGGCTCAGAATGGCGCTCGGCGTGGAGACCGCGCGCATGGCCCGCAGGGCGGGCAGGACCGGCGTCCTGTTGAGCAGGCCGTGCGCCACGATCAGGTCGAACGATAGGCCGGGGAACAGGGCTTCTCTGAAGAATTCGCGGACGTGCCGTATGCCGAGCGGCTGTCCGGCAAGGGCCTGCGCTGACTCCGCGGAGGGGTCCACGGCCACGCAGTCCCAACCCGGATGCCGGGTTTGGAAACCGCGGATAAGGTCCCCCCTGCCGCAGGCGATCTCAAGCATGCGGCCAGTGGCGGGGAGCCCCTCCTCCACCGCGGCCCACAATGCCTCCTCGACCCGGAAATGCTTGCCCACGACCCTGCCATTCAACACGATGGGATGGTCCTGCACCGTATCGGACAGATCGTAGGTTTCGGAGAAGAACCTGTGCAATCGATCTTCGGGGAGAATGTGGACGCCCAGGCAGGCACAGGAGCGGCAAACGACCCGGCGCGCCCGGATATCCGGAATGGCCTGCCCATCGGAGGTCACGACCAGGGACTGCCGGTCGTCGGCCTCGCGCAACTGGGCGATGTCCTCGCTCCCGCAGTTGGGGCAGGTGGCGGGCCAGATATCCCGGCTCACTTCCCGCACTGCACCCATCGCGACCTCCCGGCCTGCCAGTCCTGGCAGGACTGGCAGGGCTGGAACGCGAAGTCCAGCCGCAGATGGCGGTCCCGGATCGCCTTGAGCGGCCCGAGCCAGATGTCCTCCAGGCTGGACACGCTCACGTCGCCCGCCCAGGTCCGCCCGTCCCAGTCCCCGTCGCACTGGGGCACCCGGCCGTTCCAGTGGATGGTCATCTGGCGCAGAAGCCAGGTGCAGGGCAGGTCCCGCGCGGTCCCGGCCAGGATGCCCCGCCAGGGCGCCACCGCGTCGGCCCAGCCGGTGCGGGGCTTGATCTTGAGTTGCAGGTCCAGGCCCTGGGCCAGCCAGAAGGCCACGAACGCCTCCTCCTCCTGCCAGTTCTCCTCCATGACGATGAACTGGAGGGTGAGGCGGGGGGCGGCCTGGCCCCGTTCGGCGCGGGCCGCGGCAATGTGCCGGATGCCCTCCACCAGCCGGCGGTAGTCGCCGTTGCGGCGGATGCGGGCGTAGGTCTCGGGCGTGGCCGCGTCCACCCCGATGAGCAACTCGTCCAGGCCGCTGGACAGCAGGGGCTCCACCAACTCCGGCGGGTAGGCCATGAGGTTGGTGTTCAGGTGCACTCCGCGCACCCCCTGCTCCTTGGCGTAGCGGATCATCTCGAAGATCTCCGCGCCCAGCAACAGGGGCTCGCCCATGAGCGCCGGCCACAGCCGGGTCGTGGGCGACTTGGCCGCCACCTCGTCCACGATCTTGCGCCACAGCTCCCGGGACATGCGGCCCTGGGGCCGGCTGAGCCGGCCGTGCGGACACATGATGCAGTCCAGGTTGCAGGCCGTGGTGGTCTCCACCAGGATGTCGGTGGGAAAGGGGTGCTCCTGCACGAACTGGCGCAGGTCGGCGATGTGGCGCGGGTCGGGCATGCCGGGATGGTCCTCCTGCTCGGGCTACTTCCGGCCCAGGGTGCGGCCGTAGGGATGGTCCTCCACCCGCACCGGCAGGGCGCTGTCGTGGATGGGTTCGATCCAGCGCCGGCAGAACGCCTCGTCCTCGCCGGACTTGCATAGGGGCGTGACCGATCCGAAGTCGGGGATGCTGCGGGCCTTGGCCAGCAGGTCGCGCAGGGAGTGCTCGCGGACGTTGCCCACCGACACCATGATCCCGGCGCAGGGCACGGCCTCGCCGTCGGAGAGGATGGTGATCCACTCGTGCATGGCCGGGCAGGCCGGGTAGTTCAGGTTGGCGTACACGTCCAGCATGAAATTGGGGTAGCGCGCCTGCATCTCGCGCAGCCTGGCCTGCCCCTGGGGCGAGAGCACCCGGACCCTGCCCTCCTCGGTCTCGACCCGACCGGAGTAGATGGGGGTGCAGGTCAGCAGCAGGTCCTGCTCGCCCAGGTAGGTGATCAGGCGCTCCAGTGAGCCGTCGGCGATGTTCTCCTCGGTGGCGATGCCCCGCACGCCGACGAAGAGGCCCATGGCCCGGGCCTGGCGCAGGCCGGCCATGGCCTGCTCGAACAGCCCGTCCACGTGACGGCTTGCGTCGTGTACCTGGCCGATGCCGCCCAGGGAGATGAATACGTTGCGCAGGCCGGCCGCGGCCAGCTCCGGCAGGTGTTCGGCCAGGCCCAGGCCGGTGGTGGCCACCGTGGCCAGCGCCCCCCGGGAGCGCACGTGCCGGATGACCGGAGCCAGCTTGTCCATGTACAGGAGGGGCTCCCCCCCGGACAGGGTGACGTTGACCACCCCCAGGGCCAGGCCCTGGTCCACCAGGTCCGTGATCTCCTCCACGCCCAGCGCCGCGGAGCTGGTCCCCTTGAGCTGCTCCACGGAGCAGAAGGCGCAACGGCAGGAGCAGGCGTAGCCCAGGAGGATGGAGAGGCTCCGCAAGGTAATCAGGTCCGGCCGGAAACGGTAGCGGCAATAGGTGCGCAGGTATCTGGGCAGGGCGCGCCTGCCCTTCCAGAGGTAGCGCAGCCGGTTGAGGTGGAAGGCCAGGACGCCCGCGCTCACGACCCGCTCCCGCCGCCGGCGGGCCGGCGGGACATGCTCCGGGCCTGGCGGACCTCGATGTACTGCTGGCCCGAGCCGAGGTCCCGGTGGAGCAGGGAGGCGGCGTTGACGAAGTTCCCGTCGCCCACGCTGATGTCGTTCACCAGTGTGGCGTTCAGGCCGAAGAAGTTGTCGCGGCCCATGCGCACGCTGCCCCCGGCCACGCAGCCCGCGGCCAGGTAATTGTTGAAGTCCAGGGTGGAGTACTCGCCCACCCGCACCCCGATGTCGAAATAGCAGGCTGCGCCGGCCTCCACCCGCTGGTCCAGGACCGTCCCGGCCAGGACCACGCACCCCTCGCCCAGGATAGCGTCCGGCTCCACCACGGCCTGGGGGTGCACCAGGGTGAGGAATTCGTAGCTCAGGCCCTTGGCCCGCAGGAAGGCCCGGCCCCGGGCGGCCATGTCCGCATACCCGATGGCCAGGAACAGCGCCGCGCGGCTCGGGTCCAGGTGGCCGGAGCCCGCCGCCTCCAGGCCGCCGACTGTGGCCAGCCCGTCGATGACCGCGGCGCCCGGGGGCTGCACGTCGTCGATGAAGCCGAGGACCCGCACCCGGTCCGCCAGGTAGCGGCGAACCAGGGCGTAGACCTGCCGGCCGAGCCGCCCTCCCCCGTAGATGAGGGCGTCCCTCATGGCCGGCCCCCGGAAAGGGCGGTGCGGAGGTAGTCCAGCACCGCCTCCGAATCGGAATAGAGCCGGCCGACGGAGTCCGGATCTATGTCCAGGCCGAATTCCAGTTCCAGGGCCATGACCAAATGGATGTGGGAGAGGGAGTCCCACTCCTCAATTTCCTTGGCCCGGATGGGTCCGCCGTTGAAGGTGCGGCGGAACACCCGGCCGAAGATGAGCAGGACCCTGCCCTCAAGATCGTCCGACGGTTTCATGGACAACTGCGGCCACCTGTTCGGCCAGGCGGCCCGGCGCGGCCCCCGGCATGTCGAGGCTGATGTTGACGATACGCTCAGAGAGGCCGCTGGCATTGGGGAACTGCCCGTCCTCCCCGTTGAACTTCCGGTGCATGGGCTCGAAAAGCCTGCTCACCCCAATACCTCGTTTCAGCAGATTGTCAAACAACCGGTCCCGGTTGCGGCCCTCCACCAACAGGGAAAACCTCCAGGCTGCCGCGCCCTCGTGGGCGGGAATCACCGCCAGCCCGGGGACCCCGGCCAGGGCCTGGCGCAGGGAGGCGACGAACGCCTTGCGCCGTGCGGCCACCGCGGGAAACTCCCCCAGCCGCTGCGCGATCCGCTCCGCGGCCTGGGACGGCAGGGCGTACACGTAGCCGCTGCGGTGCTCTCGCAGGGCCCGGCACCGGCCCTCAGCCGCGGCCGCCCCGGCAAGGCCGGACTTGCCCTGGGCGAACATCTCCCGCATGAAGGCGGCCCGGGCCGCCTGCTGCGCAGCAGGGTCGGCGGACAACTGCCGGGCGTGGCCGGCGCAGGCCTGGTGCAGGCCGGGTTCATCGGTCAACAGCGCCCCACCCCCACCACAGTCCAGGAGCTTATTGGGACCGAAACTCACCACCGCGAGCCGGCCCAGGCGGCCGGCCTCCAGGCTCCCGAGGCTGCCTCCATAGGCCTGGGCGGCATCCTCCACCACCGGAATGCCGCTGCTTCCCAGGAGCCGCTCCAGGAGCGGGATGTCCACCAGCTGGCCGAACAGGTGCACCGGGACCACGGCGCCCATGCCTGCGGCGCGGCCGGCGGCGTCCGCCGGGTCCAGGCCCAGGGTGGCGGAGTCCACGTCGCAGAAGCAGGGCTCGATCCCGGCGAAGACCGCGGCGTTGACCGCTGTCTCACAGACCATGTCCGGGTAGAGGACCCGGCGGCCCGGTCCCAGGTCCAGGCCCAGGAAGGCCACGTACAGGGCGGTGGTGCCCGATCCGACCAGCAGGCAGAAGCGCCTGCCCAGAACGTCCGCGACGCGCTCCTCCAGCAGGGTCATGGCGGCCTCAGCCAAGCCCGAGCCGCTCCCGCAGGCTGGCGGGCCAGGCCGCGAGGTCCGGGCCATACTGGCAGAAGAGGGCATAGGCCAACCGCTCGAAGCCCAGGCCCAGGCAGCAGGAATGGGCCGGGGACCCGTCCGGGAGCAGAATGGCGAAGGCGCGGCCGAAGAAGTCCAGGTGCAGGTTGATGGACCCCACCGCCATCCTGGTCCCGCTGTGGGGCAGGGGCACGAGGATCTCGTACTTGAGCCGCGAGGCGAACTGGAACACGTTCTTCATGGCCGATTCGTTGGTGAAGAACGGGTCGCTGGCGGTCTCGATGCAGCAGTCCAGGTCCAGGTCCTGTACCAGGGCCACGGCCGTGTCCATGAGTCGCTGCCGCATGTCCAGCACGAAAAGCTCCGAGCCCACGGCCATGATGTCGCGGACCGTGAACGCGGTGAGGCGGTCCAGGCCGCCGGTGGCGGAGACCTCGTTGCGGTAGACCTTGTTGGCGATGGTGTACACCGAGTCCGGCATGTCCCGGCGACCGCGCAGGGTATAGTAGCAGCAGTCGCAGACCGCGGGTTGCAGGCCGTAGGAGGCCTCGGCCAGGGTGTCGTCCAGGGGCACGCCGGACGCGCCCCGTTTGCGGCCGGCGGCAAACCGATCCCGGGAGACGAAGTCCGGCCGGACCCCGGCGCAGAGCACCACCTGCTGGGGGAATTCTTGGAAATAGTTGATGGCGTCGAAGAGGTCCACCGGCCACAGGGCCGGGCCGTCCTGCTCCACCGCGCCCAGGCCGCGGGCAATCTTCAACAGGACGGCGTCCAGGGCGCGGTGCACCCGGAGGAAGTCCCCCTGGAGCAGGAACATGCCCGGGGCCATGCGGAGCGCGTCGCCCCGGCCCTCCAGCACTGGCTGGGGGTCCCCACTCCAGGCCCGCTCCGGGTGGTTCTCGTGCAGCACGTCGATGTTCATGCCCTTGGTGATGTACAGCAGCCGCCGCATCACGCCTGAGAACGTGTCGGGGTTTACTTCCCGGTCCACGCTGAGGTGCACGGTCTCGGGGGTGAAGGACACGATGCAGCCGCCGAAGCTGGTCTCCAGGGCGCGGGCCAGGAAGTCCCGTGCCGGCTGGTCCAGCGGCCGGGGTAGGGGATGGCTAAAGACCGGCATTCCCACCTTCCCGACTGCCCGCACCCCGGCCATGCACCGCGCGGATGATGGCCAGGGGCCGCTGCTTCACCTCGGTGTAGACTTTGTTCAGGTAGATCCCGACCACGCCCAGCCCGAACAATACCAGCCCGCCCAGCAGCCAGACAGAGACGGCCAGGGTGGTGAATCCCGGGAGGACGGTCCCCTGGATTGCCTTGAGGGCGATGCGGTACGCCAGGTACAACCCGGAAAGCCCGAGGATGCCTAGGCCAAGGTAGAACAGGAAATAGAGCGGTGCGGCGCTGAACGAGGTCACCCCGTTCACGAGCAGGCTGATCTTCTTGCCCAACGTGTACGAGGACTCGCCCCGCGCCCCCTTCTCCACCGGGTAGGGAATCTGCCGGAAGCCGGCCAGGACCCAGAGGCCGGCCAGGAAGAGCTCCCTCTCGCCGAACCGGCGCAGGGCATCGACATACTCGCGCCGCATGAGCCGGGCGGTGGTGATGTTCCGGGGGATCACCGTCCCGCTGAGCAGGTTGAACAGGCGATAGGACGCCTCGCCGCTCAGCCGCTCGAAGGCTCCGCCCTTGCGTTGCTCCTGGACCCCGTAGACCACGTCGGCCCCCTCCTGCTCCATCCGGGCGTGGAACAGGGACAGCCATTCCGGGGACTCCTCCAGGTCCGAATCCAGGAGAAAGACCAGGTCCGCGTCGGCCAGGGCCAGGCCGGCCATGATGGCCCGGTGCTGGCCGTGGTTGCGGGACAATTCCACCACCGTCAGCCGGGGGTCCCGGGCGCATAGCCGCCTGGCGATCTCTAGGGAGGCGTCCGGCGAGCCGTCATCCACGAGGATGATGGAATACTCGGGCGTCAGCGCCTGCGCCGCGGCGCTCACCCGGGCGTGGAACTCCTCCAGATGGCCGGCCGACTTGTAGAGGGTTGAGACGATGCACAGGCTCACGGGTCACTCCCTGGGCAGCAGGTGGTCCAGCCTCCCGCTCTCGGGGAAGCTCAACATGCATCTCCTGCATGCCTCTACGCCCAGTCGGGCCAGCATGTCCACAATGCTCACCCCGTGCTCGAAGGGTCCTGGCCCCTGTTCGTAGGCAGGATAGCCCGAGTAGTCCACCCACCGCACCGCACACCCCGCAGCCGCGAGCCGGGCCACTTCCAGGTAGTCACGGGCCGCCGGCCCGGTGACATAGGCCCCGGCTCCGGCCCGGGCGCAGAGTTGGACCACCTTGTCCGTGGCGTCGCCCTCCAGTGGGCCGTACTCGGAGGACCACACCAGGGGAGTGGAAATGCCCAGGATCCCCATGACCGCCTCCAGGAACACCTGGTCAATGCGGCTCAACAGCGTCTCGCCCTCGGCCCGGGCATAGGCCCCCCTCAGTGCGTCCCCGATCTCCGGGAAATGGGGGAACCTGCCGTAAGTCTGGGTGATGGATTTCCAGTGCCGCCTGGCCCAGTGCGGGTCCGATACGACCACATCGGCGATGTCCTGCGGCTGCTTCAGGCTGAAGCGCACCGGGATGGTCAGCCAGAGCAGGCCGTTCTCAGTCTTTATCCGGTTCCGGTTCCGCCAACTGCCTCTGGTATACTGGACCGTGTCGTAGAGGATGAACTCGTCAACAGCGTTGATGATGTCGAAATATCCCTTCCAGGGGATGTAGTTGGGCTGGATGATGGCAAGGCGCTTCATATCCCGGATTGACGGCCCCACTGTTCGATCAAGCGGTCGGCGATCAGCTCTGCCGCGTAGCGGTTGAGATACTCGCTCGGGTGCACGTCAGCCTTACTGACGATAAGCTTTTCCGACGGAATATCGTCCAGCAGCGGAGAGAGGTCAAGGCATTTCATGCCATGTTCCGTGAAATACGCAGCGACCTTTACCGTCATCCAAGCCATGGATTCCACGTCCAAAAAGAGCGTAAACACCACAGCATGCAATGCTATTGAGTTTTCACAGGCGTATTCCATGAGACGATCGAGCCCATTTGTATATTTTTTCCATGCTTCATGTATCGAAAAAATTCGGTTTAATCGGTCAACTTTATTTTCCGATCTCCGCTGATAGAGAAACGTCGTAAGGTATTTTTTGCGAAATACGAATGATCGAAAAACCACTGCTCCGCGAGGGTCAACGTGCGCATTCCGTCTTGCTGGAACCCAATCCCCTATTTACTCCAATATTCTGATATTATTCATAAAATATGAGAGGATCACCGCCTCTGGCCGCCGGGGATGGGTCGAGAAATAGCCCACGCCAACGGGGACCATGGTCGGCAGGAAGGGCTGGAATATCTCCAGGTTGTTGCCTGGAGAGGGGTAGATGAAGATCATGCCGGGGCCTCCGAGGGCATCGCCAAGTGGGTGAGGATGGCTTGAGTGACTTGGTGCAGGCTGGTCCCGACGAAGCACGCGCCGGGGGGATAGCCTCCGGGGGTCTGGGCGCGCGGCCCGTCAAAGGGCTCGCCCTGGCGGATGCCGAAGCGCCAGCGGCCTAAGGTGACGATATTGTAGCCGTGGAAGCCTTCGTACAACAATTGCTGATCGGCCGGGTCTAAATGCTCCAGAACGGACGTTTCCTGTTCCTGGACAAGGGCGTCGAGGCCGGACGCGTCTGGGAAGGACACGGCGGGTCGTAATAGGCGGCGCAGACGCTCCAACCAGGATGGACGGCGTTCCATGGTTTCTTCCTCGCCGTGAAGGTGGAGCAGGTTTCGGGCGGCCTCAGGGGCTATGGCGTAGAACCGGCCGCCGTGGCGGAAGGGTGCCCCCGCCACGAGCCGCCGGCCATCCGCCTGCGTGCCGTCCGCCGGGGCCTTGCGCTGTGTGGCCAGGGCCCGCTGACCGCCGCGTAGCCCGTCCTCGCCGCGCTGCATTTCGTCGATGCGGGCCGAGGCCACTCCGCCGATGGGGATGCCCGCCTCGCGCATGGCCCGGGCCACGGCGAAGACCCGCTCGGAGCGCACGTCGTCGTCGATGAGCGGCGACTCGCAGTACCACAGGGCGGACGGGATACCGAAGGGGTGGTCTGCCACCAACTCGGCCTTGTCTCTATGGAAACTGATGCCGTACTGCTCGGAGTTGTCCAGGAAGTGGCTGCCGGCCTTGAGCATGAGCGGATTGATGACCGCGATGCGTCCAATGCGGTCCTTCATCTCCAGAAGGTTGGCGATAGTCGCTTCGATGTCCTGTTCGGTTTCGCCGGGGTAGCCCACGATGAGGTTGACCTCGGCGAAGATGCCGGCCTCGTGGCAGTGTTCGAGGACGGCCTTGGCGTGCTCCACCAGGTATCCCTTGCGGGCCGTGCGAAGGGTGTTCGGGGAGAATGCGTCAATGCCGAAGCGCACCGCCTGGAACCCCGCCCGGCGCAGGACCTGGAAGAAATGCAGGTCGTTGTGTCTGTCCACTCTGAGTTGGCCCGTGAAGGTGGCCACTATGTTCCGGGCCTCAATTTCCCGACAGAAGTCCAGGATCACCTGCTGGTCGCCGTTGAAGTCGCTGTCGTTGAAGACGAAGAGGTCATGTCCATGCGCATAGAGCCATTGGACTTCTTCAGCGATGTTGGCGGAGCTGCGGGTGCGCCAGGGGAAGCACTCGGTGCAGAAGGCGCATTTGGACCACCGGCAGCCCCGGCTACCCACGATGGGGGTCAACTGATAGCCGTTGTGGTTCCTGTAGGCCGAGGTGTCCAGCCACTGGTATCGGGGGAAGTCCAGGGTATCTAGGTCCTCGGGCTTTGGGCCGGGCGTGAACGCGGCCGGGCCGCCGCGGCGGGTCATGACCCCGGGGGTGCCCGTCACGTCGCGGCCCGCCAGGAGGTCCTGCACCAGCGACCCGAGGAGTTCGTCGGCCTCGCCGATGACCATGACGTCGGCCAGGGGGAAGGCGTCCATGCCGATGTCCGGGTAGAGACAGCTGTACCCGCCCACCAGGATGATGGTCTCGGGCCTGGCCGCCTTGACGCGTTCCGCCAGGGTGGCGCTGAACAGGGTGTTGCTCTCGTGGATGGACAGCCCGAGAATCCTGGGCGCGGCCTCGACCACGGCCTCGACCGCGCGGTCCATGTCGGCCCGGAAATGGTCGATGACGTCGGGCTGCTTCCAGAGCAGGCAATGCTCGGGCTGCCAGGGGTCGTCGGGCAGGGGCCGGCCGGCCGGGGTCTTCATCTCCTGCGGTGCGTCCAGCAGCCGGTGGGCGTGGAAGGCGTGGTAGAGCAGGATGTCCAGGTCGATGGTCTGGGCGTTCACCTCGGCCCGTTGCAGGGCGTTGTGCACGTGAGCCAAGCCGTTGGGCAGCAGACCGAGGTTCTTGGCCGGGCAGTCCAGGAGCAGGACGTCGAGGCCTGGCCTGGGCGAGAAGTCGGGTAGGTCCAGGGGGTAGACGGACTCCCGCTCCGGGATCCAGGCCCAGTCGGGGATTAGCTCCCGGCCCCAGTCCCACAGGGCCTCCGGCCCCAGGACGCGAGGCGCGCCCCCGGCGAGTCGGCGCATGCGGTGCCGGTTCGCGGCCCTGGAGTCGAGCAGGAAGACGGTCCACGCGGCCGGGGGCGATTGGTCAGGGGCGCACACGGGCACGCCGGGCGAGGGCGGTCGGGACGGATCGGCATGGTCCAGGATCCAGCAGGCGAGCCTGTCCCTGAGGTTGGGTCGGAGCCGGAGCATGTCCAGTCCGAGGTCCGGGCCTCCGGCGAAGGTCACCGGGCCAGGCGTCGCCAGTAGACCATCGGCCAGGGCTCGCACACAGGCCTCGCGGCCATCCCAGGAGCAGTCCGCGAAGAGGCGATAGGTGCTCAGCAGGCAGCCGTTGACCAGGCAGCCGCCGTCGGCGCCGTGGCGGGAGGGGATCCGGAGGACGTATTGCCGCGCGTGCTCCATGGCCGTGTCTCTGTCATGCCCCTTCCGCGTCCTATTCTGGTCCAGGGGCGGCGGGGGAGGTGCCTCCGTAGAACTCGTAGCTGGTGGGCAGGGCCAGGAATCCGCTGAACTGCGGGGTTTCCCGGATGTGCACGGCATAGAGTGAACGCCGCACGTCGAGGTAGATCTCCTCGCCGCCGCTGGTGGACGTGCAGCCCACGTTCAGGAAGTAGTGCCCGCCGCATAGCCCGAGCCGCACGGAGAAGCGCACGGCAAAGATAGTTCCCTTGGCGCAGGAGATGAGGGGGTCGTGGCGCAGGAGGTTGTTCGTGCCGTGCACGTAGACGCCCTCCACAGTGGTCAGGGCGTAGCCCATGGACACGTTGTCCAGTTCCTCTTCGGCCACGGCCTTGATGCAGATGTCCACGTGGGCCTCGGAACAGATGAGCATGGACCCAGGCTCGCCGTCGGCCAGTATGGCTACGTCGATGATTCTGGCGGCCCCGGTGCCCAATCGGGACTCGCCAGGGTTGTAGGCCGGGTTGTGGCGGCAGGCGTCAGCGGTGGAGGCCATGTCGAAGACCGATCGCGTGGTCGGGGGCAGGTTCCCGCTGTCGGGCAGGTTGTTGGAGCCCATCCTGGGGCAGGAGCCGGAGGTGGCTTCGGATGTGCCCGTACCGAAGATCAAGTCCTGGTAAACGTTCATCGCCGCCTTGGGCGCGCCCATGAAGACCATGCGCCCCTGATCCAGGACCATGGCCTGGGTGCAGATGCGCAGGATGAGGTTCAGGTCGTGGGTGACCACGATGATCGTCTTGTTATCCTTGATGAAGGACTCGAAGAACTGGAAACACTTGCGCTGGAACTTCACGTCGCCTACGGCGATGGCCTCGTCCACGATGAGGATGTCCGGCGTGGTGTGGATGGCCGCGGCAAAGGCCAGCCGGACCTGCATGCCCGAGGAGTAGGTCTTCACCGGCCGGTCGAAGAACTCCCCAATGTCGGCGAACTGCTCCACCTGGGGCATGCGTTGCAGGATTTCCTCGCGGGACAGGCCTTGGATGGTGCCGTTGAGCATGACGTTCTCGCGGCCCGAGAACTCCGGGTTGAAGCCGATGCCTAACTCCAGCAGGGCCGAGATATGCCCCTGGACGGCTACCTCGCCCTCGGTGGGCACGAGCACCGAAGAGAGTATCTGCAGCAGCGTGGATTTGCCCGAGCCGTTGCGGCCCAGGATGCCCAGGATCTGCCCCCTGGGGATGTCGAAGCTGACGTCGCGCAGGGCCCAGAAATCCGTGTGGTACGAGCGGCCCAGGGGATGCAATGCCTCCTTGAGCCGGTGGATGGGATGGGAATATATCTTGTAGCGCTTGCCCACGCCCCGGGCAGAGACCACGATGTCGGCGTCTGGAGCACCCGGCATGGCGGCGTCACCGGTCATAGGGCCTCCTCGAACTCGGGCTTGAGCTTCCGGAACAGGTGGGCCCCGGCGGCCAGCGCGGCCAGGGTGTAGCCCCAGAAGATCAGCCCGCTGGTCACGTCGCTCCAAAACGGGACGTGGTAGATGAAGGAGTTCTGGTAGCCCTGGACGATGTAGGCCATGGGATTGATGCGCAACAGGTGGCGGTACGGCTCGGGAACCATGGACACGTGCCAGACAATGGGGGTGCCCCAGAACCAGAAGTTCAGGATGTGCTGCAGTATCTGGCTGGTGTCGCGGTAGAAGACGTTGATGGCCGACATGAGCCAGCTCAGGCCGAGGATGAACAGGGACATGGCGCCCAGGTAGTACAGGAACTGGAGGTTCCACCAGGAAAAGGGCACGCCCTGGAAGACCATGATGCCCAAAAACAGCAGGAGCATGGTCAGGTGGGTGACCTGGCTGGCGCCCATGCTGACGATGGGCAGGATCTCGGACGGGAAGACGGTCTTCTTGATCAGGAAGGGTTTGGAGGTGATGGCGGTGCAGCTGTGCATAACCGCCTCGGCGAACATGGACCAGGGGATGAAGCCGCAAGCGTAATAGATGATGAAGGGCGCGCCTTCCAGTTCGGGCTTGAAGATGACCGAGAAGATGAACCAGAATACCATCAGGTTCAGCACCGGGTTGAGAATTGCCCAGGCGAATCCCCCCAGCGTCCCGGAATAGCGGCTGGCCACCTCCTGGGCCACCATGGTCCGTATGAGGGCGTGGCTGGCGAAGAGGTTGCGGATGATCCGGAGGGTGTTCATGGCCTGCTAGATCTCGGTGTTGTTCCGTTGCAGGCGCTTCTCGGTCATCTGCTGGATGTGCCGCAGGGTGGCCTCGCCGAAGGTGCGCCGGATCATGTTCAGGTAGCGCGGGTTGGTGTAGTAGGCGTTGAAGGCGTAGTCCCGGAAGGCCAGCACTTGGCCCCCGGTCAGGTGCCGGGTGGGCAAGGGCAGGCTTTCGCGGGCGTATTGCGAGAAGCCCTGCCAGGTCGCGGGCAGGGGCCAGCCCTCGGCCACGGCCATGTCGTAGAGCTGGGACCCGGGATAGGCCATGGCGCTGTAAATGTTGGCCCATTCGGCGTTGATGTCCAGCATGTGGGCCAGGGTTTCGTTCATGGAGTCGTAGTCGTCCTCGGGCAGGCCGAAGATGAAGTTGGCGCAGATGTGGAAGCCCAACTCATAGCTCATGTCCACCACCTGGCGCACCTGGTCCATGCGGTAGCCCTTGGACACGTCCTCGATGACCCGTTTGGAGCCTGATTCGAAGCCGTAAGCCAGCCAGTTGACGCCGGCCTTCTTCATGGCCTCCAGCATGGGCTTGGTGACCGTGTTCACCCGGGCGTAGGCCCAGAAGTTGAGGTCCCACTTGCGCGCGGCAATGTCCTCGCACAGGGCCACCACCCGCTTCTCGTTCATGGCGAACATCTCGTCGATGATCTTGATGTTGCGCACGCCGTAGCGCTCCACCAGGACCTCGAGTTCGGCCATGACGGATTCCACCGAGCGGTAGCGGATGGTGTGCTTGCCGAACAGGGCGTTGATGCAGCAGAAGGTGCATTTGAAGGGGCAGCCCAGGCTGGTGTAGAGGATGGCGTAGGGCGAGCGGCGCTCCACGTCGTCAAAGCAGTGCCAGGTGTGGGCCCGGTATTTCTCCATGGGCACCAGGTCCCAGGCGGGCATGGGCAGGCTGTCCAGGTCGTCGAGCAGGGTGGGCATTGGGCTGGGCACGATCCGGCCCTCCTCGCGCCGCCACAGGCCCTCGATGGCGAAGTCACCGGCGCCGCTGCGCAGGGCGTCGATGAGTCGGGGGAGGGTGGTGAAGCCCTCGCCCTGGCAGACGAAGTCGCAGCGTTCATCCTCCATGGTCCGCAGGGGCAGGGCGCTGGGATGTAGGCCGCCGAGCAGGGTGGGCGTTCCGGGCGAGATGTCCTTGATGTGGCCCACGATGGCCCCGGCGCCGGTCATGTTCATGGTCGAGGCCGAGGGATTGGAGCCCGAAACCATGACCGCGGCCAGTAGGGGCTTGGAGTCCGCCACCCGCTGGGCCGTCTGCTCCCAGCTCAGGCCCTCCACCTCGGCGTCCAGCACGGCCACGGAATAGCCCTTCTGGCGTAGGTGTCCGGCCAGGAGGCAGGCCCACAGGGGCGGCTCGTAGGCCGTCAGGTTGAAGGCCGAGAGTTCTCCGTAGATATGCTTCTGGTTGCCCGGCTTGACCAGGATGATGTCCATGTCCGGCATGCCTTCGGCCCTGCTAGTCCTGGTGCGAGGTCAGGAACTTGCGTACCTGGTCAATGAAGTATTCCATGTGCCCGGTGTCCAGGTCATGGTGGCAGCCGATGTGCAGGCCGTTGTCGCCCACGTATTCGGCGGCCGGGAACTGGCCCTTCTTGTGGCCCAGATAAGCGAAGCCCGGGCATTGGGTGGGCATGGCCCGGAACAGGGTGCGGGTCTCAATGCCGTTGGCCTCCAGGTAGGCCGACAACTCGTCGCGGGTGAAGGAGGCTTGCTCGTTGACGACGACCGGGATGGCGTGGGGTCCGATCTTCTCGTGGGGCTCCTCGCGGATGGTGGACAGGTAGGGCGAAAACTCGTCGAAGAGGTCCAGGACGAAGGTCAGGTTCTTGTGGCGTTTGTTCACAATTTGTTGGTAGATGTCGATGTTGGCGATGCCCACGGCGGCCTCGAGCTCGTTCATCTTGGCCGAGTAACCCACGCGCGGGAAGGTGAAGCGAACGTCCTTACCGTCCTTGAAGCGCTTGGGGCAGTAGCTCTGCGTGGTGGACAGCACGCAGGTGGGGCAGGAGCAGGCCCTGCCGTGGGAGCGTAGGGAGATGAGCACCTCGGCGTGCTCCTCGCTCTTGCAGGTGATCACCCCGCCCTCGATGGTGGAGATGATGTGCGCCACGTAGAGGCTGAAGGCTCCCAAGTGGCCGATGCTGCCAGCCGGGCGGCCCTTGTAGAGCATCCCGTGTGCTTCGGCGGCGTCCTCAATGACCATCAGGTCGTGCTTGTCCGCGATGGCCATGATCTCGTCCATCTTGGCCGGCTTGCCCATGAGGTGCACGGGTATGATGGCCCGGGTGCGATCGGTGATGGCCGCCTCAATGCCCGCCGGGTCGATGTTCAGGGTCTCGCGCTCGATGTCCACGAACACCGGGGTCAGCCGGGCGTGGAGCACGGCGTTGGCCGTGGCCACGAAGGATAGGGACGGGATGATGACCTCGTCGTCCTTCTGGGCCCCGTAGTCGTGCAGTAGGGCCATGGCCAGGGCGTCGGCGTCGGTGCCCGTGGACACGGCTACGGCGTGGGGCACGCCGAGTAGCTCGGCGAAGCGACGCTCGAACTCGCGCACCAGCTTGCCGCAGGACACGTGCGTGGTTTCCAGGGCGTCCACGATCATCTTCTTGGCGGCCTCGGGAATGGAGATGGTCCCGAAGGGCAGTTTCATCTTGGACATGTGCTTCTCGTGTGGCATGGAGCGCTGGGTCTATGCCCCGGCGCTGTGGTTCTGTTGGGAAAGGTGCCAGTCGTAGGTGGTCTCGAGGGCCTGGTCGAACGTATGCGAGGGCGTCCAGCCCATGGCCAGCAGGCGTGTGGAATCGAGTTCCTTGCGCATCATTCCATCGGGTCTGAAGGTATCATAATCCAAAGTGCCTGAAAACCCTGTCAGAGCCTTGATGCGCTCGGCCAGTTCGGCGATGGACAGGGACTCGCTCGTGCCGATGTTGATGGGCGCGTCCTCGTCGTAGCGCTCCATGAGCAGCAGGCAGGCCTCGGCCAGGTCGTCCACGAAGATGAATTCCCGCGTGGGTGCGCCGGTGCCCCAGATGGTCACGGACTTCTCCCCGGTCTGGTTGGCCTGGTGGAGCTTGTGCATGAGCGCGCCAATGACGTGGGAGTTCTCGGGGCTGAAGTCGTCGCCGGGCCGAAGTAGTTGGTGGGGATGGCGGTGATGATAGGATCCCCGTACTGCCGGCGGTAGGACCGGCACAGGGTGATGCCGGCCAGCTTGGCCAGGGCGTAGCCCTCGTTGGTGGGCTCCAGGGGGGCGGTCAGCAGGTGCTCCTCGCGCATGGGCTGGGGGCAGAGCTTGGGATAGCAGCAGGAACTACCCAGGAATAGGAGTTTGCGCACGCCGTGGTCGTGGGCGGCCTGGACCACCGAGGTGGCCATGAGCAGGTTGTCGCGCATGAGTTCGGCGGGGTGGCGCTGGTTGAGGCCGATGCCGCCGGCCTTGCCTCCGGCCACGAAGACCAGCTGGGGCCTGTGGCGGCGGAAGAAGGCGTCTACTACCCGGGCGTTGGTGTAGTCGGGCTCGTCGTCGCCCCGGCCGACGATGCGGCCGAAGCCCTGGGCCTGCAGGGCCCGGAGGATGGCCGCGCCGATGGCCTTGCGGCCACCGACGACGAAGCAGGTGCAGTCGGTGTCCATGGGATCGCCTTGCGCGGGAAGATCGGCGCTTCGGGAGCGCGAGCCCTAGCGGCCCACTGCCTTCCTGATGGCGGCTTTGATCTCGGGCTTGCCGATGTAGAAGGCCGCCTCCAGGGTGTACCCCGCGGGCGTGGGCAGGTCCGGGCAGGCCACCCGCTGGACCGGGGCCTTGAGATGCCCGAACCCCTTCTCGGCCACCATGGCCGCCAGTTCGGCCGTCACGCCGCCGGTTTTCCAGCCCGTGTCGGCCACCACCAGCCTGCCCGTGCGGGCCACCGAGGAGAGGATGAACTCCTCGTCCAGGGGGCGCAGGGTCCTGGGGTCGATGACCTCGGCCTGGATTCCCTCCTCGGCGGCCAGCTCCTCGGCCGCCATGTAGGCGTCGGTGACCAAGTGGGACAGGGCGACCACGGTCACGTCCGAGCCGGCGCGGCGCACTATGCCCTTGCCCAGGGGCACGGTGTACAACCCCTCGGGAACGATGCCGATTTGCTTGAAGTTGAAGCGGTGTTCCAGGATGAGCACCGGGTTGTTGTCCTTGATGGCCGCGGCCATGAGGCCCTTGGCATCGTAGCAGGTGGAGGGCATGACCAGCTTGAGTCCCGGAAAGTGCATGAACACGCCCTGCAGGGCCTGAGAATGCTGGGCCGCCGAGCCCCAGCCCCGGCCGATGCATGTCCACAGGACCAGGGGCACGCAGGCCGCGCCGCCGAACATGTAGTGCCACTTGGCGGCATGGTTGGCCAACTGGTCCAAGGCCAGGAGCAGGAAGTCGGGCCGGTTGTGGAAGTAGACCGGGCGCATGCCGCCCAGGGCCGCGCCCACGGCCACGCCGGTCAGGGCCGTCTCGGATAGGGGGGTGTCGAAGACCCGCCCAGAACCGTGCTCCAGGTGCAGGCCCTTGGTGGTCCCGAACATACCCGAGGGGTCGTCCACGCCCTGGCCCATGACGAAGACCCTGGAATCCAGGGCCAAGGCCTGGGACAGGCCCTCGCGCACGGCCTGGGCATATGTCAGTTCGCGGCCCTCGCCCTTGGCGAAGGCGTCGGGTTCGCGGGAGTCGGGAATGATACGTGACCAGGGCATGGGTTACTCCCGGAAGACGTGTTTATGCAGGTCGTCGGGGCCGGGCAGGGGGCTGGCCAGGGCGAAGGCGAAGGCCTCATCGATCTCCTCGGCGATGGCCCGGTCCATAGCCACCAGGTCCTCCGGGGCCAGGTCGCCCAGGGACAGCAGTAGCTCGGTGTAGGCCTTGACCGGGCACTGTTCCTGCCAGGTGCAGACGTCGTCCTGGTTGCGGTATCCGGGCGGGTCCTGGGCCTTGCAGCCGGCATGGCCCAAGATGCGGTAGGTCCGGCATTCGATGAAGGACGGGCCCTGGCCCGACCGGGCGCGCTCCACGGCCTTGGCCGCAGTCTGCCAGACGGCCTCCACGTCGTTGCCGTCGACGATGGCCGTGTACAGCAGTTCCGGTGGGGCACCCTTGTGGAAGACGTTGTCGCAGGCGTGGCGGGTGGAGACGTGGGAGCATACCGACCACTGGTTGTTCTCCAGGACGTAGACCACGGGAAGGCGCTTGAGCATGGCGAAGTTGACGCTCTCGTAAAGCACGCCCTCATCGGCCGCGCCGTCGCCGAAAAAGGCCACGCTGACGCGGTCCTGGCCCTGCATGGCTGCGGCCAGGCCCAGGCCCGTGGCGATGGGGATGCCGCCGCCGACAATGGACGAACTGCCCAGGTGGCCCACCGAGGTGTCGACCACGTGCATGGACCCGCCGAAGCCCTTGGAGCAGCCCGTGGAGCGGCAATGCAGCTCGGCGATGAGGGCCTTGAGGTCACCGCCCTTGGCCAGGTAGTGGCCGTGGCTGCGGTGGTTGCTCTGGATGTAGTCCTCAGCCCCGAGGTGGGCGCAGACGCCCACGGCGATGGCCTCCTGCCCGATGTACAGGTGCACGGGCGTCTTCATCTCGTCCTGTAGGTATAGGCTTTCGATGCGTTCCTGGACCCTGCGGATGCGCAGCATCCCGCGCAGCAACTCCAGGCGTTGGTCCGGCTGTGGGGTCATGCCAGGATTTCCTTGTGGTTTGGGTCCACGGTGGTCAACTCCCGGAAGCAGCGCAGACAGTTGCGGTCGTTGTCCGCCCGCATGTCGCTGTAGTCGTCGATGTGTGGGTCGTAGAAGATGATCTGGCTGCCGTTGGTGTCGAACTTGAAGGGCACGTGCAGCAGTTCCTTGAGTTCGTCGCGCACGGCCCGCTGGGCCCCGGGGGGCACGAACAGCAGTAGGAATCCGCCGCCGCCGGCCCCGGTCAGCTTGCCGCCGACTGCCCCGGCCTTGCGGGAGCGTTCGTAGAGGTTCTCGATGACCGGGTTGGAGACTCTGTCGCTGAGCTGGCGCTTGGCCACCCAGGCCTCATGGAGCAACTGGCCGAAGGCGGTGATCTCGTCCCTGCTATTGATGATCTCCAGGCCCTCCTCCACCATGGCGTGCATACGCCGCAGCTGGCGCTCCTTGGCCTCGATGGTTTCCACGTAGCTCTTGGCCACTTCCGAGGCCGTGCGCATGATGCCGGTGTAGAAGAGCATCAGGTGGTCGTTGAGTTCCTGGGCGCGAGCTATGCTCACGGTCAGGGGCTCCACGTCGATTCCGCCGTTGCGGTGGAAGACGATGTGGTTCAGCCCGCCATAGGAGGCGGCGGCCTGGTCCTGGGAGCCCACGGTCTCGCCGATCATGTCCTGTTCGATGTGGATGCTCTCCATCATGATCTTGTGCTTGCTCGTGATCCTGCCCTTGAGGGCGTACAGGGCCTTGAGCAGGCCGACGGTGAAGGAGGAACTGGAGCCCATGCCCGACCGGGCCGGGAGGTCGCCGTCGTGGTGAATCTCCAGGCCCTTGGTGAAGTCGGTGTAGCGCAGTGTCTCGCGCACGGCCGGGTGCATGATTTCGTCGATGTCCACGACGTTCTCGATTTTGGAGTAGACGATGCGGTACTTGTGCTCGAAGAACGGCGGTAGATAGCGCAAGGAGATGTAACAGTACTTGTCGATGGACGTGGACAGGACCTGGCCCCCGTTCTGGAGATACCATCCGGGGTAGTCGGTGCCCCCTCCGAAGAAGGAGATGCGAAAAGGCGTCCTGCTTATGATCATGTCTCGTCCTGGTGGGGCGGCGGGGTCGCCCCGGCTTTAGACGTTGGTGTAGCGGTTGGGCTTGAGGATATTGTACCCCTTGAGCAACTCCTTGATGCCGTCGTCCAGGCTGTGGTCCGGTCGCCAGCCCAGGGACTCGATCTTGTCGTTGCTTACCAGGTAGTCGCGCTTGTCCGGGTCCTCGCCGATCGCTGCGGAATGGATGTAGAAGTTGGGCACGTGTTCTTTGATCTTTTCGGCCAGCTGGCGCTTGGTCAGGTTGGCCGTGGACAGGCCCACGTTGAAGGGCTGGCCTTTCATGGCGTCGTAGTTGTCGATGCCGAAGAGGAAGGCCTTGGTCACGTCGCGGATATGGATATAGTTGCGCCGGAAATGGTCCTCGAAGAGGATGACGGAGCCGTCCTTGAAGGCCCTGTAGGTGAAGTCGTTGACCAGCAGGTCCATGCGCATGCGCGGGGACATGCCGAACACCGTGGCCAGGCGGTAGGTGATAGCCGTGCCGGTCTCCAGCAGGGCGGCCTCGATCTGGACTTTGGTCTTGCCGTAGGCCGAGATGGGCCGCAGCGGGGACTCCTCGGTGCAGTAGCTGTCCTTTTCGCCGATGCCGTAGCCGCTGTTGGTGGTCGGGAAGAGCACCATCTGCTGCTTGGAGACGGACTTCACGAAATGCATGAAGGCTTCGAAGTTGACCAGGTTGGTCACCGTGGGATTCAGCTTGCAGGCCGGCGCGCCGACGATGGCGGCCAGGGGGATGATGGCGTCGAACTTGGGCAACAGCGAGTCCATGAGGGCGTAGTCGCAGATGTCGCCCTTGATGAAATCGAAGCCGGGGTAGGCGCAGCAGTCCAGCAGGGGAGCCTGATCGAAGAGCAGGTTGTCCACCACCGTGACTTCGTAGCCCTTGGCCAGTAGGGCCGGTGTCATGATGGAGCCGAGGTAGCCGGCGCCGCCGGTGATGAGGACTTTCAGGGCCATGTTACCTCCAGGTAGCGTGTGAGGTGTTGGTGGTTGCGGGGGCGGCGCAGGTGGCGGGTTGAGCCGCGCATGACGTCGTATCCGGCCCGTCGGGGCCGTCGTGTCCGTGTCCGGGGAGGTCGTATTGCATGTTGGATCAAAGCATTAGGCAATGTATACTTTTTTTATCGTCCAGGGTCACTGGGTGTCAATTAGTATTACCGGCCAGGGCCTGCGACTCGTGCCGCGGTAGGCTTGCCGGAGCCGGGCAGTCACGAGGCTCCCGTTAGGCGACGGAAGATGGCCCGAGCGGTGTGCAGCAGGGGCGGCCTGGTGGCCGCCCGGACCAGCTTGCGCGCCTGGGCCAGGGTCCGGGTGGTGAGAACGGCCGGGTGGTTTCTGGTGGCTTCGTCCTCCAAATCGGCGGGCCCCAGGGCGTGCGGCATGCAATAGAACCGCCCCCGGTAATGCACGATGTTGTGGTCGCATATGGTCTCGGTCAGCACTGGGTGCATGGGGCCCTCGGGGCGGACGGTCGTGGTGCGGGCCAGTTGCCTGGCCTCGTCCAGGGTGGCGGCCATAAGAACGCCATCCTGGGTGCGTTGTCCCTCGTCGTTCATGTCCACGGGGCCCAGAGATTGGGGCAGCACGAAGAAGGCATCGCGGTATTCCACGATGTTGCATCCATTGGCCGCCTCCAGCAGGCAGGCCCGGTAACTGCGTACGAAATGGGGGCTATCCTGGAGGGCGTCCAGGGACCAGTCGCGCATGCGCCCGGGGTCGATGTAGTCGGCTGGCGCCAAGTCGTCCACGTTCCGGGCTCCCGTGCGCAAGGCCTCGATGGCCGGGCTCTCCAGTAGGGGCCTAGTCCGTCCTGAGGCTTTGGCCTCCAGGGCCGTGGTGGACACGTTCTTGCCGTCGTGGGGCCCGATGTAGTTGTCGTCGCCGTCGGAGCCGGGATGCCAGGTGTGGTAGAGGAATTCGGTCTGGTGCCATTTCTCGGTAAGGCCGGCGTTCACCAGCCGCCAGGTCAAGTCGTAGGGCCCGCAGACATGGCCCAGGTAGTCGATGTGCTCGTCGGCGCCGCCCACGGCGATGATGTCCTCGCGGCGGGCGCACATCATGGCGCCGTAGTTGCGGGTATGCACGGGGTCGTCCTCGTCCCACAGGCCAGTGGTCTTGCCCCGCTCCCAGTTGATGCACACGCCCGACAGGAGTTCGTCAATGCTCGGGTAGTTGAACGGATAGCATTTCTTGTCGATGTTGCGGACTTCGTCATAGTGCAGGACCAGGTTGTCGCTGGCCTTGAACTCCTTGATGATCGTCTCCACGAAGGACGGGGTGACGATGGCATCGGAGTCCCCGATGCAGACGATGTTGCCCCTGCTCCGGGCGATGCCTACGTTGTACATCAGGTGCTTGTGGTAATAGATGTCCTTGTCGATGTTCAGGACGATCCACTGGTCGATGTCCGGGGGCATGTCTTTATGCCGGCAGTGCTCCAGCCTGCCTTGCAGGTCTTCGCTCTTGCGGTCGTAGTATTCGATCCAGATGATTTCATAGAGGGAGCGGGGCACGGACTGTTTACGAAGGTAGTCGAGGGTGTGCAGGCTTTCCCGGCAAGACCAGTCCAGGAAGACGAAGGATATCTCCGGGGAGGGCAGTTTGGTGTCCAGTAATATTTCCATGGGTCGATTACTGATCTGGGTTGTCGGTGGGGCCACAGGAACTCAGGCGACAACGCCCCGCCTGCCGGCGAGGAAATCCGCAATGGGCGCCCGGGCTGGTGGCACGATGTCGTCGGGCAGTGCGTCCGGTGGGAAGAACCGCAGATCTGTGCTCTCCGGGCTCATCCGGAGCAGGCCCGAGGCCTGGCGGGCCACGAGCACCACGTCCACCAGTTGGCGACGGTCCCCGTTGTCCGGGTAGACCACCATACGGCCGTCAGTGACCCGGGAATAGACTCCAACTAGGCCGGTGATGTCCACCACCAGCCCAGTCTCCTCCATGACTTCCCGCAAGGCGGCCTCGGCCACGGACTCGCCCGGATTGATGGCACCGCCGGGCAGACTCCACATGCCGTTGTCGGACCGTCGTTCCAGAAGGATGAGCCCGTCAGATGAGAGCATAATCACGCCGACTCCGCACCGTACGGTTGTGCCTTCAAGAACGACATTTCCATACATCTTTTCTGCGGCGGGATGCAACGTGCTGTAATCTCCTTGAGGGGGCTTGCGCAGGGTCATGCGGTTGTTCCCAGCTTCAACCCAAGCATATACAATTTTCGATGGTTCTGTCCAGGCCGGGGGTTATTACTCCGGCCATAAAATAGTTAGCCCGGATATTGCACGAAAAGAATGGCGGATTGTCTCGTTTTGTGATAGATTTCAGTTGCCTAGACATGAAATCTACGAGAAATCCGCCATGGCGAAACGTACCTCAGATTGCATTGGTTTTCC
>JBFMHA010000053.1:0-25342 GCA_040753075.1 Thermodesulfobacteriota bacterium
GGCCCGGGCCGTGGCGTTGGCCGCGGCGTGAGCCTCCGGGCCCGCGGGATCGGCCGGGGCCTGTGCCTGGGTGGCGTTGTCCGCGGGCGGGGACAGGGGCAGGTCTTCGGGCTCCTCCTCGGGCTCCGCCCCCGGGACGCGGGTGAAGAGCAGGACCTCCTCCAGGGAGTTGAAGTCCACCAGGGGCCGGGCCCGCACCGTGAGGAACAGGGAGATGTCCGAACGCTCGATGCCGGTGACCTCGGCCACGGGCAGCCCCTTGGGAAAGATTCCGGCCAGGCCCGAGGTGACCAGGACCTCGCCCACGTCCAGGGGGGCGTTCAGGGGCACGTAGCGCACCTCCAGCTCCTCGCCCGCGCCCTGGCCGGAGAGGATGCCGGTGGTGCGGCGCTCGCGGCTGACCACCGGGATCTTGCTGTTGGGGTCGGAGACCAGGAGCACGGTGGAGGCCTGCATGGCCGCGCGCAGCACCCGGCCGGCCACCCCGCCGGGAGTGCCCACCGGCGCGTTCACCTTCACGTCGTCCAGCGAGCCCTTGTCGATGAGCACCGTGTCCAGCGCCCCGGCCGGGCCCAGACGGTGGGCGATGACCCGGGCCCCCTGCACCGTCCAGGCCCTGGGCGGCGAATAGCTCAGGAGCTTGCGCAGCCGGACCGCCTCGGCCGAGTCCTCGCGCAGGGCGGCCAACTCCAGGGAAAGCCGGTCCACCTGCTCGGCCAGGCGGCGGTTCTCCTGCTGCACGTCCACCAGATGGAAATAGTCGTCCCACACCCGGGTGGACTTGTCCGCGACCCACTTGCCCGGACGAAGCACCCAGGAGACGAACTCCAGCCCGGTGTTGGCGGCCAGGGAGTCCAGCACCCCGGTGCGCAGGTTCCAGGTATAGAGGGTAAGGTAAAGCGACGCGGACAGGATGAGGAAGAAGACCGCGCCCTTCTTGGACAGGAGGCTAATCTATCGTTACCTCCTTGAGCACGTCCAGATTGTCCAGGGCCTTGCCCGAGCCGAGCACGACCGTGGACAGGGGGTCGTCCACCACGGTGATGGGCAGCCCGGTCTCCTCCCTCAGAAGCTGGTCCAGGCCCTTGAGCAGCGCGCCGCCTCCGGTGAGCACGATGCCCCGGTCCACGATGTCCGCGGCCAGCTCCGGCGGAGTCTGCTCCAGGGCGATGCGCACCGCCTGCACGATGGCGTCCACCTGCTCGGAGATGGCCTTGCGCACCTCCTCGGAGGTGATGGTGATGTTCTGGGGGATGCCCGAGACCAGGTCCCGGCCCTTGACGCTCATCTCCACCTCGCAGGCCCCGGGATAGGCGCTGCCCGACTGCATCTTGATGGCCTCGGCCGTGGATTCGCCGATGAGCATGTTGTACTTGCGCTTGACGTACTGCATGATGGCCTCGTCCATCTTGTCCCCGCCCACGCGGACCGACTTGGAGTAGACGATGCCCGAAAGGGAGATGACCGCCACCTCGGTGGTGCCGCCGCCGATGTCCACCACCATGTTGGAGGTGGGCTCGGTGATGGGCAGGTTGGCCCCGATGGCCGCGGCCATGGGCTCCTCGATGAGGTAGACCTCGCGCGCGCCGGCGCTCTCCGCCGACTCCTTCACCGCCCGCTTCTCCACCTGGGTGATGCCGGTGGGCACGCAGATGATGATGCGCGGCCGCACCAGGCGGCGGGAGTTGTGCACCTTGGAGATGAAGTGCCGGAGCATGGCCTCGGTGATCTCGAAGTCGGCGATGACGCCGTCCTTCATGGGCCGGATGGCCACGATGTTGGCCGGGGTGCGGCCCAGCATCTGCTTGGCCTCCACGCCGACGGCCAGGACCTTCTTCACGCCCTTGGCGTCCTGCTTCACCGCCACCACCGAGGGCTCGCGCAGCACGATGCCCTGGCCCTTGACGTAGACGCAGGTGTTGGCGGTGCCCAGGTCGATGGCCAGGTCGTTGGAGAAGAACCCGAGCAGGGTGTCGAAAATTCTGGACATGGGAATCCTCTTGCGCAACCATGCGCCAGATGCAGATTGAACGGCCAAAGTTTGTTCAAACCGCGTACATTGTCAAATGAAAAATACCTCGGCCGGACGCGGCTCTCGGCGTCCGGACCCGCCTGAAGAACCCCGCCTCAACCGCCTGGCCGGCCACCTTCGCCGCCGCTTCGGCCGCACCCTGCGCAAGGTCCCCCTGGACGCCGGGTTCTCCTGCCCCAACCGGGACGGGACCCTGTCCCGGGCCGGCTGCGCCTTCTGCAACGCGCGCGGCTCCGGCACCGGACTCTTCGCCCGGGGGCTCTCCCTGGCGCAGCAGTGGGAGCGGCTGCGCGGCCCCGACCCCAAGCGGCCCGGCCTGGCCTATCTCCAGGCCTTTTCCAACACCTACGGACCCGCAGAGCGGCTGGCCCGGGTCCTGGACGAGATCGCCGCCCTGCCCGGCCTGGCCGGGCTGTGCCTCGGCGCCCGGCCCGACTGCCTGGACCGGGCCAAGCTCGAACTCCTGGCCGGATTCCGGGAGCGGCTGCGCTCGCCCGAGCTGCCCGAGCCCGAGCTCTGGCTGGAGTTGGGCCTGCAGAGCGCCCACGACGCCACGCTCGCGCGCATCAACCGCGGCCACGACGCGGCCTGCTTTGCGGATGCGGCGCGGGCCGCGGCCGGGCTGGGCATCCCGGTCTGCGCCCACCTCGTCCTGGGCCTGCCCGGCGAGGGGCTGCCGCACTTCCTGCAAACCGTGGATTTTGTCAATGGGCTCCCCGTGGCCGGGGTCAAGCTGCACAACCTGTACGTGGCCGAAGCAACCGCCCTGGCCGCCCTCTGGCGGGCGGGGGGCCTCCTCCCGCCCACCCGCGAAGATTATTTGGACTGGCTCTGCGCCCTGCTCCCCCGCCTGCGCCCCGACCTGGTCATCCACCGCCTCGTCGCCGACCCCGCCCCGGGCGAACTCCTGGCCCCGGACTGGGCCGGGGACAAAAGGACCACCCTGGACATGCTGGAGAAGATGTTGGAAGAAAGGGACATCCGCCAGGGGGGAGGAACTGATGCCCGAGCGTGAGTTCGCCAGACGGCCCAGCCGATACTATGCCGCCGCCGCGGTGTTCGGGCTCTTGTGCCTGGGGACCCTGGCCGTGGCGGCCAACGGGCTCGTCCACAATCCGGTGCTGGCCCTGGCGGGCCTGCCGGTGCTGCCCAGCCTGACGGCCTTCGCCCTGGGCTTCCTGAGCCTGGCCCGCGACCCCATGCCCGGGCTCATCCTCCTGGACCAGGGCCTCTACGACAACGCCTTCCTGTTCCCGGCCGGGGCCGTGGCCTGGGAGGACGTGGCGGCCTGCACCCTGCGGGTCAAGGACGCCCCGGCCGAAGCGCAGGACGGACGGCCCAGGCCCCAGAACCGCACCCTGCTCCTCACCCTGCGCGACCCCGCGGCCTTTTTCGCGGCCCTGCCCCCGGCCACCCGCCTGGGCCGCACCCTGACCCTCTTCGCCCTGCGCCGGACCATCGCCATCCCGGAAGGCTTCCTGGCCGCGGACCTGGAGGAGGTGCGCGCCGCCATCCAGGCCCGACTCGACGAGCGCCCGCCGGTGCAGTAGACTGCACGTCCGGAGGACCGCCATGCCCCTGCCCGACGCCGAACTCGTCATCGCCGGCCGCCTGGCCCTGGAACTGACCTGGAAGGACGGAAAGCTCGCCTCCCTGACCCTGTCCTGGTCCGACGGCCTCACCCCCTCCCCGGCCCCCTCGCCCGGCGCGCGCGCCCTGGCCGCGGCCCTGGAGAAGTACGTGGCGGGCGAGGTCCCGCTGTGGCCCTCCCTGCCCCTGGATTTCTCCGGGCTCTCCCCCTTCGCCCGGGACGTGCTCACCGCCCTGCGCGACGGGGTGCCGCACGGCGCCACCGTGAGCTACGGCAACCTGGCCCGCATGGCCGGACACCCCGGCGCGGCCCGCGCCGTGGGCCGGGTCATGGGGTCCAATCCCTGGCCCCTCCTGGCGCCCTGCCACCGGGTGGTCGGGTCCGACGGGTCCCTGGTGGGCTTCGGAGGCTGCGGCCTTCCCATGAAAAAGTACCTGCTGCAGCTGGAAAGCGCACGGCCCTAGAGCCGCGCCACTCAAGGCCTGGGCCGCCCCGCGCCTCAGGACCCGCTCCAGACGGGACCCCACAGCCGCCCCGACTGAAAACACTGGAAAAATCCGGCAACGTAGGGTAACGCATACGCGGCCCTATCCTTTTTTTTCGCCCAACCCCGAACCCGCTGGGGAGCGACCATGCCCGAAAAAGAGCTTGCAGCACCGAAGGTGGCGCCCAAGAAGACCAAGTCCGGCCTCCTTTCCTCTCCGCGCTGGTCCCGCCTCGTCGACCCACGAAAGTGGAGCCTCAAGGGCCGCTTCCTCTACCTCACCGGCGCCCTGCTGGCCCTGGGCTGCGTGAGCCTGGTGGGCTTCATGCTCTTCGTCCTGGGCCGCAGCGTGGAGAACAACGCCGCCAACCTCCTGGGACTGGCCCGCAACCAGGTGCAGGGGGAGCTGAAACGCCAGGAGGAGCTCACCCTGTCCGTGGCCCTGGCCGCGGCCTCAATGCCGGCGCTCCAGTCCGCCCTGGCCGGCGCCCCCGGGCCCACCCTGCAGGAGATCGTCCTGCCCTTCCTGGGCAGCGTGCGGCGCGGCGCGGGCCTGCACAACCTGGACATGGAGATCTACGGCGCGGACACCAAGCCCCGGCTGCACACCGGGACGGAATACGGCCACGGCAACAGCGCCACCCTGGCGGGCAAGGCCCTGACCGGCAAGAGCCCGGTGCTGGGCCTGGACCTGTCCGTGGGCGAGCCCCAGATCAAGGCCGCGGCCCCGGTGTCCCGCAACGACGAGGTCCTGGGGGTGGCCGTGCTGTCCATGCCCCTGGCCTCGGCCCTGGCCAACGCCGCCCTGTCCCCGGAGTTCGGCGCGTCCATCCTGGCCCCCAAGGCGGACGGGTCCTGGGCCGTGCTGGCCGAGCGCGGGGCGGCCGCCCCCCCCAACGCTTCGGAACTGGCCGACACCCTGGGAACGGGCTGCGGGCCGGGCGACAACTTCGTCCTGGCCGCGCCCCTGTCCGGCGAAGGGGCCTCGGCCCGGCTGCGCCTGCTCCTCACCTACGACGCCACGGCCCCGCAGGAGGCCAAGTGGAGCCAGGTGCTGCTCTTCGGCTGGATCTTCGTCTCCGGCGCGGCGGCCCTGTGGTTCTTCCTCTACCTGAACGTGGCCCGCATGGAGCAGTTCCTGCGCCGGCTCAAGAAGATCCTCATCTCGTCCCACTCCAACTATTTCGCCGAGCGCTTCGAGTCCGACCACGTGCACTGCCTGGACATCATGCACTGCCACAACGAGGAGTGCCCGGTGTACCAGCACCCCGGGCTCATCTGCTACCTGGAGACCGGGTCCGAGGCCATCTCGCCCCTGTGGCGCAACACCTGCATCTACCTGAACAAGTACGAGGAATGCCGGAAGTGCCCGGTGTTCCAGGCCCGGGTGGGAGACGAACTGGCCGAGATGCGCAACGTGGTGAACACCATGATGCGGCTGTGGTCCTCCTTCCTCTCCCGGGTGGGGCACCTGCTCTCCTACGTGCTGCGCTCCCAGGAGCAGATCGGCCGGATGCCCTCCCTGGACGAGATATCCACCCACCTGGAGCAGATGGCCAAGCTCACCTTCTTCTCCCGCGACGTGCAGGGCGTGCTGGACAAGGAGGAGGTGTACTCCCAGCTCTCCCACGTGTTCGAGGGCCACTTCAGCCTGCCCCGCTTCGTGATCTTCGAGGTGGACCACGACGCGGACCGCATGGTCCTGGCCAAGGACGCGGCCCAGGGGGAGGCCCTGTGCAAGCACAAGGTGCTCGTCACCGCCGAGGTCTGCCGGGCCCGCCGGGCGGCCGAGGACGTGGTGTCCTTCTACAACCCGGTGCTGTGCCCGCACTTCAACTGCGACCTGGACCGGGACGTGCGCTGCTGCATGCCCCTGGTCATGAGCGGCAAGGTGGGCGCGGTGTTCTCCTTCCTGGCCCCGCGCCGGGACTGGGAGAAGGTCCGGACCCAGATCCCGGTCATGCGCAAGTACCTGGACGAGGCCGCGCCGGTGCTCTCCTCCCTGGCCCTGCTCGCCCTGTCCAAGGACCAGGCCCTGCGCGACCCGCTCACCCGCTGCCACAACCGCCGCTTCCTGGACGAGTTCATCACCAAGTACGAGCCCCTGTCCGACCGCGACGAGCGCAAGACCGGCCTGCTCATGGCCGACCTGGACTTCTTCAAGCAGGTCAACGACGAGTACGGCCACCAGGCCGGGGACGCGGTGCTGCAGCAGGTGGTGCAGATCATCCAGACCGTCATCCGCAAGACCGACCTGCTCATCCGCTACGGCGGCGAGGAGTTCCTGGTCCTCCTGCAGAGCGTGGAGGCGTCGGCCTCGGAGGCGGTGGCCGAGAAGATCCGGGCTGCGGTGGACGGGTACGGCTTCGCCCTGCCCTCGGGGGCCTCCATCCACAAGACCATCTCCATCGGCGTGGCCGAATTCCCGGAGGATGCGTCGGCCATGTACAAGGCCATCAAGTTCGCGGACGTGGCCCTGTACGAGGCCAAGCGCAGCGGCCGCAACCGGGTGGCGCGCTTCAAGCCGGAGATGTGGACCGAGGAAGGCTACTAGGGCCTATTGCAGCGGCAGGGAGGCGTCCTCGGCGACGGCTTCGGCCGCGCCCACGCTCACCCCGGGGAAGGCCCGCTCCAGGATCGCCTCCACCAGCGGCCCCAGGGTGGCCCGGTCCAGGGCCGACACCGGGATGCCCGCGGGATGGGCGTTGGCCGCCAGCTCCCGGGAAGCGGGGTCCAGGCGGTCCCACTTGTTCAGCACCAGCAGGCGCGGGGTGTCGCCCAGGCCCAGCTCGCGCAGGATGTCGTCCACGGCCTCCAGCTGGGCGTCCAGTTCGGGATGCCCGGCGTCGGCCACGTGGATGAGCAGGTCCGCGGCCTCCAGCTCCTCCAGGGTGGCGCGGAAGGCCTCCTTCAACTCCTCGGGCAGATGGCGGATGAAGCCCACGGTGTCGGTGAGGATGATCTCCCGCTCCCGGGGGAAGCGCAGCCGGCGGGTGGTGGGGTCCAGGGTGGCGAAGAGCTTGTTCTCGGCCAGCACCCTGGAGTTGGTCAGGGTGTTGAGCAGGGTGGACTTGCCCGCGTTGGTGTAGCCCACCAGGGCCACCACCGGCAGGTTGGCCTGGGCGCGGCGGGCCCGGGTGGCCCCGCGGCGCTTGCGCAGCTCCTTGAGCTCCTTGCGCAGGAAGGTCATGCGCTCCTTGATGCGCCGGCGGTCCATCTCCAGCTTGCTTTCGCCCGGACCCCGGCCGCCGATGCCGCCCATGAGCCGGGACAGGTGCAGCCCCTTGCCCACCAGCCGGGGCAGGGTGTAGGCGAGCTGGGCCAGCTCCACCTGGAGCCGGCCGGCCTTGGTCTTGGCGTGCTGGGCGAAGATGTCCAGGATGAGCTGGGTGCGGTCCAGCACCCGGCGTTCGGTGAGGTCGGCCAGGTTGCGCATCTGGGCCGGAGTAAGCTCCTGGTCGAACACGATGAGCCCGGCGTTGCCCTGCAGGGCCAGCACCTCCAGATCCGCGAACTTGCCCTTGCCCAGGATGGTGGCGGGGTTCACCTGCTGCACCCGCTGCACCATGGTCCCGGCCACGTCCAGGCCCGCGGTGCGGCACAGTTCGGCCAGTTCGGCCAGGGAGGACTCCTGGGCCGGCCGGGGGGCGGTGTCCACGCTCACCAGCACCGCCCGCTCCGCGGGCGCGCCCCCTCCGGCGTCCGGGGCCAGGGGCCGGCCGGTGCGCTCCAGCTCGTCCTCCAGGGCCGCCACCAGGGCCGCCAGGTCCACGTCCAGGCGGTGGTAGGGGGCCGGGGGCAGTATCTCGTAGGCCTTGTTCTCGGGGTTGGGGGGCAGGAGGTGGGCCAGGTGCAGGGCGCGGGGCATGCCCTCGCGGTCCACGGTGAGCGCGGCCACGGCGTCCAGGCGCAGGAAGAGCAGGTCCATGAGGTCTTCCTGGGTCAGGGGCTCCTCGCCCAGGTGGGTGTGCACCAGGGCCAGGCCGCGCAGCCGGCCCGGGCCGCGGCGCACCTTGGACAGGTCCGGGATGTAGATCCCGCGGGGGTCGCCCACGATGACCCAGTGCGGCCGGCCGTGCCGGTTGAGCAGGAGCCCCACCTGGCGGCCCATGCCGTGCGAGATGAGGGCCAGCTCCCTGGCCTGTTCCGGGGTCATGAGGCCCTGGGCCGGGTAGCGCCGGGTGTACAGGCGCTCCAGCGCCTTCAGGTGGCTCGCCTTGAGCCCCTGGGTGTTGCCCTTGATCTTCTCGGAGATGGGAGGCCCCCCGGGTTCAGTCTTTCAATTCGTGCAATACCCTGGCCTTAGCAAGGAGGTCGGGCGCCTCTTGTACGGCCACGTCCCAGAGCACGTCTACGTCGAGTTCGAAGCGCCGGTGGGCAATGACGTTGCGCAGCCCCTTGATGTTGACCCAATCAATATCCGGGGCGTGAGCCTTCACATGGTCGGGAATGTGCGCAGCTGCTTCACCGATCACTTCCAGGTTTCGCACCACCGCATCGTGCGGCATTGCGTCTCTGACAAGGGCCTACACGTCCTTTTCCTGGAGAAAGGCCGTGATCTTCTCGCAGGACTCGATGAGATCATCCAGACAGAGCCGCCAGTCACGCGACATACACCGCCTCGCGCTCCACGCGCTCCTTGATCCGGGGCTTGAGGCTGCGGGGGGTGGCCAAGTCCGCCGGGCGGCCAAAGATATCCTCCAAGTAACGCTTGAGGCCCATATATCCCTTGAAGGCGGGCCGATCCGCGAACTCCACCAGCACGTCCACGTCGCTGTCCGGCCGAGCCTCGTCCCGGGCCAGGGAGCCAAACAGGGCCAGGCGCTTCACTCCGCGGGCCGCAAGGTCCGCATGGTGTCGCCGCAAGGTCTCCAGGGCCTGGTCGCGTTGCATGGCCTTTCGCCTCCTGCGGCCAAAATAGATATCCAGACGAAAATGTCCAGCCCTAGACCTGCTTCGATCCCAGGTACTCGGCGATCATGGCGTCGTAGGACGAGGTGGCCAGGAAGGTCTCCACGGCCATGTCCCGGCGCAGGCCCAGGGGGGCGGCCATGCCGTTGTCCGCCAGCTCGCTCATGACCCGGGGGTAGTGCTGCACCCCGGGCGTCACCAGCACCGAGTGGAAGTTCTTGGCCGAGGCCCGGAGCATGGTGGGGCCGCCGATGTCGATCTCCTCCACCGCGGCCTTGAGGTCCAGGCCGCGGGCCTTGGCCTGGGCGAAATTGTAGAGGTTCACGCAGATCAGGTCGAAGGGGGCCAGGCCCAGCTGCTCCAGGGTCTCCAGGTGGCCGGGGTTGTCCTTGTCCGCCAGGATGCCGGCGTGGATGTGGGGGTGCAGGGTCTTGACCCGGCCGCCCATGATCTCCGGAAAGCCGGTGATCTCGCTCACCGAGCGGACCGGCAGCCCGGCCTCGGCCAGCTTCTTCTTGGTGCCGCCGGTGGACACCAGCTCCACCCCGGCGTCGGCCAGGAAGCGGGCGAAATCGACGAGCCCGGCCTTGTCGGTCACGGACAGGATGGCCCGGCGGATGGGAAGCAGATCCATGGCTGTTCTCCTGGTTGCGTTCGCTGGCCTGCACCTGCCAGAATCGGCGGCCGGAGGCAAGGGCTGCGGACCGCCGCAGCCCCCGGAGAGGGGGTTTTCAGGTCCTCGCTCTTTTGCTAACTTCATTTCCTATCCTGCTCCTGACAACTGGACAACCATGCGCAGCATCCTCCTTGCACTCCTCGCCTCGCTCGTTCTGGGCGCCGCCGTCAGCGTCGCCGTGGCCGACTTCCCCTCCGCTCCCCTGCGCCTGGTCTACCGGGAGACCAAGGCCGGCAAATCCTGCCTGCGCGAGTACCTGGTGCGCCAGGACGGGGAGCGGATCTCCCTGGTGGCCACCGAGCCGGGCATCACCCGCACGGTGGAGGCCCTGCCCGACTTCTCCACCCTGCACGAGGGCTACGAGGACCAGAGCGGCAACCGGCTGACCCTGGTGCGCCAGGGCCGCCGCATGGTGCTCTCCGGCACCCTGGACAGCCGGGCCGTGTCCCGCGAGTTCGAGGTGGACGACACCGCCTGGTACGGCTCCATCCTCTTCGTGCGCGACTTCGTGCTGGCCGGGACCCCGGAGACGGTCTTCTACATGACCCAGCCCGAGGACAACCAGGTCATCAAGCTCAAGGCCATCCGCGAGGCCGAGGAGTCGATCCAGGTGGACGGCGAGACCGTGGAGACGGTGCGGGTGCGCTTCACCCTGCCCGACTTCCGCAGCATCTTCTGGAGCTCCACCTACTGGTTCCGGGCCTCGGACGGCCTGTTCGTGAAGTCCCTGGAGACCCGCGGCCCCCCCGGCGCGGCCAAGGTGAGCGTGGAGCTGGTGGACGAAGGCCGGGCCTGACCCCGGCATGGGGGCGGCCCGCAGGGGCCGCCTTTTTCGTCTCCGCCGCGGAGAATGATAATCCTCATCATTTTCATGGGTTGCCCGGACGGCCCCGAAGGGGCATGATGCCAGCATGAGCCCGACCCCCGCCCGCTACGCCCAGTATTCGATCCTGGCCTCCCTGGTCACCCTGGCCCTGAAGTTCGGGGCCTGGGCCCTGACCGGCTCGGTGGGCCTGCTCTCGGACGCGGTGGAGTCGGTGGTGAACCTCTCGGCCTCCCTGCTCGCCCTGTGGGCCCTGACCCTGGCCCACAAGCCCGCGGACGAGACCCACGCCTACGGCCACGGCAAGGCCGAATACTTCTCCAGCGGGGCCGAAGGCCTGCTCATCATCGTCGCGGCCGTGGGCATCGCCCTGGCCTCCCTGGACCGCTTCCTGCATCCCGCGCCCCTGGCCAACCTGGGGCCGGGCATGCTGGTGGCCGGCCTGGCCGCCCTGGTGAACCTGACCGTGGCCCGGAGCATGCTGGCCGCGGCCAAGCGCTTCGACAGCATCACCCTGGAGGCCGACGCCCGGCACCTGCTCACCGACGTGTGGACCTCGGCGGGCATGATCGCGGGCCTGTCCTGCCTGCTCTTCCTGCCCCCGTCCTGGGCGGTGCTGGATCCCATCATCGGCCTGGCCATGGCCGGCAACATCTGCTTCACCGGCTTCTCCCTGCTGCGGCGCTCGGCCCACGCCCTCCTGGACCGGGCGCTGCCCGAGGAGGAGATCGCCCGCATCGAGGAGGCCATACGCCGCCACGCCGAGGCCGGCAGCCGGTTCCACGGCCTGCGCACCCGCAAGGCGGGCCGGGAGCGCTTCGCCGACTTCCACCTCCTGGTGCCGGGCGACATGTCGGTGCAGCAATCCCACGACCTCTGCTGCGCCATCGAGAACGACCTGCACGCGGCCCTGCCCGGCCTGCACGTGACCATCCACGTGGAGCCCCTGGAGGACGCCGCATCCTGGGACGGGAAGCGCGTGGGCGGCCGGGGCGGGAGCTGCCCCGGGCCGGACGGGACCTGCTCTTCCCCTCCCCCCGCTTGACAGGCCCAGCCCGTCGGCTACCATGGCCAGTTAGACCCGGAAGAATCCCGGCCGCAATTCCTACGCTTCCACAAGGAGACTTCCCATGGCGAACATCCTCATCGTCTACGCCAGCGACTACGGCAGCACCCGGAAGATGGCCGAGGCCCTGGCCGCGGGCGTGCAGTCCGCGGGCGGCGCCGCGACGCTCAAGGAGGCCGGGGCCGCGACCCTGGACGACCTGGCCGCGGCCGACGGCCTGGCCCTGGGCTCCCCGGTGCATATGGGCAGCATGGACTGGCGGGTCAAGCAGTTCATCGACACGGTGTGCAGCGCGGCCTGGATGAAGGACCTGGCGGTGGGCAAGGCCGGGGCGGTGTTCGCCTCGGGCTCGGGCTTCGGCAACGCCGGCGGCGGCGCGGAGCTGACCCTGCTCGGCATGCTCAACAACCTGGCCGAACTGGGCCTGGTGCTCCTGCCCCTGCCCAAGAACACCCCGGGCTACGCCAAGGCCGGGCTGCAGTGGGGCCCCTACGGCCGGGCGCACCACGAGGACCTCTCGCCCAAGGGCCTGGACGACGCCCAGCTCGAGGCCGCCCGGGCGCACGGCGCGAACCTGGCCCGGCTGGCCGGCCTCCTCAAGAACAACACGGTGTTCGCCTAACCCCAGAAAGGAGACCCCCATGGCATCCGTCACGTTCAAGGGCGCGCCCCTGGCCCTGGCCGGCAGCCTGCCCAGACCCGGAGATCCGGCCCCGGCCTTCGCCGCCCTGGCCAACGACCTCTCCCCCAAGACCCTGGCCGACTACCCGGGCAAGGTCCTGGTCATCTGCGCCGTGCCCTCCCTGGACACCCCGGTGTGCGACATGGAGACCCGGCGCTTCAACCAGGAGGCGGGCCGGCTGGGGCCCGACGTGCAGGTCCTGGTGGTCAGCATGGACCTGCCCTTCGCCCAGGCCCGCTGGTGCGGGGCTGCCGGCGCGGACCACGTGCAGACCCTGTCCGACCACCGGGAGGCCGCCTTCGGGACCAACTGGGGCGTGCTCATCCCCGCCCTGCGCCTGCTGGCCCGGGCGGTGTTCGTGGTGGGCCGGGACGGCAGGGTGGCCTACGTCCAGCTCGTGCCGGAGATCGCCCAGGAGCCGGACTACGCCGCGGTGCTGGCCGCGGCGGCCAAGGCCGCGGCCTGAGGCGGGCACAAAGGGCTTGAACTGCCGCGGGGTTGGGGGCATGATGCGGGACTCGTGCGCCCGGCCCCCGGACGCCCCCAACCCTGTGAGCATCCTGTGCGCGTCCAACTCTTCGTGCCCTGCCTGGTGGAGAACCTGGCCCCGGAAATCGCCGCGGCCACGGCCCGGGTGCTGGCCCGCGCCGGCGCGCAGGTCTCCCTGCCCCCGGGCCAGACCTGCTGCGGCCAGCCCCTGTACAAGTCCGGCCGCCACGCCCAGGCCCGGGACCTGGCCCGCCGCTTCCTGGAGGTGTTCTCCGCCCCGGACCCGGTGGTGGCCCCGTCCGGCTCCTGCGTGGCCATGGTCAGGGCCTACCCCGGGCTCCTGGCCGACGACCCGGCCCTGGCCGGCCGGGCCCGCGACCTGGCGGCGCGGACCTTCGAACTGTCCCAGTTCCTGGTGGACGTGCTGCAGGTCGAGGACCTGGGCGCGGAGCTTCCGGCCGCCGCGGCCTACCACGACTCCTGCCAGGTCTCCCGCACCCTGGGAGTGCGCGAGCAGCCCCGCCGGCTGCTCTCCCGGGTGCGCGGCCTGACCCTGGCCGAGCCCTCCCGATCCGGGGCCTGCTGCGGCTTCGGCGGGACCTTCTCCCTCCAGTTCCCCGAGGTCTCCGCCGCGCTGACCGCGGAAAAGGCCGCGGACCTGGCCGCCACCGGCGCGGGGATGGTGGTCTGCGCCGAGCCGAGCTGCCTGCTCAACCTGCGCTCCCACCTGGACAAGAATTTCCCGGAGCGGAACATGCGCTGCCTGCACCTGGCCGAGGTCCTGGACAGCCGGAACGGGGTCGCGCCGTGAGCCGCCCGGCAGGATTCGCCGCGCGGTCGGCCCGGGCCTGCGCCGACGCCCAGCTCCAGGCCAACCTCAAGGCCGCTGCCCTGCACTTCCAGGGCAACCGGAAAAAGGCCTTCGCCGCCTTCCCGGAGGGCGAGGCGGCCCGCGACCTGGCGCGCGACGTGAAGGACGCGGCCCTCTCGCGCCTGCCGGAGCTCTTGCGCGAACTGGAGCGCAACGTCGCGGCCCTGGGCGGGACCGTGCACTGGGCCGCGGATGCGGCCGAGGCCTGCGGAATCCTGGCGGAGATCGCCCAGGAGTCCGAGGCCGCCACCGCGGTCAAGGGCAAGAGCATGGTCAGCGAGGAGATCGCCCTGAACCCGGCCCTGGAGGCCGCGGGCCTGGAGGTCTACGAGACCGACCTGGCCGAGTACATCATTCAGCTGGCGGGCGAGCCGCCGTCGCACATCATCGCCCCGGCCATCCACAAGAACCGCCGCCAGGTGGGCGAGCTCTTCGCCAAGAAGCTCGGCGCGGGGTACACCGAGGAGCCGGAGGAACTCACCAGGATCGCCCGCGACACGCTGCGCCGCCGCTTCCTGCGCGCGGACCTGGGCGTCACCGGCGCGAACCTGGCCCTGGCCGACTCCGGGACCCTGGTGCTGGTGGAGAACGAGGGCAACATCCGCATGAGCACCACCGCGCCCGGGACGCACGCCGCGGTCATGGGCATCGAGAAGGTGGCGCCCGGCCCGGCCGAGGCCGCGGCCGTGCTGGCGGTGCTGGCCCGCAGCGCCACCGGCCAGAAGATGTCCTCCTACACCAGCTTCCTGGCCGGACCCCGCCGGGACGGGGAGCGCGACGGCGCGCAGTCCTTCCACCTGGTGCTCCTGGACAACGGCCGCAGCCGCATCCTGGCCGATCCCGAACTGCGCCAGGCCCTGCGCTGCATCCGCTGCGGCTCCTGCCTCAACGTCTGCCCGGTGTACGAGAAGGCCGGGGGCCACGCCTGGCCCGGCCCCTACTGCGGCCCCATCGGCTCCTGCATCACCCCGCTCCTGGGCCGGAGGGACGGCGGCGACCTGCCCTTCGCCTGCACCGGCTGCGGGGCCTGCGCCGAGGTCTGCCCGGTGCGCATCGACCTGCCCGGCCTGCACATGGTCCTGCGCCGCAAGCTGGCCGAGGACCCCGACTTCGCGGCCCCGGCCCAGCGCGGCGGGCCGCCCCTGTCCGCGGCCGCGGCCAGGCTCTTCGCCCGGGCGGCGGGCTCGCCCGCCCGGGTCCGCGGGGCCGCGTCCCTGGCCCGCGCCCTGGATCCGGGCCTGGCCCTGGCCTCCCGCCTGGCCCCGGGCCTGCGGGCCTGGACCCGCACCCGCAAGCCGCCCCGGCTCAAGACCCCGTTCAGCGCGGCCTGGCCGGCCCTGGCCCGGGAACTCAAGGATCGGGAGGGCGCATGAGCGACGAATCCCGCGCCCGCATCCTGGAGGCCCTGGAAGACGCCCTGGCCGGCGCGCCCGAGCCCGCGGCCCCGGCCTTCCCCGCCCCGTCCCCCCCGGCCCGGCCCGACTGGCCGGCCCTGTCCCGCGAAATCACGGCCAACGGCGGCCGCTTCGCCCTGGCCCGCTCCGCGGCCGAGGCCCGGGGCGCGCTGGCCTCCCTGGCCAGGACGTTCTCGGTCAGGCGGGCGGTGCTCTGGGACCATCCGGCCCTCTCCCGCCTGGGCCTGGCCGACGCCCTGCGCGGCGCCGGGGTGGAGGCGGTGCTCCCGGACCAGAGACCGGACGAATTCAAGGCGGCCGCCGCCGAGTGCGATCTGGGCGTGACCGGGGCCGACGCCCTGATCCTGGAGTCGGGCACCCTGATCGTCGTGGCCAGGCCCGGCCAGGAGCGCGCCACTTCCCTCTTCCCGCCCGTGCACCTGGCCCTCGTCACCCGGGAGACCGAGATCCTGCCCCGCATCCCGGACCTGGGGCCGTGGCTCCAACGCCAGCGCGACGGGCGCGGCCGGCCGCCCGCGGCGATCCACTGCATCACCGGCCCCTCCTCCACCGCGGACATCGAACTGGTCAAGGTCCGCGGCGTGCACGGACCCACCACCCTGGCGGTTGTGGCGGTCGAGGAATAGGGCGGCTTCCACGGCCTGGTCCGCATGCTTGACGTGGAACGCGCCGCGTTCTATTTTTCGTTATGATCATGTCCTTTCGGGACCGGGACACGGAACGGATCTGGAACCGCCACGACGTGCGCAGGCTTTCCCCCGAGTTGCAGCGGGCGGCCCGGCGCAGGCTGGTGATGCTGGACGCCGCCCAACGACTCGAGGAGCTGCTCAGCCCTCCCGGCAACCGGCTGGAAGCCCTGAAGGGGGATCGCGCCGGCCAGCACAGCATCCGGGTCAACGACCAGTACCGCATCTGCTTTGTCTGGACCGGCCGGGACGCGGAAGACGTGGAGCTGGTGGACTACCGCTAGCGAGGAGGAGAGATGGCCGCACACCACCTGGACCCCATCCATCCTGGGGAAATCCTCTTGGAGGAGTTCATGAAGCCCCTGGGCCTGTCCCGAAACCGCCTGGGCATCGACCTGGGCATCCCGCCGCAGCGAGTGGGAGAAATCCTCCGGGGACGGCGCGCAGTCACCGTGGACACCGCCTTGCGCCTGGCCAAGTACTTCAACACCACCCCGGAGTTCTGGCTGAACATCCAGATGCGCTACGATCTGGACCGCGCCGAGGACGAACATCTCCCGGCGCGCGTCGAGAGCGAGGTCCGTCCCCGGACGGCCGGCGCAGCCTAGGCCATCGCGGCAGATCCGGAGCTCCCATGGACCAGGATTCCGTCCGCCGGTACGAGGAATGGTTCGCGTCGCGGCCGGGGGCGTTCGCCTTCGCCCGGGAGCGGTCGCTCCTGGAGCGGCTCATCGCCGGGTGGCCGCGGCGCGGGCAGAAGCTCCTGGAGATCGGCTGCGGGCCGGGCCTGTTCCTGGAGGCCTTCTGGGAGGCCGGGTTCGAGGTCAGCGGCCTGGACAAGGACCCCTACATGCTGCGCCGCGCCCGGGAGCGCCTGGGCGGCCGCGCGGACCTGCACCTGGGCGACGCCGCCCACCTGCCCTTCGACGACAACGAGTTCGACTTCGCGGCCCTCGTCACCGTGGTGGAGTTCGCGCCCGAGCCCGGCCGGGTGATCCTGGAGGCCGCCCGGGTGGCCCAGAAGGGCCTGCTCATCGGATTCCTCAACCGCCACTCCCTGTACTACCTGGAAAAGGGCCGGCCCTGGCCCTGGGCCCGGCGCGGCCGGCTGCGGCGGGCGCACTGGTACGCCCCGGGCGAGATGCGGCGGCTGGCGGCCGCGTGCCTGGGCCCCAGGCCCACGGCCGGGGGCAGCGTCCTGGCCGGCCCCACCTGCACCTGGCGCAACGCCCTGCCCTGCCGCTGGCTCAACTGCGCGGTCCCCTTCGGCCTGGGCGGCTTCGCGGCCCTGCGCGTGGACCTCTACGGCGACCGCCCCCTCACGCCCATCATATCCTTCGCCACCAAGCCCCAGATGGGCTGATTCCCCCCTGAACACCGCTTTTGACATTGCTTCGCCGATGGACTAACGAAATGCGGCTCGGGCCCTGGCGGCCCGGGATTTCCATTGCAAGCGAGCGACCATGAACGCCATCCAGAAAATCAAGGGCGTGGCCGACCTGTTCGAGCCCGACTCCACCGCCTTCACCCGGCTGGAAAACGTGGCCCGGGAGGTCTTCTCCCGCTACGGCTACGCCGAGCTGCGCATCCCGGTCCTGGAAAAGACCGAGCTCTTCGCCCGCTCCATCGGCGAGGAGACCGACGTGGTGCAGAAGGAGATGTACACCTTCCCGGACCGCAAGGGCCGGATGCTCACCATGCGGCCCGAGGCCACCGCGGGCATCATGCGCGCCTGCATCGAGAACAAGGTCTTCGCCGAGCGGCCGGTGGCGAAGCTCTTCTCCTTCGGCCCCATGTTCCGCTACGAGCGGCCCCAGAAGGGCCGGATGCGCCAGTTCCACCAGCTGGACGCGGAGCTGCTCGGCCCCAAGGAGCCCGAGGCCGACGCCGAGGTCCTGCTCATGCTCTGGACCTACCTGCGCGAGTTGGGCCTGAAGAAGCTCTCCTTCGAGCTCAACTCCCTGGGTTGCGCCCAGTGCCGGCCGGGCTACCGCCAGGCCCTGACCGACTACTACGCCGGCCTGGACGCCGCGGCCCTGTGCGAGGACTGCCAGCGCCGCAAGGACACCAACCCCCTGCGGGTCCTGGACTGCAAGGCCTCGGCCTGCAAGGAGGCCACCGCCGGCGCGCCGCTCATCACCGACCACCTGTGCGCCGGCTGCGCCGGGCACTTCGCGGCCCTGCGCGCGGCCCTGGACGCCCAGGGCGTGGAGTACGCGCTCAACCCCCGCCTGGTGCGCGGCCTGGACTACTACGTGGGCGCCACCTTCGAGATCACCTCCACGGACATCGGGTCCCAGACCGCGGTGGCCGGCGGCGGCCGCTACGACGGGCTGATCCGCGACCTGGGCGGGCCGGACGTGGCGGGCATCGGCTTCGCCATCGGCATGGAGCGCCTGGCCATGCTCCTGCCCGAGGCCAAACCCCAGGCCCCGGACTTCTTCCTGGCCCTGCTGGACCAGGCCGCGGCCGGAGCGGCCCTGGCCCTGGCCCAGCGCCTGCGCGGCATGGGCCTGCGCGGGGACATGGACTTCGCCGCGGGCAGCCCCAAGAGCCGGCTGCGCGCCGCGGGCAAGAGCGGGGCGCGCATCTGCCTGCTGCTCGGCGCGGACGAGCTGAACCGCGGCACGGTCCAGGCCAAGGACCTGGCCGGCGGCGGCCAGACCGAGGTCCCCCTCGCCGACGAGAACGCCCTGGCCGCCCTGTTCGCCAACCCCGGCAGCCACGAATAAGCAACCCATCCTCCCGAGGACACCATACCATGGACGCACAGAGCACCATCCCGCCCGTCACCCCGCAGGAAACGGCCGACGTGCAGGCCGAACACCAGAAGTTCCTGGAGCCCCTGGCCGGCTGGCGGCGCAGCCACACCTGCGCGGCCCTGCGCGCCGCGGACAGCGGCGGCGAGGTCTGCCTCATGGGCTGGGCCCAGTACCGCCGCGACCACGGCGGGCTCATCTTCATCGACCTGCGCGACCGGGAGGGCCTGACCCAGGTGGTCTTCAGCCCGGAACACGCGCCCGAGGCCCACTCCCGCGCCCACATCCTGCGCACCGAGTACGTGCTGGCCATCAAGGGCTTCGTGCGGCCCAGGCCCGAGGGCATGGCCAACCCCAACCTGCCCACCGGCGAGATCGAGGTGGTGGTCACCGAGTGGAAGCTCCTCAACACCTCGCGCACCACGCCCTTCCCCATCGAGGACCGCACCGACGCGGCCGAGAACCTGCGCCTCAAGCACCGCTACCTGGACCTGCGCCGGCCCAAGCTGGCCAGGAACTTCATCCTGCGCCACAAGGCGGCCCAGAGCGTGCGCCGCTACCTGGACGAGTCCGGGTTCCTGGAGATCGAGACCCCGGTGCTCACCAAGAGCACGCCCGAGGGCGCCCGGGACTTCCTGGTGCCCAGCCGCCTGAACCAGGGCCAGTTCTACGCCCTGCCCCAGTCGCCCCAGCTCTTCAAGCAGCTGCTCATGGTCTCGGGCATGGAGCGCTACTACCAGATCGTGCGCTGCTTCCGGGACGAGGACCTGCGCGCCGACCGCCAGCCCGAGTTCACCCAGATCGACTGCGAGATGTCCTTCGCGGACCGGGAGACGGTGATGGCCATGGCCGAGGGCATGGTCCGCCGGGTCTTCGCCGAGTGCCTGGACATGCGGCTCCCCGACCCCTTCCCGCGCATGACCTGGGCCGAGGCCATGGACAAGTACGGCCTGGACAAGCCCGACACCCGCTTCGGCCTGCTGCTCACCGACGTGACCCCGGTGGTGCGCGGCTCGGAGTTCAAGGTCTTCGCCGCGGCCGAGCTGGTCAAGGGCCTGCGCGTGCCGGGCGGCGGCGAGCTGTCCCGCAAGGAGATCGACGACCTCACCGAGTTCGTGAAGATCTACGGCGCCCAGGGCCTGGCCTGGATCAAGGTCAAGGAGGACGGCTCCTGGCAGTCCCCCTTCGCCAAGTTCCTGTCCGAGGCCGAGCGCGCCGGCCTGGCCGAGGCGCTGGGCATGGAGAAGGGCGACATCGTGTTCTTCCAGGCCGGCCCCGCGGACATGGTGAACACCGCCCTGGGCCAGCTCCGGCTCCAACTGGGCGAGCGCATGGGGCTCATCGACGAGGCCGCGTTCCACCCCCTGTGGATCACGGATTTCCCGCTCCTGGAGTGGGACCCGGAGGAAAAGCGCTGGGTGGCCCGGCACCACCCCTTCACCGCGCCCCAGGACGGGCACGTGGAGAAGCTGGCCGCCGACCCGGGCGGCGCCCTGGCCCAGGCCTACGACATGGTGCTCAACGGCTACGAGATCGGCGGCGGGTCCATCCGCATCCACACCCGGCCGGCGCAGCAGGCCATGTTCACGGCCCTGGGCATCGACGCCGAGGAGGCCGAGGCCAAGTTCGGCTTCCTGCTCCAGGCCCTGGAATTCGGCGCGCCGCCGCACGGGGGCATTGCCTTCGGCCTGGACCGACTTATCATGCTGATGGCCGGAGCCAAGTCCATCCGCGAGGTCATCGCCTTCCCCAAGACCCAGAAGGCCACCTGCCTCATGACCGAGGCTCCCAACTCCGTGTCCAGCCGCCAGCTCCGCGAGCTGGGGATCCGGGTGCGGGAAAAGGCCGAATAGCAGCCCAAGGAACGCCATGCCCCTGACCATCCTCACCTACCCCGACCCCCGCCTCAAGGAGGCGGCCAAGGAGATCGGGGAGATCACCCCGGAGCTGAAGCAGCTCGCCCAGGACATGGCCGAGACCATGTACGCCAACGAGGGCATCGGCCTGGCGGCGACCCAGGTGGGCGAGTGCTGCCGGCTGGTGGTCGTGGACATCACCGGGCCGGAGAAACGGGAAGGGCTCATGGTGCTGGTCAACCCGCGCATCGTGGAGTCCGAGGGCGAGACCGAGACCGAGGAGGGCTGCCTGTCGGTGCGCGCCTACCGCAGCAAGGTCAAGCGCGCGGCCCAGGTCCAGGTCAAGGCCCGGGACCTGGAGGGCCGGGACGTCGTCCTGGACGCCGACGACCTCCTGGCCGTGTGCCTGCAGCACGAGATCGACCACCTGGACGGCAAGCTCTTCATAGACCGCATCAGCCGGCTGAAGCGGGTCTTCTACGACAAGAAAGTGGAGAAATGGGAGAAACGCAAGGCGTAGGGCTCCGCCTCGTCTTCATGGGCACCCCGGCCTTTGCCGCCGCCATCCTGGAGCACGCGCTGCGCTGGGAGGGCGGCCGGGTGGTCGGGGTCTACGCCCAGCCCGACCGGCCCTGCGGCCGGGGCCTGGAGCGCCGCCCCCCGGACACCAAGGTCCTGGCCCTCGGCCACGGCCTGCCCGTGCTCCAGCCCCTGAACTTCAAGACCCCCGAGGCCCGCGCCGAACTGGCGGCGCTCCGGCCCGACCTGCTCCTGGTGGCGGCCTACGGCCTCATCCTGCCCCAGGCCGTGCTGGACATCCCCCGCCTGGGCGCGGTGAACGTGCACGCCTCCCTGCTGCCCAAATACCGCGGGGCCGCGCCCATCCAGCGCGCGCTCATGGCCGGCGAGACCGTCACCGGGGTGAGCATCATGCAGATGGACGCGGGGCTCGACACCGGCGACGTGCTGCTCGCGCGCGAACTGCCCATCGGGCCGGAGGACACCGCGGCCAGCCTGCACGACTCCCTGGCCGACCTGGGCGGACGGGCGCTCCTGGAGGCCCTGGACCTCATCGCCGCGGGCCGCTCGCAGCGCGCGCCCCAGGACCCGGCCCAGGCCACCTACGCGCCCAAGCTGCGCAAGGACGAGGGCGGCATCGACTGGAGCCGCCCCGCGGCCGAGATCCACGACCGGGTCCGCGGGGTGCACCCCTGGCCCGGCGCGTATTTCTTCTGGGACTCCCCGGGCCGCAAGAAGCCCCTGCGCCTGGGCCTGGCCCCGGGGCGTCCGGGCGGCCCCCGGCCCCTGGACGCCGCGCCCGGGACCATCCTGGGCGAAGAGGACGGAATGCTGGCCATCGCCTGCGCGGACCGGACCTACCTGACTCCGGCCGTGACCCCCGAGGGGCGCAAGCGGATAGGCGCCGCCGCCTTTGTCTGCGGCTACCTGTGCGACGCGCCCTCCCCGTCGGCCGGACCGGACTGCCCTCCCCAGCCCGGGACTTGAGCCGGATCCCCGATGCCTGCTAGGATGGCTCCAGCCATGACCACCCCCGAACCCCACTCCCGGCCCCTGGAGGCCTTCGACGCCGAGGACCGCACCGCGGGCGCGGCGCGCAAGCGCCTGTTCATCGGGCTCATCAGCGGGGCCTCGGCGCTGGTGCTCCTGTTCCTGGCCAGCCTGTGGCTGGTGCCCTACGTGGGCCTCACCAACATCCATCCCCTGGCCCCCGCGGTCACGGGAGCGGTCCTGTCGGCCCTGGGCGTCCTGGTGGTCTGGGCCGCCCTCTCCCTGGTGCTCAACATCCTGCTGGGCCGGCAGCTCCCCTTCTCCCGCCGCATGAGGGGCGTGACCATCAAGCTCTTCCTGCCCCTCATGACCCTGCTCGGCCGGCTCCTCGGCATCTCCAAGGAGCGCATCCGGGCCTCGTTCATCAAGGTCAACAACGAACTGGTCCGCTCCGAGGCCGGCCGCTACAAGGCCGAAGACATCCTGCTCCTCATGCCCCACTGCCTGCAGAACAGCCGCTGCGACATGCGGCTCACCTACAACATCCAGAACTGCAAGCGCTGCGGCAAGTGCTCCATCAAGGACCTCATCGAGTTCTCCGAGCGCTACGGGGTGAGCCTGGCCATCGCCACCGGCGGCACCATCGCCCGGCGCATCGTGGTCCAGACCCGGCCCCGGCTCATCCTGGCCGTGGCCTGCGAGCGGGACCTGTCCAGCGGCATCCAGGACACCTACCCCATCCCGGTCTACGGGGTGCTCAACGAGCGGCCGCACGGCCCCTGCCTGGACACCTCGGTCTGCGTGGCCCATCTGGAGGCGGCCCTGGCCCTGTTCCTGGACGACGCGCCCCGGCCCGCAGCCCAGGCCGGAGAAACCCCACCCGCCCCCGCCCCGGCGGCCGAGTCCGGCGCGTGAAGAAGCCAACGCTCCCCCCGGCCCGACGGCTGGCCCTGGACGCCCTGGCCGACTGCCTGGACCGGGGCGAGGACGCCCAGGCCGCCCTGGACGCGGCCCTGGCCCGGCTGCGCCCGGACCCCCGGGACGCGGCCCTGGCCACCGGCCTGGTCTACGGCTACCTGCGCCTCAAGCTGCGCCTGGACCACCTGCTCTCCACCCTGCTCCGCGACCCGGCCAAGCTGCCCCGGCCCATGCTGCGCATCCTGGGCCTGGCCGCCTTCGAACTGCTCCACCTGGACAAGGTTCCGGACTACGCGGTCCTGGACTGGGCCGTGGAGGCGGTCAAGGCCAAGTCCGGCCAGAGCCTGGCCCGGGTGGCCAACGGCGTGCTCCGGGCGGTGCAGCGCCTGGGCAGGGACGCCGCCTCCCCGGATTTCTACGCCCAGGACAAGCCGGCTGAGCCCGTGTTCCTCTCCCGCTTCTACGCCGCCCCGGCCTGGATCGTGGACCTGTGGCTGACGTCCTACGGACCGGAGGCCGCCCGCTCCCTGCTGGCCGCCTCCATCGCGCCGCCGCCCCTGGGCCTGCGCCTCCACCTGGACCGGCCCGGCGCACAGGAGCACTTCAACCGCCTGGCCGCCGCCCCGGACTGCCTGGCCGTCCTCGCCCCGGGCCTGGCCCTGGCCCCGGGCGCGGATCCGGGCTTCGACCCCGACGCCGCCTCCTTCGCGGCCCGCCAGAGCCTGGCCGGCCAGGAAGCCATGCACCGCCTGGGCGCGGCGGCCTGGCCCCGCCCGGTGTGGGACGCCTGCTGCGGCCGGGGCGGCAAGGCCGCCCTGCTCCAGGCCCTGGGCCCGGGCCCGGTGTTCGCCAGCGACCCCAACCTGCCCCGGCTCCGCGGCCTGCGCCAGGACTTCGGCCGCCTGGGCCTGCCCGCGCTGGCCTTCTGCGCCCGGGCCGACGCCCCGCCCCCCCTGGCGCGTCCCGTCCCCCTGGCGCTCCTGGACGCGCCCTGCTCCGGCCTCGGCGTTCTCGCCCGACGGCCGGACATCAAGCACAAGCGCGACCCCATGGGCCTGCGCGGCCTGGTTTCGCTCCAGTCCCGCATCCTGGACCATGCCCTCGCCGCCGTGCCCCCGGGCGGCCAGCTGGCCTACCTCACCTGCACCCTGAACCCCCAGGAGAACGAAGAGCAGGTGGACGCCCTGCTGGCCCGCGCCCCGGTGCGGCTGGAGCAGGCCTGGTCCACGCCCCCGGACTCCCCCCTGCGCGAATTCTTCTACGGCGCTCTCCTCACCCGCACCGGCTGACCCGCGGGCCGGCAAAACCAGCCGCAGCCGCCCGCCACGGCCCATTCCCGGCCTTGCCCGGGATCCTCTCCCGGCCTATCACCTCCTGCGGCCGGAAAAGGGCTCCCCAACCTCGCCGGCCGCGCCACCCGGGGGGTTGCCTCTTTTCTAGAAATTATCTAGAGAATATCTCGGGTCAACTCCGGCACGCTCTATTTCCGTCTTCCGGTGAAACACGCGCGAGGCAACGCCATGAAGATATTCAAGAGAAACTCTAGCGCCCCGGCCCGGGCAGGCCTGGCGCTCCTGCTCCTGCTGCTCCTGGCCACGCCCGCGCAGGCCTTCAAGGTCAACACCAAGGCCGCCATCCTGGCCGACGCGGGCACGGGCAAGGTGCTCTACCAGAAGAACGAGGAGCGGCTCATCCCGCCCGCCTCGCTGACCAAAGTCATGACCATGTACCTGGTGTACGAGGCCGTGGCCAAGGGCGAGGTCTCGCTCAAGGACACCATCGCCGTGGGCCCGGAGGTGCGCAAGGCCTGGGGGTCGCGCATGCACCTCAAGGAAGGCGACCGGGTCACCCTGGAGCAGCTCATGAAAGGCATGGCCGTGGCCTCGGGCAACGACGCCTGCCTGGTCACCGCCCGCCACCTGGCCGGCAGCATCCCCGCCTTCGTGGCCCGGATGAACAAGAAGGCCAAGGAGCTGGGAATGACCAAGACCACCTTCAAGAACCCCAACGGCCTGCCCGCCCGCGGCCAAGTCTCCACGGCGGAGGACCTGCTCACCCTGTCCCAGGCCTACCTCAAGCGCTTCCCCCAGTCCCTGGACTTCCACTCCATGCAGACCTTCACCTACAACAAGGTGCGCCACAAGAACTGCAACCGCCTGCTGGGCAACATGCCCGGCGTGGACGGACTCAAGACCGGCTACGTGGCCGCCTCGGGCTTCAACATCGTGAGCACGGTCAAGCGCGGCGACAAGCGCCTCATCGCCGTGGTCCTGGGCGCCACAACCGCCAGCCAGCGCGCCAAGGAGACCCGGAAGCTCCTGGAGCGCGGGCTGTCCCTGGTCGGCGCCAAGCACGTCGCCAGCGCGCCCGACAACGACCAGGAGTTGGACGAACCCGACAGCGACGAACTCCTGGTCCAGAACGCCCTCTCCGAAGTCCGCGCCACAGTCCGCGCCAAGTCGGCGAAAACGAAGAAGAAGCCCGAACAGGGCGGGTAAGAAACCGAGAGGGAGGGGAACCCCCTTTTTGCTTGCGCCAAAAAAGGGGGTTCCCCTCCCTCTCGGGCTCTCCCTC
>JBFMHA010000054.1:0-25188 GCA_040753075.1 Thermodesulfobacteriota bacterium
GCGCAGTGGTTCATCTTCTCCTACGCGCCGGTGGAGGCCACCATGGGCGTGGTGCAGAAGATCTTCTACCCCCACCTGGGCCTGGCCTGGTGGGGCATGTTCTCCTTCTTCACGGTGTTCGTGGCCGGCGCGCTCTACCTGTGGAGGCGCGACCCCCGCTTCGACCGGCTGGGCGGGGCCGCGGCCGAGGTGGGGGTGCTCTTCGCGTCCCTGGCCCTGGTGTGCGGCTCCCTGTGGGCGCGGCCCATCTGGAACGTGTGGTGGACCTGGGACCCGCGCCTGACCACCACCCTCATCATGTGCTTCATCTACGCCGCGTACCTGGTGCTGCGCGCCTCGGGCCTGGGCCGGGAGCGCCGCGCCCTGGTCTGCGCCGTGGTGGGCGTGGCGGCCTTCCTGGACGTGCCCCTGGTCTTCATCTCCGCTCGCATGTGGCGCAGCATCCACCCCGCGGTGTTCAAGCGCGAGGGCGGCGGCCTGGAGCCGGAGATGCTCACCGCGCTCTTCGTGACCCTGTTCGCCTTCGGCCTGCTGTGGCTGTGTCTGGTGGCCCTGCGCGCTCGGCAGCTGGCCGCGGCCGAGCGGGCCTCGGCCCTGGCCGCGGGCCGCATGGGGCTGTAAGGCGGCTCTCGCATCGAAATCGCAAGGAGTCGATACATGGACAATACCGGATATCTCATGGCCGCCAACGTGGCCGTCTGGCTCGGGATCGGCGGCTACCTGCTCTTCCTGGCCGGCCGGCAGAAGCAGCTCGAACTGCGCCTCAAGCGCATGGAGGTCCTCGATGGCAGCCGCGATTAAGCCTTCCTCCCTGGGCGGCAAGCCCGTGCTCCTGGTGCTGGGCGTGGGCCTGGCGGCCATGCTCCTGGCCTCGGCCGTCTATCGGGTGTCCCATCCCTCCCTGACCGTGGTCAACGAGCGGGCGGCCCACGACCACGACGAGTCCGGGGCTCCGGCCGGGATGCCCGGCGGGATGCCCGGCGGGATGCCGGGCGGGATGCCGGCCGGCATGGGGGACATAGGCAAGCTCATGAACCGCGCCGCGGCCAATCCCCGCGACGTGGAGGCCCTGGCCGGCATCGCCGAGCGCTTCATCATGATGAACGCCCCGGACAAGGCCATGGTCTTCCTGGACCGGGCCCTGGCCGAGAAGCCCGCCGACGTCCACCTCCTGGACCTCAAGGGCGTGGCCCTGGCCGGCCTGGGCCGCGACGCCGAGGCCCTGGAGTTCCTGGGCATGGCCCTGGCCCAGGATCCGAACAACCACCAGGTCCGGTTCCACATGGGCACGCTGCTCCTGCACTCCCTGAACAGGCCGGACGAGGCCAGGGAGCACTTCCTCGCGCTGCGCGACGGAAAGGACGTGCCCGAGGACCTGCGCCAGCAGGCCGCCGCGGAGCTGGAGTGCCCGGGGCCGCAGGCCAAGCCGTAGACGACCGCTCCGGGGCGGGGAGGGGGCGTCCGGCGCAGGCCGGGGGCGCGCCCGAAGCCCGGGGACCGCGGGACGCGGGGCTTGGCCCGCCCACTTTCGCTGGTTTGACACCCGCGGGCCTTCGTGGCATGTGACGCCTTTGCGGCGCCCCTCCCGAAGCCGCTGGGGAGATGTGCGACCGGCGGCCGGTTGGCCGCTTGAGAGCGTAACGGGATCCTGCGTAACCCACCTGCAACTGTGGAGGAAAGACCATGAAATTCGGTTGGAGCAAGATCGCGCTCGCTGCTATGCTGCTTGGCCTGCTGGCCTCCCCGGCCCTGGCCGCGGAGCCGGCCATCGCCGTGGCCGCCCCCCTGACCGGTCCCGCCGCCGCCTACGGCGACAACGTCAAGGCCGGCGTGGACATGAAGGTGGCCGAGGTGAACGCCAAGGGCGGCGTGAACGGCATGAAGCTCAAGGTCGAGTACTTCGACGAGCTGTGCGATCCCAAGGAAGCCGCCACCGTGGCGCCCAAGATCGTGCGCGACAAGAATATCGTGGGCATCGTGGGCCACGTGTGCTCCTCCGCCCACCTGGCCGCCCTGCCCGCCTACGTGCGCGGCGGCGTGCTCGCCATCTCCGCCACCGCCACCAACGTGGCCATCTCCTCCCAGAACAAGGACAAGGAAGGCAAGGCCTGGTCCTTCCGCGACGTGTACCGCGACGACTTCCAGGGCAAGTTCCTGGCCCGCTACGCCAAGGAGGCCCTGGGCCTGGCCAAGGTGGCGGTGTTCTACGAGAACAACGACTACGGCATCGGCCTGAAGGACGCCTTCGTGGGCGAGGCCAAGAAGATCGGCCTCGAGGTCGTGGGCGAGGAGGCCTACGTCAAGGGCGCCGCGGACTTCACCCCGCAGCTCACCAAGCTCAAGGCCGCCGGTCCCCAGGGCATCTTCCTGTCCGGCTACTACCCCGAGGGCGCGCTCATCGCCACCCAGGCCAAGAAGGTGGGCCTGGACGTGCTGAAGTTCGGGGCCGACGGCTTCGACAACGCCGACTACATCAAGCTGGCCGGCGAGGCCGCCGAGGGCACCTACCTGTCCACCCCCTTCATCGCCTCCGAGGCCGGCCCCGAGGCCCAGGCCTTTGTCGACGCCTTCAAGGCCAAGTACAACCGCGACGTGGACTACATGAGCGCCAACGCCTATGACGCCGCCGGCATCCTCATCGAGGCCGTGGGCAAGGTGGGCGTCGACCGCGCCAAGGTCCGCGACTACCTGGCCGGCATGAACACCCCGGAGAAGGGGTACAAGGGCATCACCGGCCTGACCTACTTCGACCAGCACGGCGACGCCCAGAAGCCCGCCTTCGTGAAGATGGTCAAGGGCGGAGCTTTCGCCACCGCGCCCAAGCAGCTGAAGTAGCCGGGCGCGGCGAAGAGCCAAGAAGACAGGCTGGACGCAACGCTCCAGCCTGTTTCATTTGGAGAAACACGGGGCCCGGCCCGCGGGCCGGGCCCCTTCCCCCGGAGAGTGCGTCTTGTTCGAACAGCAACTGGTCAACGGCCTGACCCTGGGAGTCATCTACGCCCTCATCGCCGTGGGCTACACCATGGTCTACGGGGTCATCGAGCTCATCAACTTCGCCCACGGCGAGGTCTACATGCTCGGGGCCTTCTTCTGCGTCACATTCATCACCGCCCTGGGCATGCCCTTCTACCTGGCCATCGTGGCGGCCATGCTCTGCTGCGCGCTCCTGGGCATCCTCCTGGACGTGGTGGCCTACCGCCCGTTGCGCAACGCGCCGCGCCTGGCCGCGCTCATCACGGCCATAGGCATGTCCATCTTCCTCCAGAACCTGGCCATGATCGTGTGGGGGAGCCGGGCGAAGCCCTTCGCCCAGGAGGCGGTGCCCGCCTACCTGGCCGAAACCGCCATGGAGCTGGGCGGGGTGCACCTCACCTGGCTGCAGATCTTCATCCTGGGCGTGGCCCTGGCCATGATGCTGGGGCTGTACCTCATCATCAACAAGACCCGGGTGGGAACGGCCATGCGCGCCCTGGCCCAGAACAAGACCGCGGCCGCGCTCATGGGCATCAACGTGAATTTCGTCATCTCCTTCACCTTCGCCCTGGGCTCGGCCATGGGCGCGGTGGCGGGGGTGCTGGTCTCGGTGTACTACAACACCCTGTACCCCACCATGGGCTACGTGGCCGGGGTCAAGGCCTTCGCCTCGGCGGTGCTCGGCGGCATCGGCTCGGTGCCCGGGGCCATGCTGGGCGGGGTGGTGCTGGGCGTGGCCGAGGCCATGGGCGCGGGCTACGTCTCCTCCCTGTACCGGGACGGCGTGGCCTATGCGGTGCTCATCGCGGTGATCGTCTTCCGGCCCTCCGGCATCGTGGGCAAGGCCGTGGTGGACAAGGCCTAGGGGGACGACCATGATAGCCAAGCTCAAGCCCCTCCTCTACGTCCTGGCCGCCGCGGCCTTCATCTACCCGGCGATGCCCTTCTCCAACGAGTACTTCCTCCATGTCATCACCCTGGTCATGGTCTACATCGTCCTGGCCATGGGCCTGAACATCCTGCCCGGGTTCTGCGGCCTGCTGGACCTGGGCTTCGTGGGCTTCTACGGCATCGGCGCCTACACCGCCGGCCTGCTCACCATCCACTACGGCATGTCCTTCTGGGTCATCGTGCCCCTGGCCTGCCTGAATGGGGCCCTGTGGGGCGTGCTGCTCGGCGTGCCCACCCTGCGCCTGGTGGGCGACTACTTCGCCATCGTGACCTTCGGCTTCGCCGAGCTGGTGGTGCTCTTCCTGACCAACGAGATCTGGCTCACCCGGGGCCCCCTGGGCCTGCCCGGCATCGACCCGGTGAGCATCGACCTCACCTGGCTGAATCCGGCCTGGCACTACGAACTGGTGGGCGAAACCCCGTATTTCTACCTGGCGGCGGCCATGGTGGCCTTCGTGTGGATCATCATGCGCCGCATGGAGGACTCCCGCCTGGGACGCGCCTGGTTCGCCATCCGCGAGGACACCCTGGCCGCGGCCTCCTGCGGGGTGAACATCCTGGCCTACAAGGTCATCGCCTTCGCCATCTCCGCGGGCATCGGCGCCCTGGGCGGCGCGTTCTACGCCCGCTGGTCCCTGTTCCTGTCTCCGGACATGTTCAAGTTCTGGGAGTCCTTCCTGGTCCTGTGCATGGTGGTGCTGGGCGGCCTGGGCAACATCGCGGGCGCCCTGGTGGGCGCGGTGATTCTCATCGTCCTGGGCGAGGGCCTGCGCGAGATCCTGCCCTATCTGGGCCTGGCTCCGGAGACTCGCTTCCTGGCCTACGGCCTCATCATGGTCCTCATCATGCGCTTCAAGCCGGCCGGCTTCTTCCCGGCCATCGCCACGGCCTCGGCCAAGAACCCCCTCATCAAGGACCTGAAGAAGCGCCTGGCCGGATACGCATCTGGAGAGAACAGTGGAACCGTTGCTTAAGGTGGATGGCGTCAGCAAGCGCTTCGGCGGGCTCATGGCCCTGGCCGACGTGAGCTTCGAGGTCCGCCCGGGCGAGATCCTGGGGCTCATCGGTCCCAACGGCGCGGGCAAGACCACCATGTTCAACTGCATCGCCGGGGTGTACAAGCCCACCTCCGGCGACATCACCTTCGCGGGCAAGGACGGCGTGGTCCGGGTCAACGGATTCAAGCCGGAGCGGATGACCGAGTTGGGCGTCGCCCGCACCTTCCAGAACATCCGCCTGTTCGGGGCCCTCACGGTGCTGGACAACGTGCGGGTGGCCCGCCACTGCCGCACCTCCTCCAACTTCTTCGGCGCGGTGCTGCGCACCCGGGCCCAGCGCGAGGAGGAGAAGGCCATCATCGAGGAGTCCATGCGCTGGCTGGAGTTCGTGGGCCTGGCCAGGCACGCCCTGGACAACTCCACCTCCCTGGCCTATGGCAACCAGCGCCGCCTGGAGATCGCCCGGGCCCTGGCCACCGGTCCCAAGCTCATCATGCTGGACGAGCCGGCCGCGGGCATGAACCCCCAGGAGACCCGCCGGCTGATGGACCTCATCCACGCCATCCGGGACGCGGGCGTCACCGTGGTGCTCATCGAACACGACATGAAGCTGGTCATGCACATCTGCCAGCGCCTGGTGGTGCTGGATCACGGGATCATGATCGCCGAGGGCGCGCCCGAGGAGATCCGGGCCAACCCCCAGGTCATCGAGGCCTATCTCGGCCGGGGGGCGGCCCATGCTTAGGCTGGACAACGTGCACGCCTACTACGGCAGCATCCACGCCCTCAAGGGCGTGACCCTGGCCGTGGAGCGGGGCGAGATCGTGACCCTCATCGGCGCCAACGGCGCAGGCAAGTCCACCACCCTCATGACCGTGAGTTCGGTGGCGCCGGTCAAGCGGGGGAGCATCACCTTCGAAGGCAGGGACATCACCAAGGTGTCCACCAACAAGGTGGTGGAGATGGGCGTGGTCCAGGTGCCCGAGGGCCGGATGATCTTCCCGGGCCTGACCGTGGCCGAGAACCTGAGCATGGGCGGCTACCTGCGCAAGGACAAGGACGGGTTGCGCCGCGACGAGGACAAGGTCTACGAGCTCTTCCCGGTGCTCGGCAAGCGCCGCCGCCAGGCCGGGGGAACCCTGTCCGGCGGCGAGCAGCAGATGCTGGCCATCGGCCGGGCGCTCATGGCGCGGCCCCGGCTGCTCCTCCTGGACGAGCCGTCCCTGGGTCTGGCCCCCATTGTGGTCGAGAACATTTTTGAGGTAATACGGGAGATCAACGCGGACGGAACCACGGTCATGCTCGTGGAGCAGAACGCCCAGATGGCCCTGTCCATCGCCCACCGCGGCTACGTGCTGGCCACCGGCGAGGTCATCATGCAGGGCACGGCCCGGGAGCTGCTCGACGATCCCAAGGTGCGCAAGGCCTATCTGGGCGAAGACTAGGATTTTCCATAACCTTCCGGAGATCATCATGGACGAGAAAGTACTGGGCTTCGGCCTGACCTTTGACGACATCCTGCTTCTGCCCAGCTATTCCGAAGTGCTGCCCGACCAGGTGGACGTGTCCTCCTGGCTCACCCCGGACCTCAAGCTGAACATCCCCCTGGTCAGCGCGGCCATGGACACCGTGACCGAGTCCGACATGGCCGTGGCCATGGCCCGGTCCGGCGGGGCCGGGGTCATCCACAAGAACTGCACCATCGACCGGCAACGCCTGGAGGTGGAGAAGGTCAAGAAGTCCGAGAGCGGGATGATCATCGATCCCGTGACCATCGGGCCGGACTACACCGTGGGCCAGGCCCTGGAGGTCATGGGCCAGTACCGCATCTCCGGCCTGCCCGTGGTCAAGGACGACCGGCTGGTGGGCATCCTCACCAACCGCGACGTGCGCTTCGTCACCGACATGGACACCCTGGTGGCCGAGGTCATGACCAGCGACAACCTGGTCACCGTGCCGGTGGGCACCACCCTGGAGCAGGCCAAGCGCCACCTGCACGAGAACCGCATCGAGAAGCTCCTGGTGGTGGACGACAAGAACAAGCTCAAGGGCCTCATCACCATCAAGGACATCGAGAAGATCCGCAAGTACCCCGACTCCTGCAAGGACGAGCTGGGCCGCCTGCGGGTGGGCGCGGCCGTGGGCGTGGGCGCGGACCGCGACGCCCGGGCCGAGGCCCTGCTGCGCGCCGGCGCGGACTTCCTGGTCCTGGATTCGGCGCACGGGCATTCCCGCAACATCCTGCGCTCCCTGGAGGCCCTGCGCGGAGCCTTCCCCAACGCCCGCCTGGTGGGCGGCAACGTGGCCACCGAGGCCGGGGCCGAGGCCCTCATCAAGGCCGGCGCGGACGCGGTGAAGGTGGGCATCGGGCCGGGCTCCATCTGCACCACCCGCATCGTGGCCGGGGTGGGCGTGCCCCAGGTCACCGCCATCATGGAGGCGGCCAAGGCCTGCCGCCGCCACGGCAAGAAGCTCATCGCCGACGGCGGGGTCAAGTTCTCCGGCGACGTGGTCAAGGCCTTGTCTTCGGGCGGCGACACGGTGATGATGGGCTCCATGTTCGCGGGCACCGCCGAGAGCCCGGGCGAAACCATTCTCTACCAGGGCCGCACCTACAAGATCTACCGCGGCATGGGCTCCATCGACGCCATGCGCGAGGGCTCCGGCGACCGCTACTTCCAGGAGAAGCACGCCAAGTGCGAGAAGGAGGAGAAGCCCGGCGAGAAGCAGACCTCCAAGCTGGTGCCCGAGGGCATCGTGGGCCGGGTTCCCTACAAGGGCGTGGTCACCGACACCATCTACCAGCTCATCGGCGGCCTGCGTTCGGGCATGGGCTACGTGGGCGCGGCCGACATCGCGGAGCTGCAGCAGAAGACCCGCTTCGTTCAGATCTCCGCCGCGGGCCTGCGCGAGTCCCACGTGCACGACGTGATCATCACCAAGGAGGCCCCCAACTACCGGGTGGAGTCCTACTAGGAGAACCAGCTCCGAAGACCCTCCCGTCTTCGGGGAAAACAGAAGACCGGCAGCCGGCCGGGGCGCGTCCTCCAGCCGCCGCCCGGACGCCGGACGCATTTCGGAACACCGCCATGCAACAGCTACACAAGGTCCTCATCCTCGACTACGGATCCCAGCTCACCCAGATGATCGCCCGCCGGGTGCGCGAGGCCGGGGTCTATTCCGAGATCCATCCCTGCACCATCTCCCTGGACAAGGTGCGGGAGATCAACCCCCAGGCCATCATCCTCTCCGGCGGCCCGGCCTCGGTGCTGGGGCCGGAGTCTCCCACGATGGACCCGGCCCTGGCCGATCTGGGCCTGCCCATCCTGGGCATCTGCTACGGCATGCAGCTTCTGGCCCATACCCTGGGAGGCACGGTGCAGTCCTCCCAGGACCGGGAGTACGGCCGCGCGGAGATGGACATCACCGACGCCGCCAGCCCCCTGTGGGCCGGCCTGGAGCGCACGGAGAAGCGCGTGGTGTGGATGTCGCACGGCGACAACGTGCTGGCCCTGCCCCCGGGCTTCCATGTGCTGGCCTCCACCCCCAACGTGGCCCATGCCGCCATGGCCAACCCGGAGCGCCGGATCTACGCGGTGCAGTTCCACCCCGAGGTGGCGCACACCGACGACGGCCACATCATGCTCCACAACTTCCTGTTCAAGGTGGCCGGGCTCACCCCCAACTGGACCATGTCCTCCTTCGTGGACGCGGTGGTGGACGAGGTCCGCTCCCGGGTCGGCGCGGACGAGCAGGTGGTGTGCGGGCTGTCCGGCGGCATCGACTCCACGGTGGTGGCGGTGCTCCTGCACCGGGCCCTGGGCCACCGCCTGCACTGCATCTTCGTGGACAACGGCCTCCTGCGCATGAACGAGGGCGAGGAGGTGGTCGGCTACCTTCGCGAGCACTTCGACCTGAACCTCAATTACGTCCAGGCCCAGGACCTCTTCCTGTCCCGCCTGGCCGGAGTCGAGGACCCGGAGCAGAAGCGAAAGATCATCGGCCACACCTTCATCGAGGTGTTCGAGCGCGAGGCCAAGGGCATCCCCAACGTGAAGTGGCTGGCCCAGGGCACCCTGTACCCGGACGTGATCGAGAGCGTGTCCTTCAAGGGCGGCCCCAGCGCGGTCATCAAGAGCCACCACAACGTGGGCGGCCTGCCCGAGAAGATGGACATGGCCCTCATCGAGCCCCTGCGCGAGCTGTTCAAGGACGAGGTGCGCAAGGTGGCGGTGGAGCTGGGCCTGCCCGACTTCATCATCTGGCGGCATCCCTTCCCGGGGCCGGGCCTGGCCATCCGGGTCATCGGCGAGATCACCCCGGAGCGGCTGGAGATCCTGCGCCGCGCGGACAAGCTCGTGCAGGCCGAACTCCTGGCCAGCGACTGGTACCGCAAGGTCTGGCAGGGCTTCGCCGTGCTCCTGCCGCTCAAGACCGTGGGGGTCATGGGCGACGACCGCACCTACGAGAACGTCATCGCCCTGCGCATCGTGGACAGCCTGGACGCCATGACCGCGGACTGGTCGCGGCTGCCCACCGAGATCCTGGCCCGCATGTCCAACCGCATCATCAACGAAGTCAAGGGCGTCAACCGGGTGGTGTTCGACATCTCCTCCAAGCCGCCCAGCACCATCGAATGGGAATAGCGGGACCAGATCCCCGGAGCACAGCGCATGTTCGGCATCGGAAGCACTGAGCTGGTGGTCATCCTGGTGGTGGCCATCATCGTCATCGGGCCCAGCAAGCTGCCCAAGATGGCCCGCGGCGTGGGCAAGGCCTTCGGCGAGTTCAAGCGCGCCAGCAACGACCTGAAGCGGACCATCGACCACGAGGTGGAGCGCATCGAGCGCGACGAGAAGACCAAGAAGGCCAAGGCCGAGCTTCTCCCCGAGGACGCCCCGGCCGCCAAGCCCGCCGCGTCCGCGGAGGCCGCCGCTCCTCCCGCCGCGCCGGCCGCCGCGCCGGCCGCCGCGCCGGACAAGGACAAGGCATGAGCGCCCAGGACCCCTCCCAGGACCGCTCCCTGCAGCCCGCCTCCGGGCCGGACCCGGAAGGGCGGGAGGACGCCGCCGCGCCGGTCCCGGCCGGGGGCGCGACCGACGACCCCTCCCTGGACCCGGTTTACGGGCCGGACGGCCCGGACGCGGCCCCGTCCGCTCCCGCGGCCGTCGGCGAAGCCGCCCCGGCCGGGGCGGTTGCGGCCGGCGGGGGAGGGGAGGGCGGCGCCCCCGGAGCCGACGCCGAAGAGGGCGAGGACGGCCTGCCCGAGATGGGCCTGCTGGACCACCTCAACGACCTGCGCAAGCGCCTGACCCGCAGCGCGCTGGCCGTGTTCGTGGGCTTCCTGGCCTGCTACGGGTTCGCCGAGGAGATCTTCAACTTCCTGCTGGCGCCCCTGCGGCCCTACCTGCCCGAGGGCAGCGGCCTCATCTTCACCAGCCCGCCCGAGGCCTTCTTCACCTACATGCTGGCCGCGGCCGTGGCCGGACTCTTCCTCATGAGTCCCTTCGTGTTCTACCAGCTCTGGCAGTTCATCGCCCCCGGCCTCTACAAGCACGAGCGCAAGTGGATCATCCCCATCGCCCTGTTCTCGGCGCTGTTCTTCGTCACCGGGGCCTGTTTCGCCTACTACATGGTCTTCCCGGTGGCTTTCGAGTTCTTCATGAGCTACGCCAAGGACATCATCCAGGCCCAGCTCAAGATGGAGGAGTACTTCTCCTTCACCCTGAAGCTCATGGTGGCCTTCGGCGTCGCCTTCGAACTGCCCCTGTTCGTGTTCTTCCTGGCCCGGCTGGGCATGGTCTCGGCCCGGAGCCTGCGCAAGTTCCGGCAGTACGCCATCCTCATCATCTTCATCGTGGCCGCCATCCTGACCCCGCCCGACGTGGTGTCCCAGCTCTCCATGGCGGGGCCGCTCCTGGTGCTCTACGAACTGTCCATCTGGGTGGCCCACTTCTTCAGCACCAAGAAGGAGCCGGCCGCCGAGGAGCAGGACGCCCCGGCCGAGGCCGCGACGGAAGAGAAGGCCGGATAACGGAAGTCTTTGACCTCCCCGGCCCGGGGATGGCAGAATCGTCAGAAACCACCCAGCGAGGGAGGAAGGCCATGCCGCGCATCGCCCGCGTCGAACGCGCCACCAAGGAGACCCAGATCAGCGTCGAACTCAATCTCGACGGTTCCGGCCAGACCGCCCTGGACACGGGCATGGGCTTCGTGGACCACATGCTCACCCTGTTCGCCTTCTGGGCCGGGTTCGACCTCAAGGCCGCCTGCCAGGGCGACCTGGAGGTGGACGCCCACCACTCGGTGGAGGACGTGGGGCTGGCCCTGGGCCAGGCCCTGGCCGAGGCCCTGGGCGACAAGGCCGGCATCGGCCGGGTGGGCCTGGCCAAGGTGCCCATGGACGAGGCCCTGGCCGAGGTGGTGGTGGACATCTCCGGACGCCCCTACCTGGTCTACTGCGACGACGCGGTCCCGGCCCTGGTGGCCGGCGAGGAGAAGGCCGTGTGGCGCGAGTTCTTCAAGTCCGTGGCCTTCAAGGCGGGCATGAACCTGCACATCCATTACCACTACGGCCTCAACGCCCACCATCTTCTGGAGTCGGCCTGCAAGGGCTTCGGGCTGGCCATGCGCCAGGCCGTGACCCAGACCCGCGCCGGAGCCTTCTCGACCAAGGGGAGCCTGGACTGACATGAACGCCCGCCCGTTCTTCGCCCTGGCCCTGGCCGCCTGCCTGCTCCTGCCTGCCTGCTCGGGCCGCAAGGCCCCCCGCGCCGCGGCCAAGGTCTCCGGGACCCTGGCCGTGGCCGCCTTCACCCAGCCTCGCTACGACTGGGAGCTCCTGGCCGGCTACATCCCGGACAACGCCCAGCTCGTGGAGCCCCAGGTCCTGCGCGACCTGGACGCCCGCCTGGACGCCTTTCTGGACGCCAACAAGCAGCTCTCCGCCATCCCCGCCCGGCTCACCCGCCAGTGCCAGGAGATCGCGGTGTACGAGCAGAAGGGCTCGCGCTCCTCGGCCCTCAAGTACTGGCTCGAGGTGGGCCGGTGCATGGGCGCGGATTCCCTGCTCGTGCCCCAGCTCGTCTACTGGGCCGAGCGCGACGGCAGCGAGATGAGCGTGCGCTCCGCGGCCGCGGTCATCCTGGACCTCTACCTGGTGGACGTGAAGGGCCAGGCCCTGGCCGGCCGCTTCCATTTCGACGAAACCCAACTCTCCCTGACCGAGAACCTCCTGGACGCGGGCAAGTTCATGAAGCGCGGCGGCAAGTGGATCACCGCGGGCCAGCTGGCCGGCGAGGGCATCGAGAAGGGACTCACGGAGATCGGCCTCAAATGATCATCTTCCCGGCGGTGGACATCAAGGACGGGCGCTGCGTGCGCCTCAAGCAGGGCCTGGCCGACCAGGTCACGGTCTTCAACGACGACCCCGCGGCCGCGGCCCGCCACTGGGTGGAGCAGGGCGCGCAGTTCCTGCACGTGGTGGACCTGGACGGGGCCTTCTCCGGCCTGCCCCGCAACTTCGACCTCATCCGCCGCATCTGCACCACCGTGGACGTTCCGGTGCAGCTCGGCGGCGGCATCCGGGACATCGACACCGCCCGCGCCTACGTGCGCGCCGGGGTGCACCGGCTCATCATCGGCACCATGGCCCTGGCCGAGCCCGGGACCTTCGCCGCCCTGTGCGACGCCCTGCCCGGCAAGATCGGCGTGTCCCTGGACGCGGTGGACGGCCGGCTCAAGACCAAGGGCTGGGTGGAGGACTCGGGGCTGACCGTGCACGACGTGATTCCCCGCCTGGAGGCCGACGGCGCGACCTTCCTGGTCTACACCGACATCGCGCGCGACGGCATGCACGCCGGGGTCAACCTGGAGGCCATGCGCGAGCTCCTGCGCGCCACCACCCTGCCGGTCCTGGCCGCGGGCGGGGTCTCCACCCTGGACGACATCAAGAAGCTCTTCCCCCTGGCCGCCGAAGGCCTGGAAGGCGCCATCACCGGCCGCGCCATCTACGAAGGCACCCTCAACCTCCCAGAGGCCCTGGCCTGGCTGGAGGGGCGGAAGGCCGAGGCGTAGCCGAGGGGAGAGGGAGCCCCTCTCCCTTCCCCGAGAATCGCGGCCATGTTCCTTTGGCATGGGGGCCGGGCTTGCCTTGGCCGAGTGCGTGCGTATAGTCCCTGATGGGCGAGACGCACCCTTAGCAAGGAGTACTGCCGTGAAGACCGTCGTAGTGAAAGGCATGAGCTGCCAGCATTGCGTGATGAGCGTGACCAAGGCCCTGAACGCGGTGCCCGGGGTCAAGGATCTGCAGGTGGACCTCAAGGCCGGCAAGGCGACCTTCAGCGAGTCCGCGCCCGTGGACCTGGCCGCGGTGAAGAAGGCCATCGTCGACGCCGGGTTCGAGGCCGGCGCGGCGAGCTGACTTCCTGCCCGGGAAACGAAGAAGGCCCGGCCGCGCAAGCGGCCGGGCCTTCTTCGTTTCGGGACGTTATGCCAGGTATCTGTCCAGGCAGTCCGCGTAATACCCGAAGGTCCTGGCCAGCCCCTGGTCCAGGGGGGTGGCCGGCGTCCAGCCCAGATCCCGGGCGATCTTCCCGCCGTCGCCGTAGAAGTCGCCGATGTCGATCTTCTTCTTCTCGGGCGGCCAGGGGACGAGGGTGTAGGAGCCCCGGCCCGCGATGCGGATCATGCGCTCGGTGAGGTCCCTGAGGGACACGGGCTCGTCTCCCGCCAGGTTGTAGACCTGGCCCAGGGCCTCGTCGCGCTCCCCGGCCAGGAGGATGGCCTCCACCACGTCGTCCACGAAGTTCAGGTCGCGGCGCTGGGCGCCGTCGCCGTAGATCTGGATCTGCCTGCCCTCCATCACCAGGCGCACGAACCAGCCGATGAAGCCCTGCCGGTTGTGCTTGAGCAGCTGCCGCGGACCGTAGGTGTTGGTCAGGCGCAAGACCGCTGCCGGGATGCCGTACACCTTGTGGTAGAGCAGGTGGTACCACTCCCCGGCGATGCAGTTGATGCCGTTCACGTCCACCGGGTCCAGGGGATGGGCTTCGTCCACGGGCAGGTAGTGCGGCTTGCCGTAGATCTGGCGGGTGGAGGTGAGCACGATGCGGGCCGCGGGGTTGTGGCGGCGCATGGCCTCCAGCACGTGGAGCTGGGCCTTGGCGTTGATCTCCAGGTCGGTCATGGGGTCGGTCATGGAGTCGATGTGGCTGACCTGCCCCGCCAGGTTGAAGATGACCTCCTGCCCCTGCACCAGGTACTGCATGGCGTGCGGGTCGCGCACGTCGGAGATGTTCAGGCGCACCGCGTCCCGCACCGGGGCGAGGTTGTGCAGGTTGCCGCCGTACTCCGGCACCATGGAGTCCACCACCGTCACCTCGGCCCCCCGGCGCACCAGTTCGATGGCCAGATTGGACCCGATGAATCCGCAGCCGCCGGTGACGAGGACCTTTTTCCCGGAATAGCTCATGGCGTCTCGTTCCTGTTCCTGTTGGCTCCCGGACCGGGATTGCCCAGGCCGTGTGCGCTGTTGGGTACACCAGGGGCGGTAGAAAAGCCAGCCCGCGCCACGGTCGCGCGGTCCCGCACGAAAAAGGCCTGCCGGCGGCTGCCGGCAGGCCTGGGAAGGTCGCGGAGCGGGTGATTACTCCTTGCCGCCCGGCAGCACCAGGTTCAGGACCACGCCGGCGATGCCGGCCAGGCCGATGCCGCCGATGGTGAAGCCGGCGGCGCCGAACTCCATGCCGCCGATGCCGAAGACCAGGACCACCGCCACGATGGCCAGGTTGCGGGGCTCCAGCAGGTCCTGGCCGGCCTTGACCATGGTGTTGATGCCCACCACGGTGATGGCCCCGAAGAGCAGGATCATGATGCCGCCCATGACCGGAACCGGGATGGTGGCCAGGAGCGCCCCGAGCTTGCCCACGAAGGCCAGGGCGATGGCGGTGAGCGCGGCCCAGGTCATGATGCCCGGGTTGAAGACCTTGGTCAGGGCCACGGCCCCGGAGACCTCGGAGTAGGTGGTGTTGGGCGGGCCGCCCAGGAAGGAGGCCAGGGAGGTGGCCAGGCCGTCGCCCAGCAGCGTGCGGTGCACGCCCGGGTTCTTGAGGTAGTCCCTGCCCGAGATGGAGGAGATGGCCAGCACGTCGCCGAAGTGCTCGATGGCCGGGGCGATGGCCACCGGCACGATGAACAGCACCGCCTGCCAGTTCCACTCGGGGAAGGTGAACTTGGGCATGGCCAGCCAGGGCGCGGCCCCGACCGGCGTGAAGTCCACGATGCCCGAGGCCAGGGACACCGCGTAGCCCACCCCGATGCCGCAGAGGATGGGAATGAGCTTGAGCATGCCCCGGCCGAACAGGGAGACCCCGATGGTGGCGGCCAGGGAGAGCATGGAGATGGTGATGGCCGTGGGGTAGGGCACCAGCTGCACGGCCCCGTCGCCGGTCTTGCCGATGGCCATGAACACCGCCACCTTGGCCAGGATGAGGCCGATGACCATGATGACCGGGCCGGTGACCACCGGAGGCAGGATGCGGTGCAGCACGCCCACCCCGCGGGCGGCGATGAGCCCGGCCAGGAGGATGTAGGCCACGCCGGCCGCGGCCAGGCCGCACAGGGTGCCGGGGATGCCCCAGGTCTTCACCCCGTAGATGATGGGCGCGATGAAGGCGAAGGAGGACGCCAGGAAGACCGGCACCTTGCCCCGGGTCACCACCTGGAACAGGAGGGTGCCCGCGCCCGCGGTGAACAGGGCCACGTTGGGGTCCAGGCCGGTGAGGATGGGCACCAGGACCAGGGCGCCGAAGGCCACGAAGAGCATCTGGGCTCCGAGCAGGGCGTCCTTGGCCCGGAAGGCGTAGTCGGTGTCGGCCATCGTGTTCTCCTATCTCCTTGGTGTCTGACTGTCGGATCGATGGTGCGTGGGCTCGTCGGCGATCGCCTGAGCCTACTTGGTCCCGAAGATCTTGTCCCCGGCGTCGCCCAGGCCGGGCAGGATGTAGCCGTGCTCGTTGAGTCGCTCGTCCACAGACGCGGTGTAGATCTGCACGTCCGGGTGCTCGGCCGCGAGCCGGGCGACGCCCTCGGGCGCGGCCACCAGGAAGATGCCCCGGATGTCCTTGCAGCCCGCCTTCTTGAGCAGGGCGACGGTGGCGCACAGGGTGCCGCCGGTGGCCAGCATGGGGTCCAGGATCAGCGCCATGCGCTCCTTGATGTTCTTGGCCATCTTCACGAAGTACTGCACCGGCTGGAGCGTGTCCTCGTTGCGGTAGAAGCCCACCACCGAAACCTTGGCCCCGGGGATCATGTCCAGCACGCCGTCGAGCATCCCCAGCCCGGCGCGCAGGATGGGCACCACCGTGAACTTCTTGCCCTTGATGCGCTCCACCTCCACCGGTCCGGCCCAGCCGCGCACCGTGGCCTTCTCGGTCTCCAGGTCCTTGGTGGCCTCGTAGGCCAGGAGCCGGGCCACCTCGTTGGCCAGGTCGCGGAAGTCCTTGGTGGACAGGCCGTCCTTGCGCAACAGTCCGATCTTGTGTCGCACCAGCGGGTGGTCCACCACATGTAGCGCCACGAGCGCATCCTCCTTTGCGGGGTTTTCCGGGAAGCTGCAGGTCAAACAGAGGATACCTAGCGAGGTGGCGCGGCCGGGTCAAGAGGCGTCGGGAGCCAAACAGTCGGGCCGTTCCCTTTTCTCCCGAAGGCTGCTATCCTGATCGAGCCCGGGATCGGGCCTGCGCCCCGCGTGGCGGCGCGCAACTCAAGAAAACCAGGGAGCGAAACCATGCGACGACTCGCCTGTCTCGCCTCGATGCTGCTCCTCTGTGCGACCGCGGCCGCGGCCGCCGAGGACATGGGGGCCAAGGTGGCCTCGGCCTGCTCCTCCTGCCACGCCGTGGGCCGGGTCTGCGGCAAGCTCGGCAACGACCAGGCCTACTGGCGGGAGACCGTCTCCCGCATGGCCGACAACGGGGCCCAGGTCGCCGGAGGCGAGGTCGGCCCCATGGCCGCCTACCTGGCCGGCCTTGCCCGGGGCAACGCCCCGTTCTGCAAGTAGAGGATTGCCATGCCGCAGGTCTTCGTCTACATGACGGCCGCGTCCGCGGACGAGGCCGCGCGCATCGGCCGCGCCCTGGTGGAGCGCCGCCTGGCCGCCTGCGTCAACGTGCTCGGGCCCATCCGCTCCTTCTACTGGTGGGACGGCAAGGTCCAGGACGACGCGGAGGCGGCCTTGGTGGCCAAGACCCGGGCCGAACTGGTCCCGGAGCTCACCGCCGCGGTCAAGTCCCTGCACTCCTACAGCGTGCCCTGCGTGGCCGCCCTGCCCGTCGCGGACGGCAATCCCGACTTCCTGGCCTGGATCGAGGCCGAAACCTCCAAGCCCTGAAGGACCCCCATGCGCATCTACGTCTCCGGCTCCCTGGCCTTCGACCGCATCATGAGCTTCCCCGGCAGGTTCTCGGACCACATCCTGCCGGACAAGATCCACATCCTGAACGTCTGCTTCCTGGTCAACGGCCTGGACGAGCGCTTCGGCGGCACCGCGGGCAACATCGCCTACTCCCTGGCCCTGCTCGGGGAGAAGCCGGTCATCGTGTCCAGCGGGGGCAAGGACTTCGGCCCCTACGCCGAGCGCCTGGAGAAGCTGGGCCTGTCCCTGGAGGGCGTGCGCCGGGTGGAGGACGAGTTCACCGCCGGGGCCTACATCACCACCGACCAGTCGGACAACCAGATCACCGGCTTCAATCCCGGGGCCATGAAGCACAAGTCCGGGTACAAGCCGGACCCCGGGCAGGAGCCGGCCCTGGCCATCGTGTCCCCGGGCAACCTGCAGGACATGCTGGACTACCCCGCGGCCTACCGCAAGCAGGGCATCCCCTACATCTTCGACCCGGGCCAGAACATCACCGCGCTCACCGGCGACCAGCTGCTCGGGGCCATCAACGGCTCCCGCGCCCTGGTCACCAACGACTACGAACTGCAGCTCATCATGAACGCCACGGGCAGGACCCGGGAGGAGCTGCTGGGCCTCACCCAGGCCCTGGTCACCACCCTGGGCGAGCACGGCTCGGTGGTGGCCGAGGCGGGCAAGGAGACCCGGATCAAGCCGGCCAAGGCGAAGAAGGTGTCCGATCCCACCGGCGCGGGCGACGCCTTCCGGGCCGGGCTCCTCAAGGGCCTGGTCCTGGGCCGCAGCCTGGCCGACGCCGCGCTCCTGGGCTCCGCCTGCGCGGTCTGGTGCGTGGAGCAACTGGGCACCCAGGAGCACGCCTTCACCGAGGCCGAGTTCTGGGCCCGGCACAAGGAGAACTTCGGGGGCGTTTGATCCTCGACGGTCCGACCGGTTCGCGCCGGTTCGCGGGAGGACCCATGATCGACCTGACCCTGGAGAACCTGGAGCGCTATCTCAAGAAAGCCCTGGGCGCGGGGACCCGGCTCACCGGCGTGGGGACACTGGGCGACCTCTCGGGCCAGGGCATGAAGGAGTTCGGCTACGGCAAGCCGCTGCTCCTGGCCTACGAGCGCCAGGGCCAGGCCGGCCAGGCCGTGCTCTCGGTCATGCGCGGGGACCGCTACGGCCACCAGGACTACTGGGACCGGGCCCGCGTCCTGCTCTTCCAGTACGAGGCCGGCCGGACCATGGAGCGCCACGCCCGGCCCCTGGCCGTGGGCTACGTGGACAGCTCCGGGGCGCTGCGGCCCCTCAGGGACCCGGCCGAGTTCTTCCTGCTCACCGAGAAGGTGTCGGGCCACGACTACTACCTGGACCTGGAGCGCATACGGGGCAAGGCCGGCCGGGAGGGCCTGTTCCGCTCCGCGGACCTGGAGCAGGTGCGCCGCTTCGCCCGCTGGCTGGCCCGGGTCCACGCCGAGAAGAAGGACGACCCGGACCGCTACATCCGCCGGGTGCGCAACCTGGTGGGCGACTGCGAGTGCTGCTTCGGCCTCGTCGACGGCTACCCGCACCCCTACGCCGAGTACCCGCCCGAGCGGTTCATGGCCCTGGAGAAGCGGCTGGTGGACTGGCGCTGGAAGCTCAAGGGCTACGCCCACCGCCTGGCCGCGGTGCACGGCGACTTCCATCCCTGGAACGTGCTGGTGCAGGAGGGCGGGGAGTTCGCGGTGCTGGACCGCAGCCGGGGCGAGTGGGGCGAGCCCGCCGACGACCTGGCCTGCATGAGCATCAACCTGCTCCTCTTCGGCCTGGGCGAGAAGCCGGTGGTGGAGGGGCGCTTCCTGAACATGTTCCTGGCCTTCTGGCAGGAGTACCTGGACCTCACCGGCGACCAGGAGGCGCTGGAGGTGGCCGCGCCCTTCTTCGTGTTCCGCGCCCTGGTCATCGCCTCGCCCCAGTGGTACCCCCACCACCCGCCCGCGGTGCGGCAGGGGCTCTTCCGGCTCATGGAGAACGTGCTGGAGGACCGGCACTTCAACTACGCGGACATTACTAGTTATATGGAGTAGGGCCGTTCTGCCGTGTCACGCGTTGTGCAGGCTGCGCCGCACAATCCGCGCCACGGCCCGGTGAAAACCGGGGTTTCCCCTGGCGGGGGGCCGGGAAGAGGCGCACCGCGCTGTCTGCTCCCGGGATTTCGCGATGAACCGGGAAAGAACCGGGAGGGACCATGGGCGAGGGCTTTGCGGTCTGGGTGGTGGGCCTGCCCGGCTCGGGCAAGAGCAACCTGGCCCGCTCGGTCGCGGTCGCGCTGGGGGAGTGGGGCTTCGACCCGGTCCACCTCCAGATGGACGAGCGCCGCAAGGTGTACTTCCCCGAGCCCAGGTACACGTCCGAAGAGCGGGAGGCCGCGTACCGGATGTTCGCCGAGGAGGCCGCGGCCCTGGTGCAGGAGGGCCGCGCCGTGGTCATGGACGGCTCGGCCTACAAGGCCGCGTTCCGCGACTACGCCCGCTCCCTGATCCCCAGGTTCTGCGAGATCCACGTCCAGTGCTCGCTCGAAGCGGCCATGGCCCGCGAAGCCAAGCGCCCCCAGGGCCTGGTCATGGCCGGCCTCTACCAGAAGGCCCTGGAGCGCCAGGCCACGGGCAAGGACTTCCCCGGCCTCGGCCAAGTCATCGGCGTGGACGTGCCCTTCGAGGAGAATCCCCAAGCCGAGTGCGTTATCAACAACGAGCACATTCCCAAGCAGGAGACCCGGGAGCGGGCGCTGGACTTCCTCCGCTCCTGGCTCGCGGATTCCCGCTTGACCCCGCAGGCCGGATGATTATTGTCCCGGCCCATGCGCTTTCACGTCATCACCTTCGGCTGCCAGATGAACGTCCACGAGTCGGACTGGATCTCCCGCGCGCTTGCGGCGCGGGGGTGGTCGGTCGCGGCCGAGGACGAGGCCCTGGCCATCGTGGTCAACACCTGCTCGGTGCGGGACAAGCCCGAGCAGAAGGTCTACAGCCTGCTGGGCCGGCTGGCCCCCTACGCGGCCGCCGACCCCCGGGTGTTCGTGGCCGTGGGCGGGTGCGTGGCCCAGCAGGTGGGGCGCGGGCTTCTGGACCGCTTCCCCTTCGTGCGCCTGGTCTTCGGCACGGACCAGGTCCACCGGGTTCCCGAGACCCTGGACCAGCTCGCCGAGGACCCCTCCCTGCGCCTGGCCCTGCTGGACTTCGGCCACGCCCTGGCCGAGCGCGCCCCGGTGTTCGACGCCGGCCCCCAGAGCTACGCGCCGGGGCAGGCCTACGTGTCCATCATGCAGGGCTGCGACAACTTCTGCACCTACTGCATCGTGCCCTTCACCCGGGGCCGCCAGAAGTCCCGGGCGAGCGGGGCGGTCCTCGACGAGTGCCGGGCCCTGGCGGAGCGCGGGGTGCGGGAGATCACCCTCCTGGGCCAGAACGTGAACTCCTACGGCCGCGACAAGCACGGGGACGGAACCACCTTCGCCCAACTCCTGCGGCAGGTGGCGGCCATCCCGGGCCTGGCGCGCCTGCGCTTCACCACCTCCCACCCCCGGGACCTGGGGCCGGACGTGGTGGCGGCGTTCGCCGACCTGTCCGTGCTTTGTCCGTCCCTGCATTTGCCACTCCAGGCCGGTTCGGATAGAGTGTTGAAACGGATGGGCCGGGGCTACGGCCTGGCGCGCTACCTTGACCTGGTGCGCGACCTGCGCGCGGCCCGGCCGGACCTGGCCCTGACCACGGACCTCATCGTGGGCTTCCCCGGGGAGACCGAGGAGGAGTTCGCGGCCACCCTGGACGCCATGCGGGCCGCCAACTTCGAGTCCAGCTTCTCCTTCGCCTATTCCGACCGGCCCGGCGCCCGGGCCGAGCGCATGGAGGGCAAGCTGGACCAGGCGGTCAAGCTGGAGCGGCTCGCCCGCCTGCAGGCCCTGCAGGAGGAGCTGACCGCCCGCGCCCTGGCCGGCCGGGTGGGAGCCGTGGCCGAGGTCCTGGCGGAAGGAGAGAGCGTGAAGCAGGACCCGGCGGCCCCCCGCTCCTGGCGGGGCCGCGACGCGCACGGCCGGGTGGTGAACTTCGCCTTCCCCGGCCCGCAGCCGGCCCCCTCCCTGGCGGCGAACCTGGCTGGTGCACTGGTGGAAGTCCGCATCCTGGAAGCCAAGAAACACTCCCTGCGGGGAGAGGCGGTGGGCGAACCATGGTAGAAATGAAGGTCTTCGGCCTGGCCCTGGACGAGCAGTCCCAGGTGCCGGTGCTGGTGCTCAAGGACGGCGCGGGCGAGAAGGTCCTGCCCATCTGGATCGGGGCCATGGAGGCCATGGCCATATCCCTGGCCCTGAACGAGGTGGCCCTGCCCCGGCCCATGACCCACGACCTGCTCCTGCTGTGCATCGGCGGCCTGGACGCCGAGGTGCGTCGGGTGGAGGTGGTGCGCCTGGAGGAGGGCACCTACTACGCCGAGATCGAGGTCCTCCAGGGCGAGAAGGTCAAGCGCATCGACTCCCGCCCCTCGGACGCCATCGCCCTGGCCCTGCGGGCCAAGGCCCCCATCTTCGTGGCCGAGGCCATCCTCGAGGAGGTGGCCAAGGAGGGCAAGGCCACCCCGGTGCTCAAGACCGAGGAGGCCGAGAAGTGGAACGAGATGCTGGAGCGCTTCTCCGACGACGAAACCAAGTACAAGATGTGAGCGGCCGCCCGTGATCGACCTGCACACCCACACCACCTTCTCCGACGGCGCGCTCATCCCGGCCGAGGCCGCGCGCCGGGCCAAGGCCGCGGGCTACGCGGCCATGGCCTTCACCGACCACGCCGACGCCAGCAACCTGGAGCTCATCCTGGCCAACGTCTCCAAGGTGGCCGGGACCTACGGCCCCTACGCGGGCATCGACCTGTTCTGCGGGGTGGAGCTGACCCACGTGCCGCCCGGCCTCATCCCGGACCTGGTGCGCCGGGCCCGCTCCCTGGGCGCGCAACTGGTGGTGGTGCACGGCGAGACCGTGGTGGAGCCGGTGGAGCGGGGCGCCAACCTGGCGGCCATCGAGGCCGGCTGCGACATCCTGGCCCACCCCGGGCTCATCACCCCGGAAGAGGTGAAGCTGGCCGCCGAGAAAGGCGTGTACCTGGAGATCACCACCCGCAAGGGGCACAGCCTGACCAACGGCCACGTGGCGGCCCTGGCCCGTCAGTTCGGGGCGCGGCTGGTCATCAACAACGACGCCCACGAGCCCGGGGACTTCGTGTCCCGCACCCTGCGCCGGGCCGCGGCCCTGGGCGCGGGGCTCTCGGAAGAGGAGTTCCTGGCCGCCGAGGCCAATTCCCGCGAACTGCTGCGCAACATCCCCTAGCGTCGCATCCTGGCCGGTCCGGGCCGGTGTTGACAAGATTGCAGGCGGAATCTACACACTTTTCTTCAGATCGTAGCACCCGGCGCGGCCGGGGGAGATCGTCATGCACGAGTCATGGCAGTCCGGTTGCGTCGAGGCGGCCCGGCTCCTGGCCGGGGCGCGCAAGGCCGTGGCCCTGACCGGGGCGGGCGTGTCCGTGCCCAGCGGCATCCCGGACTTCCGCAGCCCGGGCGGGCTGTGGACCCGCTTCGATCCCATGCGGGTGGCCACGGCCGCGGCCCTGCGCAACGATCCCGCGGCGGTCTGGGAGTTCATGACCGCGGCCCTGGACCTCTTCGGCCAGGCCCGGCCCAATCCGGCCCACGCGGCCCTGGCCGAACTGGAGCGCCGGGGCCGGCTGGCCGGCATCGTGACCCAGAACATCGACGGCCTGCACCAGGCGGCGGGCTCCCGCGCGGTGGTGGAGTTCCACGGCAGCGCCGATCGGTTCTCCTGCATGGACTGCGGCCAGCCCCAGGCGCGGACCGCGCTGCCCGGGCTCCTGGCCCGGAGCGTTCCCCCGCGCTGCCCGGACTGCGGCGGGGCAGTGCGGCCGGACGTGGTCTTCTTCGGCGAGGGCATCCCCCGGGAGGCGCTGGCCGGCAGCGAGGAGCTCCTGGCCGGGGCGGACCTGGCCCTCATCGTGGGCACCTCGGGCGAGGTGGCGCCGGCCAACTACATCCCGTTCCGGGTGGCCCGGGCCGGGGGCGCGGTGGTGGAGGTCAACCTGGGCCCCACCGCCTACGGCAGCCTGGCCGACGTGCGCCTGGACGCGCCGGCCGAGGTGGTCCTGCCCCGCATCCTGGAGCTCCTGCCCGCCTGACGGCCCGCCGGGCGGGTCGTGCGGGGGGCTCTTTCATCCTCCGCAGAATTGGGCTAAAGGGGGTCCCGACTGCGACCGGGGAGCCGGGGCGGGACCGACACGCGGCTTCGGCTGCAGAACTGAGCGGACAACAGAGGACCGACGATGGAGACTTTGCCCGAAACCAGTGTTCTCGTGCTTCTGGCCCACGCCACCATCACGGTGAAATTCGTGCTCGGCATGCTCGTGACCATGTCGCTGGGAAGCTGGAGCATCATCATCTACAAGTATTTCCTCCTGGCCAAGGCCAGGCGCTCCGCGGCCGACGACCACGCGGTGTTCGTGTCCGGGGACACCCTGGGCGAGAGCATGCGCACCCTGTCCCGCAACCAGTCCTCCCCGGTGTACCGGGTGGGGGCCGGCGGCCTGAACGAGCTGCGCCGGCTGGAGAGCGCGGGCCTTCTGACCAGCGACCGCATGGGCCTGGTCATGAACAACCTGCGCCGGGTGCTGCGCTCCGGGGTCTCCTCCCAGCTCAAGGTCATGACCTCCAACCTCTCCTTCCTGGCCACCTGCGCCAACGCCGCGCCCTTCATCGGGCTGTTCGGCACGGTGTGGGGCATCATGCACGCCTTCCAGACCATCGGGCAGATGCAGTCCGCGGCCCTGGCCGCCGTGGCGCCGGGCATCTCGGAGGCGCTCATCGCCACCGCCGTGGGCCTGGCCGTGGCCATCCCGGCCACCATCGCCTACAACTTCTTCCTGGGCATGGTGAACGTGGTGGAGACCGAACTGGTGAACTTCGCCGGGGCCTTCCTGAACACCGTGCAGCGCGAACTGTCCAAGAGCGGCGTGGCCGGGGAGAACGGCCACCACGGCGAGGACGAGTATGGGATTTAGCCTCAACCGGGGCGGTTTCATGTCCGAGATCAACGTCACGCCCTTCGTGGACGTGATGCTGGTCCTGCTCATCATCTTCATGGTCACCGCCCCGCTCATGACCCAGGGTCTGGAGGTGGACCTGCCCAAGACCCGCACGGTCAAGACCCTGCCCCAGGGCAAGGACCACATGGTGCTCACCCTGCGCAAGGACGGGGCCATGTTCCTGGACGAGTACACGGTGAAGGACGAAGACCTGGCCGGCCACCTGGAGCGGCTGGTCAAGACCCAGAACAAGTTCCTCTACCTGCGCGCGGACAAGGACGTGGTCTACGGCCGGGTGGTGCAGGTCATGGGCGAGATCAAGCGCGCGGGCATCGACCGCCTGGGCGTGGTGGCCGAGCCCGAGGACGCCCCCGCCAAGAAGCAGCCCAAGGCCAACTAGGACGCGGCCCCAGCCGGGGCCGCCCGGACCATCACCCATGCGCAGTCTCTCCTGGCTCGCCTCCATCCTGCTCCACCTGACGGTGCTGGTCGCCGCCCTTCTCCTGGGCACGCCCACGGGAGTGCGGGTGGACCTGAACGCCCCGGTCTACCAGGTCGAGCTGTTCAGCCTGTCCACCGAACCTCCGGCCCCGGGCATGCCCGGGGCGCCCAAGCCCGAGCCCCCCGGGGCCGAGCCTCCGCCTCCCCCGGCCGAGGCCAAGCCCATCGCCGCGCCCCAGCCCGACAAGTCCACGCCGCCGCCCGCGCCCAAGCCCGAGCCCAAGCCGGACCTCAAGGCCATTGC
>JBFMHA010000055.1:0-25076 GCA_040753075.1 Thermodesulfobacteriota bacterium
CCGCCTCGACGGCCTCCGGAGCCTCGGCGGCCTCGGCCGCTTCTTCGGGCTCCTCGGCCTCGGCCCTGGGCACGCGCTTGCGACGGCGGCGCAGGACCGCGCCGGGCTGGACCTCCTTGGTGGTCACCACCTCGGCGGGGCTCTTGGACTGGGTGCTGAGCCTGGCTCGCACCTCGGCCGCCTCCTCGTCGGAGAGGCTGCTCATATGGCTCCTGACCGGGATGTCCAGTTCGCGGCAGACCTGGATGAGGTCCTTGTTGCCGACCCCCAGCTCCAGGGCCAGGTCGCGTATCCGTATTCCGTTACCCATTTGCGTCCCCCTTGCACTTCCTACGCCAGCCCCGGGAGGTGGCGAACCGCTTCCGGCAGTCCGGAGCGGAACACAGGTACATGCCCCTTCCGGGCAATCGTTTGGCCGGGTCTTCCACCGGGGCGTCGGCCCCGGGCCCGGGACAGACGAAGCGGGTCAGCTCCGTCTTGGGAAAGCGGCCCGAACAGGACACGCACATGCGCACCGGCGCGTGCTTGCTCCTGGCCGCGGTCATGGTCCTAGTCCTCGCTCCGCTCCGAGGCCTCGGGAGCCTCGGCCTCCACCGGGTCGCCGCCGTCTACGAGAGCCTCTTCCTCGGCGGCCTCGTCGCCCGCCTCTTCGGCCGTCTCGGCCTCGGCCTCGTCCGGGCCGGCGTCTTCTCCGGCCTCCTCATCCTCGCCCTCGGGCTTGGGCGCGGAGATGGCGAGCAGGTTGAGGGCCGCGCGCAGGTCCGAAACCTTGGACGGGGTAAGCCCGTCGATGGCGGCCATGAGCTCCTCGTTGCTGGCCTCGGCGATCCTGGCCAGGGACTCGAAGCCCGAGCCAAGGAAATTCTCCACCGGGATCTCGGCGACGCTGGCCAGCTGCTCCAGGCCGCGCAGTTCGGCGTGCATCTCGCCGAAGCGGCTTTCGGTGAAGATGTCGATCCTCCAGCCCAGGAGCTTGGCCGCGAGCTTCACGTTCTGGCCCTTGCGGCCGATGGCCAGGGTGAGCTGGGAGTCGGGCACCACCACTTCCAGGGTCTTCTCGTCGTCGTCCACGGTGATGCGGGAGACCCGGGCCGGAGACAGGGCGTTGGCCGCGTAGGTGGCCACGTCCGGGCTCCAGACCACGATGTCGATGCGCTCGCCGCGCAGCTCCTGCACCACGTTCTGGATGCGGGAGCCGCGGATGCCCACGCAGGCGCCCACCGGGTCCACGTCGCGGTCCGTGGACATGACCGCCACCTTGGCCCGGCTGCCCGGGTCCCGGGCCACGCCGAGCAGGCGCACGGTGTTGTCCGCCACCTCCGGCACCTCGCGCTTGAACAGGGCCACCATGTAGTCGGGGTGGGCGCGGGAAACGATCACCTGCGGGCCGCGGCCCTCGCGCCGGACCTCGATGAGGAAGGCCTGCACCCGGTCGCCGCGCTTGTAGCGCTCGCGGGGAATCTGCTCGTCCTTGGGCAGCAGGGCCTCGGTGCGGCCGAGGTTGATGATCCAGCCGGTCTTGTCCCGGCGCTGGATGATGCCGGAGACGATCTCGCCCACCCGGTCCTTGTATTCCTCGTAGATGATCTCCTGCTCCGCGTCGCGCATGCGCTGGATGATGACCTGCTTGGCGCTCTGGGCGGCGATGCGGCCCAGGTCCTCGATCTTCAGGCGGAAGCCGAGCTCGTCGTCGAGCTGGGCCCCGGGATCGTGGGACAGGGCGTCCTCCATGGCGATTTCCGTGAGCGGGTCCTCCACCTCGTCCACTACGGCCTTGAACTGGTAGACCTCGATTTCCCCGGTGTCGTCGTTGTAGCTGACCTCGATGTCCACGCCGTCGCCGTACTTGCGCAGGACCGAGGTGCGGACGGCCTCCTCCAGGGTGTCGACCAGCAGGTCGCGGTCGATGCCCTTGTCCTTGCTGATCTGTTCGATGGCCTTTTTGAGTTCCATGCTCATGGGAAACCTCCACGCCGGCGGCCGTCGCCGGCGCCTGGGATGTTACTTGCCGCCCTTGCCGGGCTTCGCCGGCGCGGGATGGGCGTAGCGGAGTTGGGCCCGCTTCACATGCGAGAAGTCCACCGCCTGCTCGGTTCCGTCCTCGTCCAGGACCACGGTCGAGCCCTCCACCCGGAGCAGGGCGCCGCGCAGGGAGCGGCGGCCGGCCTCGGGCTCGCGCAGGGAGAGGCTCACCTCCTGGCCCAGGTAGGCCTCCATCTGCTCCGGCCGGAAGAAGACCCGGTCCAGGCCCGGGGAGGAGACCTCCAGGCTGTACCGCCCGGGGATGGGGTCCTCCACGTCCAGGAGCACCGACAGGTCCCGGGAGAGTCGGGCGCACTGGTCCACGGTGACTCCCTCGGGGGCGTCCACGAAAATGCGCAGGACTCCGCGGCCCGGGCCGGAGGCGAACTCCAGGCCCCACAGGGTGAGCCCGTGCTGCTCGGCCAGGGGGGCCACCAGCCCCTCCAGGGTGTTTATGAGTTCTTCGCTGTGCATGCCGGGGTCCTGGAAAAAAAAAGTGGACCAGGTGGTCCACTCGTATCTTTCGCCTTACGTGGGCAAAGCCTGATGCGAGGGGTTAAAGGTTGAGTGGAGCGGGTGACGAGATTCGAACTCGCGACTCTCAGCTTGGGAAGCTGATACTCTACCAACTGAGTTACACCCGCTTACGGACAGCGGGCATCTCACTAATAGTTCGAGCCGGGCCTGTCAAGGGAAATGTCCGGAAAAAGCGGCTCCCGGGAACGGCCGGGGACTCGGAAAAAAACCCAGGACACCGTGGGTGGGACGCCTGGAGAACGCTCGTTTGTGAACTGGGCCTCAGCCCTGCGCTTTGTCCGCCCGAGGGGCGGGAGCCTGCGCTGCGCTCTTGGTGTTCATTCTCTCTGGCCGTTACACCCACCTGTGTCCCAGGCACAATAACATTAAGTATGGCCTGCGGACTTGGCAAGACCAGAGGGAGGGGCTCCCGGCCCGGACGGGTCGAGGGCGGGAAGGGGTTCGGAGAACTCCACCCCCAGGCGGTCGCCCAGTCGCCAGGCCACGCGGCCCGGGACGCGGAGCAGCCCCGTTCCGGACAGCCTCGGGACCAGGTCCACCAGCACCTCTTCTCCCGGGGCCGGGGCGAAATCGGCCGGAGTCACCAGGTTCAGGCCCATGCCCAGGTCCGATAGGTCCAGGGTGGCGGAGACGGCGTCGGACCCGTCGGGGCGGCAGACCACGCAGAGCCGGCTGCCGGCCGGGGTGCGCGGGGTGGAGCGGCGTTCTTGGCGCATGTGGTTCTCCTTGAGGGCGGTCTCCCTATCCTCTCCTATCCAATCCGGCAAGCCTGGGGAAAACGGGGGAGCTTGATACAAGTCTGGCACCATGTCCGGCCTGGTTCTTGAGCGCTCCAAAACTGGTTCGAATGGATGGTCGAGTTGGTTGTCCCTTGGCGCGCTTCTTGCTCTGTTCGATGCCAGGAGGAACTCCCTCATGCAGCAATCCATGTATTCCGCGCTGTTCGGGGCATTGACCCAGGAACACCGCCTGAATGTCATCGCCAACAATTTGGCGAACGTGAACACCACCGGCTACAAGCAGGACCGGATGGCCTTCAAGGACGTTTTCGTGCGGTTCGCCCACGACGCCATCCGCGAGCCCATCCTCAACATCCGCGACAAGCCGCTCTTTCCCGAGCCGCACTACCTGGCCAAGAACCGCATCGCCCTGGCCCAGACCGACTTCTCCCAGGGCAGCCTGAAGCAGACCGGCAACGCCCTGGACGTGGCCATCGTGGGCGAGGGGTTCTTCAAGGTCCAGGCGGCGGACGGCGAGCAGTACTACACCCGGGACGGGTCCTTCCAGCTCAGCGCCGAGGGGTTGCTCGTCAACGGCAACGGGGACCAGGTCCTGGGCCAGGGCGGCCCGGTGGCCCTGCCCCCGGGCAGCATGGTGGTCATCGACGGCCGGGGCGCCATCCTGGTGGACGGCGCCCAGGTGGACATCCTGCAGGTGGTGAACGTGGACAACCCCAACGGGCTGGAAAAGGTCGGGAACAACCATTTCCGGCCCAAGGCCCCGGGCGCGGCCAACGAGGCGCCGGCCGCCGAGGCCGTGGTGGAGCAGGGCTTCCTTGAGGCTCCCAACGTGGAGGTGGTCACCGAGATGGTCAACATGATCGAGGTGCAGCGCGGGTTCGAGGCGTATTCCAAGCTCATCCAGACCACCCAGGACATCGACACCAAGGCCATCGCCACCGGCGAAGTGCGGTAAGGAGGATATTCCCCATGATGCGTTCCCTGTGGACTGCGGCCACCGGCATGGTCGCCCAGCAGCTCAACATCGACGTGATCTCCAACAACCTGGCCAACGTGAACACCATCGGGTTCAAGAAGAGCCGGGCCGAGTTCGAGGATCTGCTGTACCAGAACCTGAAGATCGCCGGCTCGCCCACCGAGGCCGGCAACCTCATCCCCACCGGCATGCAGGTGGGCATGGGCGTCAAGCCGACCACGGTGCACAAGTTCTTCGCCCAGGGCGACTTCCAGAGCACCAACAATCCCCTGGACCTGGTCATCGAGGGCGACGGCTTCTTCCTGGTGGACGTGAACGGGGCCGACGCCTACACCCGGGCCGGCGCGTTCAAGCTGGACAACGAGGGCCGCATCGTGACCGCCAACGGGTACGTGCTCCAGCCGGAGTTCACCGTGCCCACGGACACGGTCAACATCGTGGTCACCGAGTCCGGCCACATCAGCGCCATGGACAAGACCGGAGCGGCCCTGTCCGAGGGCGACATCCAGCTCTACACCTTCATCAACCCCGCGGGCCTCAAGAGCGTGGGCAAGAATCTCTTCGTGGAGACCGACGCCTCGGGCGCGGCCACCGCAGGCACCCCGGGCACGGACAACGTGGGCACCGTCGGCCAGGGCTTCCTGGAGATGTCCAACGTGGAGATCGTGGACGAGATGGTCCAGATGATCGTGGGCCAGCGCGCCTATGAGATCAACTCCAAGGCCGTGACCACCGCGGACCAGATGCTCCAGATCGCCACCAACCTCAAGCGGTAGGCGGGAGGCTCCATGCGTCTGCGCAACGTCCTGCCGGTTCTTCCGGCCTTACTGGTCCTGGCGCTGGCCTGCGCCGCGGGGCCGGTCCGGGCCGCGGACCCGGCCTGGCGCATCGAGGTCATGCCCGCCGTGGCGGTGCAGGCCGATGCGGTGCGCCTGGCCGACGTGGCCCGGCCGGTGGGCCAGCCCGACGCAGAGGCCTGGGAGAGCCTGGCCGGGATCGACCTGTTCACCGTGCCGCCCGAGCCCGGCAAGCGGTACACCGTGTCCCGGGACAATCTTGCCCAGCTCCTGGGCCGGCTCCTGGGGCCCCGGGCCGAACTCTGCCTGCTGCCCGGCCAGTTGGTGGTGCAGCGGGGAGGCGGCGTCGTGCTGGAGGAGGATCTGGCCCGCCTGGCCGTCGAGTTCTTGACGCCGCGGCTCCGGCAGCTGCCCGGGGAGACCTCCCTGCGCGACTGGCGCTTGCCGGCCTACGTGTTCCTTGAAGAAGCCGGCGGGGCGGTGGACTTCGAGCTGGGTTCGGACCTGGGGCCGGGCCGGCTCACCCTGCGCATCCTGGAGCGGGCGCCGGGCGGCCAGAACTGGCGGCGCTTCAACGCCACGGTCTTTGTGGACCAGTGGGTCACGGCGCCGGCCGCGGCCGTTCCCCTGAACCGCGGAGACGTCCTGGCGCCGGACAAGATCAATTTCGCCCGGGTCAACCTGGCCTATCTCAAGGGCCAGCCCTGGGACGGCCGGACCTTCGGCCTGCGTCTGGTCCGGGCGGTGGGCCAGGACCAGACGCTGCTCATCCAGGACCTGGAGGAGGCGCCGGCCGTGGCCAAGGGCGACCGCCTGGAGCTGGTGTACCAGGGCCGCTCGGTGCGGCTCTCCACCCCGGTCGTGGCCCTGGCCGACGGCAAGCTCGGCCAGAGCATCCCCGTGCAGAACGTGCAGAGCGGCCGGCAGGTGCTGGCCGTGGTCCGCGACGCGCAGACCGTCGTCGTGCAATGACCGAGGACATGAACATGAACCGCATCCTTTCCCTTCTCCTGGTGGCCATGGCCCTGCTGGCCGGCTGCGCGCCGGCCCGGACCAATCCCGCGCCGGCCCCGGTGCTCACCCCGCCCCCGGCCGAGGCCGCGCCCGCGGAGGAGAATCCCGGGTCCCTCTTCGACCCGGCCCAGGGAGAGTTCCTGTTCGCCGACAACCGCGCCCGCCGGGTGGGGGACATCGTCCTGGTGAACATCGTGGAGACCTCCAAGGGCGCCACCAAGGCCGAGACCACCTCGGACAAGACTTCCTCCATCAACCTGGGGGTCACCAGCATGCTGGGCAAGAACGACTCGCGGATGTGGCCGGTGGGTCCGTCCCTGGGCTACAAGATCCATCCGGGGGCCGCGGCCCAGGTGGAGGCCAGCAGCGCCAACAAGTTCTCCGGCACCGGCGAGACCAAGCGGGAGTCCAACGTGACCGCGACCCTGGCCGCCCGGGTGGTCGGCATCCTGCCCGGCGGGGTGATGCAGATCGAGGGCGCGCGGGAGATCAAGGTCAACAACGAGAACCAGATCCTGGTGGTGCGCGGGCTCATCCGCAGCAAGGACGTGCGGCCGGACAACTCCATCCTATCCAGCTCCATCGCCGACGCGCACATAGAGTACTACGGCCAGGGGGTGCTGGGCGACAAGCAGAGGCCCGGCTGGCTCACCCGGCTCCTGGACAACGTGTGGCCGTTCTAGGCGGCAGGAGACTGCGAACATGACCAGAAACCGCTTCCGTCCCGCTCCCTGGCTGCCCGTGCTCGTCCTGGCCCTCGTCCTGGCCCTGCCCCTGCCGGCCCGGGCCGTGCGCCTCAAGGACATCGCCACGTTCGGCGGCGTGCGCAACAACCAGCTGGTGGGCTACGGCCTGGTGGTGGGCCTCTCCGGCACGGGGGACAAGCAGGGCTCGTCCTTCACCATCCAGTCCATGGTCAACCTCCTGGACAAGATGGGCGTGGCCGTGGACCAGAGCAAGCTCAAGCCCAAGAACGTGGCCGCGGTCATGGTCACCGCCCAGATGCCGGCCTCGTCCCGGCCGGGCAGCCGCCTGGACATCACCGTCTCCTCCCTGGGCGACGCATCGAGCCTGCTGGGCGGGGTGCTGCTCATGACTCCCCTGTCCGGGGTGGACGGCAACGTCTACGCCATCGGCCAGGGCCCCCTGACCCTGGGCGGCTTCGCGGCCGAGGGCGCGGCGGGCCAGGCCCAGAAGAACATCACCACCGTGGGCATCATCCCCAACGGCGCAGTGGTGGAGCGGGGCGTGCCCTTCGACTTCAACCGCCAGGACGCCATGACCATCCACATGAACGCCGCGGACTTCTCCACCACCAACGATGTGGTGGAGAAGATCAACGACGCCCTGGGCGACCGCTACGCCAAGGCCGTGGACATCTCCACCATCAAGTTCTCGGTGCCCGAGGAGTTCAAGGGCAACCTGGTGCCCCTCATGGCGTCCCTGGAGAACCTCGAGGTGAGTCCGGACACCAAGGCCCGGATCGTGGTGGACGAGAAGACCGGCACCGTGGTCCTGGGCCGCGGGGTGCGGCTGTCCAAGGCCGCGGTGGCCCACGGCAGCCTGCAGATCGTCATCAGCGAGGGCGCCCAGGTGTCCCAGCCCGCGCCCTTCGGCGCGGGCCAGACCGTGGTCACCCCCACCACCGACATCGGGGTGCGGGAGGAGAACCGCCGCCTCATGCTCATGGAGGGGGCCACCCTGTCCGAGCTGGTGGACGGCCTGAACGCCATCGGCGCCACCCCGCGCGACCTCATCTCCATCCTGCGCACCCTCAAGACCGCGGGCGCGCTGCACGCGGACCTGGAGGTCATCTAGCATGGCCACGTCGCCCATCGACTCGGCCCAGGCCCGGGCCGCCACCGAGGCTGCGGAGCTGCAGTCCCAGAAGCGCAGCCTGGAGGCCTTGCGCCAGAAGCTGAATGCCGGCCCCGGCGCGGACAAGAAGCTCCGGCAGGCCTGCGAGGGCTTCGAGTCCATCTTCCTGAACAAGATATGGGCCCAGATGCGCAAGACCGTGCCCAAGGAAGGCTACCTCCACAGCAAGGAGGAGGAGGCCTACCTGTCCATGTTCGACCAGGAGCTTATGAAGAAGATGTCTTCGGCCGGAGGCATCGGCCTGGGCAAGATGCTCTACGAGAACCTCTCGGACCACCTGGCCAAGGCCAGCGCCGGGACCGCGGCGCGGGCCGCGGGCAGGAACGAGGTCGGGCCGCTGCACCCCGAGCCCATGGGGCTGCCCCTGAATCCGGAGCCTGCGCAATTCGTCCTGCGGCCCGAGGACAGGCGCGACGCCGCGTCCCGGCAGCAGGGCATTCCGCTCGCCCCGGCCGACGCGGCCAGGCTCGGCGGGCGACAGGCCTCCGCTCCTGCTTCTCCGGCCGGACAGGCCCCGGCGGAGGGGGCCGGGGTGATCCTGCCCCCGGGCTTTCACGGTCCTGATCCGACGCCCCCGCAGGGACCCGAGGACCTGGCCGCCCTGAACCGGGCCATGGAGCTGGCCCGCCGGGTGGAGGGGGGCGTGTCCGCCCATCGTGCGGTCCGGGCCTACCGCGATGCGGCCCGGGATGAATCGGCCGTTTCCCTGGGCGAGTCGGCCCAGTCCTACGTCACGCCTCCGTTCGGGGAGACGGGGGACGAGGAGCCGGGCATCTAGCCTGGAAAGGAAAAAAATTCCGGATGATGCGGGGATCGCCGCTCATGAACCTGGACCTATCCATGCCTGGCGCGCCTTGCGGGACCATGGCCGGAAACTTGCACACTAGGGGAGGAGCGCAGTGCGCCCCGGTCCGGCCCGGGTGGGCCAGGAAGCCGGAGCCCGGCAGCGGAAACCGCGCCGGGGGCGGACTGCAGAACCGACGTGCGGATACGGAGCCACCCCATGCTTGAGCGCATACACGCCAATCTCGACCGCCAGAACAAGGCCCTGGCCCTGCTCCTGACCCTGCTGGAGGAAGAATATTCCCTGCTGCGGGAGCGTCGGGCCCCGGAGATCAGCCGGATCGAGTTCTCCATCCAGGAGCTCCTGCGCCAGATCGCGGCCGAGCGAACCGGCCTGCGCGCCATGGTGACCGCGGCCAAGCCCGGGGCCAGGCGGCTGGCCGACCTCCTGTCCGGCCTGCCCGCCGGGGAGTCCGCCGCCCTGTCCGCGGCCCTGCGGCAGGCCGACCGGGCCGAGCAGGCCTGCGCCGTGCAGGCCGAAAAGAACACCATCATGGCCCAGGCCCTGGCCGAACAGAGCCGCAGCCTGCTGGAATACCTGCACCGGGAGATCCAGCCCAAGCAGACCGACACCTATTCCGGCCGGGGGCGCTACTCCACGCGCCGGCCCGAGGCTTCGCTCCTGCAGCGGAGGTCGTGAGATGCCCGGCGTCAACTCCATCCTGGACATCGGCCGGCTGGCCCTGTTCGCCAACCAGAGCGCGCTGGAGGTCACCGGCAACAACATCGCCAACGTCAACACCCCGGGCTACAGCCGCCAGACGGTCCGGCTGGAGGACGGGATTTCCGTCGACTTCCGCCCCGGCCAGATCGGCACCGGGGTGCGGGCCAAGGAAGTCATCCGCCATTTCGACGAGTTCATCGAGAAGCAGTACAACGAGAAGAGTTCGGACACCAACCGCTACAGCGCCCTGTACGGCAACCTGAAGAGCCTGGACAGCCTGTTCAACGAGAGCATCACCCCGGGCATCAACAACTCCCTGTCCACCTTCTGGGAGAAGTGGCAGGACCTGACCAACCGGCCCGAGGACTACAGCGCCCGGGAGGCCCTGCTGGGCTCCACCCAGAATTTCCTGAACGGGCTCAAGAACGCGGCCGAGGACATCGCCCGGATGCAGTCCCAGATGGACGACTTCATCAGCCAGGAGGTGGACGAGGTCAACGGCATCCTGGCCGAGGTCGCCGAGCTCAACCTGCAGATATCCTCCCACGACGTGCCCGGGCAGAACAACGCCAACAGCCTGTTCGACCGCCGCGCCACCCTGGTGCGCAGCCTGGCCGAGAAGATGGACGTGAACGTCATCGACAACGGCGGCGGCGACTTCACCATCCTGACCAAGGCCGGCCAGGTCCTGGTGGACAAGACCCAGGTGTACGCGATCACGTTCGAGGGTCCCAGGACCATGAAGGACCTGCTGCCCAGCTCCGCCTTCGACGGGAACATCTATTTCTCGGGCAGCGACGACTTCGAGTACACCGTGGAGGTGCTCTCCGGCGGGTACGCCTCCTCCGCCAACAGCGCCACCTTCCGGGTCTCCCTGGACGGCGGCGTGACCTGGCTCAAGGACGAGGACGGCAACGAACTCGCCTTCTCGGCCCACGACGAGAGCCAGAAGGTGCTGGCGGGCGACCTGTACATCTGGTTCGGCCAGGCCTCCAATTCCGGAGGGACGGCCACCCAGCAGCTCACCGCCGGGGACCGCTTCACCATCGTGCCCAAGAGCGGGCTGTACTGGTACGAGACCACCTCCACCGCGATCAACATCACCCCGCAGATCGACTTCACCGGCCGGGACAACGAACGCCGGCTCACCGGCGGCAGCCTGACCGGATACTTCAATTTCCGGGACAACTACGTGGGCCGCTACAAGGAGCGCCTGGACGCGTTCGCCAAGACCATGTCCTGGGAGGTCAACCGGCTGCACAGCCAGGGGGCGGGACTCCAGAAGTTCTCCGAAGTCACCGGGACCTTCGCCGTGACCTCGGACACCTCGGCCCTGGGCAGCGCGGCCTCGGGACTGGGCTACTACGACAAGCTCCAGTCCGGCGGGTGCATGATGCACATCTACAACGCCAGCACCGGCGCCCTGGCCTCGGCCGCGTCCTTCGGCCCGCTGGACTTCGGGGCCGCGGCGGGCATCCAGAATTTCAATCCCGCGACCATGAGCCTCACCGACGTGCGCGACGCGGTGAACCGGACCTACGGCGGCTACGTCACCGCCACCATCGTCAACCACGAACTCAAGATCACCGCCAACTCGGGCTACGAATTCGCCCTGGGCACGGACACCACCGGGCTCTACGCCGCGCTGGGGATCAACACGTTCTTCGAGGGCGACACCGCCCTGGATCTCAAGATCAACGCCAAGATCCAGAACGATCTGGACTACATCTGCGCCGGGCACGTCAACGGCGCGGGCGAGGCCAACGCCGGCGACAACACCCAGGCCGTGGCCATCGCCCAGCTCCAGAGCGCCAAGGTGCAGTTCTCCACGGCCATGGACGGCAAGACCACCCAGACCCTGCAGGGCTACTTCAACGGCATAGTGGCCACCGTGGGCGCGGATACCGCCACCACCAAGTTCAATTTCGAGTACAACAAGTCCCTGGCCGACGACCTCTCGGCCCGCCAGGAGGAGATGGCCGGAGTCAACCTGGACGAGGAGATGAGCAACCTGGTCAAGTTCCAGGCTTCCTACACCGCTGCGGCCAAGCTCATCCAGACCGCGGACAGGATGCTGCAGACGGTGCTCGGTCTCAAGAACTAGCGGAGAGAGCCATGCGAGTCTCGCAACGCCAGCGCTTCAACTTCTTCATCAACAACATGAACGACTCCCTGACCGAGCTCATGGAGTTGAACGTCAAGGCCGCCAGCCAGAAGCGCATCAACCGTCCTTCGGACGACCCGGTGGGCACCGCCCGGGTGCTCGGGCACCGCGACGCCATCAAGGCCCTCAAGCGCTACAAGGAGAACGCCGACGACGCCAAGGGCTGGCTGAACATCGCGGACACCACCCTCATCGAGGTCAACACCATCCTCACCCGCTTCCGGGAGCTGGCCGAACAGTCCGCCACCGGCACCGTGGGCGCGGACAACCGGGAGCAGATCAGCTACGAGGCGCGGCAGCTCTTCGACCAGCTCCTGAACATGGCCAACACCAAGTTCGAGGGGAAGTACATCTTCGGCGGCCAGAAGACCACCACCCAGGCCTTCGAGAAGCGGCTGTGGCTCACCACCAACGACGACAACCTGGCCAGCCAGTCCTTCAGCATCTCCGGCGACTCCGAGAAGACCGTGCTGGTGCGCTTCCTGGCTTCGGGCGCGGTGGGCTCCGACCAGCTCAGCTACGAGTACTCGGCCGACGGCGGACGGACCTTCACCTCGGCCACCCTGGCCTCCAACGCCAACGTGCTCAACCTCACCGGGGCCGGGGTGCGGCTGACCCTGGCCTCGGGCGCTTCGGTTTCGGCCTACGACTCCAGCGTGCCCGGGGCCAACGGGAGCTGGCTGTGGATCCGCCCCACGGCCCAGTACAAGGGCGACGACGTCGACAACATCGACATCTCGGTGTTCGGCGGCTCCACCCTGAACACCTCGGCCAGCGGCTCTTTCAACAGGAACGTGACCGTGCGCATCGACTCTGGCGCGGCGCTCAACAGCAACATCTCCTATTCGTACAGCCTGGACGGAGGGATCAACTGGACCAACGGCAACACGGTGACGGGCACGGCCTCCTCGGCCGTGCTGGTGGTGCCCGGGGGGTTCCTCACCCTGACCTCCAACGGCGGCAACAGCCTCACCGCCGGCGACCAGTTCGTGATCCGGCCGCGAACCGGCAAGATCATGGTGGAGATCGGGGCAGGGGAGGCCCTGCAGGTCAACAACATAGGCAAGGACGTGTTCGGCGGGGTCTACCAGGACCCGAACTCCAGCAGCCCCGGCGTGGTCTTCGGCGGGTCGGACAAGAACCTCTTCGAAACCCTGGGCAAGCTGGTGGGCTACCTGGAGACCAACACCCAGAGCGGCTGCCAGGAGGCCCTGAACAGCCTGAACGAGGTGTCCAAGCACATCATGAACGTGGCCGCCCAGGTGGGCGCGCGGGAGAACCGGATCGATTTCGCCCAGGACACCCTGGAAACCATGTGGCTCACCGCGGAGGACCGGATGTCCGACGTGGAGGACATCGACATCGCCGAGCTCATGACCGACCTGGCCAACCAGCAGATCGTCTACGAGACCGTGCTGCGGTCGTCCTCCATGATCATGCGCATGAGCCTGGCGAACTTCATATAGTTTCGCGCCGGAAAGGCGACGGATTGCCGCCCTTCGGCGTGACGGCGACGCGCGGGACGGCTGGACGAGGCGGGAAAACGGGAGGGGCGGAGCCCGGCGGCGGGCGGTTCGCCCAGACGTGTAAAGGGGCCGCGGCGGGGCTTCTCTTTTCCGCGGCATTGGACTATACGGGCGACCCATGCTCATTCTGACGCGGCGCCCCGGGGAGAGCATCTACCTCGGGGATGACATCAAGATCACGGTCCTCAGCGTGCAGGGCAAGCAGATCAAGGTCGGGCTCGACGTGCCCGGGGATCTGCCCGTGTACCGTGAGGAGCTCTATCTGCGGGTCCAGGAGCAGAACAAGATGGCCCTGGACCTCACCAACCAGGACCTCCTGGCGGCCACCGAGCTATGGCAAAAAGACAAGTAGAGCAGACCATCCAGACCCGCCTGGGCAGGGTCGCGGTGGATCCGGGCCGGATCATCCGGTTCCCGCGGGGCCTCATCGGCTTCGAGGACCGCAAGGAGTTCACCCTGCTCCAGATCAAGGCCGATTCGCCCTTCCTCATGCTGCAGTGCGTGACCAACCCCGAACTCGGGCTCATGGTGGCCGACCCCTTCGCCTTTCTCAAGAACTACGAGGTCAAGGTTGGCAACGCCGAGCAGCGCATCCTGCGCCTGGAGAACATCCGGCAGGTGGCGGTGCTGGTCACGGTGAGCATTCCCAAGGGCCGCCCCGAGGAGACCTGCCTGAACCTCACCGGGCCCATCCTGGTCAACTATGCGGCGCGCATCGGCCTGCAGATCCCCCAGGTGGACAGCAAGTATCCCAGCCGGTTCTACATCAAGGATTCCAAGACGAAAAAGGAAACGGGGGAAGACCCCCCCGGGACGGGCGGTTCGCAAAGCGGGAACTGCGGCCGTTAGATGAGCAGGTCCAGGTCCTCCTCGATGATCTTGGCGGCGGTCTTCCGGGTGTCGATGACATAGGTCCCGGTTTCGACCTGCTCCTTGATCTCGTTGACCCTGGCCCTGCGCACCTCGGGGCTCTCCTGCGCCTCGCGCAGGGCGCGGGCGAACAGCCGGCCCTCCCGCGAGATGCGCACCGAGTCGCTCCGCGCCGAAGACTTGCCGGCCTTGCCCTTGCGGACCGACCGGTCAACGCCCTCGGTCTCGGGCTTCTCGTAGCCCTTGACGGCGTTCAGGACGTCCTTGATCTGCATCTGTCTCTCCCCACTGCGCTAGAGCATGGTGTCGTCCACCGTCTCCAGCGCGATCTCCCACAACCGGGCCATGATGGCGGCCTGCTCGTCGTCCCTGGCTTGGCGCATCACGCCCTCCTCCAGGAGGAAGACCCTCACCCCCAGTTCGTCGGGGGGGTAGACGATCTCCACGTCGAAGCCCAGTTCATTGCGCAGCTTGAGGCGAATCTCCCCAATCACCTCATTCTCGCTGCCCGCAGCCAGGAGGTTCTCCACGATCTCCCTGGCCACCTGCTCCACGAGAACCCTGCGCCGGGCCGCCCTGGCCGCCTCCTCCCCCTCCTGCACCCCGCAGGTCGCCAGGCGGTGCCTGGCCAGCCGCCGGGCAATGCCGATCTGCTTGCCGTACGTCCGCAGCATCCTGCGGACTTGGAGGGGGGCGGCGGTCACGATGTATACCTCGACTCACCATAGTTATCGGCAGGAGGGTTTGTCGACTTTAGGGGTCGGGAGGAAAAAAAACTGGGTACGGCCCCGGCAGGCCTCCCTTGAATCCCCGCCGGGTTTCCACTACCTTGCCGCGCATGCAAACGAACACGGGCGCGCCGCGCGCCGTCTACATCGTGGCCAAGGCCGGCCACGCCGCGGCCCTGGCCCTGTCCGGGGAGATATCCGCCTGGCTCGCCGGCCGGGGCGTGGACAGCAAGGTCATGGAGAACAGTCCGCAGGCGGCCGGGCTGCTCCCGGACCGGGCCGGGCCCGGGGATCTGCTTCTGGTCCTGGGCGGGGACGGGACCATGCTCGGGGTGTCCCGCGAGGCCGTGCCCCGCGGCCTGCCGGTGCTGGGCCTGAATCTGGGCCGCGTGGGCTTCCTCAACGAGGTCCCGGTACAGGACTGGCCGGACTGCCTGGCCGGAATCCTGGAGCGAGGCTTCACCACCTCCGGACACACCGTGCTCCGCTATGCGGTGGAGCGGGGCGGGGCCGTGGCGCGCTCGGGCCTGGCGGTCAACGACCTGGTGGTCAGCCGCGGCTCCCTGGCCCGGCTCATCCACCTGGGCCTGGCCGTGGACGGCGAGCCCCTGACCGGGATGCGGGCCGACGGGGTCATCGTGGCCACCCCCCTGGGCTCCACGGCCTATTCCGTGTCCGCGGGCGGCCCCATCGTGCATCCCAGCCTGGACGCGTTCACCGTGACCCCGATCTGTCCCTTTCTCCAGAACGTGCGGCCCCTGGCCCTGCCCGGTCGATCCGAACTGGCGATCACGGTGGAGGAGCAGACACCCAAGGTCCACCTCACGGTGGACGGCCAGGAGGGACTGGTCCTGGAGCCCGGGGACGTGCTCAAGGCCACCCGCTCGGGACAGGATCTGCTCCTGGTGTCCCTGGGCCGCTCCACCTATCTGGCCCGGCTGCGGGCCAAGGGGATCGTCTAGACAATGAATCCCTCCCGCCTCCTGGCCTGGGCCCTGGCGGCCCTGGCCTGCCTGGCCTGGGGCTGCGAGGCCGTCCGGCCCAAGGTCCCGGCGCTGGCCCCGGCGTCCGAATCCGCGGCCCGGGCCGTCGCCCGGGGCCTGGATCCGTCCGGCCAGGACCTGGCCTCCTGGCGCGACCTGGAGCCCGGCCTGCGACGCAGCCTGGCCTGGCTAGCGGCCAAGCCCGCGGACGGCGTGGCCGTCCCGGGGCCGCCCCGCATCACCTGGGGCCGGCTGGCGGCCACCGCGCAACGGCTTCTGGACCTGCTGCCCCAACTCGATGCGGACCCCGGCCTGCTGGCCCGGGAGTTCGCCTGGGCCGAACTGGCCCCCCGGCCGCTCATGACCGGCTACTACGCGCCCATCCTGGAGGCCAGTCCGTCGCCCACCCCGGAGTTTCCCTATCCCCTGTACGCGCTGCCGCCGGACGTGCAGACAGTGGACCTGGGCCGGTTCCATCCCCGCTGGGCCGGCCAGACCCTGACCTACCGGGTGCGGGACGGCCGCATCGAGCCCTATCCGGACCGGGCGGCCATCGACCGGGGAGGCGCCTTGGCCGGCCGGGGACTGGAGCTGGCCTGGGTGCGCGACCGTTTCGACGCCTACGTGCTCCAGGTGCAGGGGTCGGGCCTGCTGCGCTTCCCGGACGGCTCCCTGCGCCACGCGCTCTACGCGGGCAAGAACGGGAGGGAGTACGTGAGCCTGGGCAAGGTCATGGCGGAATCGGGGCTCATCCCCCTGGAGCAGGTGACCATGACCACCATCAGGGAGTATCTGGACGCCCATCCATCGGAGGAGGAGGCGCTCCTGGAGCGCAATCCCAGCTACGTGTTCTTCCGCCTGGCGGACCAGGGGCCGCTGGGGGCCATGGGCCGGCTCTTGACGCCCCGGGTCAGCGTGGCTACAGACCCCGGGGTCCTGCCCCTGGGCTCGGTCCTGGCCCTGTCCGCCGACCTGCCGCCCGGGGCTCCGGGCTCGCCCGACGCCGCGGGCCGGGCCCTGGCCGGGCTGGTCCTGGCCCAGGACACGGGCGGAGCCATCAAACAGGCCCGCCTGGACTTCTATTGCGGCAGCGGCCCCCAGGCCGGAGCCCTGGCCGGGGAGCTCAAGGCCCGGGCCCGGGTGTGGCTGCTGCTCGTACGCGAGGATTCGTGATGCCCGATCTTTCCCTGGCGGACCTGCGCCGCCTGCTGGTCCAATGCTGGGAGGCCCAGGCCGAGACCGTGGCCCGCTGGCACGAGGAAGCGCCGGCCGAGCCGTCGCAGCCCGGTCCCGACGACCTGCTGGCCCTGGTCCTGGCCCAGCACCTGACCAATTTCCGGCTGTGGCACGTGGAGGACGACGCCCGGGCCACCGACGTGGGGCCGGAGGTCATCGCCCGCTGCAAGCGGGACATCGACCGCCTGAACCAGCAGCGCAACGACCTCATCGAGCAGGTGGACACCTGCCTGGTGTCCCTGGTATTGCCCCTGCTGCCGGCGCAGCCCCGGGACCGGACCAACACCGAGACCCTGGGCGGCGCCCTGGACCGGCTCTCCATCCTGGCCCTCAAGATCTACCACATGGAGGAGCAGACCCGGCGCGAGGACGTGGGGCCGGACCACCGGGCCTCCTGCCGCGACAAGGCCGAAGTCCTGCGCCGCCAGCGCGAGGGGCTGGCCGCCGCGGTCCTGGACCTGGTGGACGAATACGGCCGGGGCGAGAAGCGTCCGGTGGTCTACCGCCAGTTCAAGATGTACAACGACCCCCGCCTCAATCCCCGGCTCTACGGCGCCGGCCGGGCCGGGGGCCAGGCTTCCGAGGAGTAAGATGGCCGACTTCGAGGCAGTCATCGGACTGGAGGTCCACGCCCAGCTCTCCACCCGCTCCAAGCTCTTCTGCGCGTGCTCCACGCGCTTCGGCGACGAGCCCAACCAGAACGTCTGCCCGGTGTGCGCCGGCATGCCCGGCGTGCTGCCCGTGCTCAATGGCGCCGCGGTGGAGTACGCGGTGCGCATGGCCCTGGCCGCCGGCTGCACGGTGAACCAGAGTTCGGTCTTCGCGCGCAAGAACTATTTCTATCCGGACCTGCCCAAGGGCTACCAGATCTCCCAGTACGAGAATCCTCTGGCCGAGCGCGGCGCGGTGGACATCGAGGTGGACGGGCGGCGCAAGCGCATCGGCATCACCCGCATCCACATGGAGGACGACGCGGGCAAGAGCATCCACTCGCCCGCGGACAACGCCAGCTTCGTGGACCTGAACCGCACCGGCACCCCGCTCATCGAGATCGTGAGCGATCCGGACATGCGCTCCCCGGAGGAGGCCGCGGCCTACCTCAAGGCCCTGCACTCCATCCTGCTCTACCTGGGCATCTGCGACGGGAACATGGAGGAGGGCTCCTTCCGCTGCGACGCCAACGTGTCCATCCGGCCCCGCGGCCAGGAGGCGTTCGGCACCCGCGCGGAGCTCAAGAACATGAACTCCTTCCGCAACGTGCAGCGGGCCATCGCCCACGAGATCCGCCGCCAGATCGACCTGGTGGAGGACGGCGAGGCCGTGGTCCAGGAGACCCGGCTCTTCGACGCCAACAAGGGCGTGACCCTGCCCATGCGCGGCAAGGAGGAGGCCCACGACTACCGCTATTTCCCGGACCCGGATCTTCTGCCCCTGACCCTGGACCCGGCCTGGATCGAGGCCCAGCGCGCGGCCCTGCCCGAACTGCCCGAGGCCCGGCGGGAGCGCTTCGCGCGCGAATACGGCCTGCCCGGGCAGGACGCCGAGGTGCTCACCGCGGACCGCGGCCTGGCCGACTATTTCGAGGCCGCGGCGCAGGCCTACGCCGAGCCCAAGAAGCTCGCCAACTGGATCATGACCGAACTGCTGCGGGAGCTCTCCTCCGCCGGCGTCTCCGCCGCGGCCTGCGCCTTCCGGCCGGAGCAGCTGGCGGCCCTGGTCCGGCTGGTGGAGGAGGGGACCATCTCCGGCGCCATGGGCAAGCAGGTGCTGGCCGACCTCTTCTCCTCGGGCGGCGACCCCGCGGCCTACGTGAAGGACAAGGGACTGGCCCAGATATCCGACGCCTCCTCCCTGGAGTCCGCGGTGGCCGAGGTGCTGGCCGCCTGTCCCAAGGAGTGCGAGCGGTACCGGGCCGGGGAGAAGAAGCTCACCGGCTTCTTCGTGGGCCAGGTGATGAAGAAGACCAAGGGCCAGGCCAACCCCAAGCTGGTGGCCGAACTGCTGGCCCAGAAATTGGGCAATTAGCCGGGCGGGAGCATGAGCGCAACGGAACTCAAGAAGGCCGGGGGCCGCATGGCGGCCATGACCCCCAAGCACTGCGCCGACGCCGGGCTGGCCCTGGTGTTCGTCTTCCTGCTCGTGGCCCTGCTGGGCGGCCAGTCCTGGGCCGTATGGGCGGCCGCCGGGGCCACCCTCGCGCTCATGACCGCGCCAGTGCTGTTCAAGCCCTTCGCCGTGGCCTGGTTCGGCCTGTCCCACGTCATGGGCGCGGTGATGAGCAGGCTCATCCTCTCCCTGGTCTTCTTCCTGGTGGTGACCCCGGTGGCCGTCCTGCGCCGGGCGCTGGGCAAGGACCCCATGCGCCTGCGCCAGTGGAAGGCCGGCCAGGATTCGGTGTTCACCGTGCGCGACGCGACCGTCTCGGCCCAGGACCTGGAGCGGCCGTTCTGATTCCTAGGAGGATTCGATGGATTTCCTGAAAGACCTTTGGGCGTTTCTGCGGGTGCGCAAGAAGTTCTGGCTGCTGCCCATCATCCTGACCCTGCTGCTGTTCGGCGCGCTCATCGTGCTCACCAGCGGCTCGGCCGTGGCTCCCTTCATCTACACCCTTTTCTAGGGGACCGCCGGTGCGCCAAGCCATCCTGGGCATCTCCGCCTATTACCACGACTCCGCGGCCGTGCTCCTGGACGGGGGCCGCATCGTGGCCGGTGCGCACGAGGAGCGCTTCACCCGCAAGAAGCACGACGCCTCGTTCCCGGCCCAGGCGGTGCGCTACGTGCTCAAGGAGGCCGGCATCGGCCTCGGGGATCTTGCGGCCATCGCCTTCTACGACAAGCCCTACCTCAAGTTCGAGCGGCTCCTGGAAACCTACCACGCCTTCGCGCCCAAGGGGCTGGCCAGCTTCCTCTCGGCCATGCCGGTGTGGATCAAGGAAAAGCTCTTCATGCGGCGCATGCTTTGGGAGGAATTGGAGAAGATCGGTCCGGGACGGCCGCAGCTCCTGTTCCCGGAGCACCACCTGTCCCACGCGGCCAGCGCGTACTACGCCTCGCCCTGGGACGAGGCCGCGGTGCTCACCGTGGACGGGGTGGGGGAGTGGGCCACCACCACCCTGGGGCACGGCCGGGGCAAGGACCTGACCATCCTGCGCCAGCTCGACTTCCCGCACTCCCTGGGCCTGCTCTATTCGGCCTTCACCTATTTCTGCGGGTTCAAGGTCAATTCCGGGGAGTACAAGCTCATGGGCCTGGCCCCGTACGGCGATCCCGACTCCCTGGACACCTCCCGCTACTTGCAGGCGATCCGGGACGAACTGGCGGACCTGCGGCCGGACGGCTCCCTGCTCCTGAACATGGCCCATTTCGACTACGCCACGGGCCTGACCATGGTGCGGGACGAGTCCTTCGAGCGGCTCTTCGGCATGCCCCGCCGCCAGGCCGAGAGCGACCTGACCCAGCCCTACATGAACCTGGCCCTGGCCATCCAGATGTTCACCGAGGAGGCCGTGCTGCGCATGGCCAGGACCGCCCGGGAGCTCACCGGCTCGCCGCGGCTGGTCATGGCCGGCGGCGTGGCGCTCAACTGCGTGGCCAACGGCAAGCTCCTGCGCACCGGGATGTTCGAGGACGTCTACATCCAGCCCGCGGCCGGCGACGCGGGCGGCGCCCTGGGCGCGGCCCTGGCCGCCTGGCACATCCACATGGGCCGGGACAAGACCGCTGCGCCGGACGGCCGGGACATCATGCAGGGCTCCTACCTGGGCCCCGAGTTTCCGGAGCGGGACATCCGGCGCTGCATCCGGCGCTTTTCCGCGCCCTTCACCCGGTTCGGCGACTTCGGCGACCTGTGCGCCACGGTGGCCGGGCTGCTGGACGAGGGCAAGGCCGTGGGCTGGTTCCAGGGCCGCATGGAGTGGGGCCCCCGCGCCCTGGGCAACCGGAGCATCCTGGGCGATCCCCGGCGGCCGGACATGCAGAAGAAGCTCAACCTCAAGATCAAGCACCGCGAGGGGTTCCGGCCCTTCGCCCCGTCGGTGCTGGCCGAGGACGCGGACGAATACTTCGCCCTGGACGGCGCCCCCTCGCCCTACATGCTCCTGGTGGCCCCGGTGCGGGAGGCGCATTGCATGTCCCTGCCCGAGGGGTACAACCAGCTCCCCCTGTACGACCGGCTCTACGTGCTGCGCTCGGACATCCCGGCCGTGACCCACGTGGACTACTCGGCCCGCATCCAGACCGTGCACAAGGAAACCAACCCCCGCTACCACCGGCTCATCAGCGCCTTCAAGGAGCGCACCGGCTGCGGGCTGGTGGTCAACACCAGCTTCAACGTGCGGGGCGAGCCCATCGTGTGCACCCCCGAGGACGCCTACCGCTGCTTCATGCGCACCGAGATGGACCACCTGGTCCTGGGCGACTTCCTCTTCGACAAGGAGGCCCAGCCTCCCTTCGAGGACGAGGGCGACTGGCGAAACGAATACGAGCTCGACTAAAGGACTGTCCATGGAATTCCACATCCGATTCGACGACGCGGGACGCAACCTGGTGCTGCTGGACCAGCGCATCCTGCCCACCCGCGAGGAATACTACACCTGCACGAACACCGACGAGGTGATCTACGCCCTGCAGACCATGGTGGTGCGCGGGGCTCCGGCCATCGGCGTGACCGCGGCCTACGGCTGCTTCCTGGCCTGCCGCGAGGCCGGGGACGGTCCGGGCTGGCGGGAGCGGCTGGACGCCTTGCTCGTGAAGCTGGAGAACGCCCGGCCCACCGCGGTGAACCTGCGCTGGGCCGTGGAGGCGATGCGCGGGACCTGGGACGCGGGCCTTTCCCAGCCTGACTTGCTGGAGGCATGGCTGGTCCAGGCCAGGGACATCCACGCCGCGGACATCGCCATCAATCGGAAGATGGGAGCCCACGGCGGCGAACTGGCGCCCGACAACTGCACGATCATGACCCACTGCAACGCGGGCGCGCTCGCCACCGCGGGCTACGGCACCGCGCTCGGGGTGGTGCGCGGGGCCGTGGACATGGGCAAGAAGGTCAAGGTCATCGCCAACGAGACCCGGCCCTTCCTGCAGGGCGCGCGGCTCACGGCCTGGGAGCTGCGCTACGACGGGATTCCCGTGACCGTGGCCTGCGACAACGCCTGCTCCCTGCTCATGTCCCGGGGCATGGTGGACCTGGTGGTGGTGGGCGCTGACCGCATCGCGGCCAACGGCGACGCGGCCAACAAGATCGGCACCAGCGGGGTGGCCTTGCTGGCCAGGCACTACGGCGTGCCCTTCTACGTGGCCGCGCCCCTGTCCACCATCGACCTGCGCACCGCCACGGGCGACGAGATCCCCATCGAGGACCGCACCCCGCGGGAAGTGACCCACGTGGGCGACACCCAGATCGTGCCCGAAGGGGTCCCGGTCTTCAACTTCGCCTTCGACGTGACCCCGGCCGACCTCATCGCCGGCATCGTGACCGAGGAGGGCGTGCTGCGGCCGCCCTATGCCGAGAGCATCCGCGCGGCGTTCGCCCGGGCCGGCAAGTAGTCTTGAACCGTATCCGCGGAGGCCGGGCCGGGGCGCTTCCCGGGCCGGTCTTTGCGTTTTGCGCCAACTCGCGTAGAGATCATCCCATGCTGCCCATCGCCGCCATCGTCGGACGCCCCAACGTGGGCAAGTCCACCCTGTTCAACGCCCTCATCCGCCAGCAGAAGGCCCTCACCCACGACGAGCCCGGGGTGACCCGGGACCGCATCTACGGGGAGGTGCGCTGGACCTCCCGGCCCTACGCCCTGGTGGACACCGGAGGCCTGGTGCTGGACGACCAGCAGCAGTTCGACGCCGAGGTCCTGGAGCAGGCCAAGGAGGCGGTGCAGGAGTGCTCGGTGGCCATCCTGGTGGTGGACGCCCGGGACGGCCTCACCCCCGTGGACCGGGAGGCCGCGCAGCTCCTGCGCGCCTCGGGCAAGCCCATCCTGCTGGCGGCCAACAAGGTGGACGGCCCCGAGCAGGAGCACCTGGCGGCCGAGTTCCACGAACTGGGCCTGGAGATCATGCCCGTGTCCGCGGCGCACCGCTTCAACCTGCGCGAGCTGGGCGAGCGCATCGAATCCCTCTTCGCCGAGGACGCCTGGGCCGGCGAGGACCTGGAGGACGAGCCCGGCGGCCTGCGCCTGGCCATGCTCGGCCGGCCCAACGCCGGCAAGTCCTCCATCATCAACGCCCTCATCGGCGAGCGCCGGCTCATCGTGTCCGACGTGCCCGGCACCACCCGGGACTGCGTGGACGTGACCCTGGAGCGCGGCGACCGGCGCTACACCTTCGTGGACACCGCCGGGGTGCGCAAGAAGGGCAAGGTGGAGCACGGCATCGAGCGGTTCTCGGTCCTGCGCTCCTTCACCGCCTCCCGCCGGGCCGACGTGTCGGTGCTGGTGGTGGACGCCGCCCAGGGCCTCACCACCCAGGACAAGAAGCTTCTCGCCTTCCTGGACAAGGAGAAGACGCCCTTCATCCTGGCCGTGAACAAGACCGACCTGGCCCCGCGCTCCGGCCTTCCCCACCTGGAGGAGTACTACCGCAAGGCCCTGGCCTTCTGCGCCCACGTGCCGGTGGTGTACACCTCGGCCCTGACCCGGGCGGGGCTGGGAGGCTTGCTGCCCCTGGCCGAGAAGCTGCGGGAGGAGTGCGGCCGCCGCCTGGCCACCGGGGAGCTGAACCGGGCCATGCGCACCGCCCTGGACACCCACCAGCCGCCCCTGGTCAAGGGCCGCCGGGCCAAGTTCTACTACCTCACCCAGCCCGAGACCAATCCGCCGACCTTCGTGTTCTTCGTCAACGATCCGGACCTGGTGAAGCCCTCCTACGTGCGCTACCTGGAGACCCGGCTGCGCAAGCTGTTCACCCTGAAGATGTGCCCCATCCGGGTCTTCTTCAAGGCCAGCCACGAGAAGGCGGACAAGCCGGGCAAGCGCCGGACGTCTTGACCCGCCGGACTGTTTTCTTTAGCGTCCCGAGATTCTGCTGCGACAGCGCCTTTCGTCAGCCGGGGCGTTGCCGCCAACCCGAGGAGCACGGCATGGTCCAGAAAGCCAAGTACATCTGGTTCGACGGCAAGCTCGTCCCCTGGGACGAGGCCAACGTCCACGTTCTGACCCACACCCTGCACTACGGTGTGGGAGTGTTCGAGGGCATCCGCGCCTACAAGCTCACCGGCGCGGGCTCCAGCGTCTTCCGCCTGCGGGAGCACGTGGACCGCCTGCTCGGCTCGGGCCGGGTGGTGGAGATGGCCATCCCCTTCACCCAGGAGCAGATCGAGGAGGCCATCGTCGAGACCCTGGTCGCCAACGGCATGGAGGCCGGCTACATCCGTCCCCTGGCCTTCATCGGCTGCGGGGCCATGGGCGTGTTCCCGGCGGACAATCCCGTGCAGCTGGTCATCGCCACCTGGCCCTGGGGCGCCTACCTGGGCGACGAGGCCCTGCAGAAGGGCATCCGCATCCGCACCTCGTCCTTCACCCGGCATCACGTCAACGTCATGATGACCAAGGCCAAGGTCTCGGGCAACTATGTGAACTCGGTGCTGGCCAAGCGCGAGGCCCTGGCCGACGGCTACCACGAGGCCCTCATGCTGGACACCGAAGGCTACGTGTCCGAGGCCTCGGGCGAGAACATCTTCATCGTGCGCAAGAACGTGATCAAGACCACCCCGCCCACCTCCATCCTGGGCGGCATCACCCGGGAATGCCTCATCGTCCTGGCCAGGGACCTGGGCTACACGGTGGTGGAGCAGCGCTTCACCCGGGATGAACTGTACATGGCCGACGAGGCCTTCTTCACCGGCACCGCAGCCGAGCTGACTCCCATCCGCGAGGTGGACCGCCGGCCCATCGGCGCGGGCAAGGCCGGCCCGGTGGCCCTCCAACTCCAGAAGGAGTACTTCAAGATCGTCAAGGGCGAGAACCCCAAGTACGAGTCCTGGCTGTACCGGTACAGCGTCTAGAAAATATCAAAAATACCTTGGTATTTTTGAAGAAAACATGCTCGGGCCGGCCGCGCCCCCGAGTGGGGGCGGGCGCCCCAGGATACTTGGCGCCCCCCCCCG
>JBFMHA010000056.1:0-1622 GCA_040753075.1 Thermodesulfobacteriota bacterium
ACAGGAGGTGGAACAGGGTCAGGGCGAAGCGCGGCCCGGCCGTGGGGATCCCGAGCAGGGCCACGGCGGCCGGGTCGGCCAGCTCGCGCAGGGCCGGGAACAGCACCAGCCCGTACAGCCGCGGGGCCAGGGACAGAGGCGCGCCGAAGTGGGCCAGGTTCAGGCCGTAGGCCGCGGCCGCGGCGATGGCGAAAAGGAAGAGGTATTTGCCCTTGCGCCAGCCCGGGGGCGGCGGGTCAGGCCTTCCCCCCCGGGGCCGCAGGGCCCGGTGCGCCGCGTCCAGGGTGGTCCCCAGCGGGCAGACGTGGGAGCAGAACACCCGGCCCAGGAGCGCGGTGGCGGCCAACACCCCCAGCGCGGGCAGGCCGGCCGCGAGAAGGACCTTACCGGCCAGGCAGGCGGCCAGGAACAGGCCCGGGTCCAGGCGCACGAAGATGTCTTCAGGCAGGCCCGGGACCAGGGGCCAGGCCGCGGCCCAGAGCAGGGCCAGGAACAGGGCCAGGCTCACCCCCTGGCAGGCGCGGCGCAGGCTCATGCCGACACGGGCCGGTTAGACGGCGACTCTCGCCACCCGCAGGTTCTCGATGTCCATGCGCCCGAACCCCCGCTCGTGGGCGATGCGGATGTGCTTGACCTGGCGCGGCTCCACCTGCCGGTCGTACCAGCGGAACATGGAAACGGCCAGGGCGTCGGCGGCCACCATGTCCCGGCCGGCGATGACCGTGTCGGGCCGGTCCACCTTGCCCGGCCCGCCCGGGCCGTTGGTGGTCAGGACCCGGGTGGCGTCGATGACCGCCAGGTCCGCCTTGAGCCGGGTGCAGAGGTCCACGATGGCGGTATGCAGGTCGTGCCGCGAGTGCATGACCCCGCGGTCGTGGATGAGGCCCATCATGCCCTTCATGGAGAGGCTCACCCCGGCGCTGCCGTGGTGCTTGGCCACCGGCGCGGCGATGAGCACGTCCGCCTCCAGGACCTCGGTCATCACGTCCGTGACCTTCATGGACACGCCCCGGGGCAGGGGGGTCTCCCGGAACAGGCCGCCGGCCTTGATCCCCTTGACCTCGCTGCCTGGAACCACGGCGCAGGCGGCCTGGATGCCGCTCTGCTCCAGGCACAGCTCCACCGAGCTGAGCGGGTTGTCCACGATGGACACCTTGCCCGCCCCGGCCTCCCTGCACATGACCGCCAGGGCCCGGACCACCTCGGGATGGGTGGTGGTGGCGCTGTCCACGCCCTGGGCGAAGCTCATGTTGGGCTTGATGAGCACCTTCTGCCCGGGTTTGACAAAGGCCTTCATGCCCCCGAGCAGCTCCACCGCGGCCCGGGTCGCGGCCGCCGGCGAGCCGGTGGCTGCCGCCAGGTCCGGCGCGGCGTCGGCCAGGACCGAAGACGGGGCGAGAAGCCCGGAGGCCCCGGCCGCCAGCCAGGCCGCGCCCGCGGCCTGCCACTTCAGGAACTCCCGCCGCGTCACGCGGCCGTTGCGGTTGCGGGCCATGGCTTTTTTACCTCCTAGCCTGAGGGACTAGCAGGTTTCACGGCGGAGGGGAACCGGGGGGGTATCGGGCAAAAGGAAGGGGGGGGCGGCAGAGGGGGGCCCCCCCAACAGAAAGCCCGCCCCCATA
>JBFMHA010000056.1:1632-24910 GCA_040753075.1 Thermodesulfobacteriota bacterium
CGCCCCCCCTTCCTGAAGCGCGACAAGATTAAATAACCTTGTTCAGGGCGTATTCGATGATGCCTTCGGCCCCCAGGTCGTGGAGCTTGGGCACGAGGTCGCGGACGACGGACTGGTGCACCACGATCTCGATGGACAGCCAGTGCGAGTTGTAGAGATGGGCCACGGTGGGCGAGGTGAGCGCGGGCAGCAGGCCCATGATGCTCTCCATCTTCTCCTCGGGCACGTTCATCTTGAGGCCCACCAGGCTCTCGGCGCGCAGCGCGCCCTGGAGCATCATGTCCAGCTGCTGGATCTTCCTGCGCTTGAAGGGGTCTTCCCAGGCCGTCTTGTTGGCGATGAGCTGGGTGTTGGTCTGCATGAGCTCGGCGATGATGCGCAGGCCGTGGGCCTTGATGGTGGTGCCGGTTTCGGTGACCTCCACGATGGCGTCGGCCAGGCCCTCGACCACCTTGGCCTCGGTGGCGCCCCAGGAGAACTCCACGGTGATGGGGATGCCCGCGTTCTCGAAGTAGCGGCGGGTGAAGCCCACCAGCTCGGTGGCGATCTTCTTGCCGGCCAGGTCCTCGGGCCGGCGGTAGGGGGAGTCCCCGGCCACGGCCAGGACCCAGCGGGCCGGCCGGTTGCTCACCTTGGAGTAGACCAGGTCCGAGACCACCACCACGTCGGACTGGTTCTCCAGGATCCAGTCCTTGCCGGTGAGGCCGCAGTCCAGGGTGCCGGTGTCCACGTAGCGGGACATCTCCTGGGCCCGGCACATGGAGCACTGGATCTCCTTGTCGTTGACCTCGGGGAAATAGTTGCGGTGGTGCTGGCGCACCTTCCAGCCGGCCTTTTCCAGCAGGGCGATGGTGGCCTCCTGCAGGGAGCCTTTGGGGATGCCGAACTTGAGCACCGGACCGTTGTTGGTGGGAGCCATTATTTGTAGACCTCCTTGGGGTCGAACACCTGGGGCGAGCAGTCGCGCTCCTCGCCGCCCGCCAACTCGCGGAAGAAGCAGGAGCGGCGTCCCGTGTGGCAGGCCGCGCCGCCCACCTGCTCCACGAGGTACAGGATGGTGTCGTTGTCGCAGTCCAGGCGGATGGACTTGATCTTCTGCACGTGGCCGCTGGCGCCGCCCTTGCGCCACAGGGTCTGGCGGCTGCGGCTCCAGTAGTGGGCCTCGCCGGTGGCCAGGGTGGCCTCCCAGGCCTCGCGGTTCACGTAGGCCAGCATGAGCACCTCGCCCGAGGCCGCGTCCTGGGCGATGGCGGGCGCCAGCCCGCCGCATTTGGCGAAATCAGGCTCGAACATGGTCATCCTTGCTGCGGATCGTCGCTTTTCCCGAGATGGGCGGCCCGAAGCTGGCCGCAGGCGGCGGAAATATCGCTTCCCTTGCTTTTGCGCAAGACCGCGGTCATGCCCTTGTCCCATAAAATCTTTTCGAAGGCCAGCACGGCCTCCGGGCTGGGGGCGGCGAAGGGCAGGTCCGGGGAGGGGTTGTAGGCGATGAGGTTCACCTTGCACTTCAGGCCGGAGAGCAGGCGCACCAACTGGCGGGCGTGCTCGGGCGCGTCGTTGACCCCGGCCAGGAGCACGTACTCGATGGTGATGCGCTGGCGCGGGGTGAGGGGGTAGTCGCGCAGGGCGGGCATGAGCTCGTCCAGGGGCGCGGCGGCCGCGGCCCTGGGCATGAGCCTGGCGCGAAGCTCCTGGGTGGGGGCGTGCAGGGACACGGCCAGGCTGGCCAGGCCGCTGGCCCCCAGCTGGCGCATGGGCCCGGGCAGGCCGCAGGTGGACACCGTGGCCCGCCGGGTGGAGAAGCCCAGCCCCTGGTCGTGGGTGATGACCGCCAGCGCGCGCAGAAGCTCGGCCAGGTTGAGCAGGGGCTCGCCCATGCCCATGAACACCAGGTTGCGCAGGTCCTTGGGGTCGCGGCCCTGGTCCTTGAGACGCCGGCGCGCCACCAGGATCTGGGCGGCCATCTCGCCCGCGGTCATGTTGCGGGTGAAGCCGCCGGCCCCGGTGCTGCAGAAGGCGCAGGCCATGGGGCAGCCCACCTGGGAGGACAGGCACTGGGTGAGGTGGTCCTCCTCGGGGATGAGCACGGTCTCCACCAGCGCCCCGTCGGCCAGGCGGAGCAGGAGCTTCACCGTGCCGTCGGAGCTCACCCGGGTGTCCGCCACCTGCGGCCAGACGATGGCCGCGGTCTCGGCCAGCTTGCCGCGCAGGGCCTTGGACAGGTTGGTCATGGCCTCGAACTCGGCCGCGCCCTTCCGCCAGAGCCACTGGAAGAGCTGGGCGGCTCGGAAGCGGGGTTCGCCCAGGCCGGCCAGCCAGCTTTCCAGTTCGGGAAGGGTCAGGTTCAACAGGTCGGTCATGGCGATTCACTCCGGCTCGATGACAGCCCAAAACAAGCGGGGTACCCAGGGGCCGATGGCCCCTGGGCCGCCGGAGGCCCTCTTTCCTCCGCGCCGGTCCGCGCGTCGGCTAGTCCTCTTCCTTGTACACCGCGCCCTGGGCCGCGGAGCGGACCATCCTGCCGTAGCGGCGCAGGAGCGGCGAGGCGACGTGCTTCTCGGGCTTGACCAGGCTCCGGGCCCGGCGGGCCAGTTCCGGCGCATCCACCAGCAGGTCCAGGGTGCGTCCCGGGATGTCCACCCGGATGCGGTCGCCGTCCTGCACCAGGGCGATGGGGCCTCCGTCCGCGGCCTCGGGCGACACGTGGCCGATGGCCGCGCCGCGGGTGCCGCCGGAGAAGCGGCCGTCGGTGATGAGCGCCACCTCGCCGCCCAGGCCCATGCCGGAGATGGCCGAGGTGGGGGTGAGCATCTCGCGCATCCCCGGCCCGCCGCGCGGCCCTTCGTAGCGGATGACCACCACGTCGCCGGCCGCGATGCCGCCGCCCAGGATGGCGGTCACCGCGGCCTCCTCGGAGTCGAAGACCTTGGCCGCGCCTTCGCGAACCATCATCTCCGGGGCCACGGCCGACTGCTTGACCACCGCGCCGTCCGGGGCCAGGGACCCGTAGAGGATGGCGATGCCGCCCTCCGGGGAATAGGGGGCCTCGGGGGAGCGGATGACCTCGGGGTCCAGGACCCGGGCCTTCAGGTCGGACAGGTTCTCGCCCAGGGTCCGGCCGGTGGCGGTGAGGGCGTCCAGGTGCAGGAGCCCCTTGCCCGCGAGCTGGCCCATGACCGCGGGGATGCCGCCGGCCCGGTGCAGGTCCTCGATGTGGTGGCGCCCGGCCGGGGAGAGCTTGCACAGGTTGGGGGTGCGCTTGCTCACCTGGTCGAAGACGGACAGGGAGAGGGGCAGGCCGGCCTCGCCGAACACCGCCGGCAGGTGGAGCACGGTGTTGGTGGAGCCGCCCAGGGCCATGTCCACGGCCACGGCGTTCTCCACGCTCTTGGCGGTGACGATGTCCCGGGGCCGGATGTTCTTCTCCAGGAGCTCCATGACCTTCATGCCCGCGGCCTTGGCCAGCCGGACCCGTTCGGCCGTGGGGGCGGGGATGGTGCCGTTGCCGGGCAGGGCCAGGCCGATGGTCTCGGACAGGCAGTTCATGGTGTTGGCGGTGAACATGCCGGCGCAGGAGCCGCAGCCCGGGCAGGCGCAGGCCTCCAGCTCGGCCAGCTCCTCCTCGTCCATCTCGCCGCGGCGGACCTTGCCCACGGCCTCGAACACGGTGATGAGGTCGGCCTTGCCCCAGGCCCCGGCGAACATGGGGCCGCCCGAGACCAGGATGGAGGGGATGTTCAGGCGCAGCATGGCCATGAGCATGCCGGGCACGCACTTGTCGCAGTTGGGGATGCAGACCAGGGCGTCGAAGGGATGCGCGCTGGCCATGATCTCGATGGAGTCGGCGATGTTCTCCCGGCTGGGCAGGGAGAAGCCCATGCCCGCGTGGTTCATGGCCAGGCCGTCGCATACGGCGATGGCCGGGAACTCCAGGGGCGTGCCGCCGGCCAGGCGCACCCCGGCCTTGGCCGCCTGGGCCAGGGTGTCCAGGTGGATGTGCCCGGGCACCACCTCGTTGGCCGCGTTGCAGACGCCCACCAGGGGCCGGGACATCTCCTCCCGGGTCAGGCCCAGGGCGTGCAGGAGGCTGCGGTGGGGGGCCTTCTCCAGGCCGCCGGTCATCTTCTTGCTGCGCATGGGGAACTCCTCGCGAACGGTGTCCGCTGGTTGTAGACCGAACCGGCCGGTCCTTCAAGGCGCAGGGAGGGGCCGGCCGGCCCCGGGCGCAGCCCGGCGGAAGGACATGATTTATTTTTCCCGGCCGGGGCGGGCTTGCCAAGAGCGCGGCCGGCACATATGCACGGGATGCCGGCAACGGGCAGGACGATCATGGGCAAGCAGGACAACACCGCGGATACGCCGCTCCAGGTGGATCTGGAGCGGGCCAGGCGGCGCATTGCCGAGCTGGAGTCGGCCCTGGCGTCCTGCGTCCGGGGCGATTTCTCCTTCCAGGTGCTGGATGCCGTCCCCACGCCCATCTTCGTCAAGGACGAGGATCGCCGCTGGGTGTACCTGAACCGGGCCTTCCTGGACGCGGCCGGCGTGCCGCGCGAGGAGGTGCTCGGGAGGCTCGACAGCGACCTCTTCCCCCAGGAGCAGGCCGACGTGTGCCGGGCCATGGACGACCGGGTCCTGGCCACCGGAGAGATTAACGTCAACGAGGAGGACCTCACCTTCCGCGGCCGGGTGCGCCTAGTCCAGGTGGTGAAGAGCCGGTTCGTGGACCCGGGCTCCGGCCGCCGCTACATCGTGGGCTACCTCACCGACATCACCGAGCGGCGGGAGCTGGAGGAGGTGCTGCGGCGGGCCGAGCGGGACCACCGCAACATCCTGGACTCGGTGAACGCCATGATCTGGCACATGGACACCGGGGGCCGGGTGATGCGGGCCAACCGCCAGGCCGCCGCCCTTTGCGGGACGACCGTCCAGGCCATGCTGGGCAAGACGGTCCGGGACCTCTTCCCGCCGGAGTATGCCGCAGCCTACGACCGGGACATCCAGGAGGTGCTGGCCACCCGGCGGCCCAAGCTTGGCGTCATCGAGCCCGGCCCCCACCCGGACGGAGGGACCGGCTGGTTCAAGACCGACAAGATCCCCTACCTGGACCGGGAGGGGGAGATGGTCGGCATGACCATCATGGTGGAGGACATCACCCCGCACAAGCGCATGCAGGACGATCTGCGCGCCAGCGAGGAGCGCTTCCGGGCCCTGGTGGAGACCACCAGCGACTGCATCTTCGAGTACGACGCCGAGTTCCGCTTCACCTACAACAGCCCGGCGTCGGTTCAGATCATCGGCTTCACGCCCGAGGAGCTGGCGGGGACCTCGCCGGCGGACCTCTCCGCTCCGGAGGAGGTGGCGCGCATCATGTCCGAGTACGGGCCGGACCTGGAGGCGCGCCGGCCCTACCACAGCCTGCTCCAGCGGTGTCTCCACAAGGACGGGCGCGAGGTTCTGGTGGAGGTCAGCGCCACGCCGATCTTCGACGCCGCGGGGCGCTTCGCCGGATACCGGGGGATCACCCGCGACGTGACCGCCCGGGAGCGGGCGGCCGAAGCCCTGCGCGCCAGCGAGGAGCGCTTCCGGGCCCTGGTGGAGACCACCAGCGACTGCATCTGGGCGCATGATTCCGAGCTGCGCTTCACCTACATGAGTCCGCAGTGCCTCGACATCCTGGGCTATTCCCCCGAGGAGATGCTCGGCATGACTCCCCTGGACGTGACCGTGCCGGAGGAGGTCTCGGCCCTGCTGGAGGAGTTCGGCCCGGTGCTGGCGCGGCGGGAGCCCTTCCGGGGTGTGGTCCAGCACTGCCTGGGCAGGGATGGCCGGGTGGTGGCCCTGGAGTCCAGCGGATCTCCGGTCTTCGATTCGGCGGGCCGGTTCGTGGGCTACCACGGCGTGAGCCGCGACGTCACCGCCCGGGAAGGGGCGGCCGCGGCCCTGCGCGAGAGCGAGGGCCGCCTGCGCATGCTGGTGGAGAACATCCCGGTGCTCATCCACGCCCATGACGAGAACGGCAACTACGTGTTCTGGAACCGGGAGAGCGAGCGGGTCCTGGGCTACAGCGCCCAGGAGGTGAAGGCCGCCTCCCACATCCGCGAAACGCTCTGTCCCGATCCGGAATACAAGGGTATCCTGGCGGAATGCCACGGCAGCAAAAGGGAATACCGCGACATCGAGATTCCCCTGGTCTGCAAGGACGGCGCCCGCAAGATCATCTCCTGGTCCAGCCTGTCCGAAACCTTTCCCTTGCCGGGCTGGAGCATGTGGGAAACCGGGGTGGACGTGACCGAGGCCCGGGAGGCCCAGGAGCGGCTGCGCCAGTCCTACGCGGATCTGGAGCGGCGGGTCGCCGAGCGCACCGCGGAGCTGGCCCGGGCCGAGGCCCGCTACCGCTCCATCTACGAGAACGCGCCGGTGGGCATCTTCCAGAAGACCCTGCAGGGGCGGTTCCTGGCGGCCAACGCCCAGCTGGCCCGGATCTACGGCTACGACACGCCCGAGGAGCTGATGGCCGGGGCGGCCGAAGCTCCGGCCTCCCTGTACGTGGACCCCGCGGCCTGGGCGGCCATGCGCCGGCTTCTGCAGAACCAGGACCGGCTGGAGAACTTCGAGGTCCTGGTGCGCCGGGCCGACGGCCAACTGGCCTGGACCTCGCGCATGGTCCGGGTGGTCCGGGACGCCGAGGGCAAGGCGGTGTTCTACGAGGGGTTCGTGAGCGACGTCACGCTCCGCCGCCAGGCCCAGGAGCGGGTGCACTCCCTGACCCGGGAGCTCCTGCGCGCCCAGGAGAGCGAGCGCCGTCGCATCTCCCGGGAGCTGCACGACAACATGGCCCAGACCCTCTCCTCCCTGGCCATCGCCTGGAAGACCATGTTCGACGACCACCCCGAAGCGCCCGCCGGGATGCGGCAGCGGGCCGAGGGACTGGTCACCCATCTTTCGGGCCTCATCCGCTCGGTGCGCGACCTGGCCTACGACCTGCGGCCCCTGGCCCTGGACGAGCTGGGCCTGGCCCGGGCCGTGCGCTCGCACTGCGAGGAGTTCGCGGACCAGACCGGCCTGAAGGTGGAGTTCTCGGCCGCGGGCCTGGACGGCCTCCGCCTGGACACGGACACCTCCATCAACATCTTCCGCCTGGTGCAGGAGGCCCTGCGCAACGTGGCCAAGCACGCCGGCGCGGACCGGGTGGGGGTCAAGCTGGTGGCCTCGCACCCGCACATCCTGGTCCGGGTGGAGGACGACGGCCAGGGCTTCGACATGGCCGAGCGCCGGGCCGTGACCCGGCCGGGCGAGCGGCGCATGGGCCTGCAGGGCATGGAGGAGCGGGTGCTGCTCCTGGGCGGGACCTTCAGGATACACTCCCGGCCCGGCCAGGGGACCCGCATCTTCGCCGAGATTCCGGTGCTGGAGCTGGTCGGCCGCTGAGCGGCGGCCGGCTGCGCGAAACCCCGCCCCCTACTCCCGCATGGCCACCACGCTGGCCAGGATGCAGACGCCGGTGACCGTGGCGGCCAGGAGGAGGGCGTCGGGGGCCGGGAGGAAGCGCACGGCGAGCTGGAGCGGCGGGGCCGCGAACAGGTCCGCCACGCCCGCCTGGAGCGCCTTGAGCATGGCCAGGGCCAGGCCCGAGCCCGCCAGCCCCTGCGCCGCCCCGCCGGTGAGCAGGGGGAGCTGGATGTACCAGCGGCCCGCGCCCACCAGCTGCAGGATATCCACCTCGTTCTGCCGCGACAGGAGCGACAGGCGCACGGTGTTGCCCACGGACAGGCCCACCACCAGGGCCAGGAAGGCCATGAGCGGCCAGGCCACGGTGCGGGTGAACCCGGACCAGGATCGGGCCAGGTCCATCTGCAGGGGATTGTAGCTCACCCGGTCCACCCCGGGCCGGGAGGAGAGCCGGGCCACCATGTCCTTGGCCCAGGTCCCGGGGGCGCCCGAGGGGCCGTCGAAGACCAGCAGCGCGGTGGGGGGCAGGGGGTTCTGGCCCTTGAGCGCGGCCAGGGCGCCCGCGTCCAGGTTGCCCTTCATGGCGGCCATGAGGTCGGACAGGGCCTGGTCCGGGGTGAAGGTCTGGATGTCCGCCAGGCCGGGCAGGGCGGCCAGCTCCTCCCACTGCTTGGCGATCTCGGCCTGGCCGATGCCCGGCTTCCAGTAGACCTGGAAGGCCGCGCTGCCCCGGGCCGCGGCCAGCTCCCGGTCCAGGTTGTGCAGCACCAGCAGGAACAGCCCGCCCAGGAACGCCACCAGGGTCACCGCGGCCAGGGTCAGGGCCTGGGCCCAGGGGTGGACGGTCAGGTCCCGCACCCCGCGCCACATGAGCCTGGGGCTCAGCATGCCGGGCCCTCCGGCTCCCCGGCCGGGGCGGTCCCGATCTGGCCCCCGGCCAGCTCCAGCACCTGGGCGTTCTTGGGGATGCCGAGCAGGGAGCGGTCGTGGGTGGCCAGGATGATGGTGGTGCCGAACTGGTGGAACTGGGAGAAGACCTCCATGAGCCGCACGGACAGGTCGTGGTCCAGGTTCCCGGTGGGCTCGTCGGCCAGGAGCACCTTGGGGTTGACCACGATGGCCCGGGCCACGGCCACCCGCTGCTGCTCGCCGCCGGACAGGGTGGCGCAGGCGCAGGCCGCCTTGTGCTCCAGCTCCAGGCTGCGCAGGACCGCCCGCACCCGGCGCTGGATCTGGAGGCTGGACATGCCGCGCACCTCCAGGGGCAGGGCCACGTTCTCGGCCACCGAGCGCTCGGGCATGATCTTGAAGTCCTGGAACACCACGCTCACCGAGCGGCGCAGCCTCGGCACGTCGGCGCGGGAGAGCTTGCGCAGGTCGAAGCCGGCCACCATGGCCAGGCCGCGGGACAGGGGCAGGGCCGCGTGCAGGATGCGCAGGAGCGTGGTCTTGCCCGCGCCCGAGGGGCCGAACAGGAAGAGGAACTCGCCCTTGCCCAGGGTGAAGGACACGTCCTTGAGGGCCCAGTGGCCGCCGAAGTTGTGCGACAGCCGCTGCACCGCCACCATGGGCTCGCCCTCGCCCAGGACCGGCCCGTGGTCCTCGACGCTTTCGACCGGTTCTATCCGCACTTGGTGTACCCGCAGTTCTTGCACACGAAGCAGCCTTCCTCGAAGACCAGCTCCGAGGCGCAGTCCGGGCAGGAGGGGTTGGTGAGGCTGTTGCCGTTGCCGTCGGCCATCGGGCGGTGCGCGCCGCCCAGGTAGCGGTTCTCCAGGACCCAGGAGATGGCGTCGGGGATGGAGAGCAGGAGGCCCTTCTTGCGGAACACCGGGTGCTCGCCGCCGATGCCCTTGAGCTGCTTGACGATCTCCTTCACGGTCACGCCCGAGCGCAGGGCCAGGGACACCAGCCGGCCGATGGCCTCGGCCTTGGCGGTGATGGAGCGGCCGGACTTGCCGATGGTGCAGAACACCTCGAAGGGCTTGCCGTCCACCTCGTTCACCGTGAGGTAGAGCACGCCCAGGCCGGTCTCCACCTTCTGGGTGAAGCCGTACACCAGGTCCGGCCGGTCCTTGACCACGCCCTTTTCCGGGACCTGGCCGGCCTTTTCCTGGCCCTGCTCGCCGGTGCACAGCACCTGGGTGGACTTGCACCCGTCGCGGTACACGGTCACGCCCTTGCATCCGGTTTCGTAGGCCATCCAGTAGATGCTCCGGATGTCCTCCTGGGTGGCCTCGTGGGGCAGGTTCACGGTCTTGGACACCGCGTTGTCGGTGTACTTCTGGAACGCGGCCTGCATCTTGAGGTGCCACTGGGGCGCGATGTCCCGGGCGGTTACGAAGACCCGGCGGAGCTCCTCGGGCAGGTGCTTGAGGTGCTGCACCGTGCCCTTGTCCGCCACCTCGCGCATGAGGTTCTTGTTGTGGCACTCGGCCACGCGCAGGGCCTCCTCGAAATGGGGGTTCACCTCGGCGAGCTTCTCGCCGTCCATGACGTGGCGGGTGAAGGCCAGGGCGAACAGGGGCTCGATGCCCGAGGAGCAGCCGGCGATGATGGACAGGGTGCCGGTGGGCGCGATGGTGGTGGTGGTGGCGTTGCGGTAGGGGCCCAGGCCGCGCTCGGCCCAGGCCGAGCCGGCGTAGGCCGGGAAGGGCCCGCGCTCCTCGGCCAGGGCCTTGGACGCGCTGCGCGCCTCGGCCTGCACGAACTGCATGAGCCGCTCGGCCAGGACCAGGGCCTCCGCGGAGTCGTAGGGCGCCTTGAGCTGGAAGAGCAGGTCCGCGAAGCCCATGAGCCCCAGGCCGATCTTGCGGTTCTCCCGCACCTTGGCGTCGATCTGGGGCAGGGGGTACTTGGAGGCGTCGATGACGTTGTCCAGGAAGCGCACCGCCAGGCGCACGGTGTCCTTGAGCCCCTCCCAGTCGATGCCGTCCTCGGCCGCGGGGTCGAAGAACTTGGCCAGGTTCACCGAGCCCAGGTTGCAGGCCTCGTAGGGCAGCAGCGGCTGCTCGCCGCAGGGGTTGGTGCTCTCGATCTCGCCCTGGTCCGGGGTGGGGTTGTCGTGGTTGATGCGGTCCAGGAACACGATGCCCGGGTCGCCGCTCTCCCAGGCCTTCTGCACCAGGAGGCTGAACACCTCCCGGGCCTTGAGGGACTCGACGGTCTGCCCGGTGTTGGGGGCCACCAGGGGGTATTCGGCGTCGGCCTCCACCGCCTGCATGAAGGCCTCGGTCAGGCCCACGGACAGGTTGAAGTTGTTGAGTTCGCCCTCGCGCTCCTTGGCCCGGATGAACTCCAGGATGTCCGGGTGGTCCACCCGGAGGATGCCCATGTTGGCCCCGCGCCGGGTTCCTCCCTGCTTGATCTGCTCGGTGGCGGTGTTGAAGATGCGCAGGAACGACAGGGGGCCGGAGGCCACCCCTCCGGTGGAGCCCACGATGGAGTTCTTGGGCCGCAGGCGCGAGAAGGCGAACCCGGTGCCGCCCCCGGACTTGTGGATGAGCGCGGCGTGCTTCACCGCGTCGAAGATCTCGTCGATGGAGTCGCCCACCGGGAGCACGAAGCAGGCGGCCAGCTGGCCCAGGTCCGTGCCCGCGTTCATGAGGGTGGGGGAGTTGGGCAGGAAGCGCCAGGAGGTCATGAGCCCGTAGAAGGCCGCGGCCAGGTCGCCGGCGGTGTAGGGGGAGCCCGGATACTTGGCCTCCTCCGCGGCCACGGCCGAGGCCACCCGCCAGAACATGGCGGTGGGCTCCTCCATGGGCTTGCCGTCGGGGCCTTTGCGCAGGTAGCGCTTGGCGATGACCACCTGGGCGTTGGGGTTCAGTTCAACCTGGGACAATGCGGCCGGAAGCTCGGGCTGGTACATGGGTTCCTGCATCTAACTTGCTGATTTTGAAGTTGTTTTTTACAGGCGGGCCAGCCCGGCAGGGGCTGGCCCGCAGGAAAAGGAGCCTACTGCAAACCCGGGTGCTGGGCAAGACGCGCGTCGGGAGGGACCCGGCCCATTGGCAGGGGGCTGGTGGTGTGGTAGGTGAATGGGCCGGTTGGAGAGGTCGAGGAGGCAAGCGTGTCCAAGGCGTGGATCAAGGCCAAGGCTCCGGAGTTCGTGCGCGACATCATTCGCGATTTCTGCCTGTCCTGGCGGGTGCTGGAGGGCCAGTTCTCGCAGTTCGACCGGAACGGACAGGTGGATTTCGAGGTGCTGCGCGACCTGCTCGGCGAGGAGATGAACAAGGGGCTTCTGTGGCGGCTCAAGGACACCGCCCACCACCTGTTCCGCAGCAGGACCGGCGCGGTCGGGCTGGTGGGGCAGTTCCTGGACTGGTCGGTGGGCTACATCTTCCACGACGCCATGAAGCTCAAGGAGGACTCCTACCAGCAGCAGAACTACGCCCCCTGGTTCCGCCAGCTCATCCGCGAGGACCTGCCTGCGGAGGAGAAGACCGTCAGCGCCGAGCTGCTCGGGGTGCTGGAGCAGACCTCCGAGAGCATGGCCCGGGAGATCGCCCGCATCCGCTTCATCGTGGCCCAGTGCCGCCGCCTTTTCCCCATCTACCTGGCCGCGCACCGGGACAATCCGCTGCTGGCCCGGTTCCTCTTCGACCAGGACGGGCTGGTGCGGGAGGTCTTCGGCGGCGACTACGCCGCGCTGGTGGAGCGGATCTACGGCGACCGGCCGGACCACATGTACCTGCTGGCGGCCATGAGCCTGCGCCAGGGGGGCTGGCTCAAGGAGTCGGCCCAGGCCATCGCCCGGGCCGTGACGCTGGCCCCGGACAGCCAGAGCATCCGGCGCGAGGAGCGCATCATCGCCGACCGCCTCGCCCGGGAAGCCCGTTAGGTCCCATCCCGCAAGACCCGGGCGGGCCTGCTCCCCCGGCCCTTTACCTGGGCCTGGAAATTGTTCACTATGACTGACTGCGGTCCGGCTTCTCCCCTGGCGAGGCCGGTCGATTCCCCATGCCTCAAGGAGAGCCCCATGCCCATCATGCACGTCAGCCGCTCGGTTCCCAAGTTCGACCTGGTGAACCCCGGCCAGCCCAACCTGTACCGCGACTTCTTCCCCTACACCAGGATCGGCCGCATCAGCTTCGACGACATCCTGCTCATGCACCGGCCCGCGGAGCCCATGGTCATCACCGACACCACCTTCCGCGACGGCCAGCAGGCCAGGCCGCCCTATACGGTGGAGCAGATCAGCCGCATCTTCGACATGCTGCACCAGCTCGGCGGCAAGAGCGGGCTCATCCGGCAGAGCGAGTTCTTCCTCTACTCGGCCAAGGACCGCAAGGCGGTGGAGACCTGCCTGGCCAAGGGGTACACCTATCCCCAGGTCACCGGCTGGATCCGGGCCCACAAGGAGGACCTCAAGCTGGTCAAGGAGATGGGGCTCAAGGAGACCGGGATGCTCACCTCGGTCTCGGACTACCACATCTACCTGAAGCTGGGGAAAACCCGTGAAGAGGCCATGGCCGACTATCTGGCCGTGGTGGAGGAGGCCCTGTCCAACGGCATCGTCCCGCGCTGCCACTTCGAGGACCTGACCCGGGCCGACGTCTACGGCTTCTGCCTGCCCTTCGCCCAGAAGCTCATGGAGATGTCCAAGCAGAGCGGCCTGCCGGTGAAGATCCGGCTGTGCGACACCCTGGGCCTGGGCGTTCCCTATCCGGGCGCGGCCCTGCCCCGGTCCGTGGGCAGGCTGGTGCGGGCCTTCACCGACGAGGCCGGGGTCCCTGGCGAGTGGCTGGAGTGGCACGGCCACAACGACTTCCACAAGGTGCTGGTCAATGCGGTCACCGCCTGGATGTACGGCTGCTCCGCGGCCAACGGCACCCTGCTGGGCTTCGGCGAGCGCACCGGCAACGCGCCCGTGGAGGCCCTGGTCGTCGAGTACGTGTCCCTCACCGGCGACGACCACATGGCCGACGCCACGGTCATCTCCGAGATCGGCCGCTACTTCGAGGAGGCCCTGGAGTACAAGGTCCCGGACAACTACCCCTTCGTGGGCCGGGAATTCAACGCCACCAGCGCGGGCATCCACGTGGACGGGCTCATCAAGAACGAGGAGATCTACAACATCTTCGACACCCGGAAGATCCTGAACCGGCCGGTGCCCATCATCATCACCGACAAGTCGGGCAAGGCCGGGGTGGCCTACTGGATCAACCAGTTCCTGGGCCTGGGCGAGAAGGAGCGCATCGACAAGCTGCACCCGGCGGTGGGCAAGATCTACAAGCGGATCATGCAGTCCTACGAGACCGGCCGCAACACCTCCTTCTCCAGCAAGGAGATGAAGGCCCTGGTCAAGCGCTTCCTGCCCGAACTCTTCGCCTCGGAGTTCGACCACCTCAAGACCATGGCCCACAAGCTGGCGGCCGCCATCGTCACCCGCCTGTCCCAGGTCTGCGAGATCCGCTGCCTGGAGGGCTCCCGGGTGGAGCACTGCATGGACGACTTCCTGCAGGAGTACTCCTTCATCCAGTACATCTACCTCATCGGCCTGGACGGCCGGCTCATCGCCAGCGCCGTGGCCCATGCCGAGGACCGTCCCAAGTACAAGACCTTCGACCACCAGACCGACTTCTCGGACCGGGAATGGTTCACCATGCCCATGGAGACCGGGAAGATGCACATCACCGATTTCTACAAGTCGCACTTCACGGGCAAGCTCTGCCTCACGGTGGCCATTCCGGTGACCGACGAGGAGGACGACATCCAGGGCGTGCTCGGAGCGGACATCCGGTTCGAGGAGTTGCTCAAGCGGCAGGAAGACCTGGAAGATGAAGCTCAGGCTGGGGAAGCTGTTTAAGAGCACGTTCCGCAAGCTGGTCCTGTTCCTGGTCCTGCTGATCGGGGCCAGCTCGGTGGGATTCTACTACCTGGAGGGCAAGAGCCAGGATCTGGACTTTTTGAGCGGGGTGTGGTGGACGGTCGTGACCCTGACCACGGTGGGGTATGGCGACCTGGTGCCCAAATCCGACGCCGGCAGGCTGCTGGGCGTCCTGGTCATGGCTTCGGGCATCGGCCTGGTGTCCACCCTGACCGGCAACCTGGCCTCCATGATCGTGGAGCGCCACGCCAAACAGCGCAAGGGGTTGCTCAAGGTGAAGCTCTCGGACCACGTCGTCATCCTGGGCTGGAACTCCTACGGCCCGAACCTGGTGAAGGCCCTGTCCAAGACCCTGCTGGAGCGCGCCAGCCTGGTGCTGGTCAACGACCTGCCCCCGGACGCCCGGGAGGAGCTGTCCTTCAAGCTGGAGCTGGGGGAGCGCCTGCACTTCGTGTTCGGCAACCCCACCCAGGAGAACGTCCTGCACCGGGCCTCGCCGGCCACGGCCAAGCTGGTCTACATCCTCATCCAGGGAGGGATGACTCCCAAGGAGGCGGACCAGCAGAGCCTCTACGCCGCCCTCACCCTGCGCAGCATGGCGCCCAAGGTGCTCATCTACGCCGAGGTGGCCCTGTCCGAGAACCGGGAGCACCTGCTGCGGGCCGGGGTCAACGAAACCGTGATCCAGGGCGAGGTCACCAGCCTGCTCCTGGGCATGCTGGGGGCCAACCCGTCCATGTGGCCGTTCTTCCAGGCCCTGCTCGGGGCCCGGGAGGACGGCTGTCTGGCCTACCGCGCCCTGACCCACGAGGAGCGCAGGCTCTCCTGGGGCGAGTTCCTCAGGAAGGCCATCGCCGACACGGGCATCCTGCCCCTGGCCCTGTGCCACGAGAGCAAGGACCTCTCCCTGCAGGACATGCTGGACGAGGGCTCGGCCCTGGACCAGTTCATCCTGGAGCTGTTCCAGGCCACGGGCCAGCAGACCGACCTGGGGCGCCAGGGGCCCAACGTCATCGTCAACCCGCCGCGCTCCCAGGCCCTGGAGCGCTACGACGGCATCCTCTTCCTCAAGCCCGCGGTCCAGGAGGCCTGAACATGGCCGGCAAGGACTTCCGCTGGTCGGACGTGGCCCTGTTCGCCGGGCTCTCCCCGGATCAGATGGAGAAGGTCAAGGGCATCTTCTCCCAGGTGGAGAAGGACGCCGGGGTCAAGGTGGTCAGGGAGGGGGAGGAGGGCGACGAGATGTACATCCTGGTCAGCGGCAGGGTGCGCATCTCCAAGTCCATGATCATCGCGGGCATGAGCGTGCCCCTGGCCGAACTGCGCGACCCGCGCAAGGTGCTGGCCACCCTGGACGGCGACATCTGCCCCTCTTTCGGGGAGATGGCGCTCCTGGACCGGGACACCCGCTCGGCCACGGTGGAGACCCTGAAGCCCAGCGTGTTCCTGGTCACGGACCGGGAGCGCTTCTTCGACCTGGTGCAGCGCGAGCCCCTCATCGGCTGCCACCTGCTGGCCATCCTGGGCAAGCGGCTGGCGGCCACGGTGCGCAAGAACAACTCGGAACTGGTCAAGCTGACCACGGCCCTGGCCCTGGCCCTGGCCCGCAGGAAATAGCCCATGCCCCGCGCCCTTTCGCTTCTTGCCCTGGCCCTGGTCCTGATCCTGGCCGCCGGCTGCGGCCGCAAGGTCCTCGAGACCCCGGCGCCCCGGCCCGCCCCCCGGCCTGAGCCCGCGCCGGCGCCCGCGGCCGAGCCGCAGCGCACCGCGCCCAAGGGCACCTTCAAGCCCTACGCCATCGCCGGGACGACCTACTACCCCCTGGCCGCGGTGGAGGGCGGATGGGAGGAGGAGGGCCTGGCCTCCTGGTACGGCCCGGGGTTCCACGGCCAGAAGACCTCCTGCGGCGAGACCTACGACATGAACTCCATGACCGCGGCGCACAAGGTGCTGCCCATGCACACCCGGATCCGGGTGCAGAACCTGGAGAACGGCCGGAGCGCGGATCTGCGGGTCAACGACCGGGGACCCTTCGTGGCCGGCCGCATCGTGGACCTCTCCCATGCCGGCGCCCAGGCCCTGGGCGTGGTGGGGCCGGGCACGGCCCGGGTGCGCCTCACGGTGCTGGGCGGCGAGGGCATGAGCCCCGAGGCGGTGGTGGCGGCGGTGGCCCGGGAGACCTTCTACGTGCAGGTGGGGGCGTTCACGGTGTCGGCCAACGCCGAGCGGCTGGCCAGGGAGCTGAGGTCGGGAGGCTATCCCTCCACCCGCATCCAGGAGGCCGTGGTGGACGGGGTGCGCTACTGGCGGGTGCAGGCCGGGGCCTTCGCCGGCGTGGCGCACGCCAACGAAGGCCTCTCCGGTCTGGCGGACCGTTTCCCGGGCAGCTTCATCCTTGCGGATTGAGCTCCGAGCGGAACTTGCGCGAGAGCCTGAAGACCACCACCTTGCGCGGGGGCAGGACGATGGTCTGGTTGGTCTGCGGGTTGCGGCCCTTGCGCGCCTTCTTGTCGTAGGCGTCGAACTTGCCGAAGCCGCTGATGAGGAGCGAGTGGTCCTTTTTCACGGACTGCTTCATGATGTCCAGGAGCGATTCCACGTGGGTTTTGACCTCGGCCCGGTTCCGGCTCATCTGTTCATAGATGGCGTCGACGATGTCGGCCTTGGTGAGGGTCTTGCTGGACATATCTTCCTCCATGGGGAGTCTGGCCCGTAATGCCGCTCCCGGTTGATAGCCACGGTCCAGGGGGCCGTGGGCCGGTCCCGGGGTCGCTGAACTGAGCCGCGCAGTCTGGGTCGGGCCTGCGGCGACACGACCGGTGCTAATGAGATTATTACTCATTATTTCTTTCTTTTTCAAGTTGTTTTCGGTGAGCGGAGGAAAAAATCATCAACGCCCGATGGGGAGCCGTCCCGAGCCGCCCGGCATGACCGCATCCCTCCACATCCCCCACCCCGCCCCGCCCCGCCCCGGAAGGAAACTGGTCCCGGTGTTCCTCCCCTATGCCGGGTGCCCGGGCCGCTGCGTGTATTGCGCGCAACCCCTGGCCACCGGCGCCGCCGCGACCGGGGATCTGCTCGCGCGGGCCTGGGCCGGGCTGCGGCAGGACCTGGAGGCGGCCGCGGCCCGGGGAGATTCCTTCGAACTGGGCTTCTACGGCGGAACGTTCACCGCCCTGCCCGGGGACTGGGCCGGGCGGTTCCTGGACCTGGCTGCGGAGTACCGGGATCCGGGGCCGGTGGCCGCGGTGCGCTGCTCCACCCGGCCGGACGCGGCGGCCCCGGAGACCCTGGCCCGGCTTCGGGGGCGGGGCCTGGGCATGGTGGAGCTGGGAGTGCAGAGCTTCGACCCGCGCCGCCTGGCCGCCGCCGGCCGGGGCTACGGCCGGGAGCAGGCGCTGGCGGCCTGCGCCGCGGTGCGGGAGGCCGGCCTGGGCCTGGGTATCCAGCTTCTGCCCGGGCTGCCCGGCATGGCCCCGGACCCGGACGGCCCCTTCGCCCGGGACGTGGCCCTGGCCCTGGAGCAGGCCCCGGCGGCCGTGCGCCTCTATCCCTGCGTGGTGCTGGAGGGGACCGGGCTGGCCCGAAGCTGGGCCGCGGGAGAGTATGTCCCCTGGACCTTGGCCCAGGCGGCGGACCTGCTGGGCCGTGCGCTCCTGGCCTGCTGGGAGGCCGATACGCCGGTGATCCGCATGGGCCTGGCCCCCCAGCCCGGGCTGGCCGGGCGCATCCTGGCCGGCCCCTGGCATCCGGCCCTGGGCCAGATGGCCCGCAGCCGCGCCCTGTTCGCCCACATCGCCGGCGTCCTGGCCGGCCGGCGTCCCGGACGCCTGCTGGTCCCCCGTCCGGCCTTGGCGGACATCCTGGGGCACGGCCGGGAGATGCTTCCGGCATGGGCGGGTCTGGGCCTGGCCGAGGAGGACATCAGGGTCGGGGACCAGTCCGAATTTTGCGTTGAACCAATTTGTTTTTAAGAGAAAAAGATTGTGTTTCCGGCCTCCGCCTGATACCCGAACTCAGAGGTCGTCATGCCCGATGTCCCAGGTTCGTCCCCGCTCGCCCTGCGCGTTCGCCGCGCCCTGACCATGGTCCAGGGCGCGGGCGTCCTGGACGACGCCATGCTGGTGGTCAAGGACGGCCGGATCGCGGAAGTCGGGCCCTACGGCCTGGTGCGCCGCACCTGGAGCGGGCCGGTGCGGGATCTGGGCGACGGGCTGATTGCCCCGGGACTCATCAACTGCCACAGCCATCTCGAACTCTCTCACCTGCGCGGCCGCACCGTGAGCGGACAGGGCTTCACCGCCTGGGTGCGCAGCCTGCTGGCCGCCAACCCCGACCTCTCGGACCCGGCCTCCCTGGAGGCGGCCTGCTCCGAACTGGCGGCCTGCGGCACGGCCCTGGTCCTGGACGTGACCTCGCGTCGGCCGGCGGAGGTTTCCGCGGCCCTGGACCGGGCCGGAGTGGAGCACCTGCTGCTCCTGGAGAGCTTCGGTTTCGCCGGGGCCGGGGGCCTGGACCTGCCCTCCGGAGCCCTGGACCTGCCCCGGGAGTTCCTGGAGAGCCGCTGCGCCGTGGCCGGGCACTCCCTGGCCACCACCCACCCCGAAGCCCTGCGCGCCGCCCATGCCTGGTGCGCCTGGCGGGGCCGTCCCTTCTCCCTGCACCTGGCCGAGCACGAGGGCGAGGCCGACTTCCTGAGCGGCGGCCAGGGCGGGTTCGCCCGGCTGCTGCGGGAGCGGGTGGCGCCCGCGGACTTCACCCCGCCGGGCTGCTCCCCGGTGTCCTATGCCGACTCCCTGGGCCTGCTCGGACCCCTGACCCTGGCCGTGCACTGCGTGCACCTGTCCTCGCCCAACATCCGGCTCCTGGCCGGGCGGGGGGTCACGGTCTGCCTGTGCCCGCGCAGCAACGCCCACATCGGGGTCGGCCGCGCGCCCTGGGAGCGGCTGCGGGACGGGGGGGTGCGCCTGGTGCTGGGCGCCGACTCCCTGGCCTCCTGCCCGGACCTGGACCTGTGGGGCGAGGCCGCCTACATCCTGGAGCGGTTCGAAGGCCGGCTCACCCTGGCCGAGGCGGTTTCCTGGATGACCGTCAACCCCGCACGGCTGCTGGGCCGGGAGGCGGATCTCGGAACACTTGAAGTGGGCCGCCGCGCAGTGTACACCATGGTCCCGGAAGCGCTCGTCGAACACCTCTAGGGCCTCGCGCCCAGGCAGGGAAGGGATTCGTCCCCGGCGGGCGCTTGCGTGGCAGGAAACGCGCCGTACCGGCGAACCCCATCTCTAGCCCCGGCCCTGGCCGCAGAGGACCCCCATGCAGTGGAGGCACAAGGACCTCCTGGACGTCACCCAGCTCTCGCCCGCCGAGGTCGAGCACGTCTTCGACACCGCCGCATCCTTCCTGGAGATCAACACCCGGCCGGTGAAGAAGGTCCCGACCCTCAAGGGCAAGAGCGTGGTCCTTTTCTTCGCCGAACCCTCCACCCGCACCAAGACCTCCTTTGACGTCGCGGGCAAGCGGCTGTCTGCGGACACCTTCTCCCTGGCCAAGAGCGGCTCCTCCCTGTCCAAGGGCGAGAGCCTCAAGGATACGGCGCTGACCCTGCAGGCCATGTCCCCGGACGCCATCGTCATCCGGGACGGCAGAAGCGGCGCGGCCGCCTTCCTGGCCGAGCGGCTCAGGTGCTCGGTCATCAACGCCGGCGACGGGTGGCACGCCCACCCCACCCAGGCCCTGCTCGACGCCTTCACCCTGCGCGGGGCGTGGGGCAACCTGGCCGGCCGCACCCTGCTCATCCTGGGCGACGTCGCCCATTCCCGGGTGGCGCGCTCCAACATCCACCTGCTCACCCGGCTGGGCGCCAAGGTCCGGCTCTGCGCCCCGCGCACCCTGCTGCCGCCCATGGCCGACACCCTGCCGGTGACGGTCTACACCGATCTGGACAAGGCGGTGCGCGGGGTGGACGCGGTCATGTGCCTGCGCCTGCAGCTGGAGCGGATGGAGGCCGGCCTGCTCCCGGACCTGCGCGAGTACGCCGAGCGCTGGGGCCTGGGATTGCGCCACCTGGAGCGGGCCAAGCCCGGGGCCAGGGTGCTGCACCCCGGACCCATCAACCGGGGGGTGGAGATCTCCTCCAGCCTGGCCGACGCGGCCGAGAGCCTGATCCTGGACCAGGTGGCCTCGGGCGTGGCGGTGCGCATGGCCCTGCTCTTCCTCTACATGACTCGCAAAGAGTCCGACATGACTCGCAAGGAGCACGGCGATGCCCGCGATTGACCTGCTGGTGCGCGGGGCCTGCTGGCCCTCCGCCAAGGCCCCCTGGCGGGACCAGAACGCGCTCATGCCCGAGAGCCGGGTGGACCTCCTGGTGGCCGAGGGCAAGGTCGTGGACCTGGTCCCCTCGGGCAGCGTCCCGGCCGAGGCCGCCCTGGTGGCGGAGGCGGAGGGGCTCACCCTGCTGCCCGGACTCATCGACGTCCACACCCATCTGCGCGAGCCGGGATTCGAGTACAAGGAGGACGTCGCCTCGGGCCTGGCCGCCGCGGCCCAGGGCGGGTTCTCCAGCATCATGTGCATGGCCAACACCCGGCCGGTGAACGACAACGCCACCGTCACCCGGCTCATGCTGCAGCGGGCCGCCGAAGCCCATCCCCACGGGCCCCGCCTGTTCCCGGTGGCGGCCCTCACCGTGGGCCTGGCCGGGGAGCAGCTCGCGCCCCTGGGCGAGCTGGCCCGGGCGGGCTGCGCCGCGGCCTCCAACGACGGGCTCCCGGTCCGCAACACCGAACTCTTCCGCCGGGCCATGGAATACGCGGCCACCGTGGACCTGCCGGTCATCGACCACTGCGAGGACCCGTACCTGGCGCCCGGCGCGGGCATGAACGAGGGCCGCACCAGCGCGCTGCTGGGCCTGCGCGGCCAGCCCGCCGCGGCCGAGGCCATCCAGGTGGCCCGGGACATCCTCCTGGCCGACGAGCTGGAGATTCCCATCCACCTGGCCCACGTGTCCTGCCGGGAGAGCGTGGAGCTCATCGCCTGGGGCAAGGCGCGGGGCATCCCGGTCACGGCCGAGACCTGCCCGCACTACCTGTTCCTCACCGAGGAGGCCTGCGAGGGCTACAACACCCTGGCCAAGGTCAACCCGCCCCTGCGCACCCGCGACGACGTGGTGGCCCTGCGCCAGGCCCTGCGCAGCGGGGTGGTGGACATCCTGTCCACGGACCACGCCCCCCACGCCGAGCACGAGAAGGAGGTCCCCTTCAGCGACGCGCCCTGCGGGATCACCGGCCTGGATACCGCCCTGGCCTGGACCTGGCGGCTGGTGCGCGAAGGCGTGCTCGGCGCCGAGGAGTTCATGCGCGCCTGGACCGCAGGACCGGGGCGCATCTTCCGCCTGCCGGCCAACACCTTCGCCCCGGGCGACCCGGCGGACTTCCTGCTCTTCGACCCCGACGAGGCCTGGGAGGTCGCGCCCGAAGCCCTGCGCTCCAAGAGCAAGAACACCCCGCTGCTGGGCTCCACCCTGCACGGCAGGGTGAAGGCCCACTTCATCGCCGGACGGCGCATCGTTTGACGGCCCCGTACCCCCGACGCTATAGCCTGGGCCGGGCCCGACCCGGACCCGAGAACGCCACACAGGGAGCCACGCCCCCATGACCCAGCCCTTCAAAGACGCGGTCTCCATCTGCAAGACCGTCATGCGCAACGGTTTCGACGCCTACGTGATCAACGCCCGGCTCCAGGACCTGGCCCTGGGCGAGGACCGCGAAACCGAACTGGACATCGCCACCGAGGCCGACTTCGAGGCCCTGGTCAAGCTCTTCCCCTCCCTCGGCTTCTCCAGGGACCCCTCCATCATCGGGGTGCTGCGCGAGGGCGGAGCCATCTACCGCTTCTACCCCACCGACGTGGAGGACGGCTCCCACTCCGAGGACTGCCTGTCCCACATGACCCCGCGCCTGCTCAAGCGGCTGGAGGAGATGGGCGAGGTGCCCCCCGGCCTGGCCTGCCCCTACGTGCCCAAGGCCAAGGACCGCTACGAGGGCTTCGCGGACTTCTCCGGGGGACAGATCCGGCTCACCGGCCTGCCCGACGAGACCCTGCGCCGCGACTACCTCAAGGCCATCCGGGCCATGCGCTACGCGGCCAACTACCAGCTGCCCATCGAGCCCAACACCTGGATGGCCATCATCCGCGGCGCCCAGCGCATCCTGGACTACGTGTCGGTCAGCGACATCATGGACGAATGGCGCAAGGTCGAGGCCGAGAACATGTGGGAGTTCGTGCGGCTGCTCTTCGACTGCCAGATCCTGCACGGCCTCATCCCCGAGGTGGCGGCCCTGGCCCGGGTGCGCCAGATGAAGAACGAGGCCGAGGAGGAGACGGTCCTGGCCCACACCCTGGAGGTCATGCGCCGCTACCCCGAGGAGCTGCCCTACGACTGGTTCGGGGCGCTGGCCTGCCTGTTCCACGACGTGGGCAAGCTCTACACCGCGGAGTTCTTCGAAGGGAAGTGGACCTTCTACCAGCACCACCGGGTGGGCGCCAAGGTCACCCGCCGGATCATGAACCGCCTGCGCTTCGAGCCCCAGGAAACCGACCTGGTCTGCCACCTGGTGCGCCAGCACATGCGCTTCCACTTCATGCTCACCGACCGGGGCATCCGGCGCTTCAAGGCCCTGGACGAGTACCCCAGGCTCATCGAGTTGTTCCGGGCCGACCTCAAGGCCCGCGGAGCCAAGTACACGGAATTCAATCACAACATGAAGATGCTGGGCCGGGCCGACGCTCCCGAGGAGACCCTGGAGCCCCTGCTCAACGGCAACGAGATCATGGAGTTCACCGGCCTCAAGCCCGGCCCCTCCGTGGGCCTCATCCGCGAAGCCCTGCTCAAGGCCCAGATCGCCGGAGACGTGAACTCCATCCCCGAGGCCGTGGAATACGTGCAGCGCTACCGCGACCGCGAACTGGCGTAAGCAAGAGGGACGAGAGGGAGGG
>JBFMHA010000057.1:0-24248 GCA_040753075.1 Thermodesulfobacteriota bacterium
CGGGTCCGGTTCGTGGAGGGCGTCCCCCTGTCCCTTCCGGCCATGGCCGCCCTGGCAGGCGCAGCGGCCGTCCTGGCGACCGGGGCGCTTCTCCTGCGCCGTTCCGGCGCGGCATTCGCCGCCCGCCTGCGCAGGACCCTGGCCGCATCCTGGCTGCCCCTGCTGCTGGCGGCCTCGGCCCTGGCCCTCGGACCGGCCGTCATCCACCGCCTGGAAACCACCGCCCTGACCTGGCGGCCCGAAGCCCCGGGCCTGTTCCTCAAGGTGCTGATCCAGCCCACCCACGCCGCGCTCTGGCCCTTTGTGGCCGCCCTGCTCCTGGCCGGCTCGCCCCGCCTGCTCCGCGAGTCCATGGGCCGGACCGCCCTGGCCGGGATACTCGTCCCCCTGGCCGCGGTGTTTTTCATTTTCTCATGCACCCCGGCCTATGAATACCTGGTCCTGGAGACCACGGTGCACCGCAGCCTGCTCCAGCTCTACGGCCCGGCGCTCCTGGCCGCGTTCATGGGCCTGGCCCCGGCCGCGCCCCAGTCCGCGGACAAAAACGCCGGCCCCGTTCCCGGGGCCGGCGCAGAAGGCCGGAAGACCGCCGCGCGGCCGGCTAGAGCCGGGTGACCCGGAGGACCTCCTCCAGGGTGGTGACGCCCTCGGCCACCAGGGTGAGGCCGTGGTCGAGCATGGAGCGGTAGCCCTGGGAGCGGGCGTAGCCGTGCAGGAGGTCGATGGAGGCCTTCTGCAGGATGAGGCTGCGGAACTCCTCGTCCACCGGCACCAGCTCGTAGATGCCGCGCCGGCCGCGGAAGCCCGTGTGCAGGCACTCGGCGCAGCCCGCGCCCACGGTCTGGTGGGTCAGGCAGAAGTCGGCCCGGGCCACCAGGTCCCGGGAGGCCTGGCTGATGGGCTGGGTCCGGGCGCAGGCCGGGCAGTTGATGCGCACCAGGCGCTGGGCCATGGCCAGGGACATGGAGGAGGCCACCAGGAAGGGCTCCAGCCCCATCTCCAGGAGCCGGGTCACGGCCGTGGGCGCGTCGTTGGTGTGCAGGGTGGCCAGCACCAGGTGGCCGGTGAGGGAGGCCTGGATGGCCGTGGACGCGGTCTCCTCGTCGCGCACCTCGCCCACCAGGATGATGTCCGGGTCCTGGCGCAGGAAGGCGCGGATGGCGCTGGCGAAGGTCACGCCCGCGGCGCGGTTCACCTGGACCTGGTTCACCCCGTCCAGGTGGTACTCCACCGGGTCCTCCACGGTCATGATGTTGGTGGTCTCGCTGACCAGCTCGCTGAGCGCGGCGTACAGGGTGGTGGTCTTGCCGCTGCCGGTGGGGCCGGTGACCAGGATGATGCCGTGCGGGGCGCGGACCGCCTGGCGGAACACCCGGAGCTGCTCCTCGTCCATGCCCAGGTCGGGCAGGGAGAGCACGGTCTTGGTGCGGTCCAGGATGCGCAGCACGCCCTTCTCGCCCTTGAGGGTGGGCACGGTGGAGACCCGGATGTCCACGCTCTTCTTGCCCACCTTGACCCGGATGCGGCCGTCCTGGGGAGCCCGGGACTCGGCCACGTCCATGTCGCCCATGACCTTGATGCGGGCGATGATGGTGGGCTGCAGCCGCTTGTCCAGGCCCTTGACCGTGTGCAGCACCCCGTCCAGCCGGAAGCGGATGAGGAACTTGGCCTCCAGGGCCTCGAAGTGGATGTCGCTGGCGCCCTGGGACACGGCCTGCTGGATGGTCTTGTTCACCAGGCGGACGATGGGCGCGTCGTCGTGGGCCCAGCCGATGAGGTCCTGGGAATCGTCCGGGATGTCCAGGTCGTCGTCCTCCACGGCGTGGTGGGAGTCGTCCTCCCACAGGGCCATGGCATCCTCCAGGGCGGCGTAGAAGGTGGCCTCGTCCACGCTCTCGGTGCGCACCTCGCGTCCGGTGATCCAGCCCAGGTAGGAGGCCTGGGCCACGGCTCCCGGGCTGCGGACCCAGACCGTGACCACGCCGTCCCCGAAGCCCACGGGCAGGAACTCGTTGCGCTGGGGGAAGGCCAGGTAGCTGGCCACCACCTCGTCGGGCAGGATGGAGAGGTCCTTCATGAGCGCGCCGTCCCGGGGGTCAGTTCTCGAGGGGCCGAGGCGGGATCACCTCCGCCGGCGGGGTTGCCGGGACCGGCGGCGCGATGCTCTCCCCGGACCCGGGGGCCGGACTCGGGACCGCGGCCGGCGGAGCCTCCCCGGGCTTTTCCTCGGGCTCGACGCCGAACTCCCGGTCGATGGCCTCCTGCACGTTGCGGCTGGTGCGCTGGGCCTCTTCCAGCTTGTCCTGGCCCAGGCGCTTCAGGTCCTCGATGGTGTGCACGATGCGGGCGGAGATGAAGAACATGAGGGTGCGCTTGTCGGCGTTGGCGTTCTGCTTCTTGAAGAACCAGCCGAGCAGGGGGATGTCCCGCAGCCCCGGCACCGAACGCTGGCCCCGGGTCACGTCGTCCTGGACCAGGCCGCCGATGACCATGGTGGCGCCGTCCACGAGCTGCACCGAGGTCTTGGCCGTCCGGGTGTTGGTGGTGGGGGTGAGGGTGGCGGCGCTGGCGTCCACCACGTCCTTGACCTCCTGCTCCAGCTCCAGGCGGATGAGCCCGTCGCGCTGGTTGATGTGCGGCGTGACCTGGAGCTTGATGCCCACTTCCTTGTATTCGTAGGTGTTGACGATGGCGGTGTCGGTCGACGTATCGGACTTGGTGCCGGTGAGGAAGGCCCGCTCCGAGCCGATGAAGATCTCGGCCTCGGAGTTGTCCAGGGTCAGGATCTGGGGCGTGGACAGGATGTTCACGCCCTGGGCGGTCTTGATGAAGGAGGCCAGGGCCGACAGGGTGGGGAAGCGGTGCCCGGAATAGGTGATGACGTTGCCCAGGGCGCCCATGGAGAACCCGCCGGCCAGGGCGCCGAAGTTGGGCGGCCCGGTGTCGTCCACCACCGGCTTCTGGTAGGAGAGCAGGTTGGAGGAGGAGTCGGTGAAGCCGATGTTGCCGGCGATGTTCTTGTCGCCCACCCCGGCCAGCCACTCGATTCCGAAGTTCTCCACGTTGTTCAGGCTGGTCTCCATGATCAGGGCCTCCACGAAGACCTGGTCCTGGGGCTGGTCCAGCCGGGCCACGATGTCGTCCACCTGGGACAGGAACTCGGGGTCGCTCATGACCACGATGGTGTTGGTGGAGGGATCCATGGACAGGCTGAACAGGTCGTTGGCCGAAGCGGCCGCGGACACGGCCGCGGCCGCGCCGGCCGGGGCCTTGGCGGGGGCGCCGCCCTGTTGCTGCTGCTGTTGCTGGGCCATGCGGCCGCCCAGGGCCTGGAGCACCGTGTAGACCGAACTGGCCTTGGCGTTCTGCAGCTTGTAGATCTTGTACTTGTTCGCGGCGTCCTCGCCCGGGGCCAGGCGGGCCAGGAGGTCGCGCACCGTGTCAAGCTGCTCCGGCGCGCCCGCCACCAGGAGGCTGTTGGACCACTTCACCGCCTGGGCCAGGGGAACCTCGCCCTCCTGGCCGCGGTCCACGAGCTGGGTGAAGAACTCCTTGACCATGGACAGGGCTTCCTCGGCCTTGATGCGCTCCATCCGGAAGACCTCCAGGTCCCATCTGGGCCGGATGTTCCGGAACTCCTTGAGCACCTCGATCATCTCGTTCACCCGGGCGCGCTTGTCCCGGATGATCACCGCCCGCGCCTCTGGCACCGGAGTCACCTTGCCGAGGGTGGGGGTGGCGAAGCCCTGCAGCAGGGGGCCCACCTTGGAGGCGGGCACGTCGGGCGGAAGCTGGTAGACCGTGGTCAGGAGCTCGTCGCCCGCGCCCGCGCCCAGCTTCGGATACACCGTGTCCTCGATGTTGTTGATCTGGTTCACGGGCTGCACGTAGAGGATGTCGCCCTTGCCGATGAGCTCCAGGCCGTTGTTGCGCAGCATGTGCCGGAGGATGGCCATGAGCTCGGGCTCGGTGATGGCCTCCTTGGAGAAGAAGCTCACCGCGATGTTGGGCACCTGGTCTTCCCGGAACACGATGTTGCGGCCGGTGTAGTTGGCCACGAACTTGAGGAAGTCCTTGATCCCGATGTTGTCCAGGTTGGCGGTCATCTGCTGGGCCGGCTGGGCGTGGGCCGGCAGGGAGGCGGCGGGGGACAGGGCCAGCAGGGCCAGGTTCAGGGCCAGCAGGAGAACGAGAAGTCTGCGCATGGCGAATCCTTTCCTTTCCGGCGCGTCCCTGCGGCTCGGACCGCAGACGACAGGGGTCGCATCCGCCGCCGGGGCGGCGGAATCAGTTCATTTCCAGGATCACGGCGAGCACGCTCCCGCCGCGCTGGAGGTCCATGGTCGCTGTGCGGCCGCGGCCCAGGGAGGCGTAGGCCCGCAGGAGCTTCTCCGGCGCGTTGACCCGCTCGCCGTTGATGCGCAGGATCACGTCGCCGTCTTCCAGGCCGATGCGCCGCAGGATGGACGCCTCGCGGATGTTGTCCACCCGGAATCCCAGCACCTCGCCGCCCTCCAGGTGGGGCTTGAACTGGGCCTGCTGCAGGAGCAGCCCGGGATTGCCCAGGAGCGGGGCGGCCTCGGCCGCGGGCAGGCTGATCTTGTTGGTCTTCTGGGCGGTGAGCTGCAGGCTCTTGGCGGCCTCGGCGCGCAGGGAGACCTCCTTCTCCACCTCCGCGTGCCTCCAGACCACCTTGTCCGACTCCACCCGGTCCAGGGTCCAGCCCTGTTCGGCCTCGCCGGGCCGGAGGCTCTTGACCGCCCCCCCGGCGTTGACCAGGGCCGCCGGCCGGTCGCCGGACACGATGCCCAGCACCGGCCAGGAGGAGGGATCCACCGGGGGAGGCGGAGGAGGCGCGGCGGCCGGCGCGGGCACGGCCAGCCGCATGATGTTCTTGTCCTTGACCACGGACGCCCACTGGGCCTGCCGGGCCTCGATGTCCGGGGCCTTGGCCTGGGGGGCCACGGCGGGCGCGGCCGGCGTCTCCAGCGGACGCAGCCAGGCCGCCGCGGCATAGGCCGCGGCCAGCCCCACCAGCACGGGCCAGAGCCAGGAGAGGAGCGAAGGCTTGAGCCTCATGCGACGATCCCGATGAGCATTTCCATATCAGCGCGACTTAGTACCTGAAACCTAGGGCAAAAACAAGGTTGAGGCGCAACCTGGAGTACGGTATGCCCAGAACGCCGGCAAGCCGGCCACCCCCATGCCCACGCGCGAATCCCCCTTCCTGCTGCGCTGCCTGCGCTCCGAACTGGGCCGGCTCCTGTCCGGCCTGGCCGACCCTGCCTTCCTCGGCCTGGCCTGCCTGGGCCTGACGGCCTGGCTCCTCCCCCGGCCGGCGGCGGCCCTGTCTCCCGGCATCCTCCTGCTCAAGGCCGGGATCGAGGAGGCCGTGTTCCGCGCCGGCCTGCAGGAGGCCCTGGCCCGCTTCCTCCCGGCCCGGCTGGGCCCGCTCACCCTGGCCAACCTCCTGGCGTCGGCGGCCTTCGCCCTCGTCCACCTGGCCAGCCACCCCCCCCTGTGGGCCGGGCTGGTCTTCCTGCCCTCCCTCTGCTTCGGCCTGGCCTGGGACCGCCACCGCAGCCTGCTGCTCTGCGCCCTCCTGCACTTCCTCTACAACTTCCTTCTGTTCTACCGCCCCTAGCCGGGGCCTTCCGGCTCGGGATCATTGACAAGCCGGCCGGAATGGTATCCCCTCCGGCCATGCTCCGCACCGCCCGGTTCTGTCTTACGGCCCTGCTCCTGCTGGCCGCGGCCTGCGCCAGGCCGGCGGCGGAGGCCCCCGCCCCGGCCCCGATCCCGGGCCCGCCCCTCCCGCCCCCCCCGGCCGAGGCTGCGTCCCCGGGGGGACGCCCCCTGTCCCTGTTCCTGGCCGATCTCCTGGCCCAGCAGCATTTCCCGGCGTCAGCCGTCTACAACCCGCCGTCCCCGGAACTGCTCGGCTCGTACTACACCGTGCTCCGCCGGGAGCCGGCCACGGTCAACCTCGCCCGCGGGGTGACCGCCTGGGAGTCCCGCGGGGACACCCTGGCCGTGGGCATGGAGAACGGCGAGGCCCATGTCTGGAGCCCCTATTCCTGCGGCCGGGTGGCCTTGCCCGGCCAGGGCCTGGTGAGCGCCCTGTCCTGGAGCGGGGAGTCTCCGTACCTGGCCCTGCTGGACTCCGGCCGCCAGTCGGTCCACGTCTTCGACCTGAGCCGCTGCGGCTCCCTGGCCGTGCACGCCCCCGGCGGGGTCATCAGCCGGGTCGCCCTGTCCCCGGCCGGGACCTGGCTGGCGCTGTGCGACGAGGGCCACCGCCTGTGGATCGGCCCGCTGCTCGGCCCCCTGGCCCAGGCCGCGGCCATGCGCTTCGAGGTCCTGGCCCTGGCCTTCACCCCTCAGGAGGGCCTGCTCATGGCCGTGGATTCCGAGGGCTGGCTGACCTTCTGGGCCCCGCTGCAAAACCGCCTGGCGGACCGGGCGCTGATCCCGGGCGGCCCCTTCGCGGCCGCGACCTTCGACGGCCGCCACGTGCTCCTCGCGTCCACCTCCGGCAAGAGCGTGACCTACGACGCGGTGCGCCGCGAGGTCCTGCGCCCCCGGTCCGGCGACAGCCCCTTCAGCCTGCGCGACGGCGTGCTCTCCTACCGCACCGCCCGCGAGCGCTGGACCAAGGAGGTGGTCTTCGGGAAGCCCCGGCTGGCCGTGGCCGTGTCGCCGAGCCTGGGCCTGGCGCGGGTGGACGACGTGGACGGCCGGACCCGATTCTACGCCCTGGCCGACGGCGCTCCGGCCCCGGCGCCGGCCGCCCCGGCCCGGGACTGGCGGACGCTGGACATTGACCCTGATGGCCGCATCAACTATGAGAGCCGATGGCTGGCATTGGCCGACCCCGCCCATTCGGCCAAGGGAATGACCCTGCTCTGCCGGCACCTGCCGGGAGACGGGTTCTATCTCTGGTGGCGGGAGAGCTACCGTTTTGCGGAGTTCCAGGCCAGGCCTGACGCCTTGCCCGCCCGGCGCTCCCTGCTGCTGGACAGCCCGGTGGAATGGACCCCGCTGGGTCCTCCCCCGAGCCTGCCCTGAGTCCGAGACGCATCAGCAACCTGCGAGGAACACCACTCCCATGGAACGTCGCCCGGCCATCCGCCGCCCGCACCAAGCGGGCTTCAGCCTGATCGAACTCATGGTCGTCATCGTCATCCTCGGGCTCCTGGCCACCATGCTCGTGCCCCGGATCATGGACCGTCCGGACGAGGCCCGCGCCACCAAGGCCATGCTCGACATCCGCGCCCTGGAGTCGGCCCTCAAGCTCTACAAGCTGGACAACGGCTTCTACCCCACCTCGGACCAGGGCCTGGCCGCCCTGGTGGCCAAGCCCGGCTCCAGCCCCACGCCCCGCAACTGGAATCCCAAGGGCTACCTGGACAGCGGGACCGTGCCGCTGGATCCCTGGGGCTACGATTACATCTACCGCTCCCCGGGGTCGTCCAACCGGGATTACGATATCCTGAGCCTGGGCGCGGACGGCCGGGCCGGCGGGGACGGAGTCAACCGGGACATCGCCAGCTACGACCAGTCCCTGAACTAGTCACTAACCGGCCATGCCCGCCCCCGATCCGCACCAAAGGCCCGCGCCTCGCGGCATGACCCTCATCGAGGTCCTGGTGGTGCTGGTGATCTTCGCCCTGGGGTGGTTCCTGGCCCTGCCCTCCCTGGACCTGGCCCGGCCCCGCTCAGGCGACGACCGGTCCATCGCGTCCCTGAACGAATTCCTGGAGGAGATCCGCGCCGCCGCCTTCGAGCAGGGCATCGTGCAGCGCGTCGGGATGACTCTGGGGCAGGACGAGCTCACCTGGGGCGAAAAGACCTTCGACCTCCCCTCCCTGGTCTCCCGCTGCACGGTCAACGGGGCGAACCCGGGCGGGACCTCCTTCAGCTTCACGGTGTATCCCACCGGCATCACCGACGAGGTGCGCATGGTCCTCCTCTCGGGCCTGACCCTGGCCTGCCGGCCCCTTTCCGGCCGCTTTGCGAGGCAGTGAGCGCCGTGGGCCGGGCCTCCCCCCCCGCGGGTTTCAGCCTGGTGGAGATCCTGGTGGCCCTGGCCGTGGCCGCCATCCTCTCCCTCGCGCTCATCGCCGCCCAGCGCCGGGCCTTCGACATGGCCGACGCCGGCAAGGAGCGGTGGACCTGCCTGAACGTGGCCATGGCCATCATGGCCGAGACGACGCCATCCCAGCTGGCCTCTCCCACGGGCGGATGGTCCCAGCGCATCCTGCCGCCCGAGGGCGAATGGAGGACCACGCGGGAATACGTGGCCGGCTCGGGCTCCTGGCAGACGCTCTCCGCCAGGTCCGGCCGCACCGAAGTGACCTTCGAATGGGCGGGGCGGAACTTCACGCCCGAGGCCCGATGACCGCGCAGACGATCCGCCCGCAGGCCGGCGGCTTCACCCTGGCGGAGCTCCTGGTGGCCCTGGCCATCCTGGGCATCCTGCTGGCCATGCTGGTCCGGGTCACCGGCCAGGTGGCGTCCAACACCCAGGCCCTCAGCGGCCGGATGGAGACCACCAGCGAGGCGTCCCGGCTCCGCCGCCTCCTGCACCGGGACCTGGGCTCGGCGGCGCCGAACTCCTTCAGCATAACCCACGGCGGCTTTTCGATAGTCACCAGCCACAACCTGCTCACCGGCCAGCCCCTGCCCGTGGAGGCGGAATGGGACTTCAGCGGAGGCGCCATCCGCCGCACCGAGCGCCTCTCCGGCCAGGGCTACGCCAAGGAGCTCCTCCTCACCGCCGAACTGGCGGGGTGGAAGGCCGAGGTCTATACCCGCGCCACCCGGCGCTGGGTCGACCTGCGCGACATCGTGGCCAGTTCCGGGTCCGGCGAGGTTTCCGGACTGCGCCTGACCCTGGACCTGCCCGGAGGGACGGTCGAACTGGTCGAGCGCCTGCCCGAGGAGAACTGATGCGCTCTCCCGCGAAACAAGGGAAACGGCGCGGGGCCGCCCTCATCGTGGTGCTCGCCACCCTGCTGGCCCTGGTCCCCTCGGTCTACTCCCTGCTGGACGACAGCTTCTCCCACACCCGGGAGCCGGCGCTCCTGGCCAACGAATACCGCGCGGGAATCCTGGCCGAATCCGGCCTGGACATCGCCCTAAACCTCCTGGCCCAGGACGCCGACCCGCTGTCCGACACTCCCCGCGAGCCCTGGTGCGGGGGACGTCCCGGCCTCGAGGGCCGCCCGCTTCCGGTCTGGGACCTGCGCGGCCTGACCGTGACCGTGATCCCCTGCAACGCCTACCTCAACCTCAACGCCGTGCTGACGGGCAAGGAGCCCACCGCGGAGAAGCCCAACCCGGTCCGGGAGCGGCTGGAAAAAGCCCTGGGCGCCCTCCTCCTCACCCAACAGAAGTCTCACGCCCTCGTCCTGGCCCTGCAGGACTGGATTGATGAAGACACTTCCCAGAGGTTGCCGGGAGCCGAGGGAATGGCATATGCTTCCGCGAACCGGGGATACGGTCCGAGAAACTCGCAGATCCTCCGGCCGGAGGAAGTCCTGCTGGTCGCGGGCTGGGAATCCCTGGACCCCGGCTGGATCCGGGGACGATTCACGGCCTGGGGCGACGCAGAGCCCAGGTTGAACGTCAACTTCGCGCCGGTGCAGCTGCTGGAGGCCCTGGTCCCCGAACTCGTCCCGTTCCGGGCGCAGATCGTGGCGTTCCGCGATTCCCAGGGGTTCCAGGACGTGAGCCAGCTCCTGACCGTGACCGGCATGGACGAGGAGACCTACGCCGAGATCGCGCCGTTCCTGACCGTCCGCTCCGACCAGTTCTTGGTGCTGTCCCGGGCCGAAACCGGGACCTGGGTGGAGACCAGGCGGTTCGTGATCGATCGGGAAATATCCACGGGAAAGGGCAAGGCCCTTTGCTCGGACGTACTTTTCACCGGGACCAAGAGCTGAGGAGAACATGCGGGCCAAACGATTCCACGTGCTGCATTTCCCGGAAGGGACCCCGGAGTGGCTGCGCTTCGAGGCCGGCGCGTTCACGCCGTCCGCCGCTCCCGGCGGGGCGTCAGGGCTGCCGGTGGTGGTGCTCATCCCGGACCGCTACTTCTTCTACCACCTGCCCGCGGGCCTGTCCGTGCGCGGCGAGCGGCGCCAGAAGGCGGCCGTGGCCCTCCGCCTGGGCCAGGTCTTTCCCGCGCCCGGAGCCGGGCAGGACTGGGGCACCCTGCCCCCGGGACCGGCCGGCATGCCCGGATTCCACACCCATCCCGACCTGGCCGGCTTCTGGGAGCAGCACCAGGACTCCCTGGCCCAGGCCGCCCTGGTGACCACTCCCTTCGTCCTGGCCTGGTGCTGGTCCCAGGCCAAGGGACTCGAGGAATGGGCCCTGCCGGGCCCCAACGGCGACGCTCCCCTGGCCCTCTACTGCCAGGGCGAACTGCACATGCGTCACGACGCTTCCCGCCAGGCCGAAACCCTGGCCGCATCCGGCGCCCCCCTGCCGCCGGACGTGGACTGGCGGGAGGTCCTGGCCCACAGCGGGGAGCCCGGGCTGGCCTGGCCCAGGCTGCGCATTCCCCTGCGCGGCTTCGCCAGCGTCCGCGTCAACCTCAGGCCCTTCGCGTACGCCATGATCGGACTGACCCTGGCCGCGCTCCTGCTCTCATCCGTCCAGGTGCGCAGCCTGCTCGCCTATTCCCGGGCGGCCGGCGCCTGGGAGCAGGCGCTGCGCGACCTCTACGCCAAGGCCCTGGGCGGCGAGCCCGGCCGCGACCCCTTCGGCCGGCTGGTTTCGAAGCTGGAGCGGATGAAGGGCCAGCAGGGGGGCTCCCTGGACCTGCTGGAGTTCCTCGCCGACCTGTCGGCCAACGCCCCGGGCGCCCTGGAGGTGGAGTCGGTCACCCTGTCCACCGCCGCCGGGACCGTGTCCGGCAAGGTGGACAGCTACGAGGCCCTGGAAGCCTACCTCAAGGCCCTGCCCAAGGACGGCCCCTACGGCTACACCCTGGAGCAGGCCACCACCGCGCCGGGGGGGGTGAGCTTCACCCTCAAGGTGGCGCCAGCGCAACCCGGAGGCCGGCCATGAGGATAGAGGACATCCCCTTCATCCAGGAACTCTCCCCGGCCCGCCGGCGGCGGGTCCTGGCCCTGGGCGTGCTGCTCTGGGCCGTGCTCCTGCTCATGGGCTGGCTGGCCCTGTCCGGGATTGCGGCCCGGTCACAGGAGCGCATCGCCGCCACCGGCCGGGAGATGGAGCGCGCCGCGGGGCTGGCGGGCCAGGTCATGCACCTGGAGGCGCAGCTGGCGGCCCTCTCCGGCCTCGCGCCCCTGGCCGCGGCCCAGCAGGTGGTCCGGGACCTGGGCATGGAGGCGCGTCTCACCGCCATCCGGCCCACCCAGCTCGGCGGCGGCATGGAAGGCGTCCAGATGATCTTCGAATCCCTGGACCTGCCGCAGATCATCAACCTGCTCAAGCAGTTGCGCAGCAGGGGCGGGTTGTCCACGGTTTCCGCCACCCTCAGCCGTCGCCTGGACGCCCGCGACCGGGCGGACATGCAGCTGGTGGTGGTGCGCTGAACCTTCCCCCATGGCTTCTCCCCCCGCCATCCCCCCCGGGCCGGGCCTCCTGCGCCGCTCGGCCAAGGTCCTGCTCGGAGGCCTGGCCTTCACCCTGGCCCTGGCCCTGGGCCTGGCCCTTTTCCTGCCCTGGGACCTCATCTGGCCCCAGGTCCTGGCCCGGGCCACGGCCGGGAACCCCCGCCTGTCACTGGGCTGGCGCAGCCTGGAAGAGCCATCCGCCCTGGGCTTCACCCTGCGCGGCCTTTCGCTCAACGCCACGGGCCGCGTCGCCGCCGAGGCCGAAAGCCTGGCCCTGCGGCTGGGGCCGACGCCGCTGGCGCTCTCGGGACTCACGGCGCGCACCGGCCGCGCCACGGTCCACCTGGACCGGGCAAGCCTCGAACTGGGGTTCTCCCCCCTGGCCGTGCTGCGCCTCACCGCGGGCGAGGAGCTCACCGTGAGCCTCATCCAGCGGCGCACCCTGGTGGCGGGGGGCAAGACCGACCTGGCCAAGCTCCTTCCGGAGTCCCGCCTGGCCGGGGTGGTCGGCATCTACGCCGACGTGGCCTGGCAGGCCTGGGGAGGTCCCCCGGACAAAGGAATCGCCGAAATCTCGGCGCAGGCCATCGCGCTCCCGGACGGACGCACGGCCGCCGGGCTCGCCGCCTCCGCCGCGCTCGAGGGCGACCTGCTCACCCTGCGCGAACTGCGCCTGCAGGAGCCCGTCCCCCTGCGCGGCCGGGGCAGCGCCACCCTGGCCTGGGACAATCTCCCGGCATCGACATTCGAGTTCACCGGCCTGGCCTTCCCCGGCATGCTGGACAAGGAGATCAAGCGGGAGGGCCGGTTGTACGAAATCCTCCACCGGTAGCGCCCGCTGCAAGCCTTCCCGTCCTCATCCTCCCCTTCCTGCCTCAACGGATGCGGCGCTGCGCCCCAATGGAGCGTCACGCCCCACTCCCCGCGACGGCGCGCCGCACCTCGCGCGCAACTGCCTGAATCCCAGAACCCTCTTGTCCAGCACCCTACCGATTTCTGAGGAGGTCTCCTTTTTTCTTTCCTCCCCATGGACGGAGTTCTCGTTGTTTGGTAAATAGGACATAAGGGTTGGCGACTCGCCAGTGAAAAGGAGTCACCAACATTCTTTTTGCCGTTGATTTTTCTCGCATTATTGGGTAATCTCATTTGAAAAATATCTATCTATCCGTTTTAAAAGCTTTTCTTAGGAGGACCACATCACGGGCACAGTCGCGGAAGTCCGCGGTTGTCATATTTCCAGGCAAACTCCTATTCCCTAAAGGAGACATGGCAATGAGGAAGAAATGGCTGGCTCTGGCGCTCGTCTTTTCCTTCGTGGCAGCAGCCGTCACCGCGCAGGCTGCATCGGTTCCTTCGCGGCTGAACGGCTCCACCTGGAACTTCACCGCGTTCCAGTTGGCGACCCAGAACGGGTACGGTAAGGCCAACCCGTCGGTCGTCAACGCGACCCTGCTGCAGTCGACCTATACCTACGACGACAGCTTTGCCGGCAACACCGTCGGCGGCCTGAACGGCACCGCGTACGTGTGGAACTCCACTTACGGCTACACGGGCAACAACACCCTGGCCTGGTTCAAGGCTGCGGGCAACGGATCCGCCCAGGGCGGCACCAACATCTGGCGCGTAGGCCGGACCTTCGGCGGCCAGAACGAACTGCTGAGCCTCGAGTCCCAGATCAGCACGTTGCCCGGCAGCAGCGGGGCGCTCGACGACCGGTACAATACCTACTTCATAGCCAACACCGACCTGTCCCTGATGGCCGGGCTCTCCAACCGCACCATCTACGGCACCGATGAAGGCCTGGGCGCCTTGGGCAACCTGTACGGACCCCAACTCGGCCTTCTGGTCCAGAACCTGACCATCACCAACAACACCACCGATGTAGTCGGCTCATGGCACCTGTACTCTTTGAGCGGGAACTACACCAACTCCACCGCCGGCACGCTGGAGCCGCATATCGCGGCCACCGCGGGCAAGATGACCCTGTCCTCGGACGGCACCGGCACCTACGCCTACTACACCTTCAACGGTACGGGCACGATTGCCAGTTCGACTTCCGATACCCTCATCTGGGGCGTGAACCCGGGCTCGCGGTCCATCAGCGTGAACAGCACCGCTCTGGGCGGGCTCGTGATTGACGGCATGATCAGCCAGAACAAGAAGTTCATGATCGGTGTGAACGCCACTCAGAACGGCGCAGGCAATGCGAACGCCCCGGTAGGCATGTCCGTCGCCTTGAGAGACGCCGGCGCCTTCTCGTCCAGTGACTTCCAGAGCGGCGCCTACAAGTTCGCCAACCTGATCAAGGGCGGCGCCCAGGCCAACACCAACGGCTCGCTTGGCGTGATCTACGCGACCTCCGCCGGCACCTCGGTCCAGACCGGCAACATGACCACGACCAACGGCACCACGGTCGGCGAGACGTCTCTGAACTCCAAGACCATCTCGGTGGCCTCGACGACTCTGGCCGGCGTGAGTCACGGCAACATGACCATGAACGGCCGGAACTTCATCGGCGCCAAGACCTCCAACACCCTGGCCGGTATCGTGCTCGACACCGCCAACAACGTGCTGGGCCTGCAGATCATGGTTCCCGCCGGTTCGACCACCAGCGAACCCGCTCCAGTCTCCACGGCTGAGTTGACCACCTTCACCAACACATCCCTGTTCACAGTGACTGCCGCCAACGGCACCACCACCACGATCGAGGCCGGCACCGGCTCCTCCGTCGCGGCCTTGAACTCTGATCTGGATGCGGCGATCAGCGCGTTCACGAACGCCACTGACACGACCCTGGCGTCGAACTTCTCGCTGGGCAGCAGCCAGACCATCGACCGCAACTTCCCGACAGTCACCTTTGCCCGCACCGGCTTCACCACCGGCGCTATCTATCTGAGCAAGATCACCTTTAGCGGCAACAACAAGCTTATCAGCCAGTTGCCGACTCCGACCAAGTTCTACGTGAACGCGACCTCGGCCAACGCCGCCAACAGCACCCGACAGTTCACTTACCGGAATTACGGGTCGGCCATCACTGACGGTTCCTGGTGGGTCAGTGTGTCCGGAACGCCCAACCTGACCTTCGATTACAACTACGCGACCCCGCTTCCCCTGGGCTCCAGCTTCGACCTGTGGCTGGCCATCCAGGACAATGGCCGATTTGACCTCGACCCGACTAACGGCCAGATCGTTGACCCGGGCCTGTTCGTCGGCGGCAGCGCCGGCGGCGGCGGCCTGGCCGGCGGCGGCGACGACGGCGGCTGCGTGCTGAACCCGGCGGCCGGCGTCTCGGTGGAGCTCCTGCTCCTCCTGCTGGCCCCGCTGGCCTACTTCATCCGCAGGAAGAAGTAGCAGGCACGGCCTGAAACCCTGAAACCAGCCGCCCGGCCGCAAGGCCGGGCGGCTTCTTTTTGGAGCCCGCAGGTCCGCAGCCACAGCGCTCATTGGGCGCGCCCCATCCACTATGCCTGGCGAAAAGACGAACTCACCCGCTCCTCACTCGGAGAAGATGAACTGAAGGCGATACCGGCAAGCGACCGCCCGGCAACGCCGAGAGGATGTGATCATCCGCGCCGGCCAGTTGTCCACACCCCTTGTTCACGGAATTCACGCGAACAAGGGAGACCAAGGCGTAAACCGCAGATCCAGACGCCCGAACCAGACACTAGAGCCCAACAGAAAGGATGAAACACGGGAAAGGGAAGGCGGGAAAAGCAGGCGGCCGCACCGTCCGGGGAGATCCCCTTCAACGTCTGGCCGCCGAGGCGGAGGCAGCTACGCGGAGTGATCGTCCCCAGGAGCCTTCCTGGCCTCGGCCTCGTACATGGCCAGGCGCTGGGCCAAGCGGCGCAGGTCGCGCTCGTGCCGGGAGCGGTCCACGTCCATGAACAGGGTCTTGAGGCCGAGCACGGCCAGGGCCAGGGTGAGGACCAGGGTGGGCGGGTAGGAGACCCCGAAGAACCGGGCCAGCCAGTCGGAAAGCCGGGGGAACAGCCCGAAGAGCACGACCAGGCCGGCCGCCGCCAGCCACCACAAGGAGTACCTGGTGTGCAAGCGGTCCTTGCGCACCAGGATGATGATGGCGGCGGCTATGCCCAGGCCGATGCCTGCGGTGGTCCAGTTGAGCGAGATCATCATCCCCCCGGTCAGGACAGGAACATCCGCTTGATGGCTTGCCCATGCATGCTGCGGGAAACCGAGAGCACGGTGCTGGCCAGCATGTACCGGCTCACCGCGAACCAGGTGTCGAACACCCGGGAATGGCCGTACTCCCGAGGACACATGGACACCTGGCGCTCGACCACCCGCATGTTGGCCCGCAACAGCAGGAGCAGGACCCCGATGTCCTGGTAATCGAGCAGGGTGGCCTCGGGCGAGGCCAGCAGGGCGATGGCCCGGCGGTTGTAGGCCCTGAACCCGCTGGTCAGGTCCTGCAAGGCCAGCCCGGTCATGCCCCGGAAGAGCCTCCAGGCCAGCCGGCGGCAGGCGCTGCCCCGCTCCGGACAGGACCCGATGGTCACGTCGGCCTCGCCGCTGCGCAGGGGCTGCAGCAGGAGGTCCACGTCCTCGGGCGCGTGCTGGCCGTCGGCGTCCATGGTCAGGGCCTCGCCATAACCATGCCGCAGGGCATAGCGCAGGCCGGCCTGGATGGCCCCCCAGGCCCCCAGGTGGATGGGCAGGCTGAGCACCTCGGCCCCGGCCCGGCGCGCCGCCCGGGCCGTGCCGTCCCCGCTCACGTCGTCCACCACCAGGACCCGGAAGCCTTCCCGGGCCAGGATGGGCCGCACCACCGACTCAACGCTACGAACCTCATCCCGGGCCGGGATGATGACCAGGACCGGGCTCGGTCCCGGAGCGTTCACCGGACGTTCTCCCCGCCGTTGTTGCGCACCAGCAGGCCGCCGATGCTGCGCTCCTCGGGATGGACCTGTTCGTACAGTTCGGCCAGGCAGTCCAGCAGGCCCTGGCCCAGGTCGGTGTAGCTCTCGCCCACCAGCTTGCGCCCCACCCGGGGCAGGAAGTTGTAGGGGGTGATGGTGTAGTGCCCGGACAGCGGCTTGTTCTCGAAGCGCATCGCCGGTCGCCCCCCGAGCATCTCCCGCACCATCTCCATGAGGTCGCGCACCCGGCAGGGGTAGGGGCCGGTGAGGATCACGTGCTGGTTGGCGAACTCCGGCTCCAGGGCCTTCACCGACAGGAGCGCGGCGTCGCGCACGTGGATGTACTCCCGCTGCTCGTCCCCGCTGCCGGAATAGGAGACCTCGCCCCGGGTCATGGCCGCGTGCAGGATCCGGTAGATGCCGTTGCGGCTGTCCGCGCGCCGGCCGTACAGGGACCCGTAGCGCAGGATGGTGTAGGGGATGCCGTAGCGCTCCTGGAAGGCCTCGATGATCCGCTCCGAGGCCTGCTTGCTGGCCCGGTAGAAGGATCCGCGCTCGGAATACACGTAGACCGTGCTGGCGAACACGTAGCGCCGCACCGCCTCGCGCTGGCAGGCGTCCAGGATGTGGGTGTTGCCCAGGACGTTCAGCTTGACCGTGTCCACGGGCTTGTCCCGGGACTCGTCGATGTCAGCCAGGCCCGCGAAGTTGTAGACCACGGCGGCCCCGGCCACGGCCCGGGCCACGGCCGCGGGGTCCAGGATGTCGCACCGGACCATCTCCTGGCCCGGCGCGAGAAAGGGGGAGTCCGCGATGTCGCAGATGCGCACCGCCCAGCCCGCCTCCTGCAGCGCGTCGGCCACATGGCTTCCCAGGAAGCCCGACCCGCCGAAGACCACCGCCAGTTCGCTCACGTCCCCTCCGCTTCATGCCGAAAGCCGCACGCCGCGCGGCGCGGGCGCGCAGGATGAATCGATACCACTATAAGCCAGGACAGGGTGAAGTTCAAGAAAGAACGTCTGTTAGCTCTCTATCCCGACCAGTTCGTCCCGATAGGATGCGAACAGGGCGTCGCCGGCCATGAGCGCCTCGGCCGCCGCCAGGTCCTGCGGGGTGTCCACGCTCACGGTGCGGGCCGCGGTGCGCACCATGCGGACCTTGAGCCCGTGCTCCAGGACCCGGAGCATGTCCACGGACTCGGCCACCTCCAGGGGGGTGGGGACCAGGGAGTTGAACTTCAGGAGGAAGTCCCGGCGGAAGGGGATGATGCAGACCTGCTTGTACATGGCCAGGTCCCTGGCCCCCTTCCTCCAGGAGGGAATGGGCTCGCGGGAGAAGTACAGGGCGTTGTCCGCCAGGTCCACCACCACCTTGACCTCGTTGGGGTCGTCCTGTTCCTCGCGGGAGTGCAGCGGGGCCATGAGGTTGACCACCTGGAGGTCCGGCTCGGCCGCGAAGGGCGCCACGGCCTCGGAAACCATCCGGGGCGTGACCAGGGGCTCGTCGCCCTGGACCATGACCACCAGGTCGCTCCTGCCCAGGTCTTTCTCGATGGCCAGCATGGCCTCGGCGCAGCGGTCCGAGCAGCGTTCGTGGGTGTCCGCGGTCATCACCGCCCGGCCGCCGATGGCCGCGACGTAGTCGGCGATGACCTGGTCGCAGGTGGCCACGAAGGTCCTCTCCGGCCCGAGGGCCAGGCAGACCCGCTTCCACACGTGGCCGACCATGGGGACGCCGGCGATGGGGGCCAGGGGTTTGCCGGGGAAGCGGGAGGAGCCCATGCGGGCCGGGATGATCGCGATGGCGGTGCTCATTGCTGCTTGTCCTTCAGCACCGCCACGCCCGTGCGGGCGGCGGTGTCCAGCATGCGGATGTCCAGGCTGTAGGCCACGAAGCGGTAGCCCTGGTCCAGCCGTTGGGCCAGGGCCGCGGGGTCGGGTTCGATGACGTGGATGCCCGAGAGCGCGCCCCGGGCCGCAGCCACCTCCCGGATGCGGTCCATGGCCGCCAGGAAGTCGGGGTGCGCGAAGTCTCCGGGCCGGCCCAGGGAGCCGGACAGGTCGTAGGGCCCCACCAGGAAGCCGTCCACCCCCGGGGTGTCCAGGATGGCCTGGAGGTTCTCCACCGCCCGGATGTGCTCCACCTGGACGATGACCAGGGCGTTGTCCGCCAGCCAGTCCTTGTATTCGGCGAAGCCCGCGCCGTACCGGGCGGCCCGGGCCAGCCCGACGCCGCGGGTCCCGCGCGGCGGGTAGTGGACCGCGGCCACCGCGGCCCGGGCCTCCTCCGGGGTGTTGACCATGGGCACGATGACCCCGTGCGCTCCCGCGTCCATGACCCGCTTGATCTGGACGTGGTCGTTCCAGGACAGGCGCACGAGCGGCGCGGCCCCGCTCAGGCCGATGACCCGGATGAGCTCCTCCGCCTCGCGGATGGTGATGACGCTGTGCTCCAGGTCCACGGCCAGCCAGTCGAAGCCGGCCCGGGCCATGATCTCGGCCAGGCCCGGATGGGCCAGGGTGATCCAGGAGCCCACCGCGGTCCCGCCCGCAGCCAGGATTTTCTTGAGTGATTTCTGCATCCGCCCCTCCTGCCCCGGCAAGCCGGGGTTGTCAATGCGCGGAACGGTACGCCGCGGCCTTGAAAGGCCAATTTCCCGGCCCAGGGCGCAAGGCGCCGGAAAGATTCCCGCCACTCCGCAAAGAAGACGGCCCGGGCGGGGGCCCGGGCCGTTCCGCAGTCCGGAAAGGGGCCGGCGTCAGGTAATGACGATGTCCGTGTTCTCCACGTGGCTGTTGGAGCCCGAGGCGATGGTGGCCACCTGCAGGGCCGTGCCCGACCCGGCCGTGCCGTCGGCGTCGTACCACAGGGTGCGGTCCTGATCGTTGTACACGAACGTGGGCGCGCTGGTGCCGTCGACCAGGGTCCCGCCGGAGTACCCGCTCGCGCTGATGTCTTCGAAGTTGGCGAAGTTGAGCGTCCCTGGGGCCAGGCCGCCGAAGGCCGAGCCCGCGAAACTGAACTTGTCCAGCCCGCCGGTGAAGTCCTTGATGGTGTCCCCGATCTCGCTGGTGCTCGCGTAGTGATACACGTCCGCCCCGTCGCCGCCGGACAGGGTGTCTGCGCCGCCGCCGCCCACCAGGGTGTCGTTCCCGCCGTTGCCGAACAGGCTGTTGGCGCCGGCGCAGCCCACGATGGAGTCGTTGCGTTCCGAGCCGTAGACGTGCTCGAAGTTCTGGAAGGTGTCCGTGCCGTGGTCCGCGCCCGTTGCCGTGCCCGAAAGCAGGCTCACGGTGACGCCGGCGGTGGGGTTGTCGCATTCGAAGCTCAGCCAGTCGTTGCCAACGCCGCCGTCCATGCTGTCGTTTCCGGCCTCGCCGTTCAGGGTGTCGTCCCCGTCGCCGCCGGTGAGCGTGTCGTTGCCGTATTCGCCCATGAGGTAGTCGTTGCCCGCGCCGCCGTCCATGCTGTCGTTGCCGGCGCAGCCGTCCAGCACGTTGTTGCCGGAATCGCCCATGATGGTGTCGCCGTAGATCGTGCCCCCGATGTTCTCGATGCCCGAGAGGGAGTCGGTCCCCTGGCCCGTGGCCACGCCCGACAGCAGGTTCACGGACACGCCCGTGCTGCTGCCCGAGAACTCGACCCAGTCAGTGCCCACGCCGCCCACCAGGGTGTCGTTGCCGTCCTGGCCGAACAGGGTGTCGTCGCCGTCGCCGCCGTCCAGCCAGTCGTTGCCCGCGCCGCCCAGGAGGCAGTCGTTGCCGTATTCGCCGAAGACCGTGTCGTTGCCCGTGCTGCCGATGAACGTGTCGTTGCCGCCGTCCATGTACAGGGTGTAGGTGAGGCTCCCGGTGGCGGTGAAGGAGCCGGGGCCAGACGAGAGGTGGACCTCCTCGAACCCGGTCCACGATGCGCTCCCGTAGTACGAGGTGAGGTACAGGGTGTCCGTGCCCAGGCCGCCGTCCAGGTTCGAGTCCCCGGACCCGTACAGGGTGACCCTGTCGTCCCCGTCCCCGCCGGATATGGAGTCGTAGCCGTAGCCTCCGGAGATGATGTCGTTGCCGGAGCCGCCGTCCAGGGTGTCGTTGCCGTAACCGCCGTCCAGGGTGTCGTCGCCGGCCTCGCCGTAGAGCGAATCGTTGCCCGATTCGCCGAACAGGCAGTCGTTCCCGGTCCCGCCGTAGATCAGGTCGTTGCCGTCACCGCCGTACAGGCAGTCGTGGCCGTCGCCGCCGTTCAGGGTGTCGTCGCCGTATTCGCCCTTGATCAGGTTGTTGCTGGTGCAGCCGACCAGGGAGTCGGCGTAGTCCGAGCCGTAGAGGAGGGTGAAGCCGGAGAAGCCGTCGCTCCCCTGGCCAGCGGCCGTGCCCGCCAGGAGGTTCACCGTGACCCCGGAGGCTGCGCCCGCGTAGGACAGCCAGTCGTACCCCGCATCGCCGAGCATGCAGTCGTCGCCATCGCCGCCCAGCACGGTGTCCGCGTAGGAGGAGGAGTCCACGGCGTTCAGGGTGTCGTTGCCCTGGTTGCCCATGAGGCAGTCGTCGCCGTCGCCGCCGTTCAGGCTGTCGTTGCCGTAGTCGCCGTAGAGCCGGTCGTTGCCGGCCTCGCCCAGGAGGATGTCGTTCCCGTCCAGGGAGTCGCCCGTGCTGTTGGCGAGCAGATCCTTGCTGCCGAACAGATAGTCGTCGCCGTCGCCGCCGTAGAGGGTGTCCATGCCCTGGCCGCCGAACAGCGAGTTGGCCGCGGAGTCGCCCACCAGGCTGTCGCCCAGGGTGGTCCCTATGACTCCCTCGATGCCCACCAGGGTGTCGGTGGTCGCCGAATAGCTGGCCCTCCCGTAGTTCGGACTCCCGTAAGAACCGCCGAGCGCGATGGTGGAGCCCAGGTCGAGGGTCACGGTGACGGCCGTGGACAGGCCGCTGTAGTCGACCAGGTCGCTGCCGCTGCCGCCGATCAGAGTGTCGCTGGTCAGGCTGCCCGCCAGGGTGTCGTTGCCGTCTTCGCCATCGTGGAAGTCCGCGCCCCCCGAGGTCCCGATGGAGTCGTTGCCCGAGCCGCCGAACAGGCTGCCGCTGCCCGTGCCGCCCATGAGCGTGTCGTTGTAGGAGGTGCCGTAGGCCGCCTCCACGCCGGTGAGGGAGTCCACGTCGCTCCCGGACGTGGCGCTGCCGCTGGCGAAATTGAGGCTCACCGCGGAGCTGAGGTCGCTGAAGAACACCGTGTCGCTGCCCGTGCCGCCCACGAAGGTGTCGCTGCCCGAGCCGCCGTACAGGGAGTTCTCTCCCATCGAGCCCACCAGGCAGTCGTTGCCCGTCCCGCCGATCAGGCAGTCGTTGCCCTGGCCTCCGGTGAGCGTGTCGTTGCCCGAGCCGCCGTCCAGGGTGTCGTTCTTGGCCCCGCCGACCAGGGTGTCGTTGCCGTCATACCCCACGAACCAGACCCCGTAGTTCGAACCTCCGGTCACCTCCAGGGAGTCGCCGCCCGCGCCGCCCCGCACATTGTAGATGCCGGACAGGGAATCCTCGCCCTCGCCGCTCATGGTGCCGGCGCCCGAGTCGGCGTTGAGGCCCAGGGTCAGGCCGGACGTGCTGGAGGCGTAGTCCGCCCAGTCGTTGCGGTAGGAGCTCTCGCCGATCAGGCAGTCATTGCCCGCTCCGCCGATGAGGGTGTCGGCCGTGTGGAGACCGGCAACCAGGCTGTCGTTGCCCGCCCCGCCCAGCAGTCTGTTGTAATCGTCGTTGGCCGCCAGGGTGTCGGCGCCCACCAGGGTGTCGTTGTAGTCCGTGCCCAGCACGTACGCGATGTTGGACAGGCTGGCCGTGGCCCCGCCCGTTACCGAGCCGCTCTGCAGGTTCACGCTCACCGCGGAGGTTCCCGAGGCGAACATGAGCCAGTCGTTGCCACCGCCGCCGTTGGCCGTATCCGTACCGCCGTGGCCGATGACCAGGGTGTCGTTGCCCGAGCCGCCGAAGAGGGAGTTGGCGTTGGCGTCGCCCACGATGCAGTCGTTGTAGCCGGACCCGATGACGTTCTCGATGCCGGTCAGGGTGTCCGTGTACCCGTCGTGGGTGGCCCGGCCCGCGGTGAGGTCGATGGTGGAGGCCCCGGCCGAGGAGTAGGAGGCCGTGTCCGTTTCCGATCCTCCGACCAGGCAGTCGTTGCCGTTGCCGCCCGACAGGGTGTCGTTTCCGGCCTCGCCGAGCAGGGTGTCGTTGTCGCAATCCCCGCTCAGAGAGTCGTTGCCCGCCCCGCCCAGCAGGCAGTCGTTGCCCGTCCAGCCCGACAGGGTGTCGTTGCCGTCCTCGCCCAGCAGGGTGTCGCTGCCGTCCTCGCCGCGCAGGCAGTCGTTGCCCGCACCGCCGAGCAGGCAGTCGTTGCCCGCGCCGCCGGACAGGGTGTCGTTGCCGTCCTCGCCCAGCAGGGTGTCGTTGCCGGAGTCGCCGCCCAGACAGTCGTTGCCCGCACCGCCCAGGATGGAGTCGTTGCCCCCGCCGCCGAACAGGGTGTTGGCCAGGGTGTCGCCGATGGCGGTGTCGGAGTACATGCTTCCGATGGCCGCCTCGATGCCGGAAAGGTAGGTGACGCCGGACAGGTCCAGGCCCCTGGCCGTTCCCGCGGTCATGTCCAGCGTGCCGCCCTGGCCCTCGGCCTCGGTGAACTGGACCCAGTCGATGCCCGCCCCGCCCACGATGGAGTCGTCGCCGTCGCCGGCCTCGAAGGTGTCGTTGCCGCCGCCGCCCACCATGGTGTCGTTGCCCGTTCCGCCGGCGAAGAACTGGTTGTAGTTGTCGCTGTCCGTGCCGCCGTACAGGCAGTCGTTGTACTGCGATCCCTCCACCCGGCAGATGCCGTACAGCGAGTCCGTGGACCCGCCGGTGGCCACGCCCGTGACCAGGTTCACCGTCACCGGGTTGGCGTTGAACTCGTAGGTCACGTAGGTGCTGGAATTCCCCACGAAGGTGTCGTTGCCCGCGCCGCCCACCAGGGCCACGCCGGTGCCGGTGGCCACCAGGCAGTCGTCCCCGGTGCTGCCGTAGACGCTGTCGTAGGACCCGCCGGCCACGATGGTATCGTCGCCGTACCCGCCGTCCACGTAGTTGCGGCTACCGGTGGTGTATAAGGAATCCTCGCCCTCGCCTCCCTCCAGGGAGTCGTAGCCGTTGCCGATGAGCGTGTCCTTGCCGGCCCCGCCGTTGATGAGGTCGTTGCCGCCGCCCCCGTCGAGCCAGTCGCGGCCGGGACCGCCGTCGATGGTGTCGTTGAAGCCCCCGCCGTAGATCGTGTCCCCGCCGTCGTTGCCGAAGGCCAGCCAGGAGTAGTGCCAGTCCAGGGACTGGTAGTCGGCCCAGTAGTTGCCGGTAAAGGTCTGGTAGGCGCCGGCGACCCCGCCCCCGTCGACCGGAAGCGTGGGGACAGGGAAGAGGTTAGGCGGGAGTTCCGTGAACAGGTCCGTCCCGAAAAACGGATCGAAGACTCCCGCGAAGGGATCGAAGCCCAAGCCGGGGCCGAAGTCGAAACCGGGACCGAAGTCGAAGCCGGGACCTAAGCCGAAGCCGGGGCCGAAGCCCGGGACCGGACCGAAGCCCGGGCCAGGGCCGAAGCCCAGGTCCGGGCCGAACTGCCCGATCACGGGGCCCAGGGCCGGACCTTCGGGTCCCAGGGCCGGGCCTTCGGGACCCAGGGCCGGGCCTTCGCCCAGTTCGTCGCCCGGCCCCTCGGGGCCGAGGCCGGGGCCGGGGCCGGCTTCCGGACCGGCCTCCACCGGTCCCTCGGCCAG
>JBFMHA010000058.1:0-24229 GCA_040753075.1 Thermodesulfobacteriota bacterium
CCGACTCCACCATCCTGCTCGGCTACGCGGCCAAGGAGCCCGGCAAGTGGGAGCTGGTGGGCGACTTCTTCTCGGACGAGCCCTACGGCATCGGCCTGCCCCAGGACGACTCCGCCCTGCGCGACGCGGTGAACTTCGCCATCCAGGACATGTGGGTGGACGGCGCCTACATGAAGATCTACAACAAGTGGTACGGGCCCGACACCCCGTACGCCTTCCCCATGACCGCCAAGATCGAGATGTGGCCGTAGGCTGACGGCCCGCGCAGGCCCGGGAGCGAACCTCCCGGGCCTGCCTGTTTCACGGGGCTCCTCCGCGGCCTGCCCGGCCGCGACGAACCCGCCCTTCGACGCAGAGAACACACGTTTCCGGCAGAACACCCCGCGGTGTTCGCCGGGAGTCCCGAGGAACCGATGCTCCGTTTCTGGCTGGAAAAGACCTGGATTCAGATCCTGACCCTCGCGACCCTGCTCGCCGCCATGGCGGCGTACTGGGGCTTCTTCTTCGACTTCGGCTACGACTTCCAGTGGAGCGTGCTCTACACGGCCAACCCGACCTACGGCATGGTGTTCGGCCTGGAGCTGGTCAAGGGCCTGGGCGCCACCCTGGTCATCGCCCTGTGGAGTTCGGGCTTCGCCCTGGCCCTGGGCATGTTCTTCGGCCTGGGCCGGCTCTCGGCCTTCGGCCCCCTGCGCTGGACCTCCACCGCCTACGTGGAGTTCTTCCGCAACACCCCGCTGCTGGTCCAGCTCTTCTTCTGGTACTTCGCCCTGCCCCAGGCTTTGCCCGAGGCTGCCAAGCAGTGGATCTTCAGCCAGAATTTCGAGATGTTCTGCGCCATCGCCGGCCTGTCCATGTACACCGGCTCGTTCCTGGCCGAGGTCATCCGGGCCGGGCTCCAGTCCATCCCCAAGGGCCTGCTGGAGGCCGCCTACTCCAGCGGCCTGTCCTACGTGCAGGTGCTCACCCGGATCATCCTGCCCCTGGCCTTCCGGCAGATCATCCCGCCCCTGGGCAGCGAGCTTCTGAACAACATGAAGAACTCCTCCCTGGCCATGGTGGTGGGCGTGGCCGAGCTGACCTGGCAGTCGCAGCAGGTGGAGTCCCTCACCTTCCGGGGGTTCGAGGCCACCACCGCGGCCACGGTGCTCTACCTGGGCGCCTCCCTGACCATCTCGGCGCTCATGAACGCGGTGAACCGCAAGCTCAAGATCGCGCCCACCGGCCCCCGCCCCCTGGCGGAGCGGACGCTGGACGCGGTGATCCGGCCCCTGGCCTGGGCCTGCCGCGCCGCGGCCCAGCCCCTGGCCCGGCGCGCCGTGCACCGCCGCCTGCGCGGCCAGGCCGGGCTGCGCTACACCGCGGCCGGGGCCCTGTGGCGCCGCATCCTGGACCTGGCGGGCAAGGCCGTGGTCCTGGCCGGCAAGGCCGCCTTCCTGGGGGCCCTGGGCCTGGCGGTGTACAGGGTGGGCCAGGGCCTGGCCGGGTTCGACTGGTCGGTGGTGGCCGGCAACCTGCGCTCCCTGCTCATCTGGCGCTTCCCCAACGGCTCGCCCAACGAACTGTTCTGGGGCCTGGGCGGCCTGTCCTACTCCCTGCTCATGGCCCTCATCGCCATCTCGGTGAGCTTCTTCATCGGCCTGGTCGTGGGCGTGGGCCGGACCTCCCGGAACCTCATCCTGCGCATTCCCAGCATGTGCTACATCGAGTTCATCCGGGGCAACCCGCTCATCATCGTCATCTTCTGGGTCTACTTCTTCATCCCGGTGATGACGGGGGCCTACCTGGACGTGTTCTGGAGCGCCACCGTGGCGCTGACCGCCTTCACCGGGGCCTACCTGGCCGAGATCGTGCGCGCGGGCATCGAGAACATCCCCGGCGGCCAGTGGGAGGCGGCCTACTCCACCGGCCTCAGCTCCCTGCAGACCCTGCGCCGCATCATCCTGCCCCAGGCCCTCAAGCAGATGATCCCGGCCATCGTGGGCCAGTTCATCGCCATCTTCAAGGACACCTCGCTGGCCTACGTCATCGGCGTGCTGGAGCTCACCTTCGTGGCCCAGGGCCTGAACAACCGGCTCATGGTCCACCCCTTCGAGATCTACACCACCGTGGCCGCCCTGTACTTCGCCTTCTGCTACGCCATGAGCATCCTGGCCAACCGCCTGGAGCTCCGGCTCACGCCCGAGAAGACCCGGCTGATGATGTAGGACCGCCCATGCCCGCCGCTCCCCTCGCCCCCATCCGCATTCTGGCCGCCGGCGGAACCCTGGACAAGGAGTACGACAAGCTCCGGGGCGAACTGGTGTTCACCCGCTCCCACCTGGCCGAGATCCTGGACCAGGCCCGGGTGCGGACGCCGTTCACCATCGAGACGGTGATGCTCAAGGACAGCCTGCACATGGACCAGGCGGACCGGGAGGCCATCCTGGCCCGCTGCCTGGCCAGTCCCGAGGAGCGCATCATCGTCACCCACGGCACCGACACCCTGGCCGAGACCGCCCGGCTCCTGGGCCAGCGCCTGTCCGGCAAGACCGTGGTGCTGGTGGGGGCCATGATCCCCTTCTCCTTCGGCGGCTCGGACGCCATGTTCAACCTGGGCTGCGCCATGGCCGCGGTCCAGCTCTGCCCGCCCGGGGTCTGGGTGACCATGAACGGCCGGTTCTTCCCCTGGGACGACGTGCGCAAGGACAAGGCCGCCGGCGACTTCGTCCCCCTCGCCTCCGATCCTTCCTGACAAAAGCCAACAATCCCGCTCAAGTGTGTGACAATCCCGGTTGTCACACACTCTCTGTTCCTCCGTCACCCGTCCGTAACATTGCGGACGTACTTCCTTGCCATCTGCAGACGGCAACGAACGAAACCCGTACGTCATTTCCGGAGGAATCCAATGAAACCGTTCAAGCTCGGCATCGCGTCCCTGCTGGTCCTGGCCCTGTCCGCCACGGCCTGGGCCGGGGAAATCGCCATCAACGGATCCACCACCGTGCTGCCCATCATGCAGAAGGTGGCCGAAGCCTACATGGCCGTGCACAAGGAAGCGGCCCTGTCCGTGTCCGGCGGCGGCTCGGGCAACGGCATCAAGGCCATCATCGACGGCGCCGCCGACATCGCCATGTCCTCCCGCCAGATGAAGGACAAGGAAGCAGCCCTGGCCAAGAACAAGGGCGTCGCCCCCAAGGAGATCGCCATCGCCATGGACGCCCTGGTGCCGGTGGTCCACCCCTCCAACCCGGTGAAGGACCTCGCCCTTGAGCAGCTCCAGGGCATCTACATGGGCAAGATCACGAACTGGAAGGACGTGGGCGGCCCCGACGCCCCCATCGTGGCCATCTCCCGCGACACCTCCTCCGGCACCTACGAGACCTGGGAGGAGAAGGTGATGCACAGGGAGAGGGTGTTCCCCGGCGCGCTGCTCCAGGCCTCCAACGGGGCCGTGGTGCAGGCCGTGTCCAAGAACAGGAACGCCATCGGCTACATCGGCATCGGCTACCTGGACGCCAGCACCAGGGCCGTGTCCGTGGGCGGCGTCATGGGCAGCGCCGACACCGCCCTGAACGGGAAGTACTCCATCGCCCGCAACCTGTACCTCTACGTCAACGGCGAGCCCTCCGGCGAGGTGGCCAAGATCGTGGCCTACGTCCTCGACCCGGCCAAGGGCCAGAAGCACGTGGCCGAGGTGGGCTACGTGCCCCTGAAGAAGTAGCGCCTCCGCCGCCGCGAACGACACGGCGCATCGACCCGAAGCCTCCCTGCGCCGGCCGGCACGGCCGGCGCAGGGTTTCGCCCTTGCCGAACCTCAGCCCCGGGACACGCCATGCCCATCAGACGGCAGACCAAGGAAAAGCTCATCCGGACCGCCTTCCTGCTGATCGCCCTCACCTCCATCGCGGTCCTGGCCCTCATCATGCTCTTCCTGTTCATGGAGGGCCTGCCCATCTTCCGGGACTACCCGGTCACGGAGTTCCTCTTCGGCCGGCTCTGGTACCCCACCGCGGACCCGCCGGACTTCGGCATCTTCCCGCTCATCATGGGCTCCCTGGCGGTGACCGCCCTGTCCTCGGCCATCGCCATCCCCCTGGGGGTCATGACCGCCATCTACCTGGCGGAGATCGCCCGGCCCCGGGTGCGGCAGTACGTGAAGCCCGTGGTGGAGCTCCTGGCCGCCCTGCCCTCGGTGGTCATCGGCTTCTTCGGCATGGTCATCGTGGCGCCATTCCTCCAGGACGCCTTCGGCGCGGCCACCGGCCTGAACCTGCTCAACGCCGCCGTCATGCTGGCCTTCATGAGCGTGCCCACCATCTGCTCCATCTCCGAGGACGCCATCCACAACGTGCCCGGCGAACTGCGCGAGGCCTCCCTGGCCCTGGGCGCCACCCACTGGGAGACCATCCTGCGGGTGGTGCTGCCGGCCTCGGCCTCGGGCATCTCCACCGGGGTCATCCTGGGCATGTCCCGGGCCATCGGCGAAACCATGGTGGTGCTCATGGTGGCCGGCGGCGCGGCCCTCATCCCCGGCTCCCTCTTCGACCCGGTGCGGCCCATGCCCGCCTCCATCGCCGCGGAGATGGCCGAGGCCCCCTTCCGGGGCGACCACTACTACGCCCTGTTCGCCACCGGCATGGTCCTCTTCCTGTTCACCATGCTCTTCAACATCGCAGCCGACCACATCGCGGAAAAGCACAAGCAGGTCGGCGCCGCCACCCTGTAGGAGCCCCCATGGCCGTCCCCGGAGAACTCGCCATGACCGCCGACGCCCAGACCCCCCCCGCCCGGAATCGCATCCCGGACGCCGCCTGCAACCTCGGCCGCCGCAACGCGCTGCAGCGGTTCATGTTCGGCATCTTCCGCACCGCCTCGGGCGTCAACGGCCTGGCCCTGGCGGTCATCTGCGCCTTCCTGCTCTTCCACGGCCTGCCCGCCCTCTCCTGGGAGCTCCTCACCCAGGCCCCGCGCAAGATGATGACCGAGGGCGGCATCTTCCCCTGCATCGCGGGCACGTTCCTGCTCTCCTTCGGGGCCATGCTGGCGGCCTTCCCCCTGGGCGTGGCCTCGGCCGTCTACCTCAACGAGTACGCCGCGAACCGCAAGGCGGTGCGCATCATCCGCCTGGGCATCAACAACCTGGCCGGCGTGCCCTCGGTGGTCTTCGGCCTGTTCGGCCTGGCCTTCTTCGTGACCTTCTTCAAGTTCGGGGTCTCCATCCTCTCCGGCGTGCTCACCCTGGCCGCGCTCATCCTGCCGGTCATCATCGGCACCGCGGAGGAGGCCCTGCGCCAGGTGCCCAACACCTATCGCGAGGCCTCCCTGGGCCTGGGCGCCACCAAGTGGCAGACCATCTCCCGGGTGGTCCTGCCCGCGGCCACGCCCGGCATGCTCACCGGCGCCATCCTGGGCCTGTCCCGCGCCGCGGGCGAGACCGCGGCCATCATGTTCACCGCCGCGGTGTTCTACACCCCCCGCATGCCCGACTCCGTCTTCAGCTCGGTCATGGCCCTGCCCTACCACGTGTACGTGCTGGCCACCGCGGGCACCGAGATCGAGAAGACCCGGCCGCTGCAGTACGGCACCTCCCTGGTGCTCGTCGCCCTGGTCCTGGGCATGAACCTGGCGGCCATCTGGCTGCGCGCCCGGCTCCAGAAGAAGCGCTGACCGACCGGCGTCCCGCAGGCCGCGCCGGGCAGGGCAGGCCGGCCGCGTTTACACCAGTCAAGAAATACTCTAGAGAGTTGGGTACTGATGGTGCGCCAGGGCACGCCTGCCCTGCGTCAAACCCAGCGAGGATTTGCGCCCTCCATGAGCAAGAAAAACTACATCCTCGACACCAACGTTCTCATCGAAAATCCCAACAGCATCCTCAGCCTGCGCAACGGCCAAGACAACGAAGTCTACATTCCCTACCACGTCCTCATCGAACTCAACAAACTCAAGACCAACCCGCGGCTGCGCCACATCGTGGCCAAGGTCATCGACGTCCTGCTCGAGCACAAGGACCGCCTCCACTTCATCCGCAACGACTCCTCCATCTCGCCCTTCACCGAGGAGATCGTGGACAGCTTCATCCTGGAGGAGATCAAGGCCAGCACCGACATCGAGAACCCCATCCTGGTCACCAACGACCGCATCCTCCAGCTCCAGGCCAGCCTGCTCTCCATCGCCAGCGAGGAGTTCAAGGACTCCAAGCCCTTCGAGTCCGAATCCCAGCTCTACACCGGGTTCGCGGAGAACGGCGACGAGCCCCTGCCCAACTCCTTCTCCTGGGTGGACGGCAGGCCCGTGCTGCACGCGCCCGAGGGGGACAAAACCATCTCCTACACGCACGCGGTCTGGAGCGTGAAGCCCCGCAGCGTCTACCAGAACCTGGCCCTGGAGCTCATCCTCTCGGAGCACATCGACCTGGTCTCCATCCAGAGCGAGGCCGGGTTCGGCAAGACCTACCTGGCCCTGGCCGCGGCCCTCTACATGGTCCTGGAGAAGCGCTTCTACGAGAAGATCTACGTGATCAAGCCCACCATCGAACTGGGGGCCAAGCTCGGCTACCTGCCCGGCGACATCGAGGAGAAGATGGAGCCCTACGTCAAGTACATCTTCGACCTGGTGCAGAAGCTCCACGACCTGCGGCCGGCCAACAAGATCTTCACCAACCCCGGGGCCGACACCCTGAAGTACAACCCCAAGAAGTTCGAGATCCTCCCCCTGGCCTACATCCGGGGCATGAACATCGAGCACGCCTACGTCATCATCGACGAGGCCCAGAACCTCTCGCGCAACGAGATCCGCGCCCTGCTCACCCGCATGGGCGAAGGGGTCAAGTGCCTCTGCCTGGGCGACACCTCCCAGGTGGACAACCCCTACCTCAACGAGGCCAACAACGGCCTCAACTGGATCGTGCGCAAGTTCAAGGGATTCAACAACTACGGCCACATCGTGCTCAAGGGCGAGCGCTCCCGCGGCCCCATCACCGACATGGTGCTCAAGTCTCGGCTGTAGGACTTGCCGTGTCATGAAACATGCGTGCGCATGTTTCCCGCCACGGCCTTGATCGCAAAGGCAAGCCTTTGCAGTTCGCGGGAAGAAGCCTGGGCGCCGCCTGCGCCGCGGGTTGCCGGACGGACGAGCCCGTTTCCCCGTCCCGCAGGCCTCCCGCTCCCCTGACAAACAAAAAGCCGATGGGCCAAGGCCCATCGGCTTTTTTCATGCACCGGAGCGGCGCGTTGCTACTTGGCGTCCTTGAGGCCAGCCAGCACCGCGGGCAGGCCGGGCTTGCCCTCGGCGGTGGTCACGCCGTCCAGCCAGCGCTCGGCGGCGTCCGGGTTGGCCTTGAGCCAGGAGCGGCCGGCCTCGCGCGGGGTCAGGCTCGCGTCCTGGTGCAGGGTCGTCATGATCTGGTTCATCATGGCGATGGGGAAGGTCATGTTCTTGAGCAGCCTGCCCAGGTTGGGATGGTCCTCGGCAAAGCCCTTGCGGGTGTTGGTCCACACCGTGGCGGTGCCGTCGTTGGGGCCGAAGGTCGCGTCGGTGCTGCCCGTGAGGTAGGTCATGTCGATGCGTTCGTTCATGCTGTGCGGAGCCCAGCCGAGGAACACGATCCAACGCCCCTCCTTGGCGTAGGACTGCACCTGGGCCAGCATGCCGGCCTCACTGGAGGGCACCAGGGTGAACTTGCCCAGGCCGAACATGTTCTTGTCGATCATGTCCTTGATGATCAGGTTGCCGTCGTTGCCGGCCTCGATGCCGTAGATCTTCCAGTCCAGCTTGTCCCCGTACTTGGCGATGTCCTTGAAATCGCGCAGTCCGCCCTTGGCGCAGTAGGTGGGCACGGCCAGGGTGTACTGGGCCCCGGGCATGCTGGCCAGGTACTTCACCACCGAGCCGTCCTCGAAATAGGGGTCGGCGATGGAGGCCATGGAGGGCATCCAGTTGCCGAAAAAGGCGTCGCCGTCGCCGGTGGCCATGGCCTTGTAGGCGATGGGCACCGAAACCATGACGTTCTCGGCCTCGTAGCCGAGGCTCTGCAGTATGGAGACCGCCAGCTCGGTCTTGACCGTGACGCCGGTCCAGCCCACGCTGACGAAGCGGATCTTGGCCGCGGCCTGGGAAGCCGCGGGAAGCACAGCCAGGGACAGGGCCACAATCAGGGCTACGACCAGGTTTCTTCCGAAAACACGCATCACTACTCCTCGGTTGCGGTTGGGAAAAGCAAGGCCTCCTTGTACTCCGAGTGATACTATGCGCCGAACCAATCAAGCGCCCGGGGGGCGTGGTTGCGGTACACGTGCTTGAGTTCGGTGTATTCCTCCAGCCCGGCGCGGCCCAGCTCCCGCCCCAGGCCCGACTGCTTGTACCCGCCCCAGGGGGCCTGCACGAAATACACGTTGAAGTCGTTGATCCACACCGTGCCGAAGCGCAGGGCCCGGGCCACGCGTTCGGCCCGGGCCGCATCCTGGGTGCGCAGGCCCGCGGACAGGCCGTAGACGGTGTCGTTGGCCAGGGCCACGGCCTCCTCTTCGCTCCTGAACCGCTCCACCGTGACCACCGGGCCGAAGATCTCCTCCTGCACGATGCGCATGTCCCCGGTGCAGCCGGTGAACAGCGTGGGCAGATAAAAGAAGCCCCTGGCCAGGGCCGGGTCGTCGGGACGCGCGCCCCCGAGCGCCAGGGCCGCGCCCTCCTCCTGGCCGATGGCCACGTAGGACTCCACCTTGGCCAGGTGCTCGGCCGAGATGAGGGGCCCCATCTGGACGCCCTCGCTGAAGCCGCTGCCCAGCTTGATGCGCGCCATGCGCTCGCCAAGGGCCTCCACGAAGCGGTCGTGCAGCGCGTCCTGCACCAGGATGCGCGCCCCGGCCGAGCAGATCTGGCCCGCGTGGAAGAACACCCCGTTCAGCGCGCTGTCCACGGCCAGGTCCAGGTCCGCGTCGGCGAAAATGATGTGCGGATTCTTGCCGCCCAACTCCAGGCAGATCTTCTTCACGTTGCCCGCGGCCGCGCGCATGATGCTCTTGCCGGTCACGACGCCGCCGGTGAAGGAGATGAGGTCCACGTCCGGGCTCTCGGCCAGCTCCGCCCCGACCTCGGCCCCGGGGCCGAGCACGGTGTTCACCACGCCTGCGGGGAACCCGGCCGCCTGGGCCAACTCGGTGATGCGCAGGGTGGTGAGCGGGGTGATCTCGCTGGGCTTCATAACGATGGTGCAGCCCGCAGCCAGGGCCGGAGCCATCTTCCAGGAGGCCTGGAGCAGGGGGTAGTTCCAGGGCGAGATCTGGCCGCACACCCCCACTGGCTCGCGCAGCACGAGGCTGGCGGCGTCCGGATTGGGACAGGCCACCGCCTCGCCCCCGTCCTTGTCGGCCAGCCCCGCGTAGTAGCGGAAGATGCCGGCCACGTCGTCCATGTCCCAGCGGCTCTCCTCCACGGTCTTGCCCGTGTCCAGGCTCTCCAGCCGGGCCAGGTCCTCACGCTCGCGCTCCACCAGGGCGGCGAGGCGCAGGAGCAGCCGGCCCCGCTCGGGGGCCGGGGTCCGGGGCCAGTCGCCCGCATCGAAGGCCCGCCGGGCCGCGGCCACGGCCAGCGCCGCGTCCTCCCGGCCGCCCTCGGCCACCCGGGCGACGACCTCCTGGTCAAAGGGATTGATGACCTCGCGCTCCCGGCCGGAACGCGCGGCCGCCCATTGCCCGTCGATGAACATCTCGCCTTGGATCATGCTGCTCTTCCCTCGGCCTCGCGCCGAGAGAAAGGCGCGGGTTCGGGCGGCAGGGGGGAGTTGCCCAGCACCAGGTCCGCGGCCTTTTCCGCGATCATCATCACCGGCGCGTAGATGTTGCCGTTGGTCACGTAGGGCATGACCGAGGCGTCCACCACCCGCAGGCCTTCCACTCCGTGCACGCGCAGCTCGGGGTCGGTGACGGCGAGCCCGTGGGCGCCCATGGCGCAGGTGCAGCTCGGGTGGTAGGCGCTCTCCCCCTCCCGGGCCACGAAGTCCAGGATCTGCTCGTCGGTCTCCACGCCCTCGCCCGGGGCCAACTCCCTGCCGCGGAGTTCGTCGAATGCAGGCTGGGTCATGATGTTGCGGGTGACGCGGATGGCCTCCACCCACTCCCGGCGCTCCTGCTCGGTGGAAAGGTAGTTGAACAGGATGCTCGGGTGCTCGCGCGGGTCCGCGGAGCGCAGCTTCACCCGGCCGCGCACGTCGGTGTTCATGGGCCCCACGTGCACCTGGTAGCCGTGTCCCTCGTTGGGCGCAGTTCCGTCGTAGCGAATGGCGATGGGCAGGAAGTGGTACTGCAGGTTGGGATAGGGCGCCCGGTCGTTGCCGCGGATGAATCCGCCGGCCTCGAAGTGGTTGGACGCCCCGACCCCGGTGCGGCCGAAGAGCCACTGGGCCCCGATCCAGGGCTTGTTGTACCACTTGAGGGACGGATACAGGCTCACGGGCTTCTTGCACGCGTACTGCACGTACAGCTCCAGATGGTCCTGCAGGTTCTCGCCCACGCCGGGCAGATCCTGCACCACGGGAATGCTCAGGGCCGACAGATCCTGGGCGTCGCCCACCCCGGAGAGCTGAAGCAGCTGCGGGGAGTTGATGGCCCCGCCGCAGCAGATGACCTCGCCCGCGAAATCCTGGCGCACCCGGCCACGGCGCACGTACTCCACGCCCACCGCGCGCTTTCCCGAGAAGAGCAGGCGGGTGGCCATGGCCCGGCAGCGGACCGTGAGATTGCGGCGGTTCTTCACCGGATGCACGTAGGCCCGGGCCGCATTCCAGCGCCGGCCGAGGTAGGTGGTGCGGTCGAACTTGCCGAATCCCTCCTGCTGACAGCCGTTCACGTCGTCGGTCAGGGGATAGCCGGCCTGCTGCACCGCGGCGAAGAAGGCGTTGAAGAGCGGGCTGGCGCACTCCGGGGTGGTGAGGTAGAGCGGCCCCACCGCGCCCTGGTAGCGGTCCGCGCCCGCAGTATGGCACTCGAAGCGTTTGAAGTAGGGCAGGCAGTGGGCGTAGGACCAGTTCTCGAGCCCGTCCTCGCGCGCCCACTTCTCGTAGTCCATGGCGTTGCCGCGGATGTAGATCATGCCGTTGATGCAGCTCGACCCGCCCAGGACCTTGCCCCGGGGCTGGTAGATCCGGCGGCCGTTCATGTACGGCTCGGGGTCGGACTCGTACCACCAGTTGTAGGTGCGGCCGGCCAGGGGATAGGTCAGGGCCGCGGGCATGTGGATGCGGAAGTCCAGGCGGTGATCGGTTCCGCCGGCCTCCAGGACCAGGACGCGGTGTTTGGGATTGGCGCTCAGACGGTTGGCGAGGACCGAGCCGGCGGAACCGCCGCCGACGATGATGAAGTCGTAATGTTTCAAGTGGCAGTCTCCTGGGTCATCAATCGCTGGGTTCGTTGAGAAAGGGCGCCTCCACCGGGCCGGAGCGCTCGCTGCGGCTCTCCACGCACTGGCGCAGAAGCACGTAATGGTGCCCGATGAAGGACAAGGCGCGGGCGGGCTCGTTCGCGGCGATGGCCTGGGCGGTGTCGCTCCAGTTGGCCGCGGCCTTCTCCCGGAAGACCGGGTCCGCGTACAGGGCGTAGTCGTGGGAGCTGAAGCCCATCTGCAGGGCGGACATGACCCACTCGAAGAGCGGGTTGGCGGCCATGCGCGCCAGGCGCAGATTCAGGGAGCGGTCCAGTTCGTCCGTGGCGGCCAGATCCGGCCCGGACTCGCGCAGCAGGGACTCCAGCCTCCGCGCTCCGGCCAGGAGCGCCTCCTTGTCGGCCTTGGAGCCGCGGGCGATGGCCAGCACGGTGATGGCCCGGTCCATGGTTTCGCGGAACTCGATGAGCGTTTCCGGGGACACCGGGTGCTGCTTGAGGAACAGAGCCAGGGACTCGGACACGTTGGCCACTTCCAGGCTGCGCACGAAGGCCCCGCCCTTGGCGCCCTTGCGCACCGCAAGCAGGCCCTTCTGCTGCAGGGTCTTGATGGCCTCTCGGATCACGCCCCGGCCCGCGCCGAACTGGACCTGCATGTCCCGCTCGCTGGGCAGGCGCTCGCCCGGGGCGAGCCGGCCGTCCAAGATGGCGGCCTCCACCTGGAGCACGATCTCCTCGCTGGCTCGTCCGAGAGTCACGGGCAGGAACATGCCTGCAGTCTTTTCAACCTGCGTCATTGGCTCGACCATTGTTGCTGGTTTTACCCAAAAAAGAAGGAACTCCCGCACAGGAGTGCCCTTCTTGCGCCAAAATGGTACGACCAAGACCTCGCACGTATGATGACTCCTGTCAAGCCGAGGTCCAAACGAGAGGGCGGGCCTCCCCCCTCTCGAAAGAAGTGGGGCTCCCCGCCCTCTTGCGCTCTCCCGTCCCTTTCCCCCCGGAACTGCGCGCACGGGCCTGCAGCCCTTCAAAAGGAGGCTCCTGCCGGGCGTTTCGACCGGCGGCGGCCTGCGGGAATCGTGTTCCGGACTCAGCCCTGGACGCGAGTCCCGCGCGCTTCGCGGCCCCCTGCCCGGAAACCAGTGTGCGCGATGCCGCGCCGCCGGGGCGGAGCCGACCTGCGCCCGATACGGTCCAGGGGATCATCCCCTGGCGAGGGGTCTACTCGGAGTAGAAAATGCGCAGCGTTTCCATACGACGAGCGACGCGGCCGGCCACGCCGAAGGCGGGGCCAAGCGGCGCAGCCGCGCTGCTTCCCGGCCGCGCGGCAAGGGGCGAGGAGCCCCTTGCCGGGGTGCGGGGGCAGGGCCCCCGCCCGCCTACCCGGCGAAGAGCCGGGAGGCCTGCTCCTCCCACCAGGCGATGAAGTCGTCTCGCCCGATGAGGGCCGGGCCGAAGGCCGGGGCGACGCTGAGGGACCAGACGGTCTCGTCGGCGAAGGGGGCCAGCTTGGCCGCGTCCTTTTCGGTGCAGAGCACGGCCTCGGCGTCCCAGGAGCGGGCGCTGACGCTGATCTTGAGCCAGTCCGCGCTGGTGAAGTTGTGGTGGTCCGGGAAGGCCAGGTGCTTCTGCGGCTCGCGGCCCATGTAGGCCGTGGCGGTGGCGTACACCGAGGCCGGATTGCCGGTGGCGCTGGCCAGGAGGTAGCGGGTTCCCGGCGGCGGAGGCGAGCCCGGCTTCCGGAGCGACACCGGGACCAGGCCCTGGGGCAGCAGGGTGAAGGTGAACACGGGCTTGCCCAGGGGACCCAGGCGGCGCTGGGCCAGGGGGCCGAGGGCCGGGAACTCCTCCTCGGCGCAGCGCACCAGGAAGGCCGAGGCGCGGGCGAGGGCCGCCGGGCCCTCCCGCCAGGGGCCGGCCGGGATGGTCCGGCCCCAGTTCCGGCCCAGGTCGCCGGGGGTGAGCAGCACCAGGTCCAGGTCCCGGCGCACGGCCAGGTGCGAGAACCCGTCGTCCAGGATGAAGAGGTGGGGCTTGAGTGCGGACACGGCCCACTTCCCGGCCCGGGTGCGGTCCGGATCCACCACCACCCGGGCCCCGGGCAGGGCGCGGCAGAGCATGAGGGGCTCGTCGCCCACGTGGATGGGCAGGTTGTCGGGCGAGGCCAGGTAGTGGGGGCCGGGGGGCGCGGCGTTGTAGCCGCGGGTGAGGATGCAGGGGCTCCTGCCCGCGTCCAGGGCGCGCTGGGCGATCCAGGCCGCGAGGGGGGTCTTGCCCGTGCCGCCCCAGGCGATGTTGCCCACGCTGACGGTGGGGACGGGCGGCCGCCAGGAGTCGCGGCCCCCCTTGGCGTAGGCCAACTCCCGCCGGCGCAGGACCGCGGCGTAGGCCCAGCCCAGGGGAGCCAGGAGCGGGGACAGGGCCTCCTGGAGGCGCAGGAGCGTGCGCTGCATGGGGCCTCCTGTAGCGCGAAGCCGGGGGAAAAGAAAAGGGCGGAAGGCCGGGCGGTCAGCGGAAGACCTGCTCCACGACCCGGTAGTGGGTCACGCGCCGGTCCGGGTCCAGTTCGTATTTGGCGTCCTCGGGGTAGAGCCGGGCCACGGAGATGTCCTCCCCGGCATAGGCGCGGATGGCGTCCAGGGAGTCCCAGTAGGTGACGAGGGTGATCTCGGCCGCGCCATCCAGTTCGCGGACGAGGATCTGCGCCCCCCGGCAGCAGGGGGTGGCGGCGGTGTCCTTCACGCCGGTTTCGGCCAGGTAGGCCAGAAACCCGTCGCGGTGCTCCTGGGGGCAGCGGCAGCGCCACTCGCGGGCGACCATGGGGACCTCCGGGGCTCTTGCAGTGAAAAGGGCGGGAGAAGGATGGCCTCCCCCCGCCCGAACAGGCCGATGCCGATCACGCCGCGCGCCAGGAGGCGCGCCTAAAACAACCCTGCGCCTTTTCCCTCTTCATCGCGCCGAGCGCCGAAGGGGCGCGCCTGCAAAAAATACCTGCGGTATTTTCCCCTGTTAATCGCGCCGCGCGCCGAAGAGGCGCAGGAGCATGAGGAAGAGGTTGATGAAGTCCAGGTAGAGGGTCAGCGCGCCCAGGATGGTGCCGCGCTGCACCGCGGTCGCATCGTCCGCGGGCATGGTCTCGCCCATGTAGCGCAGCTTCTGGGTGTCGTAGGCGGTCAGGCCGGTGAACACGATGACCCCGATGACCGAGATCACGAAGTGCATGACCGAACTCTGCATGAAGATGTTCACCACCGAGGCCAGCAGGATGCCGATGAGGCCCATGAACAGGAAGGAGCCCATGGACGTCAGGTCCTTCTTGGTGGTCATGCCGTAGATGCTCATGGCCCCGAACATGCCGGCGCAGATGACGAAGGTCATGAACACCGACTCGCCGGTGTAGGCCAGGAGCACCGCGGACAGGGTGAGGCCGTTCAGGCCGCTGTAGAGCAGGAACAGGCCGTTGGCGGTCCCGGCGGACAGGCGGCCGATGGCCGCGGACAGGCCCATGACCAGGGCCAGTTCGCCGATGATGAGGCCGAAGAACACGATCTGGTTGCCGAAGATGACCTGCTGGGCCGCCGGGCTGGCGGCGACCATGTACGCCGTGGCCGCGGTCACGGCCAGGCCGATGGACATCCATTTGTAGACTCCGCGCATGAAGACGCCGAGCACGTCGGCGCGGGCGCGGGTCGCGGTCATGCCGTAGTTTTCGAAAGCCATGGAAACCCCTCCGGTTGTGTAAATCGTCGTTGGTGTGGCTTCTAGATAATGGTACTGAGGGAGTCTGGCAAGCAGGAACCGGGCCATTTCGAACGATTGGCCCAGGCTGCTGGCTGCGGGGATTCGAGGCTGGCCGGGGGGAGGCCCGGCGTGCAAGGAGATGCACATGGCCTGCGCAAGATATTGCACAGATTGCACAACAGGAAAGACCCGGCTGGGCCGTGGAGTGCGCCCGGGTCGAATCGCCTGTGTAGCGTACGCCTGTGTCGGCGCGTTCTCGTGGCGTTGATTCACCCTGGAGCCACTGCTCACCAACTCGCCAGGTCACCCGGAATGAAGCATATGCCGTGCCAGTTTTCTCGGCGCAGGCGCAACCCGCCGGAGGGGTTGGCGTTCCCCGGACAGGGCGCAGGAGGGGCGGGGAAAAATGAGCCGGAAACCCGACGCGGGCCTGTCGGGAGCCTACTCCGCCCCGCCCCGGCAATGCTGGAGATTGCGGGCCTTGGCCTCGTCGTCCCACTGGGGCTCGGCCCAGGCCAGCGGCGTCGCGCGGCAGGGCGTCGCCTCCACGGTGCGGGTCTCCGCGCCCACCGCGGTCACGGACACGGCCACCGGGCCGCCGGAGCGCGCCGCCTTGGGCGAATAGGAGGCGAAGAAGGCCGCGGCGTCGGCGATGACCACGTCGGGCCAGGGGCCGGACAGGGGGCGTCCCACGGCCAGGGGGCCGGGAAAGTCGCGGGTCTTGAACACCAGGTCCCCGGGCGCAAGCAGCCGCTCCAGCCGCTCGTTGCCCGCCTGGTTGCGGCCGATGGCCAGCCAGAACTGCGCTCCCTCGGCCTCGGCCCAATACTGCCGGCCCTCGTCGGCCAGGCGGAACAGCTCCGGCCCGGGCGCGGCCACGTGCTTGAGCAGGGGCCAGAACCGCCGCGCGGACTCGGGCTCGGCCAGCAGGCAGCCTCCGGCCGGGGTGGGCAACTCGGCGAGCCCGAACTCCCGGGCCAGGTCCAGCTGCCGCCGCCGGCCCCGGCCGCCGAAATCATGGAGCCGCTCCCGGTCCACCAGGCCGGACTCCTCCATGGGCGTGGGATCGAGCTTTCTCGCGCACAGGGGCCGCAGCAGGATGCCCTTCACTCCGGCGTCGCGGGCGATGGCGTTCATGGCGTCGCGGCGCTGGGACATGGGCCGCTGCCCCACCACCTCGCCGGTGGCCAGGAATGTCGCGCCATACTTGGACATCAACTCCCGCGCCCCGGACAGCATGAGGATCTTGCAGTCCATGCACGGGTTCAGCAGCTTGCCGAACCCGTGGGCCGGTCCGCGCAGCATGGCCGTGAACTCGGCGGACACGTCCACCGGGCTTATGTCCAGGCCCCACACCCGCTCCCAGTGCGGGATGCGGCGGGGGTCGCCGAAGAAGGGCGACACGAAGTGCAGGCACTTGACCTTGAGGCCCTGGGCCATGAGCACCCGCGCCGCCAGGATGGAGTCCAGGCCCGCGGAGAAGAGGGACAGGCAATGGTAGGTTTCAGCCATGGGGAGCGCGGATATACGCCAGGGCGGGTCGGGGGGCAAGGCCGATGTCCTCTGCTTCGGGACGCGGCGCTCTCCGCCTTCCCCAGGGGGGGCGACGGGCACGTCCTTTGCTAGCCATTACTGGGAGCACTGCGATGTCGCTCATTTCCTGCTCCGAGTTATCTCCCCCAGCACCCTCTACATTTGTCACGACTGGAGACGCCATATGATTGGAGGTATTTCCAGACAGTACGCCCGATCCATACAGAGATGCTCCGGGAAACTATTATCTGCATACGCGAGAACGACCACCAAGAAAACCACAAAGCAGGCGAAGATAACACCGAAGAGCAAGGTCATTCCGAAGTCGCCGGGAACAAATACCCCAGCGGGCAATACCGCCCAAACACCGTCGAGCATTGCTCCAAAAGTCAGCTTCGAAGCTGCGTCCAAGGAATTCAGCACCGCGGTTTCTTCACTGGAGAAGGCTCTTTCTTCAATTTCCGCCTCGCATTCTCAGGAGCATAAGCACTCAATAGCCGCGTCGTTCGACACAATAAGGGCTGCGATGGCGGCAATCAGCTCGACAATGGCGCTGGCAAACGCTTCCGGCCCGGCGGATTCTTCCCTCGCCCCCCCCGCCAACGCCGACGCCGCGCCCACAGGCGCGGGAAATGACGCCCCGGGAGATGCTCACGCCACGGGCCCAGACCTCCCGATCCTGGCGGATGGGGACGAAAACAGCGATGCGGAGCTCTCTCCCCTGCACATGCCTGCCACTGGCGAACCGTCTCCGGCATTTTCTGCCGGGTTGAACCCAAACGAATCCTTCGCTAACGGGTTGGCTTTTCCTAGCGCCCCGCCCAACTCGACCGCAGCGACCGGCGGAGCCGGGAGCGAGCCTCCAGAATCGTCCGCCGCTCCCAAGTCCAGCGACGGCGCGCCCCAAATGTCTTCAGACGACGCCCACCCTTCGACGGAGAACACTCCGGACTGGCCCGTCCGCATGACTGCCGCGGCCAACGCCATCCTCTCTCGATATCTCGAGCGTCTCGACTGTACTGGGGGTGAATACGGCGCATATGTGTCGATCTCTGCCTAGGCCGCACTGTACGAACCGCTGCAGCCCCATGACGGTCGCCTGATCGCGCGGGATATGACTGGGCGGCCCTGATGAATCCTTACCCGGCCGGATTCAATCCCACGGAGCTCAAGCGAATACCGGAGACATGCCTGACTGGCCGGAAATGCTTCATGCCTCTCCCCGGAGAGGTCTCCGCTGGAATGGGCCGATCCGCCGGCAGCCCACGAGACCGGCCGGTCACGCCCGGACCAGCCGCTGCAGAATCGCTTCGAGCCGGTCCTGGTCAAGGGGCTTGGGCACGAAGTCCAGCTCCTCCAGCGCCTTCTCCCCGCTGTGTGCGCACGCGCACTCCTCGCGCCACATGCGCGTGACCATCCGGCCCGTGGCCAGGGCGATGATCCGCTCATCCTCCACGACCATGGCCCGGAACCGGCCGTTCTCCGCGGGGCTAGTGGCACGGGAACCGGACGACAAAATTCGCCCCCCTGTCGTTGTATGCGTCCATGGCGCCGTGCAGCTGGTCGACCAGGCTGGACACCAGGGTCAGTCCCAGGGACGAGCTTCGGCGGCAGTCGAAGCCTTCGGGCAGGCCGACCCCGTTGTCGGAGATCTTCATCACCACGCTGTCGCCCTCCCGCTTCACGTCGATCCGCACCACTCCACCGGGAACGCCGATGAAGGCGTGCTTGACCGCGTTGGTCAGGAGCTCGTTGACCAGCAGCCCGAAGGGCACCGACTTGGTGATGGGCAGGCGGACCTCGCCGATCTCCGTCTCGGCGCGAATCCGGCTCCCCGCGCCGACGCCCACGTGGGACACGAGGTTGATGATGTAATTCCTCATGTCCACGCTCGACAGGTCGTCCGACCGGTAGAGCTCCTCGTGGACCAGGGCCATGGAATGGATCCGCGCCTGGCTCGCCTGGACCAGGGAGCGGCTCCCGGGATCGCTGATCCGGTCGAGCTGGAGGTACAGCAGGCTGTTCATGATCTGGAGGTTGTTCTTCACCCGGTGGTGCATCTCGCGCAGCAGCACCTCCTTTTCCCGCAGGGACGCCTTGATCCCCTCCTCGGCCCGGACCCGGTCGGAGATGTCGTGCAGCGCAACCAGCAGGCACTCGCCCACGGGCGCCATCTTCACGGTGACGTGCCGGACGGCGCCGTCCCGGCACGTGACCCGGCTCTCCGCCGGCCTGGTCCAGGGCCAGTTCTCGCCGCACCCCTCGGCCAGGGACCGCCACGCCTCGGCGGACAACGCCCGCGTCTCCTCGTCGAGATAGGCCAGGGCGAACCAGTCGTCGACCCGGCGGAGGACGTCCGGGGCATAGCCGAAGGACTCCACGAACTGGCCGTTCAGGGACTCGATCATCCCGGTCCTGTCCACCAGCGCCATGGCCACCGGCGAAGCCTCGAAGAGGCCCCTGAACTTCACTTCGCCCGCGCGCAATTCCGCGTTGAGCGCGCCGATCGCGCGCCAGCGCCACGCCGCCATGCCCACCACCACGGCGAGCAGGAGCAGGCCCGCCGCCAGCGCGGCCCGCGCCGCGGTCCAGAACGGTTCCGGCCTGCCGTACCACGCCGCATAGATGTCCTGGTACTCCCGGGTCCCGACGAACTCGGCCACGGCGTCGCTCAGCATGGGGTACAGCCGGGCGTCGCCCCTGCGCACCGCCACGGCCCGCTTGACCTCGACCAGCGGCGGGCCCGCCCGCTTGATCCGGTTCTCCAGCCGGGCCTCGCGGGCGATCTTCATCACCACGGGCTCCGGGGCGGCCAGCACGTCCACGTGCCCGGAGATCAGGTCCACAAAGGCCTCCTGCACCGTATCCCGCACCACGAGATCCAGGTCGCCCCTTCCCGAGAGCAGGCTCTGGGCCACGTTCATCCGCGAGGTGGCGACCCGCCTCCCCGCGAGATCGGCGGGCCCGGCGATGTCGTGGGTGGCGGACCTGACGAACAGCATGACGGAAAAGGTCTCCACCGGCAGGGTGAAGTCGAAGAGCGCCGCCCTCTCCTTGCTGATCCCCAGGTTGGGCAGCACGTCGGCCCGGCCATCGGCGACCGCGGCGAACGCGGCGTCCCAGTCGTCCGCCACGAGATACGTCACCTTCAGGTTCTTCCGCCGGGCGACGGCGTCGAAGATGTCGATGGCGAAGCCGACCGGCTTGCCCGATTTGTCGAGGTCGTACTGCGGCGGGAAATGCCGCAGCGCCACCGCCACGACCTCGTCGCCCCGCCCCGCCTGCGCGCCGGCCCAGGCGTCCGGGCCCGGGAGCAGGACCAGCCCCAGGCATGCGGACAGCGCCAGCACAGCCAAGAGGGCCACGCTGAAACGAACAGCCATCCTTCCCCCATGCCCTGCGCCGACGATTTACAGGCGTTTTTAAAAAATTCCCATGAAAGCGGCATGATATAATGCGCATCTGGCCGCATGACCACCAGCCGCCTTGCAATAGACTGATTACTCAGGGAGATTTTTGACCATAATGCATATACCACAACGCGACATCTGTGTGAAGCTCGTTATGTCGCGTCCAAGCTCCCTCCCCCCGCCCCGCGGCCGGGGGAAATCGCCATGAACCCCGGAGGCCGCGGCCCGCTCCGGCTGGTTATTGGCGGCCTCCCTCGCCGGTTGCCCCCCGGCCTGGGTTCTGCTATGGCTTCGACGCCCGTTTTCACCAATTCCGTCAATGGAGTTCGCAATGGCCGCCAAGAAGACTTCCGCCCCTGAAGACCTGCGCGCCGAGGCGCTCAAGACCGCGCTGGGGACCATCGAGCGCAAGTACGGCCAGGGCTCGGTGATGAAGCTCTCCGAGGAGGCCCATGCGGCCATCCCGGCCGTCCCCACCGGGTCCATCGCCCTGGACCTGGCGCTGGGCATCGGCGGCTTCCCCCGCGGCCGGGTCATCGAGATCTTCGGTCCCGAGTCCTCGGGCAAGACCACCCTGGCCCTGCACATGATCGCCGAGGCCCAGAAGAAGGGGGGCACCGCGGCCTTCATCGACGCCGAGCACGCCCTGGACGTGAACTACGCCAAGCGCCTCGGGGTCAGGACCGACGAGATGCTCATCTCCCAGCCCGACTACGGCGAGCAGGCCCTGGACATCGCCGACATGCTGGTGCGCTCCGGCGCGGTTGACATCATCGCCATCGACTCGGTGGCCGCCCTCATCCCCCAGGCCGAGCTGGAGGGCGACATGGGCGACACCCAGGTGGGCGGCCAGGCCCGGCTCATGTCCCACGCCCTGCGCAAGCTCACCGGCTCCATCCACAAGTCCCGGACCTCGGTGGTCTTCATCAACCAGATCCGCATGAAGATCGGCATGATGGGCTACGGCAACCCGGAGACCACCCCGGGCGGCAACGCGCTCAAGTTCTACGCCTCGGTGCGCCTGGACATCCGCCGCATCCAGACCCTCAAGGACAAGGACGAGGTCTACGGCTCCAAGGTCCGAATCAAGGTGGTCAAGAACAAGGTGGCCCCGCCCTTCCGCGAGGCGGTGGTGGACGTGCTCTACGGCACGGGCATCTCCCGCGAGGGCGAGATCCTGGACATGGGCGTGGAGGCCGGCATCATCGACAAGTCCGGGGCCTGGTTCTCCTTCGGGTCCGAGCGCCTGGGCCAGGGCAAGGAGAACGTCCGCGCCCTGCTCTCCGAGAACAAGGACCTCTGCGCCACCATCGAGGCCAGGCTCCTGGAGCACCTGGGCATGCACCCCATGGTCAAGGCCGGCTCCGGCGACGACGAACCCCTGTCCGGCGAGGACTAGGCCGCACGAGCAGACCCACGCCGGGACGCGACTCCGCGTCCCGGCGTTTCATCCTTTGAGCAACAATCCCGGGACCGGACGAACCGGCCCCGCAGCACGGACGATTCCCATGAAAGCCAACGAGATCCGCCAGCGTTTCCTGGACTTCTTCGCCGCCAACGGCCACCAGAAGGTGGCCTCCTCCGGCCTGGCGCCCAAGGACGACCCCTCCCTCATGTTCACCAACGCCGGCATGGTCCAGTTCAAGCGCGTGTTCCTGGGCCAGGAGAAGCGCGACTACCGCCGCGCCGTCACCTCCCAGAAATGCCTGCGGGTGGGCGGCAAGCACAACGACCTGGAGAACGTGGGCCGCACCGCGCGCCACCACACCTTCTTCGAGATGCTCGGCAACTTCTCCTTCGGCGACTACTTCAAGGAGGAGGCCATCGGCTTCGCCTGGGACTTCCTGACCAAGGAGCTGGCCCTGCCCAAGGACCGCCTCTACGTCACCATCTACCGCGACGACGACGAGGCTGCGGCCCTCTGGCGGAAAGTCACCGGCATCGCGCCCGAACGCATCTTCCGCCTGGGCGAAAAGGACAACTTCTGGTCCATGGGCGACACCGGCCCCTGCGGCCCCTGCTCCGAGATCATCTTCGACCAGGGCGAGGCGATGACCTGCGGCCCCGGCTGCGGCATCGGCTCCTGCGACTGCGACCGCTTCCTGGAGATCTGGAACCTGGTGTTCATGCAGTACGACCAGATCACCCCGGACCGCCGCGAGCCCCTGCCCCGGCCCAGCATCGACACCGGCATGGGCCTGGAGCGCATCGCCGCCGTGGTCCAGGGCGTCACCTCCAACTACGACTGCGACCTGTTCCAGGAGATCATCGGCTTCGCCGCGGCCAAGGCCGGGGTGACGTACAAGGCCCAAGGCGAGGACGCCGACACCGCCCTGCGGGTCATGGCCGACCACTGCCGCTCCATGGCCTTCATGGTGGCCGACGGCATCCTGCCCTCCAACGAGGGCCGCGGCTACGTGCTGCGCCGCCTCATCCGCCGCGCCTACCGCTTCGGCCGGCTCATCGGCATGTCCGGGACCTTCCTGCACGAGGTGGCCCTCAAGGTGGTGGAGGTCATGGGCGAGGCCTACCCCGAGATCCGGGGGAACGCCGCCTTCATGGCCCGGGTGGTGCGCGAGGAGGAGGACCGCTTCGCCAACACCCTGGACAAGGGCCTGGCCCTGCTCGACGAGGAGCTGGCCAAGCTTCCCGCGGGGACGACCCTGGCCGGACAGGTGGCCTTCAAGCTCTACGACACCTACGGATTCCCCATCGACATCGTGAACGACATCGCCGAGAAGCGCGGCGTGGCCGTGGACGAGGCCGGGTTCAACGCCCTCATGGCCGAGCAGAAGGAGCGGGCCAAGGCCGCCTGGAAGGGCTCGGGCGAGGTCGACCTGGGCAGCCGCTTCAAGGCCCTGCTCGAGGACGGCGTGACCAGCGAGTTCGTGGGCTACGACACCCTGGCCGCCTCCAGCCGCGTCACCGCCCTGCTCGACGCCGCGGCGCAGCCCGTGGACCGGCTCTCCACCGGCGAGCGCGGCTTCGTGGTGGCCGCCGCCACCCCCTTCTACGGCGAGTCCGGCGGCCAGGCGGGCGACACCGGCGCCATCGCCACTCCCGAGGGCAAGGCCGAGGTGGCCGACACCCTGAAGCCCGCCCCGGCGCTGACCGTGCACTCGGTGGAGGTCGTCTCCGGAGCCATCTCCGCCGGGGCCGAGGCCGTGCTCACCGTGGACGAGGAGGCCCGCCTGGCCACCGCCCGCAACCACACCGCCACCCACCTGCTGCACGCCGCCCTGCGCCAGGTGCTCGGCGAGCACGTGAAGCAGGCCGGCTCCCTGGTGGGGCCCGACCGCCTGCGCTTCGACTTCACCCACGTCAGCGCCGTGACCGCCGAGGAGCTGGCCCGCGTCGAGGACCTGGTCAACCGCGCCGTGCTCGGCGACACTACCCTGGCGATCAGCACCATGGACCACCAGACCGCGGTGCGCAAAGGGGCCATGGCCCTGTTCGGCGAGAAGTACGGCGACTCGGTGCGGGTGGTGGAGGTGCCCGGGGTGTCCATCGAGCTGTGCGGCGGCACCCACCTGCGCGCCACCGGCCAGGTCGGCCCCTTCCTGGTCACCTCCGAGTCCGGCGTGGCCGCGGGCGTGCGCCGCATCGAGGCCGCCACCGGACTGAACGCCCTGGCCGCCATCGCGGCCCAGCGCCGCGAACTCACCGAACTCTCCGGCCTGCTCAAGTCCCGGCCCGGCGAGCTGGCCGGCAAGGTCTCCGGCCTGCAGAAGGAGGTCAAGGCCCTGCACAAGGAGGCCGAGCGCCTGGCCTCCCAGGCGGCCTCGGGCAAGGGCCGCGACCTCATGGACGAAGTGCGCGAGATCAACGGGGTCAAGGTCCTGGCCGCGGCGGTGAACGCCCCCAACATCAAGGCCCTGCGCGACCTCATGGACGACGTGCGCTCCAAGCTGCCCTCGGGCGTGGCCTGCCTGGCCTCGGCCGCGGACGGCAAGGTCAGCCTCATCCTCTACGTATCCAAGGACCTGCACGGCAGATACACCGCGCCGGCCCTCATCAAGGACGTGGCCGCCCTGGTGGGCGGCTCCGGCGGCGGCCGCCCCGACCTGGCCCAGGCCGGCGGCGCCGACCCCGACGCCATCCCCGCCGCCCTGGCGAAGCTGGCCGAGTTGATCTAGCTGAAACGAGAGGGAGGGGGACCCCACTTTTTGGAAAAAGTGGGGTCCCCCT
>JBFMHA010000059.1:0-23918 GCA_040753075.1 Thermodesulfobacteriota bacterium
GGCCCTGGACCGGGCCGGCCGCCAGCGCCTGGCCAGCCGGGCGGGGCTGCGCCTGGCCCTGGCCGCGGCCGCCCAGGCCGGGGAGCAGGCCCGCGCCGGGCAGGACGCGGCCCGGGTCCCGGCGGAGCGGGGCCGGCTCCTGCAGCGCCGGGCCGGGGCCGGCCTGCGCGCGGCCCTGGCCGGCGAACCCGACCCCGCGGCCCTGGCGGACGCGGCCCTGGAGCTGGCGGCCCTGCCCGGGCGCGCGGCCGAGGCCCGGGAGCTGGGTCAGGCCCTGGCGGCCCTGCCCGCGGCCCGCGCCCTGGTGGAGCAGACCGCCTGGGCTCCGCCCGCGGCCCGGTTCGCGGCCCTGGACGCGGCGCTGGAGGCGGCCGGCCAGAAGAAGGCCGGGGCCTGGCCCGCCTCCCTGGCCGCGGCCTGCCGGCAGGTGCTGGAGGAGCAGGCCGAGGCCCTGGCCGCGGACCCGGCCGGGTACGTGCGGCCCGAGGCCGAGCGCCGGCTCCGGGCCGCGGGCCTGGACCCCGCGGCCGAGCGGGAGTCCCTGCTCCTGGCGGTGCTGGACCTCCAGGCCCAGGCCGGGGTGCGTCGACCCTGCGTGCTCTCCCTGGCCGAGAACGCGGCCCTGCGCCAGGAGTGGCGCGCCCGCGACGCGGCCGGCCGGGTGGAGTTCCTGGCCAGCCTGGCGGGCTTCGCCGGGTTCCGGCGCCGGGTGGCGGCCGAGGTGCTGGGCGTGCGCGGCCCGGTGCTCCAGTTGGCGGCCGAGAGCCCGGCCCTGTGCCCCTCGGAGAAGGCCGCGGCGCTGGCGGCGGCCTACGCCCCGGCCGGCGACGGCGCGGCCCCGCGCGACGCCGCTTCCGGCCCGGCCGCGGCCGACCCCGACGCCGGTCCGGGGCAGGACGGCCGGGCCGCCCTTGGCCATCCCGCCCTCACCGCCCTGGCCCGGTCCGAGCCCCAGGCCGCGCAGGCCCTGGCCGACCTGGCCGGCCGCCTGGCCGCCGCCTCCGGCGACCCCGAGGACGCCGCCCGGCTCCTCGCCGCCCTGGCCCCGGAGGCCCTGCGCCTCTGGGGCCAGGCCCCAACCTTGACAGCCCCCGGCGAACATGAGAGCCCATATCGCCAGGACGAAGACCCCCTCTACCCTCCCTCCGGCGACGAGAACTCCGCCCCGGCCAAGCCGAAGGAAGAAGGGGGGGGACACGCTGAAGGGAGGAACAGGGGACGAGACGCTGGCGGGGGGAGGAGATAACCAGGCAAAGGGTGAAGCCTTCAAGAGAGAGGGTGCCCCCACTCTTAGAAACCCCACAGATGGTCCTCTCCGTGTTGAAGACCCGTTCGGGAAGGGGCGCTTTGGGGCACGCCGGGTGGATGGCAAAAAGGTGTATCCTCACCGTGGAATTGATGTTCAAGGGGGCATTGGCGATCCAGTCAAGGCTCCGACGAGCGGGACGGTAACGCTCGGCCCAAAGGGGGACGTGGTCATTTCTACTTCCGACCAAGAGGGAAACGTATACCATACCGTTCTTGCGCATGTGGACCATGATCTGAAACCTGGCAAGAAGGGAACCAAAGTCAACGCAGGAGATTTGGTCGGCACAGTGCAAGACCCTGCGAAGTACATCACAAAGGGCAACCCGAAGGACATGACCCCACATGCCCATCTCGGGCTCTACCTGGATCCGAAGGGTGACAGGAATAAAAGGAAGGTGTTGGACTCCAATGACCACCTTGCGACCCGTCTGTATGATCGTGATCGCAATCATCGCCCTGTTCCTCTCAACGGGAAAATCGCCCGCTGACGGCCCGCCCTGGAAGCCGGACTATTCGTCGCCCGAGAGGACGGTGCTGACCTACTGCCTGGCGCGGTGCCTGCCCGAGGGCGGACGGGAGATCATGGAGCGGGCGTTCCATGACCGGGCCGAGGTCACGGGCCACCTGTTCTGGCAGGCGTGCTCCATGTGCAGGGTGAGCGAGGTCGGGCCGGTGTACGAGTGGCCCGAGCACAAGAAAGCCATTCCGGGCCAGGTTCAGGTGGTTCTGGAGGCATGGGACCCGAAGGCGGACGAGGCGGAGAGGTTCACCAGCAGGACGTGGTTCAAGCTGGTCCAGGCCGGGGAGGAATGGAAGATAGTCGATTGGGCCACTATGTCCGAATCCGAGTACCCACCCGACGATGTGTACGTGTGCCAGGACCGACCCTGGTTGGGCCGGCCGGTGTTGTCCGGTCCTGACGTGGTGGTGTGCGCCTACGCACTGGAACAGAGCCATGGCAACGCCGCCAGGGCCTCGATGCTCATGGCCCCGGGTGCGGCGGCTCCGGACGACGGGCTGTCCGGGCTGTACTCGGCCGACATCGCGGCCGTGCGGCCGGAGAGTCTTGCCGTGAACGGCGCTTCGGTCGGAGTGATGCCGGAGGATGCGGAGGTGGACCTGGACGTGGGAGTATTGGACACTTCCCAAGGCCAGGACGCTTTCCGCTACCGCTTCCTCCTCCGCCGCACCGGCGACGAATGGAAGATCGCCCGCATCGAGTATCTGGGGCCGCGGCCGGACGGAGAGGATCCGGCCGGGGAAGGGAAGTAGGCGCAGCCCGCGGCGGGCGGGGGCCGGAGGCCGGTCTCCTGCGCGGCGCGAACCCCGTGGACTGACGCGGCCCGGCCCTGCCGGGCCGCTTTCTTTCGGCCTTGCCCTGCACAGAGCCATGCGCCGGGGCTCCGATCCCCCCCGCCGCACCGGAACCCCATCCTCCTTGCCGAAAAAAATCCAGCCCCTCCCCCCTTGCCTTTTGCTGCGCCCCGTATTAGGCATATTCAGCCTAGGCAAAATCAACCTAAACAGTGCAGCCAAGGAGGCCGCATGACCGTCACCAGCACTACCAGCCGCATGCCGCCCTACGCGGGCAACGGCGCGGCGACCGCGTTCCCCGTGGACATCCCCTTCCCGGCCGCGGACTGCGTCCGGGCCATCCTGTCCCGGCCCGGCCAGCCCGACGCGGATCTGGTCCGGGACACGGACTTCACCCTGACCGGCGCGGGCGACCCCAACGGCGGGACGCTCACCTTCCCCAAGGCGGGAAGCGCCTATGGCGTCCTGGCCGCGGGCGAGCACCTGCACATCCTGCGGGTGTTGCCCCTGACCCAGGAGCGGGCCTGGGACAACGTGGACGCCATCGACGCCGAGGAGATCGAGGCCGGCGACGACCGGCTGACCATGATCGCCCAGCAGCTCCAGGAGCAACTGGACCGCGCCCTGGTGTTCCCGGCCACGGCCGAGCCCCAGATCGACCCCGCGGCCTACTCGGCCGAGGTGGCCGCCGCGCGGGACGCCGCCCAGACCGCCCAATCCGCCGCCGAGACGGCCAGGACCGGCGCGGAAACCGCCAGGACCGGGGCCGAGACGGCGCGGGCCGGGGCCGAAGCCGCCCTGGCCGCCACCCAGGCCGAGCATACGGCGGCCGTGGCCGACATCCAGGCCGAGGGTGCCGCCCAGGTGGCTGCCGTGACCGCCGAGGGAGACGCCCAGGACGCCCGCGTGACCGCCGAGGGGAACACCCAGGACGCCCGTGTGGTGAGCCAGGGCGACACCCAGGTGGCCCGGGTCATCGCGGAGGGCGACGCCCAGGTGGCCCGGGTGGGCGGCTCCCACGCCCACGACGACCGCTACTACACCGAGGGCGAGGTGGACGCGAAGCTGGCCGGGAAGTCGGACACGGGACACGGGCACGCCATTTCCAACGTGACCGGGCTGCAAACCGCCCTGGACGCCAAGCTGGCCGCCGCCGCCCAGGCTGTTGACTCCGACAAGTTGGACGGGATGCAGCCCGCCACCGCAGCCACGGCCAACACCATCGCCCAGCGCGACGCCTCCGGGAACCTGACGGCCGGGATTCTCTACGGCACGGCCACCAGCGCGAGGTACGCGTGATGACCGACTCCGGCTCCTTCGACCCCGGGGACATCATCTACGGGGTCGACACCCAGGCGCTCATTACCCTCATCAACGCCAAATGCGCTGCGGCCGGCGTGACTGGCGTGGTGTACGACGACGGGGTTTCTCCGGTCTACCCCGACAACTACGCCCAGGGACAAACCATCTACTTGGCCAGGATTAACCGCCTGATTCTGGCCTACCAGCGGGCCTGGGACGCCTCCGGCAACAAGCCCGGCACTCGGCAATCCCAGGTGGCGTCCGGCGGCCTCATCTACGGCTCCCTGTTCCAGAACATGTGGACGCAGTTGAACCAGATGACGTTCGCAAACACCACCCTCGACCCCGCGTGGAAATCCGCCAACATCACGCTGTCCAACGGGAATCTCAGGTTCTCGTGCAGCATGAACGCCCAGGCCGTTCTCGCCACGAAGGCCGTTCCTACCGACAAGAAGGTCTACTGGGAACTCAAGCGGCTGACCGCCAACCCGGATTCTACCAAGAGTTGCTGGCCCGGAGTGATGGACCGGAACGCGGCCTATCTCACGGACTACTCGTACCGCAACGCCAACGCCATGGGCTACTACGACTGGAACGGCGCGAAGTGGGGATGGGGCAACACGAACTGGGACGCCTGGGGGACCACCTGGAAAAACGTCGGCGACATCGTAATGTTCGCCGCGGACCTCGCCAACGGCCGCATCTGGTACGGCGTGAACGGCGTGTGGCAGGGGGGCGGCAACCCGGCGGCCGGGACGAATCCCTCACGCGCCGACGTTTCCGGCCACGGAACCCTCTACCCCATGTTCGGCGTGGGCGGCGGCTCCGCATTCCACGAGTACGACGTGAACTTCGGCGCGGGCGGCTTCTGGTACGCCCCTCCCTCCGGCTTCACCTACATCTGACATCCATAAGGAGAAACACATGGCCATCACCTGCTCCCTCACCCTGAACACCTACGGCGGGCTGTCCGTTCCCGCCGCCTACATCAAGGTCTCCTCGGCGCAGACCTTCAAGACCAAGGTTCCGGCGGTCCTCCCCGGGGAGCCGGAGCCGTCCTCCTTCCAGGAGGCGCAGTTCGTCCAGTACCACGCCGAGGTCTACCTCGACGCCCAGGCCCGCCAGGACGGCAGGAACCCGCTGGACCGCGCCATGGGCGGCTTCGAGTGGGACGTCGCGGCCGAGCCGAACATCCTGGCCGCCTGCTACGGACACCTCAAGGCCCAGGAGACGTACGCCCTGGCCTCCGACTGCTAGCCCGCCTCCCGGGCCGCCTCGGCCCGCCTCCGCGGCCCGCCCGGCTCAGCCCGGGCGGGCCGCCCTTTGCCCCGACCCGCCCCTTGCCCCACCGGCCGCCGGCCGGGTATAAGGCCCGCACCATGAACGGACGCCATCCCGGGCGCGGCCCGGTTCTTCTGCTCTGCGGCCTGGCCCTGCTCCTGGGCCTGGGCCTCGGCATGGGCGGATGCGCCCGCCGGCCGGCCCGGCCCGCCCCGGCCCCGGCGAGCGCCGCCGAGGCCGCCGCGGCCCGGGAGGAGGCGGAGATCGAGGCCGAGACCCAGGAGCCGGGACGCCCCCTGTCCGACCTCAACCCCTTCGCCCAGCGCGGCAAGAACGCCTACGACGCCAAGCACTACGCCGAGGCCGCGGCCGACTTCACCCGCTCCCTGCGCCTGGACCCCGGCGACTCCCGCAGCCTGCTCTACCGCGGCCAGGCCCTGCTGCGCCTGGGCCACGCCGCCGAGGCCCTGGAGGACTTCACCGCCCTGGCCCGGCTGCGGCCCCGCTTCGCGGGCGCGCCCTACCACCGGGCCGAAGCCCTGGCCGAACTGGGCCGCCTGGAGGAGGCCGTGCAGGACTACACCGCGGCCCTGCGCCTGGCCCCGGGCAACTCCCGGGCCCTCAAGGCCCGGGCCGCGGCCCTGGCCCGCCTGGGCGCGCTGGACCAGGCGGCGGACGACCTGGACCACGTCCTGGCCAAGAACCACGCGGACCTGACCGCCCTGGTCCAACGCGCCGCCCTGCGCCAGGACCAGGGCCTGCCCCGGCAGGCCGAGGCCGACCTCACCGCGGCCCTGGACCTGGCCCCGGAACGGGCCGACCTCCTCCTGTCCCGCGGCCGGCTGCGCCGCGCGCTCGGCCTGCCCGGCGCCGAGGAGGACCTGTCCCGGGCCGTCGAACTGGCCCCGGACCCGGCCGAGGCCCTGCGCCAGCGCGCCGCCCTGCGCCTGGAGCAGGGCCGGCCCGCCGAGGCCGTCCGGGACCTGGACGCCCTGGCGGGCCTCACCCCGGCCGATCCCCTGGCCCTGGTGCTGCGCGCGGTGGCCAAGGCCGCGGCCGCCGACCCGGCCGGATCCCTGGCCGACTACTCCGCGGCCCTGGACCTGGAACCCCGCCTGGCCGTGGCCCTGCTCGGCCGGGGCCGGCTGCTCCTGGCCGGGGGCAGCCTGCCCGAGGCCGCCGCGGACTTCGGCGCGGTCCTGCGCCTGGAGCCGGCCAACCCCCAGGCCCGGCTCGGCCGCGGCCAGGCCCTGGCCGGCATGGGCTTCGCAGAACCGGCCGAGGCCGACCTCGGCGCGGCCCTGGACCTGGACCCCGACCTGGCCGAGGCCTCCTGCGCCCGCGGCCTGCTGCGCCAGGCCCGGGGCAGGGCCGAAGGGGCCCTGCCCGACCTGGACCGCTGCCTGGCCGCCGAGCCCGGCAACCACGCCGCGGCCCTGGCCCGGGCCCAGGCCCTGCTGGCCCTGGGCCGCGCCGGGGACTCCCTGGCCGCGGCCCTGCGCCTGGCCGGAACCGCCGGGGTCGAGGCCGGATCCGCCGGCTTCCACCTGGCCCTGGCCCGCACCCTGGCCCACAACCCCCAGGCCGACGCCTCCGCCGCGGGCCTGGCCCAGCTCCACGCCCGCCGCGGCCTGGAGCTGGCCGGCCCCACGCCCCAGGCCCTGGACGCCCTGGCCGCGGCCCTGGCCCGGGCCGGCAGCTTCGCCGAGGCCCGCAACGCCCAGCGCCAGGCCCTGGCCAGGCTCACGGGCCCCGAGCGCGAGGCCCTGCTCCCCGCGTTCAAGGCCCGCCTGGACCGCTACGTGAAGAACCTGCCGGCCGACGAATAGGCCGAGACGGGCGGTTCGCGGACCGCCTCATGCGGCGTCCCGAAAAGCAAAGCGGCCCGGCGGGCTCCCCCGCCGGGCCGCTTTGCGCCGAATCGCGCCGGACGGAGCTCAGCCGTCCGACCGGCGGGCGGGCCGGATGTGGCGGTAGCAGCGCTCCACGTGGGCCGGGTCCATGGGCCGGGTGGCCAGGCTCACCAGCACGCACACCAGGAGCGACACGGGCAGGGCCACCACGTTGGGGTCCACCCACTGCAGGAGCCAGACCCAGGAGCCCCTGGCCGCATCCGACGCCAGGGTGGGCGTCCCGAACAGGGCCTGGCACAGGCCGATGGCCGCGGCCTCCTTCTCGTGCACGAAGAGCAGCCAGAACATGGACCCGGCGAACCCGGCCAGCATGGACGCCACCGCGCCCGGCCGGTTCACCCGCCGCCAGTAGAGGCCCAGCAGGTACGCCGGCAGGAACGAGGCCGCGCACAGGCCGAAGAAGAAGGCCGTGGCCCGGGCGATGATGCTCTCGGGCAGGAACCAGGACCATACCAGGGTGAGCACGATGGTGATCGCCACCCCCAGCCGGGTGATCTTGAAGGCGCCGCCCTTCTCCTCCTTGAGCCAGCCCGCCGCGCGCACGCAGAAGTCGTGCCCCAGCGAGGTCCCCCCCACGTGGTACTGGGCCGAGACGGTGGACATGGCCGCGGCGAACATGGACATGAGGAACAGGGTGGAGAACCAGGAGGGCATCACGGTCTCGATGTACACCGGCATGACCTTGTCCAGGTTGCCCTCGGCCATCTGCAGCGAGATCTTGCCGAACATGGAGTGGAACACCGCGTTGGACAGCGCGCCCACCGAATAGGCCACGCCCACCATGAGCAGGATGAACACCCCGCCGTACACCACCCCGCGGTTGAGCTCCCGGTCGCTGGGCACGGTCATGAACCGCACCGCCAGCTGGGGCTGGGCCAGCACCCCCACGCCCACCCCGTACACGATGGTGGTGTAGATGGTGAGCCCGATGGGCGAGGCGAAGGCCGTCCCCTGGGTCCAGCCGGCCATGCCCCCGGCCCGGAGCTTCTCCGGCACCAGGGCGGCCAGGTCCGTGAGCGCCTGGTGGGCCGGGATGATCCCGCCCAGCTTGGAGTACGTCACCCAGACCAGGATGAACATCATGGCCATCATGATGAACCCCTGGAACGCGTCGGTGTACATCACCGCCTTGAGGCCGCCGGTGATGACGTACAGGGCCAGGATCAGGGTGAACCCGAGCAGGGCCGCGTTGTAGCCCACCCCCAGGGACACCTCCACCATGCGGGCGATGCCGATGAGCACCGCCGCGGCGTAGACCGGGATGAACAGGAAGATGACCAGGGCCGCGAACCCCTGGATGAACCGGGAGCGGAACCGCCGGCCCAGCAGCTCGGGGAAGGTGTGGCTGTCCAGGGCCAGGCCCATGCGCCGCACCCGCTTGCCGATGACCGCCATGGCCAGGAACACGCCCAACGCGATGTTGGCGAAGGTCAGCCACATGAGCGGGAACCCGAAGGCCCCGGCCACCCCGCCGAACCCGATGATGGCCGAGGTGGACACGAAGGTCGCGCCGTAGGACAGGGACATGACCATGGCCCGCATCTTGCGGCCGGCCAGCAGGTAGTCCGTGGCCTCCTTGGTCTGCCTCCAGCCCAGGAAGCCCAGGTAGAAGACCACGCCCAGGTAGGCCAGGATGGTGACGATCTTGATGGTCACGGCCGCTCCTCCCCGCCCCGCCTGGGCCGGGCCCGACGCCGCCGGCCGCGCTCCTCGGGACCCTCGCCGTCGAGGCCCCGGTTCCAGTTGAGCGCGCCCCAGACCACGCAGAACACTGCGGACAGGATGGTCAGCCAATAGGCCAGGGCCATCTCCCCGCTGCCCATGCCCAGCATGAAGAACTCCGCCACGCGATCCTCCATCCGGTTGGAATCAAACGCACCCCGGTCTTAGGCCCGGGGGCAGGGGGTGTCAAGGCGGGACGGGACCCGGCCGGAGCCCCACGCCGCCGGGGGGCGTTGTAAAAAAAGCGCCCGCCCTGTAGTGTAGATAGGCGGAGGCTTTGGCATGCGCATTTCGCGTCTCTTCACGAAGGCACTGCTCTTCATGGTGGCCGCCTTCGGCCTGCTGGCCGCGGCCGGCGCGGCGGTGTCCGCCCTGACCCTGCACCAGCGGCTCACCGAGGAGTTCCAGAGCAAGGCGGCGGCCATCGTCCGGAGCATCGCCGGGTCCAGCGTGGCCACCTTCCTGTCCGGTGACGCGGCCACGCTCCAGTCGGTGCTGGACCAGTACGCCGAGATCCACGGGGTGGCCTACGCCGTGGCCCTGGACCCGGAGGGCCGCATCCTGGCCCACACCCTCTCCCCGACGCTCCCCGACGACCTGCGCCGCGAACTGGCGGCGCTGCCCGGCCGGCTGCGCGGCGCCGCGGACGTGCTGGCGGAGCGCACGCCCGACGGCCGGCGCCTGCAGGTCGCCCTGCCGGTCCTGGCCGGGCAGGCCGGATTCGTGGCCATCGGCATGGACCTGGAGGTGGTGCGCGGCCACACCCTGCGCGCCGTCCTGGACCACCAGCTGGCCATCCTGGCGGTGTTCCTGCTCTGCGTGGCCGCGGCCTGGGTGTTCATGGGCAACATCTCCCGGCCCCTGGCCGAGCTCGCCGCGTACGCCCGGCGGGTCCGCGAGCACGACTTCTCCGGGACCATCAGCAGCTACAGCGACGACGAGGTGGGCGAACTGGCCCGGGCCTTCACCTCCACGGCCCAGGAGCTGTCCGGGCTCATCGCCGGCCTGGAGCAGCGGGTGGCCACCGCCACCGGCGAGCTGCAGGGGACCCTGGCCCACCTCACGGCCATCGTCAACAACCTGGCGGACGGCCTGGCGGTGGCCAGGCGGGACGGGACCATCGTGCAGGTCAACGCGGCCCTGCTGGGCATGTTCGGGGCCGCGGCGCAGGACATGGTGGAGAGCGACCTGGGCCGGCTCCTGGGCGCGGACCTGGACGCGCTCCTGGAGCAGGCCGGCCTGGACGCCTGCGCCCCGCCCCAGGGGTCCGGCGCCCACGCGTGCCCGGGCGGGGGCCGCACCCTGGAGATCACGGCCCGGCGCAGCGACGGCAGCGCCTTCCCGGTCGAGGTGTCCCTGGCCCTGGTGAGCCTGCAGGGCGACGTGAACGTCATCGCCATCCTGCGCGACATCACCGAACGCAAGTTCGTGGAGAACGAGCTCCGCCAGGCCCGGGACGACATGGAGGCCCGGGTGCAGAAGCGCACCGCCGAACTGTCCGCGGCCAACCTGCTCCTGACCCGGGAGGTCGAGGAGCGCCAGGCCGCGGAGCAGGCCCTGCGCAAGGCCGAGAACAAGTACCGGGGGCTGTTCGAGAACGCCATCGAGGGCATCTTCCAGGCCGCGCCCGACGGCACCATCATCGACGCCAACCCGACCATGGCCCGGATCTTCGGCTACCCCTCGGCCGAGGAGTTCATGGCCGCGCTCAACGACGAGAACGTGACCATGTTCGAGGACGACGGCCGCGACCGGGTGTTCCGCACCCTGCTCCTGGCCCAGGGCGAGGTGCTGGACTTCGAGTCCCAGGTCTGCCGCAAGGACGACCGCGTCATCTGGATCTCCCAGAACGCGCGGGCGGTGCGGAACGAGGCGGGCGACGTGCTGTTCTTCGAGGGCTCGGTGGAGGACATCACCGCGCGCAAGGTGGCCCAGGACCGGCTGCTCTACCAGGCCTTCCACGACCAGCTCACCGGCCTGCCCAACCGCACCCTGTTCCTGGACCACCTGACCATGGCCATGCGCCGCCGGGAGCGGCGCAAGGACTACATCTTCGCGGTGCTGTACCTGGACCTGGACCGGTTCAAGGTCATCAACGACAGCCTGGGCCACGCCATCGGCGACGAACTCCTGAAGGCCGTGGCCGAACGCCTCGCCGTCTACGTGCGCGAGGTGGACACCGTGGCCCGGTTCGGCGGCGACGAGTTCGCGGTGCTCCTGGAGGACATCTCGGCCCCGCGCGAGGCCATCAAGATCGCCCGGCGCATCCTGGACGACATCAGCCGGCCCTACGACCTGTCCGGCTTCGAGGTGCGCACCTCGGCCTCCATCGGCATCGTGCTCATCACCGAAGGGTACGAGACCTCGGAGCTCATCCTGCGCGACGCGGACACGGCCATGTACAAGGCCAAGGAGCAGGGCAAGGCGCGGTTCAAGGTCTTCAACCAGAAGATGCACGACCAGGCCATGCACCTGCTGGAGCTGGAGAACGACCTGCGCAAGGCCCTGGAGCGCGAAGAGTTCGTGCTGTTCTACCAGCCCATCATCGACCTGGGCGCGGGCCGGCTGGCCGGATTCGAGGCCCTGGTGCGCTGGATGCACCCCCAGCTCGGGCTGGTGGGGCCGGTGGAGTTCATCCCCCTGGCCGAGGACACCGGGCTCATCTTCGGCCTGGGCGAGTGGGTGTTCCGCACGGCCTGCGCCCAGGTCAGCGCCTGGCGGCGGCTCGTGGGCGACGGCGCGACCCCCCACGTGGCGGTGAACCTCTCGCCCAAGCAGTTCATGCAGCCCAACCTGGTGCAGGTCATGCAGCAGATCATGGAGCAGACCGGCGCGGACCCGGAGAAGCTCAAGGTGGAGATCACCGAAAGCGTGCTCATGGACAACGCCGAGGCCGCGGTGGACATGCTCGGCAAGCTGCGCCGGCTGGGCCTGCACCTGTCCATCGACGACTTCGGCACCGGGTATTCCTCCCTGTCCTACCTGCAGCGGTTCCCGGTGGACGTCCTCAAGATCGACCGCAGCTTCATCAGACAGTTCGGGCCGGAGCGGGAGAGCCAGGTCCTGGTGCGCTCCATCGTGAGCCTGGCCCGCAGCCTGAACCTCAAGGTGGTGGCCGAAGGCGTGGACCGGCCGGAGCAGGTCGGGCTGCTGCGCGAACTGGGCTGCGACTTCGCCCAGGGCTACCTCTTCTCCCGGCCGGTTCCCGCCGACCAGGCCGAAGCCCTGCTCCGCGACGAATCCCCGCTCCGGGCCGGCCTCGGCGGGTAGGCCGCACGCCCCGGCCGCCGGGCGGGAGCGGCCGCGGGAGGCCGCTTGCCCTCCGGGGGCTCAAGGGCGCAGCCCTTGAGAATCCCCATCGCTCTCCGCGACCTCCCGCGCGGCCGGGGCCGCCGTTCGGGGCGAGGCGTCGCCGCGCCCGGCGGGGTCCGGGGCCGAAGGCCCGGCCGGCGGGACGCCAGGGAGGCGGGGAGCCTCCCCGGCGTCTTCCTTCCTAGTCGCGGGAATAGACCTTTTCCGGGTCCAGCTTCTTGGTCACGGGCAGGCCCAGGGTCTGCCAGGCGTCGAACCCGTCGGTGATGTTGTAGACCTTGGTGTAGCCCACCTCGGCCAGCCGGTTCACGGCCACGGCCGAGACGATGCCGTCCTTGCTCATGACGAGGATGGTGGTGTCCTTGTTGGGCCAGTGCGAGGTGACGTACTCCTCGAACTTGGCGTTGCGGGCGAACAGGAAGTCGTTCTTCTCCTTGTCGAACTTGCCGGTCCAGAAGCGGGCCGGGGCCATGTAGGCGTTGGGCGCGTGGCCCAGGTAGTAGTACTGGGGCCCGGTGCGCACGTCCAGGAGCACGGCGCCCTTCTCCTTCTTGAGGATGCCGTAGGCCTGCTCGGCGGTGACGTAGAGGCCGAGCTTGGTGGAGCGCTTCTCGTCCACGCTCGGCTTGGCGTCCTGGGCCAGAGCCAGGGTGGCGGAGGCCACCACGGCCACGCATACGATGAGGGCGAGGAGTCTGTTCATGGGCGCTCTCCCTGGGGCGGTCCCGGCAGGCCGGGGCATGAGTTTCTACAAGCCTGGCCAATAACGTTACCCGAGTTCCGGGCCGAGGGGAAGGGGGGGCGCAACCCCGGCCTGGAACGCGCCGGCGCGGGAGGCCCCTCGCCCTGCCGCGCGGCCCCGGCTACGACCTGCCGCCCGGGGCCAGGATCCCGGCGCGGGCCAGTTCGCGGGGCGCGGCGGGCCGCCACTCGGCCCAGCGGCGGGCGAAGAACTCGGCCAGGTCGGCCTCGCTCTTGACGCTCCTTCCCTCCACCTCGATGCCGCGGCGGGCGGCGAAGGTTTCCGCGGCCGCCCGGGCGGGAATCTCGTCGCCGGGGACGCCGCGCAGCATGGCGTCGAGCATGAGGCATTCGTCCAGGGTGAGCAGCACGGCGTTGCCGAAGGCGCGGGAGCACAGCCAGCAGCCCTTGCCGTTCTCCACGGCCCAGCGCAGGGACGCGGCGTTGGCCCGGTCCAGGCCCAGGCCGCCGTCGGGCATCTCGTAGGCCGCGGCGAAGGGCCGCACCTGCTCGCTGGCCAGGAGCAGGAGCAGGATGTTGAGCATCTCCTGCGGCCCCTGCGGGGCCAGGGTGAAGAGCTCGGCCATGCTCGCGCTGCGCTCGCCCAGGAGGTCGTAGGTCCGGCGGACCAGGGGGTCGCGGTCCATGCGGATGGCCCCGGCCGGGCAGCCGAACTCCTCCACGAACTCCGGGTGGAGCGGGGCGCGGCCCAGGAAGGTGGTCTCCCAGGCGCGGCGCTGGCCGGCCTCGTCGAGGGGCAGGGGGCCGCGCACGAACAGGTCCTTGCGGAAGGCCACGTTGAGCGCGAGGTCGCGGAACACGAGCTTCTGGGCCGCGCCGGGCAGGCGGCGGTAGTCCTCGGCCAGGGCCGGGGGCACGGACAGGGCCTCCATGTTGAGCACGGGGTCCAGGGTGGCGACGTAGGAGAGCCTGGCCCGGGCCAGGTCGGCGTGCACCTGGTCGCAGTAGAAGCTCTCCCAGTGCTCGTTCATGTACTCGTGGGCCAGGTAGGCGGCCTCCTTGCGGGCGAGGTTCTCCACGATGCGCGGGCGCTCCTTGATGATGCGGAACACGCCGCAGGGCTCCTCCAGGCAGCGGGAGAGGAGCTCCATGCCCCGGGCGGCCCGGTGCTCGGCCGGGGCGGCCGGGTCTCCGGAGAGGTCCCGGAACAGGCGGCGCAGGGGGTCGTGCAGGAGCTTGCCGGGCTTGGCGTTGTAGCTCACGTAGGCCACGCCGCCCACCTTGAGCTTGCGGGCCAGGAAGTCCAGGAGCACTTCGCGCTGCCCGGCCGAGACCCAGGACCAGATCCCGTGCAGGGCGACGTAGTCGAACTGGGGCAGGTCGCGGGCCGCGAACTCGGCGAAGGCGTCGTCGAAGAAGGCGGCGTTGGCGATGCCCCGCTCGGCGCAGAAGCGGCGGGCGTGGGCGATGTGGACGGGGTTGAAGTCCGTGGCCGTGAACCGGCCCTGGGGATAGGCCGCGGCCAGCAGCGCGGTGGTGAGGCCCTGGCCGCAGCCCAGTTCGCAGTACTCGAACCCCTCCTCCAGGGGCGGCGGGACGAGGCCGGCCAGCACCAGGGGCAGGCGCAGCTCGGCCGGGGCCAGGGCGCTGATGAATTCCTCGCTGTAGGGGGTCTCGGTGCAGTAGCCGTCGGTCCAGCGCTGCATGGGATGCTCCTGGTTGCGGTTCGGCCCCTCGGGTACCACGTCCGGCCGGGAGACGGAAGCCCCCGGACCGGCTCGCTTTCACCTCTTTTTTCGGAACTCCTTGCCACGAAGACCGCAGCCGGGGTATTCTGGCAATGGCGGACTCCAGTTTCCGCCGGAGGAGCGCATGGACGTGAGAGACAGGGCCCGGGCCGCGGTGCTGGCCTCGCTGGCCGGGGACTGCCTGGCGCTGGGGCCGCACTGGATCTACGACCCCGGGGCCATCGCGGCCCGGTTCGGCCGGGTGCAGGGGCCCACGGCCCCGGGGCCGGACTCCTACCACAAGAACCGGGGCCTGGGCCAGTTCACCCACTACGGGGACCAGACCATGGCGCTCCTGCGCTCGGTGGCCGCGGCCCGGGGCTTCGACCTGGCGAACTTCTTCGGCCGCTGGCGCAGGCTCTTCGCGCACTACGACGGCTACCTGGACCAGGCCACCCGCAAGACCCTGGCCCGCATCGACTTCGGCGAGGGGCCCGAGACCTCGGGCTCGGATTCCCAGGACCTGGCCGGGGCGGCCCGCATCGCGCCCCTGGCCTTCGTGCTGCGCGAGGACCTGCCCGGCCTGACGGCCGCGGCCCGGGCCCAGACCCGCATGACCCACAACAGCCCGCGGGTGGTGGACGCGGCCGAGTTCTTCGCCCGGGCCGCGCACGCGGCCCTGCACGGCGCGGACCCGGTGGCGGCCATGCAGGAGGCGGCCGGGGCGCGGTACCTGAGCCTGCCCGCCCGGGACTGGCTGGAGCAGGGCCTGGAGTTCGCGGCCCGGGAGAGCGTCCCGGCCATCGCCCACTTCGGCCAGGGCTGCAACGTGGAGGGCGCGTTCCGGGCGGTGGTCCAGCTCGTGGCCCGGCATCGGGACGACCTGCGCGTGGCGCTGGCGGACTGCGTTATGGCCGGGGGCGACTCCGCGGCCCGGGCCCTGCTGGCGGGCCTGGTGCTGGGCGCGGCGCAGGGGCCGGAGGCCTTGCCCGCCGAGTGGCTGGCGGCCATGCGCGCCGCCCCGGAGGTCGAGCAAATACTGGCGGCCCTGCCCTAGGCCGGGACGAAGCGCCGGACAAGTTTAAACTTCCCATGGACAAAGGAGAGTTCCCAGGATAGGGGGATCGGTTGGAGATGGGGATTCCGCAGGGGAGAGAGGGGATGAAGCACGCCCTGGCCGCCTTGGCCATCCTGGCCGCCCTGGCCGCGGCCGCGGTCCTGTCCGGCCTGTTCCGGGCCGGCGAGCCCGTCGCGCCCGCGGCTTCCGGCCCCCTGCGCATCGGGGTCAGCCTGAGCCTCACCGGCCGCTATGCGGCCCTGGGCGAGCAGCAGCACCACGCCTTCCAGCTCTGGGTCCGGCAGCAGAACGCCGCGGGCGGGCTGAACGGCCGGCCGGTGGAGCTCGTGGCGCGCGACGACGCCAGCGACCCGCAAACCGCCCGCGACCTTTACCTGGAGTTCATCCGGCAGGACCGGACGGATTTCCTCTTCGCGCCCTACTCCAGCGAGATCACCCGGGCCGTGGCCCCCCTGGCCGAGGAGCACGGCTACCCCCTGATCGCCTCGGGCGCATCCGCGGACAGCCTGTGGGACGCGGGCAACACCCTGCTCTTCGGGCTCTTCACCCCGGCCAGCCGCTACGCCCAGGGCATGCTGGAGATCCTCCTGAAGAGCGGCGTCAACCGCCTGGCGGTCATCACCTTCCCCGGCCTGTTCCCGGCCGAGGCCTGCCACGGGCTCCGGGTCTGGGCCCAGCGCCTGGGGATGGAGCTGAGCTTCAGCTGCCGGGTGGAGGGCCCGGGCCTGACCGAGGCCGTGGCCGCGGCCCGCGCCTCCGGGGCCCAGGCCCTGCTGGTCTGCGGCTACCCCAACGACGCCGTGGCCGCGCGCCGGGCGGTGCAGGCCGTGGGCTGGCGGCCCCGGGCGTTCTTCGCCACCGTGGGCCCGAGCCTGGAGGCCTACGGCAAGGAGCTGGGGCCCCTGGCCGAGGGAGGCTTCGGCTCCTCGCACTGGGAGCCGGACCTGCCCTACCCGGGCACGGCCGAGTTCACCCGGGAGTTCACGCTGCAATACGGACACCCGCCCTCCTACCAGGCGGCCGGGGCCTATGCCGCGGGCCAGGTCCTGGCCCAGGCCGCGGCCAATGCCGGGAGCCTGGACCGCCGCCGGGTGGCCGAGGCCCTGTCGGTCCTGGACACCACCACCGTCCTGGGCCCCTTCGCGGTGGACCGGCGGGGCATGCAGACCCGGCACTTCGCGGTGGTGGTCCAGTGGCAGGGCGGCCGCAAGGCCGTGGTCTGGCCCGAGAAGCTGGCCACGGCCGAACCCCGCTTCCCCTTCCCCTGACCCCGCCCGCTTTTTTCTGGAAAGCCGTCCGGTTCTCCGGCATAGTCCGGGCCGCCGCGGGGCGGGGCCGACCCCGCGCCGCCCCGGAGGAGAACCCGTGCCCAACCCCCTCGCCGCCGTCCTGGCCTCCGTCCGCTCCGCCCTGTCCGATTCGGTGCGGATCAGCCTGGACCTCTACAAGGTCATGATCCCCATCATCGTGGCGGTGAAGATCCTCAAGGAGCTGGACCTCATCGGCCTCTTCGCCCTGCCCCTGTCGCCGCTCATGGCCCTGGTGGGGCTGCCCGACTCCATGGGCCTGGTCTGGGCCACCGGGATCCTGAACAACATCTACGCCGCGCTCCTGGTCTTCGCGGCCCTGGCCCCGGCCGAGGGCGTGACCGTGGCCCAGTGCACGGTGCTGTGCACCATGCTGCTCATCGCCCACAACCTGCCGGTGGAGTGCAAGGTGGCCCAGAAGTGCGGCCCCTCCCTGTGGGGCCAGGCGGCGGCCCGCCTGCTGGGGGCGCTGGCCTGCGGCTGGCTGCTGCACGCGGTCTACTCCTCCACCGGGACCCTGGGCGAGGCCAACCGCATCCTGTGGACCCCGCAGGCCTCGCCGCAGGGCGCGCTCGCCTGGGCCCTGGGCGAGGCGCGCAACCTGGCGGCCATCTTCGGCATCATCCTGGCCCTCATGCTGGCCATGCGGCTGCTGACCGCCCTGCGCGTCACCGCGCTGCTGGACGCGCTCCTGCGGCCGGTGCTGCGGGCCATGGGCATCGGACCCGACGCCTCCATGGTCACGGTGGTGGGCCTGGCCCTGGGGCTCACCTACGGCAGCGGGCTCATCATCCACGAGGCCCGCGCCGGGCGCATCGGCCGGCGCGACGTGTTCTACGCCGTGACCCTCCTGGGCCTGTCCCACGCGCTCATCGAGGACACCATGCTCATGGCGCTCATGGGCGCGCACGTGTCGGGCATCCTCTGGGGCCGGCTGGCCTTCTCCCTCATCGCCCTCTTCCTCCTGGTCCGGGCCACCCGGGGCCTTTCCGACGAGAAGTTTGAACGCTTGTTCATGAGCAAGGGCTGACGCCCGCTCCTGCGTCTCCCGCATCCGTCCGCCCTCCCCGGCCTTCCCGGTTTTTCACAACCCTGGCCGGATGCGGCCCCCCTTCCGAGCTGTCCTCCCCGACCCGCCAACGGTCCTTTTTTATATGGAGAGTGATCAAGGACGCGTCACGCATACCGGCGATGCGCAGTGATCTTTTGTTGTTGACGGCGCCCTGGCCGTGGTGCTAAACACCCATTCAACAGGCACCCGGCGGGGGCGCGTTTTCACCCCCCCCGCCCCGCCCCGTGCCCGAGGATCGGCGTGCTCAACAACGTGAAACGGGAAGTCAGAACAGCCCCGGACCGGCCCTGGACCCGGGAGGCGTCTCCGAGGCCTCGTCCCCTTCCGTCCAAGCCGGGGGACGAGCATCGACACATCATTTCATATCGTTCAGAGACTGCGGACGGCAGGCCCGCGAGGAGGAAGACATGTTCAAGGACATGAAGCTGAGCACCAAGCTGTACGGCGGATTCGCCCTGATAACGGCCATCGCCGCGGTCGTCGGCCTGCTGGCCGTGTACAACGTGCTCCAACTGAAGGCTTCGGTGGCGGAAATCGCCGGGGTCAGGCTGCCCAGCATCCACGCCCTGCTCGTCATGAGCGAGGCCCAGACCGCGGTGGACGCCTCGGAGAACGCCCTGCTCGAGGAGTCGCTGGACCCCGCCGGCAGGGCGGCCCAGTACGACCGGATCAAGGCCGCCTGGCAGCTGGCGGAAAAGGAGTGGGCCATCTACGAGCCCCTGCCCCAGACGCCGGAGGAGGCCATGAAGTGGAAGCAGTTCGTCACGGCCTGGGGCAACTGGAAGAAGGACCACGAGACCTTCGTCGCCCTCTCGCGCGAATACGACCGGACCAGGAGCGACGAGGCCATGGCCCGGATGGTGAACCAGGCCCTGAAGGTGAACGGCGTCACGTTCGCCGCCGCCGAAAGCCTGCTCGGCGACATCGTGGACATCAACGACGCCGTGGCCGAGGAGGAGACGACGAAGGCGAACCAGACGGTCAACTCGGCCCTGTACAGTTCCGTCGCGACCCTTCTCGCCGCCGTCGTCGTCGCCGGGCTCCTGGCCTTCCTCATCGCCCGGGGCGCCATGAACCAGCTCGGGGAGGACCCCGGGGTCATCGCGGACGTGGCCCGGCAGATCGCCGGAGGCGACCTGCGGGTGGCCTTCCGGGAGGGCCGCAGGGGATTGATCGGCGTGTACGCGGACATGAAGGCCATGACCGACAAGCTCGGCGAGGTGGTGGGCGAGGTCCAGGCCGCCACCGAGAACGTGGCCTCGGGCTCGGAGGAGCTGTCCGCCTCGTCCGAGAGCCTGTCCCAGGGCGCCACCGAGCAGGCCGCGTCCGTGGAGGAGGTGTCCTCGTCCATGGAGCAGATGACCGCCAACATCCGGCAGAACGCGGAGAACGCGGTCCAGACCGAAAAGATCGCGGTGCAGTCCGCCACCGACGCCGCGGCCGGCGGCCAGGCCGTAACCGAGACCGTGGCGGCCATGAAGCAGATCGCCGAGAAGATCTCCATCATCGAGGAGATCGCGCGGCAGACCAACCTGCTGGCCCTCAACGCGGCCATCGAGGCGGCCCGGGCCGGAGAGCACGGCAAGGGCTTCGCGGTGGTGGCGGCCGAGGTGCGCAAGCTGGCCGAGCGCTCGGGCTCCGCCGCGGCCGAGATCAGCGAGCTGTCCACCCGCTCCGTGGCCGTGGCCGAGAAGGCCGGCGAGATGCTCACCAGGATGGTGCCGGACATCCGCAAGACCGCCGAGCTGGTGCAGGAGATCGCCGCGGCCAGCCGCGAGCAGGACGCCGGGGCCGAGCAGATCAACAAGGCCATCCAGCAGCTCGACCAGGTGATCCAGCAGAACGCCTCGGCCTCCGAGGAGATGGCCTCCACCTCCGAGGAGCTGTCCTCCCAGGCCGAGCAGCTGCAGCAGACCATGTCCTTCTTCAGCACCGGCGGCTCCGGCAGGCCGGCCCAGCGCCGGCCCGTGGCCGCGCATCCGGCCCCCCGCAAGAAGCTGGCCGCGGCCAAGCCCGCGCCCCAGCCCAAGTCCAAGCCCGCGCCCAAGGCCGGAGGCCTGGCCCTGAGCATGGGCGCGGACGGCGAGGACGAGGAGTTCGAGCGGTTCTAGGCCAGGACGCCGCAACGCCAAGGAGACACCGACATGGACGACATCCAGACCGGACAGTACCTGACCTTCACCCTGGACCGCGAGGCCTACGCCCTGCCCATCGCCACGGTGCGGGAGGTGCTGGAGCTGACCGACATCACCCGGGTGCCCCGCACCCCGCCGGCCATGCGCGGGGTCATCAACCTGCGCGGCCACGCCGTGGCCGTGGCCGACATGCGCCTCAAGCTCGGCCTGGCCGAGGCGGCGACCACGGTGAACACCTGCATCATCATCGCCGAGGCCGACCTGGGCGACGGACCCGTGGTGCTCGGCGCGCTGGTGGACGCGGTGCGCGAGGTGGTGGACATCGACGCCGCCGCGGTGGAGGCCCCGCCCCGCATGGGCCTCTCGGTGGACACCGCCTATCTCAAGGGCATGGCCCGCCAGGACGACGGCTTCGTCATGATCCTGGACCTGGACCGCATCTTCTCGGCCGAGGACTTTGCCCGGAGCCCGGTCGCCAAGGACCCGGACGAGGCCCTGACCGAGGTTCTCTAGCCGCGACTCCGCAGGGTCGCCTGCGGTTTTGCATAGGAAATGTCGGCGACGCCGCCCTGCCCGGCGCATCGAGCAGGCCGCAGCGCGCGGACCCGACACCCGCCCGCCCAACCCGACGACCCCCGCGACGGCCCCCCCGTCGCGGGGGTCGTAACGTTGCGCGCGTCGCACGCGCCCCGGCATCCTCCGCAGCCGGCGGCCCTCCTTCCTGATCGCCTTCTCCCGGCCGATCCGCCTCCCTCAAACATCCATTCATATGGCCCCGAAAAGGCGGCCCGCCACCTGTCTTGACTCCATCCCCCATGCCAGTCACAACGATTCGATTTTACAGGAATTCATTAAAAACACCCCGAAAAGCCACGACATTCCCGCCGTGAAGCGCTGCGCCTGTTCAAACATCGCATATCCTATGCGCGCGGTAGCCTTCTCTTGACATAACCATCCAGAATAGAGTGATAATCATTCACCATCGCCAACGGGTTTTTCTGCGGAAAAACCGTTGACTCCTCCTTTCCGGTCTACTAACTGTGTGATCAATCGGAAAATCCCCTCCCGGCCGCCCGGCCCCGGATTCCAGCCCGCGCTGCCGGCGGGGATGCATGCTTTTTCGGTTCTGAAAACCCGGGAGGAAGCCATGTTCAAGAACCTGAAACTCGGCGTGAAGTTGGTGGGCGGCTTCAGCGTGACCGCGGCCATCGCACTGGTCATCGGCCTGGTCGGGCTGTACGTCATCGGCGAGCTCGCCGGCAGCCTGGACGAGATCGGCAACACCCGGCTCACCGGGGTGTCCGCGGTCAAGGACGCCACGCTCCGGCTGGAGCGGATCAAATCCGCCCTGCGCACATCCCTGAGCCCGTTCATCAGCCCGGAGGTCCGGCAGCGGCAGTTCACGAACATCGAGAACGCCCGGGCCGAATACCGGAACTCCCTGCAAACCCTGCAGAAGCTCCCCAAGAACGCGGACGAGGCCAGGCTCCTGGAGCAGATCGAGGCCGCCCTGAAGGACGCCGCCGGGGCCAACAACAAGGTCCTGGACGGCTCCCGCCGGGTCCTCGACATGGACATCGCCAATCCGGACGCCCTGCTGACCCTGCTGGAGAAGTTCCGGGGCGACCACTACCGGCTGGAGGCCCTGGTCGGCGAGATGCTGGCCGCGGGCAAGACCTTTGCCGGCGGGGACGACCCCACGGCCTGCGCCTTCGGCAAGTGGCTGGCGGCCTTCTCCACCAAGAACCCGCGGCTCACCGCCCTGCTGGCCGAGATCAGGCCGCATCACGAGGCCTTCCACCACAGCGTGGGCGAGATCAAGAAGGCCGTGGCCGAGGCCCGGAAGCAGCCCGCGGTCGAGGCCTTCACAACCCGGATGCTTCCCGCGGCCGAAACCACATTCGCCAAGTTCCAGGCCATCCGGGAGGAGGCCGACGCCGCCCGGCAGGCCTTCGCCGGCATGGCCGAAACCGGCCTGGGCGAGTCGCTGGAGCGCACCAACGCCGCGCTCAAGGCCGCCGAAGCCCTGTCGGACGACCTGGCCAAGGGGGCCGCGGCCGCCATGACCGGGGCCGAGGCCCAGGCCTCCCGGGGCCGGACCGTCGCCGTCGCGGGCATGGCCGCGGGAGTGGCCCTGGCCCTGGCCCTGGGCGTCATCCTGACCCGGGCCGTCACCGGCCCGGTGCGCCGGGCCGTGGACTTCGCCGGAAAGCTGGCCGCGGGCGACACCAGCGTCACCCTGGACATCCGCCAGAAGGACGAGATGGGGGCGATGGCCGAGGCCCTGCGCGGCATCGCCGAGGCCGAGGGGAACATCGTGGACAAGGTCGGACGCCTGGCCAATGGCGACCTGGACGTCGACTTCGCCCCCCGCTCGGACCAGGACGCGCTCATGAAGTCCCTGGGGAACATGGTCGCGGCCCAGGCCGAGGTCGCGGCCCAGGTCCGGGAGATGGCCACCGGCGACCTGTGCATCCTGTTCAAGTCCCGCTCGGACAAGGACACCCTGATCCAGTCCCTGGCGGACATGGTGCGCAAGCTGTCGGACACCGTGGGCCAGGTCCAGGCCGCCACCGAGAACGTGTCCTCGGGCAGCGAGCAGCTCTCGTCCTCCTCCGGCGGCCTGTCCCAGGGCGCCACCGAGCAGGCGGCCAGCGTGGAGGAGGTGTCCTCGTCCATGGAGCAGATGACCGCCAACATCCGGCAGAACGCGGAGAACGCGGCCCAGACCGAGAAGATCGCGGTGCAGTCGGCCACCGACGCCGCGGCCGGCGGCCAGGCCGTGACCGAGACCGTGGCGGCCATGAAGCAGATCGCCGAGAAGATCTCCATCATCGAGGAGATCGCCCGGCAGACCAACCTGCTGGCCCTCAACGCGGCCATCGAGGCGGCCCGGGCCGGGGAGCACGGCAAGGGCTTCGCGGTGGTGGCCGCCGAGGTGCGCAAGCTGGCCGAGCGCTCGGGCGCGGCCGCGGCCGAGATCAGCGAGCTGTCGGCGCGCAGCGTGGCCGTGGCCGAGAAGGCCGGCGAGATGCTCACCAGGATGGTGCCGGACATCCGCAAGACCGCGGAGCTGGTGCAGGAGATCGCCGCGGCCAGCCGCGAGCAGGACGCCGGGGCCGAGCAGATCAACAAGGCCATCCAGCAGCTCGACCAGGTGATCCAGCAGAACGCCGCGGCCGCGGAAGAGATGGCCTCCACCTCCGAGGAGCTGTCCTCCCAGGCCGTGCAGCTGCAGCAGACCATGGCCTTCTTCCGCCTGAACGGGCACGGCCGCAAGGCCGCGGCGGCCCGGGAGCGGAAGCCGGTCGCGATCCAGGCGGCCCCGCCCCGGGCCATCCCGGCCAAGGCCGCGCCGCAGCCCAGGCCCGAACCCGAGCCCAAGCCCGCCGGCCTGATCCTGAACATGGCCGGGGACGGGGGGGACGAGGAGTTCGAACGGTTCTAGGCCCGCGTGCGGCCCTCCCGGCCCCGGCGGAGGGAGGTCGGGGCCGGGAGGGCTGCGCCGCCCCAGCCGCCGCGGGTCAGGAAGGCTCGCGGGGCGCGGCGGATAGGGACATGGACGGTCGCCGCGTCGCGCAGGCGCGCGGCAGGCCGGAAAGGAGAAGGGACATGGACGACGACATCCAGACCGGACAGTACCTGACCTTCACCCTGGACCGCGAGGCCTACGCCCTGCCCATCGCCACGGTGCGGGAGGTGCTGGAGCTGACCGACATCACCCGGGTGCCCCGCACCCCGCCGG
>JBFMHA010000060.1:0-23686 GCA_040753075.1 Thermodesulfobacteriota bacterium
CCGGCCAGGAGCGCGCCCAGGAGCGCGCCCACGACCGGAAACCAGGGCAGGGTGGCGGCGAACTGCTCGGTCCGCGCCTCCCGGCCAGGAACCAGCCGGGTCAGGAAGGACAGGGCCAGGATGAGCCCGGAAAAGGGGTTCACGGCCGCGTCCGCCGTTCGCAGGAGAGGGTCAGGGCATGACCGCTGCGCAGGCCCAGCTCCCGGGCTGCCGACGCCTGGCGCAGGGCCACCTCCAGGTAGCCCTGGGACCCTGCCAGGAGCCCGAACTCGCCGCTCGAAAGCTCCTGGTAGCTCTGCACCAGCCGCACCGTCACCGCCCCGGGCATGAACAGGGTGATGCGCGGCCAGGCGGCCAGGAAGTCCCGCCAGGGCTCGGCCCGCAGGTTGAGCAGGCAGTTGCCGAAACGGTCCACGTGCAGCACGTGGGCCGTGAGCGAGGACTTGCAGTTGCTGGGCTCCGGCTCGGACCAGGGCAGGCTCACCAGGGAGTCCAGGGCCGCCTCCGGGAGGAGCGATTCCGGGTCCTGGCCCGCGGCGAGGCGCGCGGCCAGCGGCGCGAAGACGTCCCGGCCGTGGAAGGTGCGGCTGCGGCTCTCGGCCATGAAATCCGTGAAGTCGAAGCAGCGGGCCGCGCCCGGCGCATCCAGCACCAGGGAAAGCAGGCCGTTGTCCGGGGCCAGGAAGATCTGGCCGAACTTGCTGAGCGCCACCATCCGGCGCGTCCCGCCCACGCCGGGATCCACCACCGCCACGAACACCGTTCCCGCCGGGAAGCAGCCCCGGCTGGCGTCCAGGAAGAACCCGGCCTGGGCCAGGTTGAAGGGCTCCACGCCGTGGCTCACGTCCACCACCCGGGCTCCGGGGCAGTCCCGCAGGAGAACCCCCTTCATCTGGGCCACGTAGGGCTCGGTGAGGCCGAAGTCGGTGAGCAGGGCCACCAGCCGCGGCATCAGTACACCTTGCGCCGGGAGAAGCGCCGGCCCAGCACGTTGAAGGTGTTGCCCACGATGGTGAAGGCCTGGGGGTCGATGGTGAAGATGGCCTCCTCCAGGCGCTTGAGCTGGATGTTGTTCACCACCGTGAGGATGATCTTCTTGGGCTTGCCGGTGTACGCGCCCTGGCCGCTCAGGTAGGTCACTCCGCGGTGGATGCGGTGGAGGATGGCCTCGGCGATCTCCTCGGGATAGTCGGAGATCACCAGAACCATCTTGCGTTGGTTGAACAGGGAGAGGAAGTAGTCCATGACCATGGCCGAGACGAAGAGCATGGCCAGGGAGTACAGGGCCCGCTCCACGTCCAGGAAGTGCATGCTGGTGAGGAGCAGGAGCAGGTTGAAGGTGAAGCTCACCTGCCCCACCCGGATGTTGAACTTGTTGTTCAGGAACACGGCCAGGACGTCCACCCCGCCGGTGGAGCCCAGGGAGCGCAGGGCCGTGCCCGCGCCGGCGCCGAACAGGGTGCCTCCGGCCAGCACCGCCAGGAACTTGTCGTGGATGGGCGCGGTCCAGGGGATGAGTTCGATGGCCGCGGACACGGCGGCAATGCCGAACACCGTGTAGAAGAAGAACCGCCGGCTCACCGAGAACCAGCCCACGAGCAGGATGGGAATGTTGAGGAGCAGGTACCACCAGCCCGGGGTCAGGCCGCCCGCCACGTAGGACAGGAGGACGCCCAGGCCGGAGATCCCTCCGGACACGAACCCGTGCGGCACCAGCACGGCCTTGATGGCGTAGCCCACCAGGGCCGAGCCCATGGTGATGAGCATGAGGTTCCAGGGAACCGAGTAGGTGATGTCCCGCACGACTGCCTCCCGGTTCTCAATACCGGCGGCCTGCGGCGCTGTCCAGGCTCAGCGCCTGATTTCGGCCGCGCGGTGCTGGGCGTAGGCGTCGCGCACCGCGACGTAGGGGTCGATGGCCGCCTCCAGGATGGCCTCGTAGTCGCCCAGGGACAGGGCCACGTTGTTGTACTTGTCGTAGCCCTTCGCCGCGATGGAGTGCTCCCAGGGGGTGAGGTGGCTCACCGGGTCCAGGTAGGAGTCGCCGAAGGTTCCCAGCCCGTCGCGCAGGGAGGAGGGGCCGAGCGCCGGCAGCACGATGTAGAACCCGTGCCCCGCGCCCCAGGCCCCGAAGGTCTGGCCCAGGTCCTCGTCCGGGGTCTTGAGGCTCTCGTGGTTCCTGGCCAGGTCGAAGAGGCCCAGCATGCCCAGGGTGGAGTTGAGCAGGAAGGCCCCGGTCTCGCGCAGGGCGTCGCCGCCCTTGCCCTGGAGCAGGCAGCTCGCCAGGCGGATGGGATAGCGCAGGTTGTGGAAGGCGTTCTTCACCCCGATGCGCAGGGGCTCGGGGGTCACGGCGTTGTAGGCCCTGGCCGTGGGCTTGAGCAGGTAGAAATAGAGCTTGTCGTTGAACTGGAAGAACACCCGGTTCAGCGGCTCCAGCGGGTCGTTGATGCGGGTGGCGTTGTTCGGGGCCTGCTCGTAGTCCTCGTCCAGCAGGGCGTCGAGCCTGGCCGTGGCCTCGTCGGAGAACTCGCCGGCGTCCGTGGCCGGGGCGTCGGCCTGGGCCAGGAGCACGGGGCCGGCCTGGGCGCGGGGCGCGGGGGCCGTGGCGCAGGCTGCGAGAAGCAGGCAGCACAGGCTGCAGGCGAGCAGGGCGGTCTGGCGCACTGGGGACTCCGGGGCGGGCCTACTCGGCCACCTTCTTGCGCATCTGGTCCAGGAGCTCATCCACGGAGTCCTTGGCCAGGATGTCCTTGAACTGGGTGCGGTAGTTCTTGACCAGGGAAACGCCCTCCACGAACACGTCGTAGACCCGCCAGGCTCCGCCGCCGGTGTCGTAGAGACGGTAGGAGATGGGAATCTCCTTGGACGAGGTGACGATCATGGTCTCCACGTCGGCCTTGTCCTTGTCCAGGGCGGTTTCCTTGTCGTAGCGGACGGTTTCGTCGGTGTAGCTCTGGATCTTGTCCAGGTAGGACTTCTCCAGGATGCGGGAGAAGAGCTCGGTGAACTCCTGACGCTGGGCCGGGTTCATGGATTTCCATTCCAGGGCCGCGGCGCGGCGGGCCAGGGCGGTCCAGTCGAAGACCTCGTCCACCGCGGCGCGCAGGAGCTTGCGCTGGCCGGCCTTGGCCTCCGGGGCCTCGTAGGCCGGGTCGCGCAGGATGGAGAGCACCTTCTCCACCGCGGACCGGGTCTGGTCCATGGCCGGGCCGGCCAGGGCCGGGGCCGCCAGGAGCAGGGTCAGGAGGAGGGCCGCACACAGGGCCGGGGCCGGACGCTTGATCATGGCTTGTCCTCTTCGCTGTCTTTCTTTTTGTCCATGCTGCCGAAAACATACTTGCTGATGAGCGCTTCGATGTCCACGGCCGGTTCGGTCTCCACCAGCACGTCGCCGTCCTTGAGCATCCGGTCCGAACCGCCGGGCGAGATGGCGATGTACCGGTCCCCGATAAGCCCGCTGGTCTTGATGGTGGCGATGGCGTCCTCGTCGATGGGCACGTCCTTGTTGATCTTCAGGGTCACCATGGCCACGTAGGAGGAGGTGTCCAGGGCGATGGACTCGACCTGGCCCACCTGCACGCCGGCCATGTCCACGAAGCTGCCCGGCTTGAGGCCGGCCACCGAGGTGAAGCGGGCCTTGATCCGGTAGGCGTCCCCGCCCAGGATCTCCATCTTGCCCAGCTTCACCGTGAGGTAGGCCACGCAGAGCAGGCACAGGAGGCAGAACAGGCCGACGGTGGTCTCCAGGGCGTATTTCTTCATGGCAACTCCAGGAACCGCTTGGGATGGCATTCGAAATGGGCGATGGGCTTCATGTCGGCGTCGGCTTCCGCCACCAGGTCCGCCAGGCCGGCCCCGGGCCGGCACTGGGCCAGGCCGGCGCGCAGGGAGAAGGAGAAGCAGGCCGAGCGGGAGTCGAGGTGCAGGATGTCCTGGCCGCCGATGGTCTTGGCCAGGCGCTCCCGCACCCGTTCCGCCTGGTCCAGGGTGGTGCGGGGCAGGAGCGTCAGGATGCGGTACTCCGAGTACCGGGCCGAGATGTCGGTGGGGTGCAGGGTGCGGGCCAGGAATTCGGACAGCCGCTGCACCAGCCGCTGGGTGGCCAGGTGGCCCAGGCCCTCGCGCACGTCCTCGGGGTTGTCCACGGAGAAGACCAGGATCGTGAAGATCGCCTCCGCCTCGGTGAACCGCTCCATCTCCCGGGCGAAGCGGCGCTCGATGTTCTGGCGGGTCTCCAGGCCGGTGAGCTCGTCCTTGAGGGCCTCCAGGCTGCCCACGAACTGGCGCACCACGTCGTTCTCGATCATCTCCAGCTCCACCGGCTCGCCCTGGAACAGCACCTTCTGCTCCTCCAGGATGGCCACCCGCTGGGAGATGTAGAACACGTCGGGGATGTCGTGGGACACCAGGATGGCGGTGAACCCGAACTTCTTCTGGTAGTGGGCGATCATGGAGAGCACCGCGTTCTTGCGGATGGGGTCCAGGCCGGTGGTGGGCTCGTCGAAGAGCACGATGCGCGGCCCGGTGATGAGGGCCCGGGCCAGGGCCACCCGCTTCTGCATGCCTCCGGAGATCTGGGAGGGGTACTTGTCGCCCACGTCGCCGATCTCCAGTTCGGCCAGCTTGGACGTGACCAGTTCGTGGATCTCCGACTCCGCCAGCTTGGTGCGCTCGGTGAGGGGCAGGGCCACGTTCTCGTAGATGGTGAGCGAGTCGAACAGCGCGTTGTTCTGGAACATGTAGGCGAACTCGCGCTTGAGGCCGCGGCGTTCCTCCCGGTTCATGGCCGCCAGGGACCTGCCCCGGAAGCGCACCTCGCCCCGGTCCGGCTTGAGCAGGCCGATGACGTGCTTGAGCAGCACGCTCTTGCCCACCCCGCTCTTGCCGATGATGGAGGTGATGTGCCCCTCGTGGATGGCGAGGTCCACCTCGTCCAGCACCACCTTGTCCCCGAACCGCTTGCACACCTTGCGGAACTCGATGAGGGGCGGGGCGTCGTCCACCGGGGACGGGGGCGGGAGCAGGACGGGGGATCTTTCCATGGCCGGCTACAGGAGGAAGGAGGTCATGACGTAATCCACCACCAGGACGGCCACGCAGGACAGGACCACCGCCGAGGTGGTGGCCAGGCTCACGCCCTTGGCGCCGAAGCCGCCGGGCCGGGTGTGGGTGAAGTATCCCTGGTAGCAGCAGATGGCGGCCACCACCAGGGCGAAGGCGAAGGACTTGTAGAATCCTCCGGCCACGTCCACCATGTCCACGGAGCTTTCGATGCGCGCGAAGTAGATGCCGGAGTTGATGCCCAGCATCATCACCCCGGTCAGGTAGCCGCCCAGGATGCCCACCACGTCGTAGAGCGCGGTGAGCAGGGGAAAGCAGATGAAGGCCGCGGCGATCTTGGGGCTCACCAGGTAGCGCACCGGGTTCACGTCCATGGTGTCCAGGGCGTCGATCTGCTCCGAGATGCGCATGATGCCGATCTCCGCCGCCATGGAGGACCCGGCCCGGCCGATGATCATGATGGCCGTGAGCACCGGCCCCAGCTCGCGGATGAGGGACAGGGCCACGGCCGCGCCCAGGAGGCCTTCGGAGCCGAACTTGACCAGGGTGTAGTAGCCCTGCAGGCCCAGCACCATGCCGGTGAACAGGGACACCAGGATGATGACGAACAGGCTCTTCACCCCGATGAAGGAGACCTGGGCCAGGATCTTGCGGAACTGGAAGGGCGGAGTGAAGATGTGCAGGAGCCCCTGGGCCGTGAAGATGCACAGCCCGCCGAGATCGCTGACCAGGGAGATGCAGGTCCGGCCCAGGGCGGCCAGGGGGGCGGTGAGAGCCGGAGCGTGGTCGTTCATGGGAAACGCCTTGAGGGCCCGACAGAGCATGGCCCGGACGGAGATGCGGAAGCGTCCGATCTGTCCCGTCTGGGCCTAGATGTGCGCGCCGAAAATGATGCCTATCTTACGTTGTCACGCGCAAGGCTGTCCAGTGTATAATGAATTGCTTGAAACACCGCGCCAGGTCTCCTGGCGTGTGCGCTCCCGAGCCCGCGGCGCTCCGGTGCGCCCGGAGTCTATTCCTCAGGCGGCGAGGACCTGAGGAACGCGGCCGTGCCGCGCACGAAGACCCAGAAGCCGAGGCTGAACAGGCCAACGATCGAGGTGCTAGGCGGCCAGAACGAGCAGGGCTGGTTGCCGCCCCAGACGATATCGGTTAATTGTAAACAAAAAAGGAGGGGGCTATGCCTCGTAAGATTGTTTCGATGTCTGTCTGTGTAATTATTGCCTTGTCCTTATTTGTAGGATTACCGCGGAGTTCTTCTGCATGCGGGCCATGCGGGTCTCCCGATTTCATGGCTGGGCTCTGGCAGAAATGGGTAGATGGCAACACAATTCAAGTATACCCCGGCTCGCTATCCGTGTCCGGGGCGATGCTGAGCTTGATGTCGGCAGCAAACTGTACGTTGTCTGGTAATCTGCGAACGGGGGAAAGCGAAGCGGCAAATCGATACTATTATCTTTATGTTGTAAATGTGAATTGCTCTCCTATTTTCAAGTTTTCAGAGCTGGCCCCGGCCCGCGATGTTTGGGGCAATGTTTCTGGCATAGAAGATGGTGCTGGTGTTGGAGTCGGCTTGTATCATCCTGTTGAAAATGGATGGAGATACATTGGTCAGGTTTACAATGATGCAAGTGGCAGTATCATGCCATTCGCAAAATGCTACCCAGGATATTGGGAGAGCGAATGGACTTTTTTTAATACTACAGGCGGTGTGTATATAAGCCATGCACTCGGGGCATTGCCTAAGAAATCAATGATGTTGTTCAAATCATCACTTGGCGATAGTTCTTTTGTGATGACGCCTTACGGGAGTCCGGGGCTGTCACCTACGTTTGGCTCTTCTCCGCGTCAATGGGGAGGCCAGGCGAGCAATACCCAAATTGGATGGCAGTTTATGGATTATGTATTTGACTGGGGAGGGACGTGGCGAACAAGTGGTTATTATAAATTAATATTGTCGTTGTAGTTGTCTTCGCTTACACTCGGCAAGGCTTCACATCGCGACAGCACAATGCGTCGCCATGCCAATGTGCGGGTCATTCCTCAGGCGGCGAGGACCTGAGGAACGCGGCCGTGCCGCGCACGAAGACCCAGAAGCCCAGGCTGAACAGGCCCATGGCCAGGGCCAGCTTGGGCAGGAGCACCAGCCAGGGGTCGGTGGCGAAGCCCTCCAGCATGTTCATGAACACCACGCTGGCCCCGCCCATGATCCCGAGGCCGACCACGCCCAGGAGCAGGGCGAGCAGGGGGTGGATGCGACGGGGGGCGGACTGGTCGGTCATGGCGGCGGCTCCGGGTTGAGATTCGGTGGGAGCCTAGCCCAAACCCCGGGCCGGGGCAACGATTGTGCGGCTGCGGCATCCGCCGGGAAAGGTGTCGGCCAACCTGCCGGGCCGTGTGGACACCTGATCGGCAATGGTGTACGCAACATTGCTCCGCCCGCCGGTCACGTGCGGCGGGCAGTTCCGCCATTGGGAGGCCGCGTGCGCGTCGTCACCGATCCCGGGGAATTCTCCGCCCTCTGCCGGCAGGACCGCTGCGCCGGGCTGATCACCGCCCTGGTTCCCACCATGGGCTATTTCCATGCCGGGCACCTCTCCCTCATGGACCACGCCCGCTCCCGGGCCGGCCGGGTCTACGTCAGCCTGTTCGTGAACCCCACCCAGTTCGGCCCGGGCGAGGACCTTGCCGCCTATCCCCGGGACCTGGACCGCGACGCGGCCCTGGCCGAGTCGCGCGGCGTGGACCTGCTCTTCGCCCCCGAGCCCGGGGCCATGTACGCGCCGGACCACGCCACCGTGGTCCAGGTCCCGGCGCTGGCCGAACACCTGTGCGGCCAGAGCCGCCCGGTCCATTTCCAGGGCGTGGCCACGGTGGTGGCCAAGCTGCTCATCCTGGCCGCGCCGTCCCTGGCGGTGTTCGGGCAGAAGGACTGGCAGCAGCTGGCCCTGGTCCGGCGCATGGCCCGGGATCTCTTCCTGCCCACCGAGATATTGGGCCGGCCCATCGTGCGCGAGCAGGACGGACTTGCCATGAGTTCGCGGAACGTCTATCTGACCCCCGAGGAACGAGCCCAGGCCCCGCAGATCCGGGCCGGACTGCTCCTGGTCCGGGAGCGCTACGCCGCGGGAGAACGCGATCCCGCCGCTCTCCGACAGGTCCTGGCGGCGCACCTGGCCGAGCGCCTGCCCCTGGGCGCGCCGGACTATCTGGAGTTCGTGGACCGGGACAGCATCCAGCCGGTGGCCGCCGCGGACGAGAGGACCCTGGCTGCGGTCGCGGTGCGGCTGGGCCGGGCCAGGCTCATTGACAACATCATTTTGGCGGGCGACGAGGTGGAATGACCCACGAACCCAAGCCCTCCGGCGCCCGCAAGGGCCTGGCCGCCCAGCTCAAGGACGCGGTCAAGACCAACCTGGCCGCCGGCGTGCTGGTCCTGGCCCCCATCGGGGCCACGGTGGTCTTCCTGCGCTTCGTGGTCACCCAGGTGGACCAGGTCATCCTGCTCCTGCCCGAGCCGTACCGGCCGGAGCATTACCTGCCCTTCCCGGTGCCCGGGCTGGGCCTGGTGGTGGTCTTCATGGTCCTGTTCCTGGCCGGGTTCCTGGCCCGGAACTTCCTGGGCCGGTGGGTGGTGGCCGCGTGGGAGAGGCTGCTTTCGGCCATCCCCTTCGTCAGCCCGTTCTACAAGGCGGTCAAGCAGCTGGTGGAGACCGTGTTCAGCAGCGCGGGCAAGGACTTCCAGCGGGTGGTCCTGATGGAGTACCCCCGCAAGGGCATGTTCGCCATCGGCTTCGTCACCGGGGTCGCCGTGGGCGAGATCCAGCACCGCACCGCCAAACGGGTGGTGAACGTGTTCCTGCCCACCACTCCCAACCCCACCTCGGGCTTCTACCTGGCCGTGCCCGAGGAGGAGGTCGTCCCGCTCTCCATGAGCGTGGAGGACGCCTTCAAGGTCATCGTTTCCGGCGGGATCATCAATCCCGAGTTCAAGCCCGGGCAAGGACTCAACCCGGCCCCTGCGGCCGGTGGACCTGGAGCGCCCCAGGGCGCGTCCCATCGAGACGAGAAACACTCCTGAGGAGGAATCACATGATCCAGTCCAACGGCAGCAAGTACTACTTCACCTCCGAGTCCGTGACCGAGGGGCATCCGGACAAGGTGGCCGACCAGATCTCCGACGCGGTGCTCGACGCGCTCCTGGAGCAGGACCCGGACTCCCGGGTGGCCTGCGAGACCCTGGTGACCACCGGCCTGGCCTTCATCGCCGGCGAGATCACCTCCCGCGGCTACGCCGACTTCCCCAGCATCGTGCGCAAGACCATCAAGGAGATCGGATACAACAGCTCCTCCATGGGCTTCGACTGGGAGACCTGCGCGGTCATCTCCTCCATCGACAAGCAGTCCGCGGACATCGCCCAGGGCGTCGACCGCAAGGCCCCGGAGGAGCAGGGCGCGGGCGACCAGGGCATGATGTTCGGCTTCGCCTGCACCGAGACCGAAACCCTCATGCCCGCCCCCATCTACTGGGCGCACAAGCTCTCCCGCCGCCTGTCCTACGTGCGCAAGGAGGGCATCCTCGACTTCCTGCGCCCCGACGGCAAGACCGAGGTCTCGTTCGAGTACGTGAACGGCAAGCCCACCCGCATCGACACCGTGGTCATCGCCTGCCAGCACGACGAGAACATCGCCTACCAGGACCTGTGCGACGCGGTGAAGAGCGAGGTCATCCTGAAGACCCTGCCCCCCGAGTACGTGGACAAGGCCACCCGGATCTTCATCAACACCACCGGCCGCTTCGTCATCGGCGGCCCCATGGGCGACTGCGGGCTCACCGGCCGCAAGATCATCCAGGACACGTACGGCGGCATGGGCGCGCACGGCGGCGGCGCCTTCTCCGGCAAGGACCCCTCCAAGGTGGACCGCTCCGGCGCCTACATGGCCCGCTACGTGGCCAAGAACGTGGTGGCCGCCGGCCTGGCCCCCAAGTGCGAGGTGCAGATCGCCTACGTCATCGGCGTGGCCGAGCCGGTCTCGGTGCTGGTCACCTCCCACGGCACCGGCGAGATGCCGGACGACGTGCTGACCACCGCCGTGCGGGAGGTCTTCGACCTGCGGCCCTTCTTCATCACCAAGCGCCTGGACCTCAAGCGCCCCATCTACAAGAACACCGCCAGCTACGGCCACTTCGGCCGGGAGCGCCCGGAGTTCACCTGGGAGAAGACCGACGCGGTGGCCGACCTCAAGACCGCCTGCAAGATCTAGCGTTCCCGCATCCCGACATGCAGAGGGGGCCGCAAGGCCCCCTTTTTCATGCCCAGAATCCCGGGCAGCCCACCCCTTCGGCGTGGGTGCGGCTGAGCGGGAAATCCCGGCAGTAGCGCGGCCGCAGCGCATAGATGGCGCACTCCGACCCGCCCTCGCCCCAGCGGAACCAGGGGCATTCCCGCTCGTGGTAGTCCCCGGTGGCCGGATCCACCCAGACCCGGTAGCCTGTCACCCGGTAGCGGCCGGGCTCGTCCTCGTCCAGGAGCAGGTGAGCCCGGCGCACGATGTCCCAGCGACCGGCCGCCACCCAGCGGGACAGGTCGTCCCGGTCCGCGGCGTTCTTGAACGAGTCGCCCAGGTTGTTGCAGCAGTGCCCGCACCGCTTGCAGGAAAAACCTTGCGGAGGCATGGCCCCTCCCCGGCCGCAGCCCGGCCGGAGGCAGCAGGTCGTCGTCCGATACGCCACAGCCGCGCCCTGACGGGGACAAGACTTTTCAGGCGACTCCCCTATATCCTGGCCGTCCGGGAAACGCCAGGGCCGGATGGTTGCTTTCCCGGCGGGGGTGGAGCATCCTGCGGGAACACCACCGCTGCCGGAGGCGCGCATGGATGTCCTGTTCGTGGGGGTGGGCGAGGCGTTCGACGAGGCCCTGCCCAACACCAGCCTGCTCGTCGCGGCCCAGGGCCGGGAAGGCCGCCGCACCCTGCTCCTGGACTGCGGGTTCAGCGCGCCCTTCGCCTACTGGCGGCTGGCCCCCGACCCCGCCGCCCTGGACGGGCTGTGCATCACCCATTTCCACGGCGACCATTTCCTGGGCGCGCCCGCCCTGGTCCTGCGCTTCTGGGAGGAGGGACGCACCCGGCCCCTGGCCGTGGCCGGCCCCCCGGGCGTGGCGGACAAGGTCTGCGCCGCCCTGGACCTGGCCTACCCCACCTTGCGCGGCCGGCTGGGCTTCCCCCTGGAATTCGCCGAACTGGAGCCCGGCCGGCCTGCGGAGCTGGCCGGGGTGCGCCTTTCCTGCGCCGTCCCGGACCACTCCCCGCCCTGCCTGGCCCTGCGCCTGGACGAGCCTGGCGCGGCCCTGTTCTACAGCGGCGACGGCCGGCCCACCCCGGCCGCCGAGGCCCTGGCCCGGGGCTGCGGCCTGGCCGTGCACGAGGCCTACGGCCTGGAGCCCGACATCCCGGGCCACGGCACGGTGTCCGGGGGCATCGCCTTCGCCCGCCGCGCCGGAGTCCCCCGCCTGGCCCTGGTCCACCTGAACCGCCAGGTGCGCCGTCACCGCCGCGCCGAGGCGGACGCCGCGCTCCGCCAGGCCGCGGACCTGGACGCCTTCCTCCCCGAGCCCGGGGACGCCGTCACCCTGTAAGGCCAGCATGTCCAAGCCCGCCTCAACCGTCACCTTCGGCTGGGACGGCGTGCGCGCCGGGTTCCTGCGCACCCTGCCCGTGGCCCTGGGCGTGGCCGCCTACGGCCTGGTCTACGGCGTGCTCGCCCGCCAGGCCGGGCTGTCCCTGTGGGAGGGCCTGGGCCTCTCCTGCCTGGTCTTCGCCGGCGCGTCCCAGTTCGTGGCCCTGGACCTCTGGGTCCACCCCCTGCCCGTGTCCGCCCTGATCCTCACCACCCTGGCCGTGAACCTGCGCCACGTGCTCATGGGGGCCACCCTGCGCCCCTGGTACGGCGGGCTCAGCCCGCTCCAGGCCTACGGCAGCATGTTCTTCCTGGTGGACGAGGGCTGGGCCCTGACCCTGGCCGAACTCAACGCCGGGGGCAGTCGCGCCTCCTTCCTGGTGGGGGCGGGCCTGGCCCTCTACGCCGCCTGGGTGGGCTCCACCGGCCTGGGCATGACCGCGGGCGCGCTTCTGGGCGACCCCGCCCGCCTGGGCATGGACTTCGCCTTCACGGCCATGTTCCTGGCCCTCTTGGCCGGCATGTGGCGGGGCAGGGGGGACCTGCCTCCCTGGCTGGCGGCCGGGGCCGTGGCCCTGCTCGTGGAGCATTTCGCTCCCGGCAAATGGCACATCGTGGCCGGCGGCCTGGCCGGCGGCCTCGTCGGAGCCCTGCGCCATGGCAAGTGAACCGCTGGCGAGCGCCGCGTCCAGCATCCTCGCCATCGGGGGCATGGCCCTGGCCACCTACCTCACCCGGGCGGCCGGCCTGTTCGTCGCCACCCGGGTCCGGCTCACCCCGCGCGCCGAGGCCTTCCTCCAGGGCATCCCCGGCGCGGTGCTCATCTCCATCGTCCTCCCCGGCCTCACCCGCGGCGGCCCGGCGGAATGGGCCGCCGCCGCGGTCTCCCTGGGCCTGGCCCTCAAGACCCGCAACCTCCTCGTCGCCATGCTGGCGGGCGTGGCCGTGGTCTGGGCGCTGCGGCAGGCGGGGGGATAGGAAAAAGAGAGCCAGGGCGCGGGCCCCGCCTCGCTGGACGTCGTTGCGAGGTGAGGTGCGGGTTGTCTCACGGGGCTGACGACCCGGCGATGTCGGTCATCCGAGGGGCAGGCTGATCCGGAACACGCTCCCGACGCCCAATTCGGACTCGGCCCAGATGCGCCCGCCATGGGACTCCACGATCTGCTTGCAGATGGCCAGTCCCAGCCCGGCGCCTGAGGGCTTCTCCGTCAGTATGTCGCCAAGCTGCTTGAATTGTTCAAAGATCATCCCGAGGTTTTCCGGCGCTATTCCCCGTCCGGTATCTCGCACGCTCAGGACGACCTCGTCGTCTCCCAGCTCCACCCGGCAGACGATCTCGCCGGAATCCGTGAACTTCACCGCGTTGGCCAGGAGATTGACGAGGGCCTGGACAAGCCAGGTTCGATCCCCGTTGATCGGGACGGCATCACCGTCGAACTCGGCCCGCAGGCTCAAGCTCTTCTGCGCCGCCAAGGGGCTGGCCACGCCCAGGGCCCTGTCCACCAGCTCGGACGGGTCCAGGCTTTCCGTTCTCCACTCCACGCACCCGGCCTGGAGCTTGGTCAGGTCTATCACGTCGTTGATGATCCTCGTCAGCCGCTCGGCCTCGCCGCGGATGATCTCCAGGTTGCCCAGGACCTGGCCCGCGGAGCGGCTGGCCTTGCCCTCGCCGCCCTCCAGCGCCGGCAGGACGTCCCTGCGCATCTTCTTGGCCGTCTGCTTGGCGAAGCCCAGCACCGAGGTCAGGGGCGTCCGGAGTTCGTGGGACACCATGCACAGGAACTCGGACTTCATCCGGCTGGCGGTTTCGGCCGCCTCCTTGGCCTGCCGGATGGCCTCCAGGGCCCGCCTGCTTTCGGTAATGTCCCGCATGAAGCCCTCGATGTACCGGACTGCGCCGTCCTCGGCGCGCACGATCCGGGAGGACATGGCGACCCAGATGGCTTCGCCTGAAACCGTGCGCAGCTGCGCCTCGAAGTCCGAGAGCCGTCCCGCCTTGGCGAGGGCGGCGAGGAACGCATCCCTCCGGGCGGGGTCGACATAGTATTGGCCCACGCTTCGGGTGGCCTGGATCATCTCCTGCGGGGAGTCGTAGCCCAGCATCCTTGCCAGCGCCGTGTTGACGTTGAGAATGCGGCCGGCCGGCGTGGTCTGGAAGATGCCCTCCAGCGAGTTCTCGAAGATGGTCCGGTAGTTCTCCTCGCTGACCCGCAGGGCCTCCTCGGTGCTGTTCAGTTCGGCGATGTGCCGCTCCAACTCCACGATCAGTTCGCGGAGCTTGCGGTCCCGGCTCTGGATCTGCTCGGCCATGGCGTTGGCCTGCGTGGAGATGGCCGCCAGCTCCAGTTGGCTGAACGGCTCCAGGCGCATGGCGTAGTCCCCCCTGGCGATGGATTCCAGCCCGGCGGTGAGCCTGCCCAGCGGCCCGGACAGAAACCTCCCCAGGAACGCATTCGTGGCCAGGATGACGGACAGGATGACGAAGAGCATGGTCAGCATCGTGACCAGCAGGGCCTGTCTCCGGGCCTGCTGCAGGGGCTGTCTGCTCAGGGACAGGGTCACCTCGCCCACGACCTCGGCCTCGTGGACCACCGGGCGTGATGCGGTGACGACCTCCTCGTCCCCTCCCCGCCTGGTGAAGCCGGCTCGGATGTTGCCCGTGGTGTCGGCGATGCGCAGGGAGGCGACGATGTCGTTCTGGAGATAGGCGTCCACGATGCCGGCCACGCTCATCTCGTCCAGGTTCCACAGGGGCAGGCCCAGGATGTCGCCCAGGTTGCCGGCCATCTCCGCGGCCTTGTCATGCAGGGCGCGTTCGTTCTCCAGATGCGAATAATGGAAGAGCAGGGCGCCCACGCACGCGCTCACGGCCATGATGGTCAGCACCAGGCTTACCGAGAGGTTGCGCCGCATGGAGCGTCGCTTCAGGAACAACGCGGCGGTCTGCATGTCCTTTCCCTGGCGGTGCGCGGGCGTCCCCCCGGTCATGCCCGGGCGTCCGGCGTCACTCCTCCGGAGGTTCCATGCCCTGCTCCCGGCCTGCCTGCATTTCGCCTTTCCGCCACATCCGCTGCAGGGACGCGGGAATCTCAGGCAGGTTGGCCCGGGCCGGCGGGTCCCCCGGGAAACGCGCTGTTTTCGGGGATAACCTGCCGATTCTAATAAAGAAAAAGGAGTCCTATTATCAGAGTAGATCAGAAAAAAACGAGGGTGTCCAGGCCGGAAACTGCCGCCTGGACACCCTGCTTCGCGCGTTTCCGCAAGGCGGGCTTCAGTTGCGCTCGTCGTCCGCTATGAGGCGGAGGGCGATGTCGAGGTCGTAGAGGGCCAGGGGGTTGCGGCCCTTGGTGGTGTAGTGCTGCATGGCCTTCTCCGCCACGTCGCGGGGGATCCATTCGTGGCGGTCCCAGACCCGGGGGTCTTCCGAGCTCCAGAGCCTGAACTCGATGGCTGCCCCGTTCTTGCGCACGTACATGCGCGTGCTCCGGTTCTGCAGGGAGGGGTAGTAGTACAGGCCGCGTTCGTCCTTCATGGCGTTACTCCAAGTCGCGCCAACTCCCCGAGCGTGGTTGGGTGGAGCTGGTAGTCGCGGTAGATGGTGACCGGGGTGGTTGAGCCGGCAAGGGCGGCGAGCGTCCCGCCCGCCTCGGGGGGGCGCAGGGCGGCCAGGGCCAGCAGGATGTGGGCCTTGCCCAGGTCGGTTTCCCGGGCCAGGGAGTCCGGGGTGTGGGGGCCGGTGGCCAGGCCGGCCAGCAGGTCCGGGACGGCGGCCCGGGCGATCTCGGGCCGGGTTTCGGCCAGGCGGGCGATGCCCCACCAGGCTCCGGCGCGCAGGGGCGGGTGGTCGATCCAGGTGGAGTCGGCCACGCCCTCGAAGTCGCGCACGTAGGAGCAGAGGATGCGGCCGTATTCCCGGGCCAGTCCCGGGTGGCGGGCCATGGTTTCGCCCATGGCCTCGGGGATGCCCCAGCCGATGTTTCCGGACTCCTCGTTCATGTGCCACATGAAGCGGCGCATGACGGTGCGGGCGTCTTCGAGGTCGCGGTCGGCCAGGGCGGCGGTGGTTGCGCCCAGGGCGGTGACTGCCCGCCAGCGGGTGAGCAGGTCGGGGTGGAGCAGGGCGGCGAACAGGGGGCCGGTGGCCGCATGGGGGTCCAGGGCCAGGATGGGCTGCAGGCGCTCCCCGGAGTCGAGGGCGGCGAGCAGGCCCAGGACCTGGCGTTTGAGTTCCCGCATGCGGGCCACGGCGTGCGCTCCGTCTGTTCGTGCGTCCCGGTTCGGACGGGCTTCCGGTGCGGCCCGCCGGCGGGAACGTCCCGCAAGACGCCTACTTGAGGTTCTTGCGGGCGTCCTCGATTTCCTTCTGGAATCCCGGCGCCAGCTCGTAGCCGAATTGCACGGCCTTGTCCGCGTATTCCACGGCCAGGGCGGGGTCGCCCATGTCCATGGCGGCGACCGCCAGGTTGTTCCAGGCCGGGCCGAATTCCGGGACCAGCTCCAGGGCCTTGCGGCTGGCGGCGATGCCCTCGTCGTACTGCTTGGCCATGATGTGGGCCGAGCCCAGGGTGGCGTGGGCCTGGACGAACTCGGGGTCGCGGTTGATGGCCTTCTTCAGGCACTTGACCGCCTCGTCGTACTTGCCGAGCTGGATGTGGCAGAAGCCCATGTTGGCCCAGGGCACGGCGTACTGCAGCCGGCAGTCCTTGGCCAGGCGGTTGTAGTTGAGGCAGCCTTCCAGGTCGCCGCGCTGCAGGCAGATGCCGCCCAGCTGCACGTAGGCCTCGGCGAAGCGGGGCGAGTTGTCCACCGTGGCGCGGAACGAGGCCTCGGCCTCCTGCCACATGCGCTTGGAGAGGTAGGCCAGGCCGAGGTTGTAGTGGTGGCTGGCGCACTGCGGGTTCAGGGAGAGCTTGTGCTTGAGTTCGGAGACGTACTCGTCGACGTTCTGGGCCTGGGTGCTCATGTCGGATCCTCTCGGGAGATTGCGGGGCACTTAGCCCCAGATGTTCGTGTCCTTGCCTTCGCGGCGAAGGGTTTCGGCGTACCAGAGCACGAATTCGAACATGCCCTTGAAGCGGTCGTCGCGCTGGATGACCCCGGCCGCGAACTCGGACACGCCGCGGCAGTAGGCGGCCGAGACCTTGCACTGGGCGCCGCGCTCCCGCAGGAACTGGTTCACCAGGTCGGAGATGGTGCGGCCGTCATCGCCGGTGCGGATGTCCAGCGGGTCGAAGGGCGCCGGGTACGGATCCCAGTTCTCGTAGCCGATCTTGTCGATGAACTTCTTGCGCCGCGGAGCCAGCTTGTCGTACATGGTCCGCTTGGCTTCCTCGTATTGCGGATCGTTCTTCTCCATGGCTCTATCCCTTGGCCGGCTTCTTGGGTGCGGCCTTCTTGGGCGCGGCTTTGGCCTTGCACGCGGCCCTGGCCTTGGGGGCCTCGGGTTTGGCCCCCAGCTCCCAGTTCATGGTGGCGCAGGAGGAGCACTGGTCCGATCCCTGCTCCTGGCCGCAGGCCGAGCAGTCGGCCGGGGCGGCTGCGGCCTTGGTCCTGGCGGCGGGCCTGGGCGCGGGCGCAGGCTTGGGCTTGGCCGCGGCCTTGGCCTTGGCGTCGGCCTTGGGCTCGACCAGGCCCAGGTATTCCTTGTCGTAGGCGTTCATGAGCGCGGTGGCCACCGGAACCAGCACGTCGGCCATCCTGCGGTGGCGCGTGGGCATGGTTTTGACCATCTCCGCGGACAGGGCCATGAGGGCGTCCTGGAGCTTTTCCACCCGGACCGTGGGATAGGGCTGGCCCGGGGTGAAGCCGGACTTGCCGCAGGTGTGGGCCTCGCCGCCGATGTCGGTGGGGATGCCGTAGAGCCGGCAGGTGATGGGCCGGTGTTCGTAGAGGTCGCAGGTGTCGTTCTCGCCGAGCAGGGGGCAGCGCACCCGGGCCTTGGCGATCAGGGCCAGGATCTCGGTGGTGGGCCGGCCTTCCTTGAGGGCCTTGTGGGCCTCGCGCTTGAACTTCTCGCCCTGGCGTTCGGCTTCGTCGGCGCGGGCCAGGATGGCGCTGCGCTGCGTGCCGGAAAATTTCGCGTTGAACGCGGTGTTCAGGGCCATGGCCTCCACCAGGGAGAGGTCGAACAGGGCGTGGCAGCAGTCGCTGCAGCCCAGTCCGCAACGGACCTGCTGCGGATGGGCGGCGCTGACCTGGACGAAGGCCTTGTCCGCGTTGGCGCGGATCTGTTCGTACTTGGCCAAGAACGGGGAGAAATCGAAATCCATGCCTGCCTCCGGTGGAAGGTTGCCGCAGCCGGCCGGGCCTGAATGTGTGAAGTAAGACGTCCGGAACGGAAGTCGAGGGCTGCTCGGGAAAACGGCGCTGCGGACGCGGTCGGGCGCTTGGCCCAGAATACGCCAAAGGGAGCGGCGGTTGCCCGCCGCTCCCTTTGAAAATCATGCAGCGGATTGGTCCGCTATTCCTCGGTGACGGTGATGGCGTCCTGCTCGCAGACTTCCACGCAGGACTCGCAGCCCAGGCACTCTTCCATGTTCACCGGCACGGCTTTGCCGTCCTGGAGCTCGTAGACCTCCACGGGGCACACGTCAACGCATTCGCCGTCACCGACACACTTGTCGTTGTCAACAGTCACTTGGTAGCCCATGTTCAACCTCCATGATGGTTTCGAAATTTCTTGACGCTGCAGGAGTCGAGCCCAGAGCCCGTGAAGCATGGGGCTCCATCGGGAAAGCCCCGGGCGCGTCCTCCGGAGCGGACCGAGTCGTTGCTCCTGCAAACGGCGGCAATCCCCGATAGCCCCCTTCGTCCTGCGGTGTCAAGAGTTCGCGGCGGTTCCTGGCATATTCTGATATACCATTTTATATCAGGAGCTTCACGTAGTAGCGGCGGCCTTCACGCACCACCAGGAGCAACAGGCTGTTGCGCATGCGGTAGCGCGCGTAGGCCTCGGCGAAGTCCTCGGGCCGCTCCAGCACGATGCCGCCCAGCTTGAGCACCAGGTCTCCGGGCTCCAGGCCCAGCTTCTGGGCCGGGCTGCCCGGCCGCACCTTGGCCACGGCCAGGGCTCCCTGCCGGGACGGGGCCAGGGTCATGCCCCAGCGCCCGTACGCCAGTTCCGGGACCCGGCTCATGGGGAAGGCCGCGGCCTCGGCGTTCACCGAGAGCGGCTTGCCCTCCCGGACCAGGGACAGGGCCAGGCGCTGGCCGGTCACGTAGTTGCGCAGGAGCTGGAGGTAGTGCTCCCGGTCCTCCAGATGCACGCCCTCCACCGCGAGCAGCACGTCCCCGGGCCTGATCCCGGCCCGGGCCGCGGGAGAGCCGTCGTAGACCTCGGTGACGAGCATGCCCCGGGTGCTGGGCAGGCCGAAGTATCCGGCCAGGGACTGGTCCAGGTTCTGGGCCACCAGGCCCAGCCACACGTGGGCCACGGCCCCCTTGCTGAGCAGTTCCTCCACCACCCGGCGGGCCTTGTCGATGGGGATGGCGAAGCCGATGCCCTCGGCGTTGGCCTGGATGGCGGTGTTGATGCCGATGAGCTCGCCCAGGATGTTGAGCAGCGGGCCGCCGCTGTTGCCCGGGTTGATGGCCGCGTCGGTCTGGATGAGGTCGGTGAAGGTCCCCTGCTCCGAGCGGATGGTCCGGCCCGTGGCCGACACCACCCCGGTGGTAACGGTGTGCGAGAACCCGTACGGGTTGCCGATGGCGATGACCGTCTCGCCCATGAGCAGGTCCCGCGACGCGCCCACCGCCGCCTGGGGCAGGTTGCCCGCCTTGGCCAGGCGAAGCACCGCCAGGTCGAAGTCCGGGTCCGAGCCGAGCAGCTCGGCCTCGAACTCCCGGCCGTCCAGCAGGCGCACGGTGATGCTGGAGGCCCCGGCGATGACGTGGGCGTTGGTCAGCACCAGGGCCCGCCGGCCGTCGATGATGACCCCCGAGCCCAGGCTCTGCCGCGTCACCTTGCGCTTGCCGCCCGGGCCGAAGAAGTCCCGCAGCATGGGGTTGCCGAACTGCTGGGCGAACAGGTCGGCAAAGGGGTTCACGCTCTCCTCCACCACCTGGGCGGTGGTGATGTTCACCACCGCCGGGGCCACGGCCTGCACCGCGCGCACCACCGGGGTCAGGCGCGGGTTCTCCTCGGCCCGGGCGGACAGGGGAAAGAGCAGCACCAGCAGGAAACTCAAGAAAAAGATGCGACGCATGAAAGACCCCGCCTCACAAAATTCGTTAGTATCTCATGATAGAAATGAGTGAATCTCGCAAAAGCCCGGTTCTGGCCCACACCGGTCGGGAGCCTAACGCCCTCCGCCCATGGAGGCCATGGCCTGCAGCCGGCGGATGCGCTCCTCCACCGGCGGGTGCGTGCTGAACAGGCCGGCCAGGCCGCCGGCCAGGGGGTTCACGATGAACATGTGCGCCGTGGCCGGGCTTCCCTCCTGCATGGGGACGTGCTGGCTGGCGGCCGAGAGCTTGCCCAGGGCCGAGGCCAGGGACTGCGGCGATCCGGAGATCTGCGCCCCGGCCTTGTCCGCCTCGTACTCCCGGGTGCGGGAGATGGCCATCTGCACCAGCATGGCCGCCAGGGGGGCCACGATGGCCAGGGCGATGGCCGCCACCGGGTTGCCGCCGCCCTCCTCGTCGCTGCGGCCGCCGCCGAAGATCGCCGTCCACTTGAGCATGTTGGCCACCAGCATGATGACGCCGGCCAGTACCGCGGCCACGCTCTGGGTCAGGATGTCCCGGTTGCCCACGTGGGCCAGCTCGTGGGCCAGCACCCCGCGCAGCTCCTCCGGGCTGAGCAGGCGCAGGATGCCCTCGGTCACCGCCACCGCGGCGTGGGACGGGTTGCGGCCCGTGGCGAAGGCGTTGGGGGTCTGGCTGGGCAGCACGTAGACCCGGGGCTTGGGCAGGCCGGCGCTCTGCGCCAGCTCCTCCACCATCCGGTGCAGGGCCGGGGCGTCCGCGGGCGAGACCTCCCGGCCGCGGTACATGCGCAGGACGATCTTGTCCGAAAACCAGTAGCTCACCCCGTTCATGACCAGGGCCATCACAAAGGCCACGGCCAGCCCTCCCGGGCCGCCGGCCGCCTGCCCCATGAACAGGATCAGGGCCGTGAGCAGGCCCAGGAGCAGTCCGGTCTTGATCTGGCTCGACATTGATGCATCTCCTTGGAGAAACGGCCGGGCGTCATCCCGGCCGGGTTCGTTCGCAGGCGGCCGGCGCAGTCCGCCCGGGCCGCGCCTCCGGAGACCAGTACCTAACCATTCGGCCCTGCATGTCAATGCGAGACCGCCGCCGGGCGGACTTGCCAGGACCCGCGGCCGGGGGTACATCGAACCGCTTCACGCCAAAGGAGAACCCATGCGCACCCGATTCGACTCCCTCGTCGCGGCCATCGAGCCCGTGGACCAGGGCCTGGCCCCCGCGGCCCAGGCCCACCTGGACAACCTCACCAAGCCCCAGGGCAGCCTCGGCCGCCTGGAGGAGCTGGCCCTGCGCCTCACCCTCGTCGCCGGCGGCGGAAAGCCCGCCGCGGACCCGGCCCGCATCTACACCGTGGCCGGCGACCACGGCGTGGCCGCCGAGGGCGTGTCCCTCTTCCCCCAGGAAGTCACCCGCCAGATGGTGCTGAACTTCGTGAACGGCGGCGCAGGGATCAACGTCCTGGCCCGCGCCAACGGCATCGACCTGAAGGTGGTGGACGCCGGCTGCCTGGGCGGAGGCTTCGACCCGCATCCCAACCTGGTTCAGCGCAAGGTCGCGTCCGGCACGGCCAACCTGGCCCAGGGGCCGGCCATGACCGAGGACCAGTGCCTGGCCGCCCTGCTCCTGGGCGCGGACCTGGCCGGCGAGGCCGCGGCCCAGGGCTTCCGCAGCCTGGGCACCGGCGACATGGGCATCGCCAACACCACCCCCTCCACCGCGCTCTACTGCGCCTACCTCGGCCTCGACCCCCTGGACGTCGCCGGCCCGGGCACCGGCCTGGCCCCGGAGGCCGTGCGCCGCAAGGCCGGGATCATCAGCCGGGGTATGGCCGCCAATGCCGAAGCCGTGGCCTCGGGCGACCCCCTGCGCATCCTGGCCGCCCTGGGCGGGCTGGAGATCGCCACCCTGGCCGGCCTCATCCTGGGCGCGGCCAGGAGCCGCATGGCCGTGGCCGTGGACGGGTTCATCTCCACCGCGGCCTACGTGGCCGCCTGGAAGCTGGCCCCGGCCGTGGCCGACTACGCCTTCTTCAGCCACGCCTCGGCCGAGCCGGGCCACGCCAAGATCATGGCCGCCATCGGCGGCCGGCCGCTGCTGCACCTGGACATGCGCCTGGGCGAAGGCACCGGCGCGGCCCTGGCCCTCACGGTCATGCGCTCGGCCTGCGCCATCTACAACGAGATGGCGTCCTTCGCGGCGGCGGGCGTGAGCACGGCCGCGGAGTAGGCTGGGGGGGGGGGGGGGGGGGGGGGGGGGGGGGGGGGGGGGGGGGGGGGGGGGGGGGGGGGGGGGGGGGGGGGGGGGGGGGGGGCGCGCCCCCCGCACCCCCGGCAAGGGAGGCTCCTCGCCTCCCTTGCATCCCACCCGCAAGGGGCTAAGCCCCTTGACCCTATCGATGAAAAGGGCGGCCGGAGCCGCCCTTTTACTTGGTGCTGCGCTGGGCTGCGCCCATGAGCATGTAGGTGAGGCGGGCGGCGGTGTATTCCGCGTGGCGCAGGCCGGGCTCCGGGGCGAGCTCCACCACGTCCAGGCCCAGCACGCGGCGGCCGGCGGTGGCGAGATGGATGGCGCGGATCGCCTCGCGCCAGGTCAGGCCGCCGGGCTCGGGCGTGCCCGTGGCGGGCATGAGGGCGCTGTCCAGGCCGTCCACGTCGAAGGTGACATAGATGTTGGAGGGGAAATCGGGAGGAAGAAGGGGAGAGGGGACGCCCTGCTCCCAGAGTCGGGTCGCGTCCAGGTGGGCGATGGAGGGGGTGGCGGCGCGGAAGGCCAGCTCCTCGGGCGAGATGGCGCGCACCCCGATCTGGAACAGGGGGAGCCCCAGTTCGCAGGCCCGGCGCATGACGCAGGCGTGGGAGTACGGGGTGTCCGAGTAGGTGTCGCGCAGGTCGGCGTGGGCGTCGAACTGGATGACGCCGAATGTCCCGAAGCGGGCCTTGAGAGCGCGCAGCGCCCCGAGCGTGACCGTGTGCTCGCCGCCCAGGAGCGCCGGGACGCCGGAGAGGTCGAGGATGGAGGACACCGCGGCCTCGATGCGGCCGAGCACGGTTTCCGCGTCGCCCGCGCAGTCCACGGCCGGGTGGGTGTAGATGCCCAGGTCCGCGGGCTGCGAATAGCCGTCGAACACCTCCAACTGCTGCGAGGCGCGCAGGATGGCCTCCGGCCCGGCGGCGGTCCCCCCGCCATACGACACCGTGGCCTCGTAGGGCGCCGGCAGCACGTGGAGCCGGGCGTCCTCCGGACTGGTGGGCGGGAGTTCGGAAGCCAGGAAGGCTGGAGCAGTGGTCATGGCGTCACCTCGCTGGATGCCTTGTATCCGAAAGGGAGGGGAATCCCAAGGGAAGAAGAGGGGGCGGCGCCGCCGGCCGGGTCCTGGGCCACGAAGCGGCCGATGTCCGGGGCGCAGCCCCGGCGCCCGAACCGCACGAAGCCCGTGTCCCGGTCCCGCAGCCCGCCGACGAAGCCGATGGGAATGCATGGCCATGGCCAGCAGCTGTCATAGTCAATCGTCTTTACCAGACTCCCCGACTCGTCGCCCGCGGCCTTCAGGCTGCCCACCTGGTCGTAGCCCAGGGTCCACGCCTGCGAACCCTCCCCGTCGCCGTAGATCGCGGCATAGGGCAGCCGATGGCCGTCCCGGTAATGGAACGCCAGCCGGTAGCCCTTGTCCAGGGACCGGTACTCGGCCAGGCGCACCAGGTCCAGCCAGCGGAAGCTCTCGATCGCCTCGCCTCC
>JBFMHA010000061.1:0-22724 GCA_040753075.1 Thermodesulfobacteriota bacterium
GAGCCGGGGCCGGGGAACGGTCAGCAGGATGCCCGGCCGCAGCCGGCCGGCCAGCCAGGCCAGGCCGAAGCCCAGGCCGCACACGAAGCCCAGGTGCAGACCCGACAGGGCCAGGCTGTGGGACAGGGAGGCGTCGCGGAACAGGTCGGTGGTGGCCGGGTCCAGGAGGGAGCGGTCGCCCAGCAGCAGGGCCAGGAGCACGGCGCGGCCCTGGCCGGGACGCTCCTCCGGCCCCGACGCCGCCTGGCGCAGATGCTCGCGCAGACGCCAGAGCCGGCCCTCGGACGGGGATCCCAGGACCATGTCCTTCCCGCCCCGGGCATAGGCCCGGTGGAACACCCCCTGCCGGGCGCGGTAGAAATCGTAGTCCCAGGTCCCGGGGTTGCGGAACCCGCCCACGGGCAGGACCCGCAGCCGGCCCGAGACCTCCCGGCCCGGGCCGGGACGCTCCGGGGGCCAGTCCCAGGCCAGGAGAAGCCGGCCGGGCAGGGACTCTTCAGGCCCGCCGTCCCGGGGCGCGATGCGCACGTCCTCGAGATAAAGGTTGATCCGGCCCGCGTCGCGGGGCTCCACCTCGGACACGATCCCGCGCACCGCAACCTTGCCGCCCCGCTCCAGCCAGGCCGGCGCCGGGCCGGGAGGCCCCGGGAGCCAGGCCGCGGCCCAGGCCGCGCCGAGCAGGAAGCAGGCCGCGAAGAGCAGGTGCTCCAGCCGCCGCAGGCTTCCCCGGCTCAGCACCCAGGCCAGGCCCCCGGCCGCCGCGGCCGGGGCCGGATGCGCCGGGAGGAAGAGCCCCAGGCCGAAGGCCGCGAACAGGACCTCCCAGAACAGCAACCCGGGCAACGTCCCGGACCCGGTGATCGAGACGTCCCGGTCGCGCGTCATAGGCCCCGTCCCTAAATCCTACTCCTTGGCCCGGGTGATGCGCGCGCCCACGGCCTTGAGCTTGGCCTCGATGTTCTCGTAGCCCCGGTCCAGGTGGTAGATGCGGGCCACCTCGGTGGTTCCCGCGGCGGCCAGGCCGGCCAGCACCAGGGAGGCGCTGGCCCGCAGGTCCGAGGCCATGACCGGGGCGCCCGTGAGCCTCTTCACCCCGCGCACCACCGCGGTGCGGCCGTCCAGGGCGATGCTCGCGCCCATGCGGGCCAGCTCCAGCACGTGCATGAAGCGGTTCTCGAAGATGGTCTCCCGGATCATGCCCGACCCCTCGGCCACGCACATGACGGACATGATCTGGGCCTGCATGTCCGTGGGGAAGCCCGGGAAGGGCTGGGTCACCACGTCCACCCCGTGCAGGCCGTTGCCCCGGCGGGCCAGGACCAGGTCTCCCCGCTCCTCGATGGTCATGCCCATCTCCCGCAGCTTCTCGGCCACGGCCTCCATCTCGAACAGGGGGCAGTGCTCCACCTCCAGCTCGCCGTCGGTGATGGCCGCGGCCGCCAGGTAGGTGCCGGCCTCGATGCGGTCGGGCATTATCCGGTAGGAGCAGCCGCGCAGGCGCTCCACCCCGTGCACGTGGATCTGGCTGGTGCCGTGGCCCGAGATGTTGGCCCCGCAGAAGTTCAGGAAATTCGCCAGGTCCACGATCTCCGGCTCGCGGGCCGCATTGTCCAGCACGGTCTCGCCCTCGGCCAGGGCCGCGGCCATGAGCAGGTTCTCGGTGCCGCCCACGGTGGGGAAGGGGAACTGGATGTAGGCGCCCTTGAGCCGGTCGCATTTGCCGTGGATGTAGCCCGACTCCAGATCGAAGACCGCGCCCATGCGCTCCAGGGCCTTGAGGTGCATGTCCACCGGACGCGCGCCGATGGCGCAGCCGCCGGGCAGGGCCACCTTGGCCTCGCCCAGCCGGGCCATGAGCGGTCCCAGGCAGAGCACCGAGGCGCGCATGGTCTTGACCAGCTCGTAGGGGGCCTCGCACTTGAGCCTGCCCGGCATCACCCGGGCCTCGTTGCCCTCGAAGCTGGTTTCGCAGCCAAGAATCTCAAGGAGTTTCAGGGTTGTGCGGATATCCGCCAGCCGGGGCACGTTGCGGTAGGCGATCTCGCCGTCCACCAGCAGGGCGGCGAAGAGGATGGGCAGGGCCGCGTTCTTGGAGCCGCTGACCCGGATGCGGCCGTGCAGGGGCCGGCCGCCTTGGATGATGAGCTTGTCCATGTTCCTTCCTGAAAGTGCGAATTGTTCTCTTGACCGCGGCTGGTTTCGCGGGTAGAAGTTCTCCCCTCTGTGGTGGCTGTGGCGCAGTTGGTTAGCGCGTCAGGTTGTGGCCCTGAAGGGCGAGGGTTCAAGTCCCTCCAGCCACCCCACCGAGATTCCCGGGGCGATGCCGTCAGGCGTCGCCCCGTTTTTTTGTCCCGGACGCACGGCCGGGGTATCCTCCCCGGCCCGGGAAATCAAGCCCGCCCAGAGGCGGTCCGGGCCGGTTCCGGCCGGTCCGGGGAAGTTGGCCCGGGCTGCGCGCAGCGCGAGGCGCCCCGGCAGGCCACGATTCCGGCGGGCATGCGCTCCGGCCCCATGGGGCCGCGCCCGGCGCGGGCCTTGCGCATGCTCCCCCGTATGCCCCGGAGCCGGGAAGCGGTCAATCCTTGAACCCGAAGACCCGGCCGCGGCGCACCGCCTTCCGGCCGAACTTCTCGCCGATGGCGTCCAGGGCCGCGTCGAGCTTGCCGCGACGCTCGGCCGCCGGATCCGGGAGCAGGCGCGGCCGCGGTCCCAGGCGGTCCAGGTTGGACACGGACAGGCCGATGAGCCGCAGCTCCCGCTCCAGGGGCACCCCGGAAAGCAGGGCCAGGGCCGCGGCCAGGATGTCCTCGGTGGCCTGGGTGGACTCCTCCAGGGTGCGGCTGCGGGTATGCTGGGCGAAGTCCGCGTACTTGTACTTGAGGGTCACGGTGCGGCCGAAGAAGCCCTCGGCGCGCAGCTCCCGCCCCACCCGCTCGGCCTGCAGCGCCAGCCAGCGGCCCAGTTCCGCCGGATCCCGGGTATCGCGCTCGAAGGTGTTCTCCGCGCCCATGCTCTTGGGCTCGCCCCCGGGCTCCACCGGCCGGTCGTCACTGCCGTTCACCCGCTCCCAGAGCCACTGCCCGGCGTTGTCGCCCAGTTCGGACACGAGGAGCTCCCGGCCCCGGGACAGGGTCTCGGCGATGGTGCGCACCCCGAGCCCGGCCAGGTGGTCGCGGATTTTGGGACCCACCCCGGGTATCTTTCCGAGCGGCAGCGGCGCGAGAAAGGCCGCCACCTCGCCGGGCCGGACCACGGTGAGGCCGTCGGGCTTGTCGAAGTCCGAGGCGATCTTGGCCACGAACTTCACCGGGGCCAGGCCCACCGAGCCGGTCAGGCCGGCGGCCTCCCTGATGCGGGCCTTGAGCATGGCCGCGGCGGCCTCGGGCGGCCCCAGCAGGCGGCGGGTGCCGGTCAGGTCCAGGTAGGCCTCGTCCACCGAGGTCTGCTCCACCACCGGGACCAGGTCCCGGAGCAGGCCGAAGATGACCCGGGAGACCTCGCCGTAGCGGCGGTGGCGGCCGGGCAGGAACACCCCCTGCGGGCAGAGCTTGCGCGCCCGCATCACCGGCATGGCCGAATGCACCCCGTACTTCCGCGCCTCGTAGGACGCGGCCGACACCACCCCGCGCGGGTTGGCCCCGATGATCACCGGCTTTCCCTCCAGCGAGGGCTCGTCGGCGATCTCCACCGAGGCGAAGAAGGCGTCCATGTCCAGGTGGGCGATGATCCGCTGCCAGTCCATGTCCGGAATTCGCACCACGGGGCCGGGGCTGTCAAACGCCCGGCCCGGCCGCGACAGCCAGAACCGCCCATATCAAAGGGGAGGTTCTGATCGCCCTGGGCGCCGCAACGGGCGCGGGCTGGGCCGCGCCCTGGGCCCGGCCTTGAGCCTGGGCTGTTTTTCCCCTAGAACAGGGACCTTCGGCGCGGCCTGCCGCCTTTGGCGCGGCTTCCCCCTCATTCCTCGTCAAGGAGGCGTCCATGCCCGTCATCATGGGCACCGCCGGGCACATCGACCACGGCAAGACCACCCTGGTCAAGGCCCTCACGGGCATCGACTGCGACCGCCTGGTGGAGGAGAAGAAGCGCGGCATCACCATCGAGCTGGGCTTCGCCTTCCTGGACCTGCCCGGCGGCGGCCGGCTGGGGGTCATCGACGTGCCCGGGCACGAGCGCTTCGTGAAGAACATGGTGGCCGGCGCGCACGGAGTGGATTTCGTGCTCCTGGTCATCGCCGCGGACGAGGGGGTCATGCCCCAGACCCGCGAGCACCTGGAGATCTGCACCCTGCTCGGGGTGAAGCACGGCCTGGTGGCCCTCACCAAGGCGGACATGGTGGAGCCGGACTGGCTGGACATGGTGACCGAAGACGTGCGCGGATTCCTGGCGGGCGCCTTCCTGGAGGGCGCGCCGGTGCTGCCGGTGTCCGCCCATACCGGCGCGGGCCTGGACGCGCTCAAGGCCGAACTGGAGCGCCTGGCCGGGACCCTGGCCCCGCGCCGCCGCTCGGACCTGGTGCGCCTGCCCGTGGACCGGGTCTTCACCATGCGCGGCCACGGCACGGTGGTTACCGGCACCCTGGTTTCGGGCAGCTTCAAGGTGGGCGACGACGTGCTGCTCTATCCCGGGGGCCTGGCCTCCAAGGTGCGCGGGCTCCAGTCCCACGGCGCCACGGCCGAGGAGGCCGCGGCCGGCCGCCGCACCGCGGTGAACCTGGCCGGCCTGGAAGTGGAGCAGGTCGCGCGCGGCGACGTGCTGGCCCGGCCGGGCACGCTGTTCCCCAGCCTGGTCTGGGACCTGGAGCTGACGCTTCTGCCCTCGGCCAGGAAGGAGCTCAAGCACCGCAAGGAGGTGCATTTCCACCACGGGACCCGCGAGGTCCTGGCCCGGCTCCACTTCCTGGACCGGGAGGCCCTGGCCCCGGGCGAGACCTGCGTCTGCCAGGCGCGGTTCACCGAACCCCTGGTGGGGGTATGGGGCGACCGGGTGGTGGTGCGCTCCTTTTCCCCGCTGCGCACCATCGCCGGCGGCCGGGTGGTCAATCCCGCGGGCCGCAAGACCAGGCGCTTCAATCCCGAGGCCCAGGCCCTGCTGGCCCGCCTGGCCGGGAGCGACCCCGAGGACGTGGTCCTGGCCCAGCTCGCCCTGGCCGGGCCGGAGGGGCTCGCCTTCGCCCGGCTCATGACCATGACCGACCTGGAGTCCAAGGCCCTGGACAAGATGATGTCCTCGCTCCTCAGCAAGGGCCGGGCCTTCCTCTTCGACCGCGAGGAGCGCGTCCTGGCCGCGGGCGAGGTGGTGGAGTCCCTGGCCGCGGGGCTCCTGTCCCACCTGGCGGATTTCCACGCCCGGCAGCCCATGAAGCAGGGGGTGAGCCGCGGCGAGCTGGCCTCCACCTGGGGCCGGGGCCTGCCGGACAAGCTCTTCCACCTGGTGCTGGAGCGGCTCCTCAAGGCCGGCCAGGCGGAGGCCGAGGCCGAGCTCCTGCGCCTGGCCGGACACAAGGTCTCCCTGGCCTCGGACCAGACCCGGCTGCGCGAGGCCATCCTGGACGCCTACGCCAAGGGCGGCCAGGCCCCTCCCAACGTGCCCGACGTGCTGGGGCCGCTGGGAGTGTCCTTCAAGGAGGCCGCGCCGGTGTTCAAGCTGCTCCAGGAGCAGGGGGACCTGGTGAAGGTCAAGGAGGACATGTACTTCCACGCCCCGATCCTGGCCGACCTCAGGCGGCGGGTGGTGGACTACCTGACCAGCCACGAGGACATGGGCGCGCCCGAGTTCAAGGAGGTGGGGGGCCTGACCCGCAAGTACGCCATCCCCTTCCTGGAGTACCTGGACAAGGAGAAGGTCACGGTCCGGGTGGGCGACCGGCGGGTGCTGCGCAAGCGCTGAGCGGGACGCCTCAGGTCTCGGCCGGGGGGTTCCCGTCCGTTTCTTCCCGCACGTCGTCGAACCGCCTGCGGACCTCGGCCAGCCGGCTCCGGTAGCCTTCCGCGTCGCCGTAGGCGAAGAAGTGCTGGTAGCGGCCGTGCACCGACTTCACCGGCCGGGCGTGGCGGATGGGGCACCAGTACTGCTCGGTCCGGGCCGCCACCTCGCGCACGTAGGACATCACCCCGTTGAAGTAGCCGCAATAGACGCAGTTCATTTTCTCGATGAGATTGAGGTACTGCAGCGCGTGGCGGTCGATGACCACGTAGTCGCTGCGCCGCACCCGCGGGATGCCGTAGATGGGGAAGCACGTCCACTGGTAGGCGGCGACCACCGCGTCCAGGATGATCGCCGGGACGAGCGCGGCCCAGATGACCGGGATGGTCAGGATGATCATCACCCCGGAATCGTAGACGTAGTCCGACCACCTGGCGGCAAGCTCCCGGTGTCGCCGGCGCATCTCCTCGCTGAAGAGGACCTTCCTTCTGCGGATGGTGAAGAGGAACTCGTCCTGCTTCTGGCGCAGTTCGTGCGCCAGCTCCCGCTCCAGTCCCGCTATCCTGCCCAGGATGTCGTCGATCTTGCTCACGGCGCTCCCCGTGCGAAAGGTGCGTGCGCCAGCGGCCCTGTCCGGCGTGGCGGACGGCGCGGGCAAGGGGGCCGCCGCCCGGATGATACACCATGGGCCGGCGCAGGGACAGGGGCTTTCCGCTGGAAGGGGGCTACTCGGCCGGGCCGATGGAGCTGCCCGAATCCCGGTACGCCGGCAGGGTGAAGAAGAAGGTGCTGCCCGCGCCGGGCGCGCTGCGCACCCAGATGCGGCCGCCGTGGTGCTCCACGATCTGCTTGCAGATGGCCAGACCCAGGCCCGTGCCCTTGGGCTTGTCGGTGAGGGTGTCCCCGGCCTGGCGGAATTTCTCGAAGATGCGGTCCTGGTATTCGGGCGCGATGCCCACCCCGGTGTCCTCCACCCGCACCACGACGCGGTCCTCGTCGGTCCCCGCGGAGAGACGGATCGCGCCCGAAGGAGTGAACTTCACGGCGTTGGAGATGAGGTTCACCAGCACCTGGATGACGCGGTCCCGGTCGCCCAGGATCGCGGGAAGATCCTCGGGGATGGAGTTGGCGAACTCCAGGCGCTTCTTGCGGTAGAGGGGGCCGGTGGACGCGGCCGCGTCCGCCGCGGCCTCGGCCAGGCTGAACGGGGTCATGTGCCACTCAACCCTTCCGGACTCCATCTTGGAGATGTCCAGCACGTCGTCGATGAGGTACTTGAGGCGCTGTCCCTCGGTGGAGATGATGTGCAGGTTGGTGTTCACCTGCCGCACCGCCTTCTGGGTGTCCTCCCGCCCGTCGGGCAGCCGGGGGAACACGTCCTGGCCCAGCTTGCGCCGGATGAGCTTGGCGAAGCCCAGCACCGAGGTGAGCGGGGTGCGCAGCTCGTGGGACACGGTGGTGATGAAGTCGGTCTTGATGGAGTCGATCTCCTTCTCCCGGGTGATGTCCCGGAAGAGGATGACCGCGCCGCGGATATGGGGAGCGCCCGAGTCGGGGTGGTCCAGGATGGCCGTGGCCGTGCCCTTGGCGGTGCGCCCCCGGTCCAGGGCCACCTCGGCGCCGGCGGCCTGGCCGGGCGCCTCCATGGCCTGGTGGGCCAGGTCCGCCACCACCGCCCCGAAGCGGGCTTCGGCCTCCTGGCCGGGCAACTCCTCGGGGTCCAGGCCGAACATCTGTCCCAGGGCCGGGTTGGCCAGAGTGATGCGTCCGTCCTGGTCGAGCACCAGGAGGCCGTCGGCCATGTCGCCGATGATGGCCTGCAGCCGGCTCAGGGTCTGTTTGAGGTCCGAGGTGGCCCGGTCCACTTCCCGGGTGAGTCCGGCCACCAGGCCGGAGATCTCCCCGGCCATGAAGCGCATGGTTCCGGCCAGGGCGCCCACCTCGCCGCCCGCGGAGATCCGCATGGGCGCATCGAAGTCCTTGGCCGCCAGTCGGGCGGCATACCCGGTGAGTTCGGTGAGCGGCCGGGCGATGCGGTTCACCAGCAGGTACAGCGCGACGCTGCTGGCCAGGAAGATGGCGAGCATGAGCCCCTGGTGCTTCATTCCGGCGGACCACAGGTGGCGGGTGATGATGGAGGTGTCCATGCCCACGTGGACATAGCCCGCGGCGCCGGCCAGCACGGGCGCGGTGATGTGGATGTGGTCGCCCATCGCCGGCGACGCCATGTGCTCCACCACCCGTATGCCGGTGGGGTCGCCGGGCGGGCTGATCATTTCGTCGGGTATTTTCGGCGTGAAGGTGTGGGAGATGATGCGGCCGGTGTCGTCCCTCACGTAGACGAAGGCCACGCCTTCGATCTGGAGATACTCGTCCATGGCCGCCTGGACGGTGGCCGGGTCCCGATTCAGGATGAGGTCCACGGCCTGGGCCGCGATGCTGCCGGCGATGGCCGTGCCCTTGCTCACGTATTCGTCGGTCAGGTGGCGGCGCAGGATGATCATGGTCAGCACCGCCGAGAGGGTGGCCACCACCCCGAAGATGACCAGGGTGACCACCAGGATGCGGGCGTGCAGGCTGGAGAGCCTCACTTGCCCCACTCCGACCAGTTCCTGATCGGGACCACCGAATACTCGTGAACGGTGGTGAAATAGACCGCGTCGAGCCCCTGGTGGCGCTGCGGTCCGAAGGAAACCGGGATGCCCATCCCGATGTCTCCGGAGGTGAAGGACTCCAGGACCAGGCGCATGTCCTCCCGGCGGGGCGTGCGGCCGAACGCCCGCAGGGCCTCGACCAGGACCTTGGCGTTCAGGAAGCCCTCGTAGCTGGTGAAGCTGTAGCGCAGGGGGGGGTACGGCGGGTTGGAGGCCAGGGCCGGGGCGGGCAGGGGGGTGTCGGCATAGCGGTCCATGAGCTCCCGGTACTCGGCCACCACGGGCAGGGACAGGTCCTCGTAGGTGGGCACCACCTGGGTGATGATCTGGCCGCCGCAATAGTCCCGCCGGCCTTCTTCCCCGGCCTTGCGCAGCAGGTTCACCATGTTCTGGCTGCCCACGAAGCTGATGTTGGCGATGGGCGCGGTCAGCCCCGCGTTGCGGGCGTCGCGCACGAAGGCTGCGCAGGCCTCGTAGGAGCCGATGGAGACCACCGCGTCCGGCTCGGCCTGGGCGATGATGCGCACCTGCTCGGCCATGGAGTCGGCGAAGCTCGCCCCGCGGCGGTAGGTGGCCTCGGTCGCGATGGACAGCCCGTGGCCGGCCAGGGCCCGCTGCACCCCGTGCCAGCCGCTGCGGCCGTAGGCGTCCACCTGGTAGAAGATGGCGATGCGCGTGCGGCCCAGGGACACCAGCCGGTCCACCAGGGCCCGCGTCTCCTGGAGATACGAGGCGCGCAGGTTGAACACGAAGGCGTCGTAAGGCGGCTGGCGCTGGGGTTCGGCCCCGGTGAAGGGGAACAGGAGCAGGATGTGGCGGTCTTCGAATTTCTTGAGCAGGGGCAGGACCCGGGTCACGGTGGGGGTGCCCACATAGTTGAACAGGGCCAGCACGTCGTCCTGCTCGATGAACTGGATGGTGTTCAGGATGGCCGGGCCGGGGTTGTAGCCGTCGTCCATGGCCCGGATGGCCAGCTTGCGGCCGAACAGCCCGCCGTTGTCGTTCACGTGCCGGAAGTAGGCCATGGCCCCGCGGTAGAGTTCGATGCCCAGGCCCCGCGACGGGCCGGTGAAGGCCGCGGACATGCCCAGCACCACGTCCCGGTCCCCGGCCCGTGCGGGCGCGGCGTTGCCGGCGAGGATGGAGAGACACAGCAGCAGGCCGAGAATCGTGCTGCAATACGATGGCGTCAGACGCATGATTTCGATACACCCCTTGGCCCAGGATGGCTTGCCGCGTTTTGCATCCTGGGCCTGTATCGGCGACGGTTTCCCGTGAATAGGATGCTTCGGAAAAAAAATAAAGCGGCATCCAGGCGCGCTTGTCAGAAGGGCGACCGGCGACCGGCTGTACACCGCTCCCGACGGCTGCTACACGGCCGAACCTGGGGAGCGCGGTCCGCAGGAGGAGACAGGGGTGGAGAAGTTCAGGAAACTGGTCAAGGCCTGCCTGGCCCAGGAGATATCCGACCTGCACGTGGCCGGCGGCCATCCGGCGGTCTGCCGCCGCCACGGCCGGCTCTTCGTCCAGAAGGACGTGGTGTTCAGCCCCCAGGAAGTGGACCAGCTTGCCGGAGGCCTGCTCAACCCGCGCCAGAAAGGGGCGCTGCGGCACCGCTGGTCCGTGGACCTGGCCCTCTCCCTGCAGGGGGCCAGGCTGCGCCTGAACATCTTCAGCACGCTGCGCGGCCTGTCCCTGGCCGTACGGTTCCTGCCCGGCGAGGTCCCCTCCCTGGAGCAGCTCAACCTCCTGCCCGACCTCAAGGATCTCGCCGCGCTGCGTTCCGGCCTGGTCCTGTTCTGCGGCGCCACCGGAAGCGGCAAGACCACCACCATCGCCGCCCTGGTGGGCGAGATCAACCGCACCCGCGCCGCCCACATCGTCACCCTGGAGGACCCGGTGGAGTACCGCATGCCCTCCCTGCGCTCCTTTGTGGAGCAGCGCGAGCACGGCGTGCATTTCCCGTCCTACGAACAGGGCCTCCTCGACGTCCTGCGCCAGGCCCCGGACGTCATCGTGGTGGGAGAGCTGCGCCGGGCCGAAACCATCCGGCTCACCCTGAACGCCGCCGAGTCGGGCCATCTGGTCTTCGCCACCCTGCACGCCGCCACCGTGGAGGAGGCCGTGTACCGCATGTGCAACGCCTTCGCCCCGGAATCCCAGGAATTCGTCCGGTTCCAGCTCTCCACCTGCCTGGCCGGGGTGGTGGTGCAGCAACTCGTGTTCCTGGAGCGCCAGGGGTTCCGCGCGCCGTCCCTGTCCATCGCCAGGGGAACCCCGGCCCTGCGCAGCCTCATCCGCGAGAACCGCCTCACCCAGATCGAGAGCGCCCTGGAGATGAACAAGGCCCAGGGCATGTTCACCTTCGCCCGCTACCGCACCGACTTCCTGGACCAGAAGAAGGTCTTCACCCCGCCCTCGGCGTGCTTCAAGCCCTCGCCCGAGACCGCGCCCGAGCCCACCCACCTGTCGCCGCTCATCGACTACGACGCCGGCCTGCCCTCCCATCCCGCCGCGTCCGCCGCGGCGTCCCGTCCGGGCCGGGAGCCGGACGTCCTGGACGTGACCGAGGAGGTCGACCTGGAAGACCTCATCGCCAGCTACGAGAAGCGCGGCGAGGGCTAGGCGGGGGGGCGCTAGCCCCGGCTCCTGGCGATGATGGCCTTGGCCGGGATGAGGCCGGTGGCCGCGGCGGACACGATGTTGCCGGCCACGCCCGGGCCGTCGCCGGCCACGTAGAGGCCGGGGACCTGGGTTTCCAGGTCGTTCGAGGTGTCCACCTGGGTGGCGAAGAACTTGATCTCCGGCGCGTAGAGCAGGGTCTCGTCGTTGGCCACGCCGGGCACCACGTCGTTGAGCTTCTCCAGGCCCTCGATGACGTTGGTGACGATGCGCTCGGGCAGGGCCATGGCGATGTCGCCCGGGGTGGCGTTCCTGAGGGTGGGCCGGATGGTGGAGTTCTTGATGCGCTGCGGGGTGCTGCGCCGGCCCCGGGTGAGGTCGCCGAACCGCTGCAGGATGGGCTTGCCGCCGCCGATGAGGGAGGCCACCCGGCCCAGGGACTCGCCGTAGGCCTGATTGTCGGTGACCGGTTCGGTGAGCACCACCTTGGAGAGGAAGGCGAAGTTGGTGTTGTCGGATTTCTTGTCCAGGTAGGCGTGGCCGTTGACGCACACGAAGTCCTGGTAGTTCTCCAGGGCCACGAACCCGCCGGGGTTGGTGCAGAAGGTGCGGGTGAGGTCGTCGTACTTGGCGGTCTGGATGAAGAAGGTGGGGTCGTAGATCACGTCGGTGATCTCCTGCATGATGTCGCGGTGGACCTCCACCCGGACCCCGACCTCGATGCCGCGCTGGGACAGGCCCAGGTTCAGGGAGCGGGCCAGGCCCGAAACCCATTCCGCGCCCACCCGGCCCGGGGCCAGGATCACGTTGTCGGCCTGGTAGTCGGCGCGGCTGGTGGTCACGCCGGCCACCCGGCCGTTCTCCACCAGGAGGTCGCGCACCTCCTCCGAGGTGTGGATGGTGACCCCGGCCGAGCGGATGGCCTCGGCCATGCGGCCGATGTGGCCGGGCAGGCGGTCCGAGCCCATGTGCTTCTGCCGGATGATGAGCAGGTTGACCCCGGCGCGCCGGGCGCGGCTGCGGATGGCCCGGGCGGCGTCCATGTCCGTGGGGTAGACCGGGCCGTCCATGCCGAAGCTGTTGAAGATGTCCTCGGTCTCGCGGATGAGGTCGCGGGCCGCGTCCTCGGGCATGAACTGGGTGAGGTCGGTCTTGCCCAGGACGTGGATGAAATTGAGCTTGCCGTCGGAATAGAGGCCGGCCCCGCCGACGCCGGAGAGGATGTTGCAGGGGCGGCAGTGCAGGCATTCCCCGGACACGTCCATGGGGCAGGAGCGGTTGGCGGTCTGCTTGCCCTTGTCCAGGAGCAGGACCTTGAGCTTGGAATGCCGGGAAAGGAAATAGCTGGCGAAGAGGCCGGCCGGGCCGGCGCCGACCACGATCACGTCGTAGCGTCCGCCTGAGCGGGAAGGTGTCATCATGGCGTTCTCCTCAGGAAGTAGGGGGCGGGCGCACCCTCCCGGTTCGCTCATGTCACCAAAAGCGGCCAATGGCAACCCGGAGGAAGGACAACGCGAAAAGGTGAAGGGAGGCGGGAGCGGGGCTTGCCTTTCCCCCGGGCGGGGGGTAGACAGGCATTTTTCTCGGACCGCCCCACGCAGGGGATGGAAAAAACTCACGTACCGGAGCAAGACGCCAATGAAGAAGCTCGTGCTGACGACCGTTCTCTGCCTGGCCGCCCTGGCCGCCGCCTGCACCCAGGAAGCCCCCAAGGCTCCCAAGGTGGGCGTGGTTGACCCCAACGAGGTCTACACCAACTGCAAGGCCGCCACCGAGGCCACCCAGTACCTCCAGACCATGAGCAAGTCCCTGCAGGCCGAGGTGATGCAGGCCCAGAAGGACATGCAGGACGACAGCAAGGACCAGAAGGCCAAGGAAGAGAACTCCAAGCGCTTCCAGGAAACGCTCATGAAGTACCAGTCCACGGTGGGCAAGGAGCAGGGCCGCATCGTGACCATCCTGAACGAGGCGTTCCAGAAGGCCGTGGAGGAGTTCCGGACCAAGAACAACTACGCCCTCATCCTGACCAAGGAGAGCGCGGTGTCGTTCTCCCCCGACGCGGACGTGACCAAGGGCGTCATCGAGGCCATGAACGCCATGGACATCAAGTGGAAGCCCGAGGAGAAGCAGGACGAGGCCAAGGCCGAGCCCGCCGCCCCCGCCGCCGCCCCCGCCGAGGAGAAGAAGGCCGAGGAGCCCAAGGCCGAGCAGAAGGAAGAGAAGAAGCAGTAGTCCCTGCTTCAGCCAAGCCGCACACAGGCCCGCTCCGGCAGACCGGGGCGGGCCTGTTTTTTATGGAAAAGCCCCCCGCATGGCGGAGCGTTTTCTTCTCCATGAAAAATGGCCGCAGGAGCCCGGGAGAGCTCCTGCGGCCGGCGTGATCCTGCGGAACGGGACGAGGCCCTAGCCGGACAGGCCCGCGTGGTACTCCTGCAGGCTGCGCACCTGGCCGCGTCCGGCGCGGCTGGCCGCGATGCCCTTGGCCGCGGCGATGGCCGCGGCGGTGGTGGTCACGAAGGGGATCCTGTACTTGATGGCCGCCTTGCGGATGTAGGAGTCGTCGTGCGCCGAAAGCCGGCTCACGGGCGTGTTGACCACGAGCTGGATCTCCCCGTTCTTGATGGCGTCCACGATGTTCGGCCGGCCCTCGTAGACCTTGAGTATGCGCGTGGCGGGCACGCCGTTGTCGGCCAGGAACCGGCAGGTGCCCTCGGTGGCCAGAAGGGTGAAGCCCAACTCCGTGAAGCGCCGCCCCACCTCCAGGACCTCGGCGCCGGTCAGCGGATCCGTGACCTTGACGCTGACGAGCACCGCGCCGGCGTCCGGCAGCCTGGAGTTGGCCGCCTGCTGGGCCTTGTAGAAGGCCAGGCCGTAGTTCCCGGCCAGGCCCAGGACCTCGCCCGTGGAGCGCATCTCCGGGCCCAGCACCGGATCCACCTCCGGGAACATGTTGAAGGGGAACACCGCCTCCTTGACCCCGAAGTGGGGGACGGCCTTGCGCGCGAGCCGAAGGTCCGCGACTTTCTTGCCGAGCATGACCTCGGTGGCCAGGCGGGCCATGGGGATGTCGCAGACCTTGCTCACCAGGGGAACGGTCCGGCTGGCCCGGGGATTGGCCTCCAGCACGTACACCCGGTTGTCTGCGATGGCGTACTGGATGTTCATGAGCCCGTTCACCTCGAGGGCGATGGCGATCTTGCGCGTGTACTCCTCGATGGTGTCGATGAGCGCGTGGGGGATGCTCACCGGGGGAATCACGCAGGCCGAGTCCCCGGAATGCACCCCGGCCAGCTCGATGTGCTCCATGACCGCGGGCACGAAGGCGTCCCGGCCGTCGGCGATGGCGTCGGCCTCGGCCTCGATGGCGTGGGCCAGGAACTGCTCGATGAGGATGGGCCGCTCGGGAGTCACGTCCGCCGCCGCCGCGAAATACTCGCGCAGCATGTCCAGGTCGTGGACCACCTCCATGGCCCGGCCGCCCAGCACGTAGGAGGGACGCACGATGAGCGGGAACCCGATGCGCTCGGCGATCCCGCAGGCCTCGGCCAGGGTCACGGCCATGCCCGACTCGGGCTCGGGGATGTCCAGCCGGCGCATGACCTGCCGGAAGCGGTCCCGGTCCTCGGCCAGGTCGATGGTGTCCGGCGAGGTGCCGAGGATCCGCACCCCGGCCGCGGCCAGCTCCTGGGCGATGTTCAGGGGCGTCTGGCCGCCGAACTGCACGATGACCCCCTCGGGCTGCTCGTGCTCGTAGATGGCCAGGATGTCCTCCACGGTGAGGGGCTCGAAGTAGAGGGTGTCCGAGGTGTCGTAGTCCGTGGACACGGTTTCGGGGTTGCAGTTGACCATGATGGTCTCGTACCCCTGGTCCCGCAGGGCGAAGGCCGCGTGCACGCAACAGTAGTCGAACTCGATGCCCTGGCCGATGCGGTTGGGTCCGCCGCCCAGGACCATGATCTTGCGCCGGCCGCTCTTGGGGAAGGGCGTGCTGGAGTTGTAGGTGGAGTAGTAGTAGGCCGCGTTCTCCACCCCGCTCACGGGCACCGGCTCCCAGGTGGCCGCCAGGCCGATGGCCTTGCGGCGCTCCCGGATGCGCCGCTCGGGCACCAGCAGGATCTGCGCGAGGTAGCGGTCCCCGAACCCGTCCTTCTTGGCCTGGACCAGGAGTTCGTCGGGCGGCAGCGCGCCCCTGAAGCCCAGAAGCCTCTCCTCCAGCTCCACCAGCTCCTTCATCTGCTCGATGAACCAGGGCTTGATGTGGGTCAGGGCGTAGAGGTCCTGCACCGACGCGCCCTTGCGCAGGGCTTCGTACATGACGTACTGCCGCTCGCTGGAGGGCTGGCGCAGGAGGTGCATGAGCTCGTCCAGGCTCTTGGCGTGGAAGTCCCGGGCGAAGCCCAGGCCGCAGCGTCCGTTCTCCAGGCCCCGGATGGCCTTGAGCAGGGCCTCCTTGTAGGTCTTGCCGATGCTCATGACCTCGCCCACGGCCCGCATCTGGGTGCCCAGCCGGTCCTCCACGCCCTTGAACTTCTCGAAGGCCCAGCGCGCGAACTTGACCACCACGTAGTCCCCCGAGGGGGTGTACTTCTCCAGGGTCCCGTCGCGCCAGTAGGGGATTTCGTCCATGGTCAGGCCGCCGGCCAGCAGAGCCGAGACCAGGGCGATGGGAAAGCCCGTGGCCTTGGAGGCCAGGGCCGAGGAGCGGGAGGTGCGGGGGTTGATCTCGATGACCACCACCCGGCCGGTCCGGGGATCGTGGGCGAACTGGACGTTGGTCCCGCCGATGACCTCGATGGCGTCCACGATGTCGTAGGCGTATTTCTGCAGCCGGGCCTGGAGGTCCGGGGCGATGGTCAGCATGGGCGCGGTGCAGAAGGAGTCCCCGGTGTGCACGCCCATGGCGTCCACGTTCTCGATGAAGCAGACCGTGATCTTCTGTCCCTTGGCGTCGCGCACCACCTCGAGCTCCAGCTCCTCCCAGCCGAGCACCGACTCCTCCACCAGCACCTGGCGCACCGGGCTGGCGGAGAGGCCGCGGGCCACGATGGTGCGGAACTCCTCCAGGTTGTACACCAGCCCGCCGCCGGTGCCGCCCATGGTGTAGGCCGGCCGGATGACCAGGGGAAAGCCCAGGCGCTCCGCGCTGGCCTCGGCCTCCTCCAGGCTGTTGGCGATCTCGCTGCGCGCGGTCTCCACTCCCAGCCGGGCCATGGTTTCCTTGAAGGCCAGCCGGTCCTCGCCGCGCTCGATGGCCTCCATGTTGACCCCGATGACCCGCACCCCGTGCTTCTCCAGGACGCCCCGGCGGTGCAGCTCCGAGGTCAGGTTCAGGCCGGTCTGGCCGCCCAGGTTGGGCAGCAGGGCGTCGGGCCGCTCCTTGGCGATGATCTCGGCCAGGGTGTCGGGGTCCAGGGGCTCCACGTAGGTGCTGTCGGCGAGTCCCGGGTCGGTCATGATGGTGGCCGGGTTGGAGTTGACCAGGACGATGCGGTAACCCAGGCTCCGCAAGGCCTTGCAGGCCTGGGTTCCGGAGTAGTCGAACTCGCAGGCCTGGCCGATGACGATGGGCCCGGAGCCGATGATGAGGACCTTCTCGATGTCGTCGCGTCTGGGCATGGGGTCTCCTGGCGTGGCTGGTGTTGCGGGCGGGCTGTCCCAAGAGGCCTGAAAATGCTGGAATCCAGTAAGCTTACAGCCCTCGGGCTGTCAAGACGGGGGACAGCCGCGCCGGCAAGTCGGGCCGGGGAGGCCGGCGCGGCTTGCGCTGCGGCCGCGGCGCGGCTATGAATCCGTTGGGCGCCGCCCTTACGTCTGCGGCCGCCTGCCCCGGACGTCCCGGGACGGCCCCGCCCGAACCTCCGCCATCACGCGACCCGGAGTCCCCCGTGTTCACCCTCGCCCGAGAAAGCGCCCTGCTCGTCTCCTGCCCCAAGGGCCTGGCCCCCTGGGTGGCGCAGGAGATGCGGGAGATGGGCTACGAGGCCGCGGAGATGGAGGCCGGAGTGCGCTCCACCGGCGCCCTGGCCGACTGCCTGCGCCTCAACCTGCGCCTGCGCTGCGGACACCGGGTCCACTACCGGCTCAAGCGCTTCGGGGCCATGCACCCGGACATGGTGTACCGCGAGGTGAACGCCCTGCCCTGGGAGGAGATCTTCGCCCCGGACGGGTATTTCTCGGTGCACAGCGCGGTGGAGCACCCCTCCATCCGCGACACCCGCTTCCCCAACCTGCGGGTCAAGGACGCGGTGGCCGACCGCTTCGCGGCCAAGGCGGGCCGGCGGCCGGATTCCGGGCCGGACCAGGGACGCGGCGTGACGCTGTTCCTGTACTGGCGCGGCCCCAAGGCCGAACTCCACCTGGACACCTCGGGCATCCCCCTGCCCCGCCGGGGCTACCGGCTGCACCCGCACAGCGCGCCCATGCAGGAGACCCTGGCCGCGGCCGTGCTCCGGGCCGCGGGCTGGGACCCGGCGACCCATCTCGTGAACCCCATGTGCGGCAGCGGCACCCTGGCCATCGAGGCCGCGCTCATGGCCCGCAACATCGCGCCCGGGCTCCTGCGCGAGGACTTCGCCTTCCGCTGGCTGAGGGAGTTCGATCCCGCGGCCTGGGAGGACCTGCGGCGGCAGGCGCGGCAGGAGATCCTGCCCCGGGCCAGGGGCCGGATCATCGCCACGGACCACGACCCCGCCGCCCTGGAGGCGGCCCGGGCCAACGCCCGCCAGGCCGGGGTGGAGGCGGACATCGAGTTCGCGCTGTGCGACTTCCGGGACACGCCCGTTCCCGACGGGCCGGGCGCGGTGCTGGTGAACCCGGAATACGGCCAGCGCCTGGGCGACGCGGCCGAGCTGGGCGGCGTCTACCAGGGCCTGGGCGACTTCCTCAAGCGCTCCTGCGCCGGATACCGGGCGGGCGTCTTCACCGCCGCCCCGGACCTGGCCAAGCGCATCGGCCTGCGCCCCGAACGCAAGGTCCCCTTCCGCAGCGCCAAGCTCGCCTGCATGCTCCTGCTGTATTCCCTGTGGGAAGGCCCGCGCCGCAGGGACGCCTCAGCGCCCGCCCCCTGAGACTCGCCCGGCCTTGCCACGCGCCGCGGAAGCGCGTATTTTGCAAACTGGCGCGCCTCCCCATCCGGGCAGGCCATCCCGTCCCCGCGCCGCAGCCCTCCCCCGCCGGCCGGACGCTGCGGCGCACGGCGCTCAACCACGGGCGGCCCAGCGTGAAGAACGTCTACATCGTCAAGTCCTCGCAGCCCGAACTCGACGAGCTGGAGAAGAAGAAGCGGACCGAGACCAAGGCGTACTACCTGCTCAAGGAGAGCGAGGTGGTCATCGTCCGCTACTCGGACTGCATCTACGACTTCGTGGAGAAGAAGTCCGGACTCTTCTACGTGGTGGGCGAGGACAAGTCGTTCTTCCAGACCGTGCGCACCACCCTGCACGTGGACCTCGGCCTGTCCGGCGAACTCGTCCGCTCCGCCAACTCGGTGCAGCAGGCCGTGCGCGAGATCGAGGACCTGGCGCGCCAGGGCCGGCGTCCGGCGATCCTCATGGAGCGCGTGGTGCGCGGGGAGTCCACGGCGCGCGTGCTCAAGTGGCTCCGGCAGACCTACCGGGACTTCCCGGTCATCATCCTGTCCATGGAGGTCTCGGCCGCCGGCCTGGCCCAGTACCACGAGGCCGGGGCCAGCAACTTCATCACCAAGCCGGTCTCGGCCAACGTGCTGGTGGAGAAGCTGGCCTTCACCCTGGAGCCCCAGTCCGAATTCCAGGCCCTGGTGCGGCAGGGCAAGGACCACCTGGAGCACAACGAGTTCGAGGAGGCCCGGGACACGGCGCAGCTGATCCTGGACCGCAAGCCCAACAGCGCGGCGGGGTACATGATCCTGGGCGACGCGCTCCGGTCCCTGGCCCGACGCGAGGAGGCCCTGCGCGCCTACAAGGCCGCCGAGGAAGGCGCGGACATGTACCTGGAGCCCCTGAAGCGGATCCTGGACTTCTACGCCGAGGAGAACGACGAGGCGGGCCAGCTGGAATACCTGCGCAAGCTGGACAAGGTCTCCCCGAACCACCTGGAGCGCAAGCTCAGCCTGGGCAAGCTGCTGCTCAAGGGCGGCCAGGCCGAGGACGCCCGGCAGCACATCGCCGCGGCCATGGAGATGGCGGCGAAGGAGGGCCCGGACCGGCTCTCCGCCGTGGGCCAGGAGATCGCCGAGCAGTACCTGGGCGTGGACCCGGCCCTGTCCGAGGAGTTTTTCCGCTCCAGCATCCAGGCCGGGCGGACCTCGCAGGAGGGGCTCAAGCCCCTGGTCTACAACCGGCTGGGCCTGGCCCTGCGGCGGCAGGGCAAGTGGCGGGAGGCGGTCAAGGAGTACCTGGAGGCCGAAAAGCTCTCGCCCCGGGACGAGAACATCCAGTTCAACATCGCCATGGCCCTGGCCGAGGGCGAGGACTGGGAAGGCGCGGCCGACCGCCTGGACCGCGCCCTGGAGATCAACCCCCGGCTCCACCACGGGCACAAGACGGTCTGCTACAACATGGGCGCCATCTACACCCGCGCCAACCGCCAGGACCGGGCCCGCCCCGTCCTCGAACACCTCAACGAGATCGCCCCGGGCTTCAGGGGCGTGGACAAGGTGCTGGACAGGATGGGGGAGGAGTAGCCCTCCCCGCCCCGCCGGAAATCAACGCGGCCGCACGCCCGACGCCGGGCGCCGCCGCGGAGCGCCCCGCGCAGAAGGAGTCCTGGCCGGCGCCGCGCGCTCACTCCTCCCGCAGCCAGAGCGCGAACACCGGGTCGGAGAGGCGCAAGGACTTGTTTCGCTCGATCAGGTCCAACTCCCACAGACGCTTGAGGGCTTTCTGCGCCCCGCCCGGGGAAACCCCGCAGCGGGCCAGGAACTCCTTGCCCGTGGGCGATTCCACGGGGGAGGCGGCCAGGCCTCTCAGAATCTTCACCTGCACGTCGGTGAGCCCTTGCAGGATGGCCTCGAACCCGTGCTGCTCCTGAGCCAGCAGGCGGCGCATGGCGTCGTGGGCATCCGCCGGCCGGCATTCCCCGCTGCTGCCGGAAAAGGCCAGGAAGCCCAGGGCCTGGGCATAGTACGGCGCACCCGCCACGACCTCGGCCATGAACCGCGCCACCTCGGCGTGGCAATGCTTGCCCCCGGCGGCAAAACGTCCGGCCATGAATCCGGCCAGTTCTCCCAAGGGCAAGGCTCCCACCTCCAGAGAGATGGCGCTTTGATAGAACGGCCGGCCGCGGCGGGCGAAAATGTCCTGGAGCACCCGCCTCCGGCTTCCGACAAAGACATAGGAAACCCTCTGCCCCTGGATCACCCCGCGCAACAGCCCCTCGATCTCGGGCTCGCGCAGGTCCACGATGTCCTGGAACTCGTCCAGGGCCACGCAGACCGGCCGCCCCAGGCGCTCGGCAAAGGAGCCCACGTCCTCGAACACGGCTTGCAGGAGCTCCAGGGGCGGGATGCCGCGGGGAGCGGCCTCCACGCTCACACCGAGGCCGGCCGGGTCCAGGAAGTCGGGCTTGAGCACCGGCCGGAAGTGGCGCACCAAGCCCAGCCAGCGGCGGCCCCTGTCCAGCAGGGACTCGTGGCGATGGATGCCGGCGTAGATGCTCCGGGCCACCCGTTGGGCCACGGACTCCACCGAGGTGACCCGGAACAGGTCGGCGTACACGGCCACCCCGCCCTGCTCGGCGCGCAGGCGCTCCTGCACCCGCTTCACCAGCGAGGTCTTGCCGAACCGGCGCGGCCCGAAGACCACCGCATTGGCCCCGCTCCCGGCGCATTCGAGCAGCCGGCGCTGTTCCTCCTCCCGGTCGCAGAACGGCCCGTCCACCCTGATTTCGCCCAACTCGAAGGGATTCATGCCCGCCTCCAGCGAAGCCAGGCTACCCCAGGCAGCCGAACTGCGCAAGAAATTATTCCAATAGAATAATTCTAGTGGAATAATTCTATCGGAATAAAGTTTCACGCCGCCTCGCGCGCCGCCCCCAGCCATCCGCTCAGCGCCCTCAACCGAACTTAGCCGGTAAGATCAAAACAAGCCCAGAGCAATAAGGAAATACGGCAAAGGCGATCCGGCGCGTTGACCCGAAATCAGTTTTCGCGTATCTTTTTCCCTAACCGCGAGACAGCGCGACAATGAGGTTGGATCGTGCTGCTTCCGCGGCCGCGGCTGACCTTTGCGGGCGCGATCTTGACTTTGTACTAAAAATTAGTACAAGAAGGAACTGATTCCATGGCCTGGACAGTGACCGTATCCGCCAAGGCGCAGAAGGCCATCCTCAAGCTGCCGGAATCCGTGCGCCGCGCCCTGGCTTTGCTCATGGCGGACATTGCGGATACGGGACCAGTGCGCGGCGACTGGCCCAACTACGGGAAGCTCGCGCCACGCCGCCACCATTGCCACATCAGGAAGGGACGGCCCACCTACGTGGCGGTCTGGGAAGAGCGGATGGACGGGATTCGGCTCGTGGAGGTGACCTATGCTGGAACACACGAAAAAGCGCCCTACTGAGGCGGTGGCCCTCACCTTCACCGGCCCGGCCGCCAAGCGGACCGAGGCGGTCAAGGCCATGCGGGCGCTGGGCTTCCATGAGGCGGAGGGAGCGGCGCCCTGGCGAGAGGCTTTCCCGTATACCGACGCCCAGCTCCCCGGGGTCTTCCTCTCCGGCGCGCGTTACCGCGAGGGCCTGACCCAGGCCCAACTCTCCGAAAAAACCGGCATCCCCCGCCGCCACCTCTCCGAAATGGAGAACAGCAAGCGGCCCATCGGCAAGGCGACTGCCAGGAAGCTGGGAGAGGCGCTGAATGTGGACCCGAGGAGATTTCTGGCGGTGTGAGTTAGCCCACCCCGCCACCTCTCCGCAACGGAGCACGACCGGCGGCCCTGCCGACAAGGACATGGCCAAGCGGTTGGCAAAGGTGCTGGGAACGGATTGAAAGGTGCTCTTGTAGGGGGAAGCAGCAGTATGCCCCTGGCCCCGCCAGGGGCGGTGGTGTCAGGTGAATACTATCTCTGTACATTCATTGCATCTATAACATCCTCAATACTCGACCATCCATAACTTATTAACCTGACCAATTACTTGATCTAAACCTAATTTAATATTTTTAATATTATTTCTTTGTATTATGAGCCTGTCCCGTGAATCAAAATCCGTCATTTTCAGGGACGCGATCCATCCCGCGAAGCCTCGCGAAAAACGATCCTGGGGCAAATGCGAGCGAAAAATTCTTGCGCATTGTCGATAAATTGCTACGTTTTCCCATTCGTCGGACAGGCTCTGAGGTTGGCCCGGGCCTCGTCCGCCACCCGCTCCGTGGCCGGCCGGGGCTTGCGGCCCCGCTTCTTGCGGCCGGTCTCCCGCTCCTCCCGGCGCTCTTCCTGCTCCTGTGCCCTGGCCCGGGCCTGCGCCTCCAGCTCCGACTTGGCCCGACGGATCAGGGCCAGGCGCTCCCGGGCGCTGGACACCTTGGGCAGGCCGCTGCCGGAATCGTCC
>JBFMHA010000062.1:0-21957 GCA_040753075.1 Thermodesulfobacteriota bacterium
TGAACCGACCCGCCCAACTCCGAGAGTCCCTCCATCGCCTGCCCCGGGCCGCGACCGTGCAGACCGCCAACGAATCCACCTCCTACCTCCTGGGCTACGACCAGGTGGGCAGCCTCAAGGCCGTGGCGGCCATGGACGGACCCCACGAGGGCCGGGTGGTCAAGGTGGTGGACTACGACGCCTTCGGCCAGATCCTGTCCGACTCCAACCCGGCCCTCTTCATGCCGATAGCCTTCGCGGGAGGTTTGAGGGACAAGTTCACCGGCCTCGTCCGCTTCCTCCACCGCGACTACGACCCAACCATCGGCCGCTTCACCGCCCCCGACCCGCTGGGCGATACGGGAGGGGACCACGACTTGTACGACTACTGCGTGGACGATCCGGTGGGGAGGGTGGATCCGGAGGGGACCCTGCCATTCCTTATCCCCCTGGCTTTCCTGGCGGGTCAAGCCGGCGCCACCGCATTAGGTTGGCTGGGGGTCAAAGCGGCCCAGAAAGGCGCGGAGGCAGCCGCCGAAACCATGGGCGACGACAAGCTGAAAAAGGAGCTGCCCGAGAAGACCGAGGCCATGGACAAGGCCACCACCGACGCCATGAAGACCGTGACGGCCATCAACGCCGGCATCGCCGCCACAGCCGCCGCCAGCGCCGGAGCAGTCAAGGCCGCGCCGGTCGTCGCCCAGGCGGCCAAGGAACTACCCGGAGCCGCAGCAAAGGCCGCCGAAGCAGTCAAGACCGCAGCGACAACTGCAGGACAGGCAGCCACCTCTATGGCCCTGGATCCGAAGAACATCGAGTTTGTGCAGGACGCTATTGCGGGGTCAACTGATACCCCCCCTATAATGACGCCAGGAGGCGTAACGGGGGCGGCTATGAGCAAGGCCGTTGATTGGATTAGAATTGGCGGCAAGGTAAAAGGTATGCCTGAATCGTCTCCTGAAAAAATCCGGATTGAAGATTCACGGCGCTAAGCATTGAAGTGGCGGCCACCTCGCAGTGGCCGCCGCCTTAAAAAATTTGGAGTCGCCTTGATGAAAATGTCTCGTTGTGATTTCTTTACGGTGGTTATGTGTATTGTTTTTTTGCTTGACGGGATAATGACATCTTTAGGTTTTTTTGAGTATTTTAGGAAGATAAAAATTTATCCCTGGACAGGATACTTAGAGATAGCGATTGGTGTATACATATTATTTCTTCTGGCAAAAAAATGGAAAGGGAAATAAGTGCACAGTGATTGACCTTTCCCCCGCGAGGTATCCCAGCTAAAAGTTCGTGACGACGGCCGAGGAGGTCATCGTCATGAGGAAGAGTCGGTTCAACGAGGCGCAGATCATCGAGATCCTGAAGCAGGCGGATGCCGGGATGAAGGTCGTGGATCTTTGTCGCCGTCACGGGATTTCGGACGCGACGTTCTACAAGTGGCGCAGCAGGTACGGCGGCCTCGGGGTGTCCGAGGCGGTCCGGCTGCGGCAGCTGGAGGAGGAAAACCGGCGCCTCAAGCGGCTGGTGGCGGACCAGGCCCTGGACATCCAGGTGCTCAAAGAGGTGCTTGGAAAAATCTGACCGAGCCCGCCGAGCGCCGTCAGGCCGTACGCCACGCCATCGCGGCGCACGGCTATTCCGAGCGGCGGGCCTGCAGTCTGATCGAGCTCAACCGGAGGACATACCGGCGCAGCCTGGCTCCTGACCCCAACGCAGCCTTGCGTGTCCGCCTGCGGGAGCTGGCCGAGGGGCGCAGGCGCTTTGGCAGCCCGCGGCTGCACATCCTGTTGCGCCGGGAAGGCTGGACCGTGAACCACAAGCGGGTGGAGCGCATCTACCGGGAGGAAGGGCTGTCGCTGCGGCTCAAGCGCCGGCGCAAGCGGACGAGCCACCTGCGCGTGGTTGCGCCCGGACCGACCGGGCCGAACCAGCAGTGGGCCATGGACTTCATGAGCGACAGCCTTGAGAATGGCCGGAGGTTCAGGGTGCTGACGATCATGGACCTGTGGAATCGCCGCTGTCCCAACCTGGAAGCTGACCACTCGCTGACCGGCGAGCGCGTTGCCCGGATGCTGGAGCGGCTGCGGACCAGGGGCGAATGCCCGGGAGTCATCCGCACGGACAACGGCCCGGAGTTCACCGGCAAGGCCCTGGACCGCTGGGCCCAGGCCGCGGGCGTGAAGCTGGAGTTCATCCGGCCCGGCAAGCCGACAGACAACGGCCACGTGGAGAGCTTCAATGGCCGCTTCCGCGAGGAGTGCCTGGACGCCCAGATGTTCTCCTCCCTGGATGAGGCCAGAAAGGTCATCGAGGCATGGAGGCAGGACTACAACACCGCCAGGCCGCACAGCTCCCTTGGCGGCCTCAGCCCTGAAGAGTACAGAAGAGCCAGGAGTAGGGAAAACCAATCAGGCCAGAGTCCGAACTTTCGGCTGGCATACTCGGCGGGGTAAGGTCAATGCAGTTCATACACCTCACAATTTACTATTTTAGCTTGGTTGCTGTTTTTTTGGAACTATCATTTTAAATAGTACTCTAAATTATGACACCCAGCTATCTAGTTTGACCTTTGTTATCTTCGTTTTTCTTTGGCATACATTTACGTTGCTTTGTATTGTTGCGAGAAAAAAAATAATTGGCTTTTATCTTTTAATGATATACATTCGCCTCTTCACGATGTGGCCATTCCCCGGGCTGTATGAAAAAATTGAACGATATATAAAAAGGAACGGCATTGAATCGTACTTCCAAAAATAAATAAAATGCCCAACTGCGCTTGGCTTACTACGCCCCCCCCTGGCGCTCCCCCCTGCAACTGGCGACCTACCGCGACCACCGCAGCGGCGTGCGCATGACCTTCCACTACGCCGGCTCCGGCCGCCTGCCCCGGGCCGCGACCGTGCAGACCGCCAACGACTCAAGCTCCTACCTCCTGGGCTACGACCAGGTGGGCAGCCTCAAGGCCGTGGCCGCCATGGACGGACCCCACGAGGGCCGGGTGGTCAAGGTGGTGGACTACGACGCCTTCGGCCAGATCCTGTCCGACTCCAACCCGGCCATCTTCATGCCGATTGCGTTCGCGGGAGGTTTGAGGGACAAGTTCACCGGCCTCGTCCGCTTCCTCCACCGCGACTACGACCCGACCGTGGGAAGGTTCACCGCCCCCGACCCGCTCGGCGATACGGGCGGCGACCACGACCTCTACGACTGCTGCGTGGACAGGGGGACTGAGCCAGTAGGCAACTATTTCTCCACCAACGGCGCTTCCACCGCCAACCCCGGCTTTCCCCCCTTCACCGCCTCCACAAGGCAGAGGCGGCAAGGGGCGTCGCGCCGGGGATGGACGTGCTGGAGGCGCTTGGGCTCCAAGCCGCAGGCGGTGAGGGTGACGAGGAGTTCGGGCAGGCGGGCCGGGGGGAGGCAGAGGGTCAGACGGCCGCAGGGGGCGAGTAGGCGGGCGGCGGCGGAAAGGAAGTCGGCCAGAGTCGCGGTGGTCTCCTGGCGGGCCGCGGCCCGGGCCGGGTGCGGCGAGGTGCGGCAGGCGCCGGGCACGCGGTACGGCGGGTTCAGGAGGCAGAGGTCGAAGGAGCCGGATTTCAATCCGGACAAATCAGACAGGTTTGCCGCATCGGCCTCGATTGCGAAAAAACGGTCTGCAAAGCCGAGGCGTTGGGCGTTGTCCCGGCTGGCGGCCACCATATCCGGGGAGATGTCCAGGGCGGTCAGGCTGGCGTCGCAGTCCGGGTGCGCCAGCAAAAACCCGAACCCCACCACCCCGCATCCCGCGCCCAGGTCCAGCACCCTGCCGGCCTTGCCCGGGGCCGGAAAGCCGGCCAGCAGCAGCGAATCCTTGGTGAAGCGGTATCCCGCCGGCTGCGCCAGCCCCCGCGGGAATGCGGCCCGGGCCGCGGCGATGTCGTCAGTTCGGGGCATGCGCCCTCCCCTCGACGGGAATCCCGCCCGCGAGATTTAGCCGGCCGCGCCGGACAACCTGCCCCCGGGCGGCGGGCAATGCGGCGCGGCTTTCAAAATCCACTACCCCTGGGGCATTCTGTCACAGAAGTCCTGCCGGCCGCGCAGGCCGGCCGATGGCTCGGGCGGCGGTCAACGCGGCGCTGCTTTTTTTCAACACCGGCGAGTTGATACACCGGCACTGGACGGACCGGAGAGTCGGGCCAGCCTGAAGAGCGGCAAACCTGTCGCCCTACTCCCCCAGCGCGTCCCGGTCCCGGAGCCCGAGCAGGTAGAGGATTCCGTCCAGGCCCAGACTGGAGATGGACTGGCCCGCGCCCTCGCGCACCACGGGCTTGGCGTGGAAGGCTATGCCCAGGCCGGCGATGGAGAGCATGGGCAGGTCGTTGGCCCCGTCGCCCACGGCCACGGCCTGCTTGAGGTCGATGCCCAGCTGTCCGGCGATCTCCCGGAGCAGCGCGGCCTTCTTGGCCCCGTCCACGATCTCGCCCTTGACCCGGCCGGTGAGCCGGCCGTCCACGATCTCCAGTTCGTTGGCGTGCAGGTAGTCGATGTCGAGCTTCTGGCGCAGCTTCTTGCCGAAGAAGGTGAACCCTCCCGAGAGCACGGCCACGGTGTAGCCGATGCGCTTGAGCGTGGTGATGAGCCGCTCCGCCCCCTCGGTGAGCGGCAGCCGAGACGCCACGCGCTCCAGGGCCCCCTCCTCCAGGCCGGCCAGGCAGGCCACCCGGCGGGTGAGGCTCTGCTTGAAGTCCAGCTCCCCGCGCATGGCCGCCTCGGTCACGGCGGCCACCTCCTCGCCCTTGCCCGCCTCCCTGGCCAGTTCGTCGATGCCCTCGCCGCGGATCAGGGTGGAGTCCATGTCCAGGGCGATGAGCCGGCGGTTGCGGCGGAACAGGTCGTCCTTCTGGAAGGCGATGTCCACCCCGCACTCGCGGGAGATGGCCAGGAACTCCCGGCGCATGGCGTCCGAATCCCGGGGCGTGCCGCGCATGGACAGCTCCACGCAGGCCCGGGGCAGGGCGTCGGGGGTGGTGAGCGAGATGCGGCCGGACAGCCGGGTGATGAAGTCGCAGTTGAGCCCGTTGTCCGTGGCCGCGCCCGCGATGCGCGAGACTTCGGCCGGGGTGATCTCCCGGGCCAGGAGGGTGATGATCCAGCGGTCCTTGCCCGAGGACGCCGCCCAGGACTCGTAGCTCTCCACGCTCACCGGCACGAAGGCGATGTGCACCCCCAGGTCCCCGGCCCGGTAGATGAGCCGCTTGAAGATGGGCGCGGACATGGACTCCGCGGGGATCTCCACCAGGGCCGAGAGGTTGAGCTGGTCATGGATCACGGCCTGGGACAGGTCCAGGATGCGGACCTTGTACTCGGCCAGCACGGCCATGAGGGCGTGGAGCAGGCCCGGCTTGTCCTCTCCGGACACCTTGACGAGCACGATCTCGCGCATGGTTCAGACTCCTTTGCGGCCCATCCTGCGCAGGAGGGCGTCGGTCAACAACAGTGCTTCGGGCGCCCGGACCAGGCGGGCGGCCAGGATGTACAGGCCGGCCCAGAGCGGGATGAGGGCCACGGCCCACTTCCCCAGGGGGACCGTGGACCAGGCGGCCAGGCCCAGGCCCAGGCTGAGCAGCGCGGCCTTGAGGGAGCCCCGCAGGTAGTCCCGCCAGGGGCCGATGCGCCGGGCCAGGAGCCCGGACAGGAGCAGCGAATTGGCCCAGGACGAGGCGCTGGCGGCCAGGGCCAGGCCCACGTGGGCCAGCGGCCCCATGAGCGCGAACCCGAGTCCCACGTACACCAGCAGGCAGAAGGCCGCCACCTTCACCGGGGTGCGGGTGTCCTCCTGGGCGTAGTAGGCCGAGACCAGGGGCCGCACCTGGGCGAAGGCGGGCAGGCCCAGGGCGTAGGCCATCATGGCCTGCGAGGTGGCGGCCACGGCCGCGGGGTCGAAGGCCCCCCGGCCGAAGAGGAGCCTCGTCACGGGCTCGGACAGGGCCAGGAGCCCGGCCGTGGCGGGCAGGCAGATGAACAGGGAGAGCTTGAGGCCGGCGTTCAGGGTGCGCTTGAACTCCTCCCCTTCCCCGCGGACCGCCAGGGCGGCCAGGCTGGGCAGGGCCGCGGTGGACACCGCCACCCCGAACACGCCGAGCGGGAACTGCACCACCCGGTCCGCGTAGTAGAGGAAGGAGATGCTGCCCTCGGCCAGGAACGAGGCCATGACCGTGCCCAGCACGATGTTGAGCTGGTACACCGCGGCCCCGAACAGGGTGGGAATCATGAGCCGGCCGACCCGGAGCACGCCCGGATCGCGCCAGGTCCAGGGGCCGCGCCAGGAGAAGCCGATGCCGCGCAGGAAGGGCTGCTGCAGGAGCCACTGCAGAACCCCGGCCGCCAGCACGGCCCAGGCCAGGGCGTGGGGTACGGACAGGGAGAGGAACACCGCGCCCAGGCCCGCGGCGATCAGGGTCAGGTTCAGCACGCAGGGGGCCAGGGCCGGGGCCAGGAACTTGCCCGAGGCGTTCAATATGCCCATGCACAGGGCCACGCAGCAGATGGACAGGGCGAAGGGGAAGGTGATGCGCAGCAGCTCGGCGGTCAGCTCCCGGGCCGCGGGGTTGTCCCCGAAGCCCGGGGCCATGAGGGTGGTGATGGGGCCGGCCAGCAGTTCGGCCAGGAGCGTGAGCCCGCCCAGGATCACCACGAGCCAGGCCAGGGCCGCCCGCGCCGTGGCCTGGGCCGCGGGCTCGCCCGACTCCTGCCGGGTGCGGGTGTAGACCGGCACGAAGGCCATGGTCATGGACCCCTCGCCGAACAGGTTGCGCAGCAGGTTCGGGATGCGGAACGCCACGAAGAACGCGTCCGCCGCCCACCCCGCGCCCAGGGCGTAGGCCGTGACCATGTCCCGGGCGAAGCCCAGCAGCCGGGACATGAAGGTCCCCGAGGCGACCACCAGGGCGCTCTTGGCGATGGAACGGGCGTGGGTGCTCATTTTTTCAAAACAAATACTTCGTATTTGTTCGGGGTGGCGGAACGGGCGCGGGTGCTCATGGCGTCAGGCCGCTTGTACCCGCGGAGGGGCCGGGTGGGAAGGGGTCATGTCTCGTAGACCCGGCTGCGAAGGCCGACGCGCACCACCAGCTACTCTCCGCCAGGCCGCGGCTGGAGGGCCTCAAACCAGGCGAGTTCTCCCATCTTGCTGGTGACGATCACCTTGCCAAGAGTATGGCACCAAGTGCTGCACGGGGAAAATGAAAGCGCCACGCCTTCGACCTCCTTGCTGCCAGATACGGTCTTCGTCGCCACGTTGACGAATGCCGGCTTGGTCCTCCGGGCAAACCCCACGAGTCCCTTGATCTCCCCGGTGTCGTAGAACACCCGATCCGACCACTTGATCTCCATGAGCATGGACGGCCTTGCCTGGCCGTCGAGGAACACAAGGTCCACCTCGCCGCCCTTCCAGCGGGCGTAACGGACGTTGGCCATGTCGCCCAGGTGCGCCACCTGACTGAAGATGGCGGTTTCCACCAGATTGCCCATGCGCGGGTCGTCCTCAGACACGGGCATGAACAGGGCCGCGCGCATGGCGGGGTTGGTCAGGTAGACCTTGAAGAACTTCGCCCGCTGAAAGGCCTTGCCCGCCTCGCCCACCCGCGGCACGCGCACGATGAGAAAGGCCGCTTCGAGGTATTCCAGGTACTTCTTCAGGGTGTTCTTGGCCACGCCCGAGGACTGGGCCAGGGCGTCCAGGGAGACCTCGTTGCCGGTGTTGTAGGCCAGGGTGGCGAAGAGCCGGTTGAGTTCCTGGATGTCCCGGATGCCGTAAAGGCTGGGCAGATCGCGCAAGAGGACCTTGTCTATGATGTCATTGCGGATGTAGCGGCCCGGGTCCTCGCGCACGGCCGGGGACATGACTGCCTCGGGATAGCCGCCGAAGTTGATGTAGTTGACGAACTCCCGGTTTAATTCAATGGCTGGCTGCGGACCCAACCAGGCATATGGCGATGTAAGTTCCTTCTCCCGGCCGATGAACCGCAGATACTCGGCAAAGGTCAGGGGCGGCAAGATGAAGTCCGTGAAGCGACCGGCCCCGGACTCTCGGCTGCCCCGCTTGAGGGCTGCGGCGGCCGAGCCCGAGGCGGCGAAGCGAGCGGCGAGGAAGCTGTCCACCAGGGACTTGAGGTGGACTTCCCAGTCCTTGAGGTACTGGATTTCGTCGAACAGGACAAAGAACTCGTCCTCGCGGGCTAGGCCGTTGCGCGTCAGAAAGAGGCGGACCAGCTTTTCCAGGGGCAGGCCGGAATAGGTGGGCGTATCCACGGACACGTAGAGCAACCGGCGCGGCTCAATGCCCGAGGTGAGCAGTTCGTGTGCGGCCTGGTGCAAGAGAACAGTCTTGCCCACCCGGCGCGGCCCCATGAGAAGCACCGCCCGGCGCACCGCCCGGTCCGTGAGCAGGGAATGGAACCCCTGGAAATAGGACCGGCGCGGCATCTCGGTATAGAACCGCGCCACGGCTCCGCCCGGTGACCACCAGGGGTTGTCCTCGGCCAGGCGACTAAGGATGTCCTGCTCCGGAATGTTCAGATCCATAGGCCACTCCCTGCCTAGATAAGATCATTTTTTTGATCTTAATTGTCAAGCATGCCTTACGCCCACCACAACATGTTAATATAATGAATTTATTTTTGGAATTATCCTCGACAACCTTGGCTCCGAGCATAAGATCACTCATTTGATTCTATTTTTAACATTCTCACTATCAATCTGAAATAAAAAATAAATCAACGTCAGTGAACAACGCCAGAGTGTGGCTGTATCCAGGTGACGAGTCCGGCGTTGCGAGCGCATTCTCAGCTGGGATGATGCCTAGCCCTTCTGACACTTCCGGCAATACGTGGTGGTCCGGCCAGCCACCGTGACCTTGGTGAGCGTGGTCCCGCAGGTCAGGCAGGGCTGGCCGTGGCGGCCGTAGGCGCGGAAGGCGTTCTGGAAGGCGCCGGCGTCGCCGTGGGCGTCGCGGTAGTCGCGGATGGAGGAGCCGTTGGCCGCGATGGCCTCGGCGAGCACCTCCGAGAGCGCGGCGTGCAGGCGGTGGAGACGGGCCTCGGACACCTTGTCCGCCCGCGCCTCGGGCGAGATGCCGGCGCGGAAGAGGGACTCGTCCGCGTAGATGTTGCCCACCCCGGCAACGACGGTCTGGTCCAGGAGCAGGGCCTTCATCTTGCCGGAGCGGCCCGCGAACCGGGCCGCGAACCCGGCGGGGCCGATCTCCAGGGGCTCCGGCCCCAGGGCGGCGAAGGCGGACCAGGCGGCGAGCCGGCCGCCGGGCATAGCCCGCACCGAGCCGAAGGTGCGGGGGTCGGTGAAGAACAGGCGGCGGCCGTCGTCCAGGTCGAAGATCACGTGGGTGTGCTTTTCGGGCTCCGCGCCGGGCGCGGCCAGCCACAGCCGGCCGCTCATGCCCAGGCGAACGGCCAGGTGGAGCACGGCGCCGGACGGCGCATCCGCGGCCGAGGTCCCTCCTGCCGCTGACTCACCCGCGGCGGCCGCGGGGAATTGGGCGGAAGCATCCTTCCGGCCAGCGGCGGGAAGACAGGCGGCCCCGGCATGCTGCGCATCCGCGGCCGAGGCCGGCCCTGCTGCTGACGAGGCCATGGCGGCCGCGGTGGAAGAAGGAAGAACCTTCTTCGACACCGCCCCTTTCCCGGATCGTCCGGCCTGCGCATCCGCGGCCGAGGTCCCTCCTGCCGCTGACGCACCCGCGGCGGCCGCGGTTGAAGATGAGGAATCATCTTTCCCGGCGCAGCCGCGATCGCGGGGTGAATCCCCGCCCTTCCGCCCCATTCCTGGTTCGGCCGCGCCGGCAGCGCGGGCAGTGGGATCGCCTGTCACTACCGCCGCAAGGTCCATGAGGAGGATCTTGGCCCTGCGCCATACCTTGACCACCACAAGGCCGGGGACCTGCTCCCGGAAGGCCGTGCGGGACAGGGCGGGCGCGCCGGCGTCCACGCTGGCGGGCCGCCGCAGGGTCACGGCCGTGATGCGCCGGCCGCTGAGCCCGGCGCACAGCTCCCGGGCGATGGTCTCCACTTCGGGAAGTTCGGGCATGGACATCCTCGGACGGCGGCGCGCCGTCCCGACCTGATGGACTTTTCCGGGAGCAGCGCTCGTTCATTCCGCGCTCCCGGTCATGCGCACCGCCCGGCACAAGCAGGGCCCGCGGCGCAGCCGCTGGAGCGGAACGTTATGCGGCTTTCTGCTCCATGAAAAGAACCCCGGGCTGCGGAGCGGGGATGGCCGCAGGTCAGGCTCCCCGCCGGTCCGCCGCGCCGCGCCGCCAGTCGCCTGCCGGCGGGGCCGCGCTGCGCCAGGTCGGGCCGCCCGTCCCGGCGCGGCCCTGCATCCGCCCTCGCCGGGCGCAAGGGGACTTCCGTGCGGCGCGCCGCCGCCCGGCCTACTTGCCGGGGTCGGGGCCGCCGGTCTCCACGGTCATCGATATCTCCAGGCGCTGGTCCCCGCGCTGCACGCTGAAGACCAGCGGCCGGCCCTCGACCCGGGCCTTGGCCGCGGCGGAGTGCAGGCTCCACAGGCCGTCCACGGGTTCGCCCCCGGCCGCGGTCACCAGGTCGCCGGCCAGGAAGCCCGCCTTGTCCGCCGGGGAGTCGGGCCGCACCTCCACCACCAGCGCGCTCTTGTCCCGGGCCTCCAGCATGAAGCCCAGGCGACTGGAGTGGGTCTCGGGGCAGTGGAAGAACACGTCCGCGACCGTGGGGTCCACCGGCCCGCTCCCTCGCCAGGGCATGACCAGCAGGATGGGCGCGCCGGGGTCCAGGCCGAGCAGCCGGGAGGCGATGCCCCAGCCGTATTCCACGTGCCCGCCGCCGGCCAGCACGGCCACGGGCTTGTCGTACTTGTTGCGGGTCTCCACCGCCGATTCGGCCATCTTGGAGTCCCAGGCCGCCTGCACGGTGAAGAAGCGCGCCTTCTCCCGCTCCGCATCCGGGTCCGGCGCAGCCGCGGCCTCTCCCTGGCCCGCGACCTCCGCCGCCGCCCCGGCTCCGCCCGGGCCATGGACGCGGCCCATGGTCCGGAAATAGCGGTGCACCTCGAAATCCTCGGCCAGGGACTCGCGCTGACTCGGCGGCGGCGGAATGAGCTGGTAGGGCATCCAGGCCGCCTCCTCGGGGGTGAGGCCCTCCACGCCCTTGGCGGACAGGGAGCGGACCACGGCCTTGGGCAGGTTCAGGGCCGCCACCGGCAGGCCCAGCTCGGCCGCGGTTTCGAACACCGGACGGTAGGCGTCGAAGGGGTATCCCCAGACGCCCGGCCAGTCCACGGCCTTTTCCAGCGTGTCCACCGGGATGCGGCCCCGGGAGAACTGCTCCAGCACCGGCTCCTTGTCCACGGGAACCATCTCCAGACCCACGACGGGCGCGCGGCCCGCTCCGGCCATGGCCCGCAGGGCGCGGGCCTGGACCCCGTGGTCGCAGGTCACGGCATGGCCCTCGCCGAACAGCACGTAGGCCGCGCCCCTGGTCAGCCGGGCGAAGGCCGCGTCGTCCAGCCGGTTCACGCCGCTGGCGTTGACCGTGAAAAAGGCCCCGCGAGGGAGTTCAACCTCGGGCATGACCGGCTTGAGCGGCTCGGGCGCGGGGTTGGGCCCGGCCCCGGGCAATCCGGCGCAGGCGGCCAGGAGCGCCGCCAGGAACAGCGGCCCGGCCGCGCGCAGAATGGTGGTCCATCCCATGTCTCTCATCCTCGCTGGTCGCTGAGTTAAAAAAAGGGGGAGCCTTCCGCCCCCCCTTGTCTCACATTATCGCTTCGTTGTCCCGGCCGAGAAGCGGAACCGCCGGGACATTTCCCGCGCGGACCGCCCGGGCCATGGTCGCGGCAGGGGACTCCTCGATTAATCCCAGGTTCTCTTGTCCTCGATGGGCCGCACCTGCGGGGGCAGGGAGCCCGGATCCACCACCTTCAGGTCCGGCCGCAGCTTGATGTGCTGGCGGAAGGCGTGGAGCAGCTCCTCCTCGCGCTTGAAGTTGGTGGCCTCCACGTAGAGCAGCATCTCGTCGATGCCGCCGGGGTTGGTGACCTCGATCTGCCAGCGCTTGATCTCCTCGAACCGGGCCATGACCTGCTCCACCTGGTGCGGGTACACGAACATGCCCTTGATGCGGGTGGTGGTGTCCACCCGGCCCACGATGGAGCCCAGGCGCGGGCTGGTGCGGCCGCAGGCGCAGGGCGCGCGGTCGATGTAGGACAGGTCGCCGGTGGCCAGACGGATCAGGGGGTAGGTCTTGTTGAAGGTCGTGACCACGATCTCGCCCACCTCGCCGTCCTTGAGCGGGATGCCGGTGTCCGGGTGGCAGATCTCCACGAAGGCCCGGTTGGCGATGTGCAGGCCGTTCTTGTGGAAGCACTCGTAGCCCACGCAGCCCACGTCCGCGGTGCCGTAGCCCTGGCGCATGATGAGGTCGAACTTCTTCTCCATCTGGGAGCGCATCTTCTCCGAGAACTTCTCGCCGGTGACGAAGGCCACCTCCACGAAAAGCTCCTTGCGCAGGTTGATGCCCATCTCCTCGGCCTTCTGGGCCAGGTGCATGAGGTAGCTGGGGGTGCCCACGTAGCCCGTGACCCGCAGCTTCTGCATGATCTCCAGCTGGGTGGCGGTGTTGCCCGGCCCGGCGGGGACCACGGCGCAGCCCAGGTTCTTGAGGGGCTCCTCGAACATGAGCCCGGCCGGGGCCAGGTGGTAGTTGAAGGTGATCTGGGACAGGTCGCCGGAGCGGAAGCCCGCGGCGTAGAAGCCTTCGGTCCAGCCCCAGTAGTCCTCCCCGCGGTCCTCGGGATCGAAGATGGGGCCGGGGGACAGGAACACCCGGCGCAGTTCGCCCAGGTCCTTGGTGAGCAGCCCGCCCAGGCGGGGTCCCATGCTCTGCAGGAAGATGAGCTCCTTCTTCTTGAGGATGGGGATATGCTTGAGGTCGTTGAGCTGCTTGAACTTCTCCACGTGGAACTGGGCGCGGTCGAAGCGCTTCTTCACGTCCTCGGAGTAGCGGTAGGCGTAGGTCAGGAGCTCCTTGAGCTGGATGAGGTAAAACTGGCGGCGCTCGGACTCGTCGAGCACCTCGCGGCGGCTGTATATGCCTTCGGTCCTGTCTTTGCGTGTCATGGAAATCCCTCTGCTTCCTCGATTTTCCCCCGTTTCTCCAGGGGAGACGGGATATAGCACGGGCGTTGCCGCGAATTCAAGAGGAGGACGAGAAATTCGCAGACATCAGACAAATGAGCGCAGCCGGCATGGTCCCAATCCGTGTCGCATGCTTTTTGCCGAGAATTTGCCTATAAACATGAATAACAATCCAAAATCAGCGAAAATCAGACATCTCATCGCCGTTGCCGGGGCGGCGAAGACGGGCCTGTCCCAGGAGGCGAGCCCGCCCCTGGCCGCCGCCACGGCGACGCCGCCCCGGGGAGCATCGCCGGCCCCCTTCCGTCCGGCGGCGCGGCATGCTATGCCTCCGGCCCGGAGTCGTCATGGGAAGACCCGCCCTTTTCCTGGCCCTCTGCGGCCTGGCCGCCCTCGCCCTCGCCTGCCCGCCGGCCCGGGCCGGCGAGGTGCGGGTGTCGTACGGGCCGGGCCTCTCCTCCACCCCGGAACTGGAGGCCTGCAGGCAGGACCGGGCCTTCGAGACCCTGGCCGAGAACATAGCCGCGGTCTTCGTCCTGCCCCGGGACCTGACCCTGCGCGTGTCCGACTGCGGCGAACCCAACGCCTGCTACGAGGCGGAGAACGCCTCCATCCTGGTCTGCGGGGAGATCCTGCCGGAGTTCGCGGCCCTGGCCGCCCGGATGGAGCCGGACCCGGACGCGGCCCTGGACCTCTTCTACGACAACCTGCTCTTCACCGTGTACCACGAGCTGGGCCACGCCCTGGTGGACATCCTGGACCTGCCCATCACCGGCCGGGAGGAGGACGTGGCCGACCAGGCGGCGGCATGGCTCATGCTGGAGACCCTGGAGGAAGGCGCGGGCCTGGCCGCCACGCTCAACGCCGCCTCCTTCTTCTACGCCCCTCCCGCCGACGGCGAGTCCCAGGCCTTCTGGGACACCCACGGCCTGGACATCCAGCGGCTCCACAACATCCTGTGCTGGGCCTACGGGTTCGACCCGGACCAGACCTCGGCGGCCCTGGGCGCGGACCTTGACGCCCTCCTCCCCCCGGAGCGCCGCGAATTCTGCCCGGAAGAATACGCCCGCATGCACAACAGCTTCCTCACCCTGCTCGGCAGGAGCCTGCGGCAGTAGCCGGGCCGGGACGGCCGGGCGAGGGAGCTACTTCCGCACCCGGCGGGCGCGGCGCGACTCGCGCTCCAGGAGCCAGAAGAAGAACATGAGCCCGGGATAGACGCCCAGAGGGCTCAGGGTGGGCAGGTGCAGGACCACAGGGCTTGCGGCCTCGGCCCCGGCTGCGGCCAGGGACACCAGCAGGGCCGCGGCCGAGGTCAGGAAAAGCCCGGCCAGCAGGCCCTGCAGCGCGGGAAAGGGGGCCAGCCGGTGGCGGTTGGTCCACAGGGCCGCGCCCACGGAATTGGCCGCCAGGAAACAGGCGAACATGGCCAGGGCCGCCTCGGCCCGGCCCTGCGCCAGGTAGATTCCGGCCAGCGCCGCCATCCAGCCGCTCGCCCCGAGCTGGCCGCCCCACCAGCCCCCGGCGCTCCACTGGAACCGGCCCGGCCCGCGCACTGACACTTTTCCGCTCATACCACGGAACATAGCCCCAAGCCCATGTCCGCGCAAGGGTCGATTGACACCCGGACCGGCAGGGCCTAGACCCCTTGCATGCCCATCGAGCCTGCGCTCAAGCGCGTCCACGCCTACGTGGACGGACAGAACCTGTTCCATGCCGCCCGCGCCGCCTTCGGCTCGGGCTACCCCGACTTCGACCCGCGCTGCCTGGCCGACCGCATCTGCCTGGCCCAGGGCTGGGAGCTGGCCCGGGTGCGCTTCTACACCGGCGTGCCCGATCCGGCGGAGAATCCCCAGTGGAGCCGCTTCTGGGAGGCCAAGCTCAAGGCCATGCGCGACCGCGGGGTGTCGGTGTTCACCCGGCCCCTGGCCTACCGCCGCGGCCGACCCGACGAAGACGGCCAGGCTCCGGCCCCGGTGGCCGTGGAGAAGGGCATCGACATCCGCATCGCCATCGACGTGGTGCGCGACGCCCTGGACAGGGCCTGCGACGTGGCCCTGCTCTTCAGCCAGGACGCGGACCTGGCCGAGGTGGCGGCCGAGGTGCGCCGCATCTCCCGGGAGCAGGACCGCTGGATCAAGATGGCCTGCGCCTTTCCCTCCGCCCCCGGCCTGCGCTTCCGGCGCGGGGTGGACGGAACCGACTGGCTGCCCTTCGACCAGCGCCTGTACCGCGACTGCAAGGACCCCCTGGACTACCGCGAGGATCCTGCGGCCATGACCCAGCACCCGACGGACGAGGCCTGGGCCACCTGGACCGCGGCCCCCCGGGGCCGCTGACCCCATGTCCCGACGCGGCTGGACCGGGCGCATCGCCCGCGTGGACCTGAACACCGGCCGGGTGGTGACCGAGGAGCCCGCGGCCGCGGACCTGGCCCGGGACCTGGGCGGCCGGGGCCTGGCCGGCCGCATCCTCTCCGCCGCCGGCCCCCGGGACTGGGACGACCCGGAGCTGCCCTTCGTCCTGGCCGCCGGCCCCCTGGTGGGCACCATCGCGCCCACCCCGGGCCGGGCGACCCTCATGTGCCGCTCCCCGCTCACCGGCGCGGCGGGCGATTCCTCGGTGGGCGGCCGCCTGGGCGCGACCCTCAAGCGGGCCGGGTTCGACGCCCTGGTGCTCACCGGCCGCGCCCCCCGGCTCTCGGGCCTGCTGGTGGAGGACGGCTCCGTCCGCCTGGCGGACGCCGGGGACCTGGCCGGAGCCGGCACGGACACGGTGTTCGCGCGCCTGAAGGACTGGGACTCGGTGGCCTGCGTGGGTCCCGCGGCCGAGTCCGGATCGCTCCTGGCCTCGGTGCAGGTGGACCGCCACCACGCCGCGGGGCGGGGCGGACTGGGCCTGGCCCTGGCCGCCCGGGGCGTCAAGTTCATCGCCCTGCGCGGCGGCCGCAAGGTGCCGGTGGCCGACCCGGCCCTGCTCAAGGCCGCGCGCGAGGAGATCCTCCGCCTCACCCACGCCTCGCCCGCGCTCATGGGCGCGCAGGGCTTCTCCTGCTTCGGCACCGGCGCCATCTTCGACCTCATGGACAGCCGGCGCATGATGCCCACGGACAACTTCCGCCGCACCAGATTTCCCGGCGCGGCCGGACTCAACGCCTACGCCTACAAGGCCCGCTACCGGCCGGAAAAGCACGGGTGCCACGGCTGCCACATCCGCTGCAAGAAGGTGGCGGAGGACGGCCGCTCCATGCCCGAGTTCGAGACCATGAGCCACTTCACCGCGCTCATCGGCAACACCGACCCGGATCTGGTGGTGGCGGCCAACGCGGCCTGCAACCGGCTGGGCCTGGACACCATCAGCGCGGGCAGCGCCCTGGCCTGCCATCGGGAGCTCACCGGCCGCGACCTGGCCCCGGAGGCCGTGCTCGGGCTCCTGTACGACATGGGGCACGGCCACGGCCCGGGCGCGGACCTGGCCCGGGGCGCGGCGCGCTACGCTGCGGCGCACGGCCGGCCGGAACTGGCCATGGCGGTCAAGGGGCTGGAGCTGCCGGCCTACGACCCGCGCGGGGCCTACGGCATGGCCCTGGCCTACGCGGTCTCCACCCGGGGCGGCTGCCACCTGCGGGCCTATCCCGTGAGCCACGAGATCCTGCGCAAGCCGGTGGCCACCGACCGCTTCACCTTCTCGGGCAAGGCCCGCATCGTGAAGATCGCCGAGGACGGCAACGCGGTGGTGGACAGCCTCACCGCCTGCAAGTTCGTGTTCTTCGCGGCCAGCCTGGAGGAGTACGCCAAGGCCTACGCCGCCGTGACCGGGGTGGAGAGTTCGGCCCAGGACCTGCTGCGCCTGGGCGAACGCATCTGCTACCGGGAGCGGATGATGAACGCGGCCTGGGGCTTCACGGCCGAACACGACGACCTGCCGCCCCGCTTCTTCGCCGAGCCCGGGGACTCCGCCGGCGAGCTCCCGGTCCCGCCCCTGGACCGCGCCGAGTTCCTCAAGGCCCGCGCCGCCTACTACCGCATCCGCGGCCTGGACCCGGAAGGCCGGCCCACGGCCGAGACGGCCGCGCGGCTGGAGCTGGCGTGAAGCCGCTCCTCGACAAGTACGCCGCCAAGCTCGTCGCCGCGGGCCTGGCGCCCGGGGGAGGACCGCTGCTGGCCGGGCTGGACGCGGACCTGGAGTGGAGCCGGGAGGCCCCGGAACGCGCGGTGCTGGTGGAGCTGTTCGGTCTCCTGAACATCAACTCCCTTGTCTTCTGCCCCCTGGCCGAGCCGCACGCGAGCATCGTGGAGGCCGTGGCCCGGGACGCGCAGGAGGCCGTCACCCCCGAGGACTGCGAGACCCGCACGTTCCTGCACGACCTGCCCGTGGTGCGGGAGTTCGCGCCCGGACCCCTGGCCGCGGCGCTCAGGCGGCGCAAGGGCTGCATCGTCCCGGGCCGGGGGCTCCTGGCCCACGGCGCGGTGAGCCCGGAACAGGGCTTCGTCACCGTGTCGTCCATGGCCTTCGCCTGCTTCGTGAAGTTCTTCAGCGACCACCTGGCCGCCCTGCGCCGGGGCCGGGCCGACGCCGCGGCCCGGGAGCGCTTCGCCCGCATCGCCGCCCTGCTCCCGCCCGCGCGCGCCGACCTGCCCGACCTGGCGCGCGGCCCGTTCGCCTCGGCCGGAAGCGCGGCGCAGGCCATGGTCCAGGCGGGCAGGGCCACCGTGGACTACGGCCTGGTGGACTCCTATTTCGGCAACATCTCCTACCTGGTGGACGACACCCTGCACATCTCCCAGACCGGCTCGTCCCTGGACGAACTGGCCGGACTCATCGACCCCTGCCCCCTGGACGGCTCCACCTCGCACGGGCTCACCGCCTCCAGCGAACTCACCGCCCACCGGGAGGCGCTGCTCCGCACCGGCGCCCGGGCCGTGCTGCACGGCCATCCCCGCTTCTCGGTGATCCTGTCCATGGACTGCGTTGAAGAGGACTGCCCAACGCGCGGGGCCTGCCACGCCCGCTGCCCCCGGGAGCGCTGCGTGGCCGACGTGCCGGTGGTGCCCGGCGAGGTCGGGACCGGCCCCACCGGCCTGTGCAACACCATGCCCGCGGCCATGGCGGGCCGCCGCGGGGTCCTGGTGCACGGCCACGGCCTGTTCACCATGGGCCGGGACGACTTCCGGGAGGCCTTCGCCGCCCTGCTCGCCATCGAGAACCTCTGCCGCAGCGAATACTTCCGCCGGGTGGCGGAACTCTCCGCCCCCTGAAGCCTCCGGCAGGGAAACCGCCTGGCGCGCTGGGCCCGGTCAGCGCCCGGCCGACTCCGCCGCGGCCAGGGCGGACTCGATGATCTGCGAGAACTTCTCGGCCGAGGGCGCGCCGCTCACCAGCCGGCCGTTGACCACGTAGGCCGGGGTCCCCTCCAGACCCAGGCGGGCCGCCTCGGCCAGGTCCCGGTCCACGGCCGCGGCGTGTCCGCCCTCGTCCAGGCACCGGCCGAAGCGCTCCCGGTCCAGGCCCAGATCCCCGGCCAGCTTCTCCAGACCCGGCCGGGTGAGGTCCGCGGCTGCGTAGAGCATGTCCTGGAGCTCCCAGAACCGGCCCTGGTCCCCGCCGCAGCGGGCCGCCTCGGCCGCCGGCCGGGCGTGCTCGTGCATGGCCAGGGGGTAGTCCTTGAACACCCAGCGGACGCGGTCCCGGTACTTCTCCCGCATGGCGCGCACCGCGGCGTGGCCGCGGCGGCAGGCCGGGCATTCGTAGTCCGAGAACTCCACCACCGTCACCGGGGCGTCGGCCGGCCCCAGGCTGGGACTGTCCCCCAGGTCCACGGCCAGCAACGCGGATTCCGGCGGGGCGAGCAGGAAGCGCACCCCGTACTTGGGATACAGGGACTCCACATAGGACCGGGCAGCCGCCTCGGTCCGCTTCCGGCCGAGGAACTCCCGGACCCGGTTGCGCAACTCCTGGTCCGACCAGCCGAACCGCGCGGCATCGCGCCGGTTCTCCTCGGCCAGGGCCTCCACCTCGGCGTCCGTGACCGGCGCGGCCTTGGATTCGGCCTCCTGCCGGAGCAGCTCCGCCACGTCCATGCCCCGCGCCGCGGCCTCCAGCCCCAGGACCCGGTCGCGGACCATGTCGTCCAGGCGGTCCTGCCGGAGGCGGTGAATCCGCTCGTTGAGTTCGGACAGCCGGGCGGACAGGGGGGCGTCCAGTTCGGCCTCGGTGATGGCCGCATCGCCCACCCGGGCCGCCACCGCGTCTCCGCGGCGCTGGGACGCGGCCGGAGAGGCGTCGCCGCGCACCAGGGCGGCCCGGGAGACCAGCAGCGCGAGGAGGCAGAGCGAGGCCGCCTGCCAGAACCTCTCGCGGGCGAAGGTGATGGCCGCCAGGAGCAGGACCACCGCCAGGTTGGCCAGGCAGATGGCGCAGTAGAGATCCTGCGAATACATGATCCAGGCCAGGTCCAGCTCCGCGCCCAGGCCCGCCGCCACCAGGAGCGGCAGCAAGCGCGGGGCCAGGGCCAACGCCGCGGCGAGGGAGAGGTAATAGGCCACGCCCCAGACCCAGACCGGCTGGCCGAACAGGACGAACTGCGCGGTTTCGCGGCAGACCCCGGACGCGCCCAGGCAGAGCGGCCGGAACGCCGGCAACATCTCCGACACTCCGGCCAGCGCCGCCACCAGCAGCCCCGCGCCCACCACCAGCCAGACACACCACCTGCCCACCTGCACCCGCATGGATCTCCCCGCGTCAAGAGTCGTTGAGGGTTTCGCCGCCACGGCGGGCTCGCGCCCCGGCCGGGAGAGGGTACATCCGTCTGTCCCTGCGGCGCACCATGAGTACTCCGGTTTCCAATTCCCCGCCAGCCCGGGAGAGCACGGCCAGCCGCCCCGCCGCCACCTCCTCGCATATCGCCGCCTCGGGCAGGATGCTCACTCCACCCCGCCTCCCGGGCGGCCTGCTGCCGCGCATCGCCACCTGTTTCGGGGGCGGGGTGGGGCGCTGCAAGGAGGAGTTGTGCGGCGCGCTTTCCGGCGGGATCATGGCCGTGGGCTGCCTGCTCGGCCGGACCGCGCCGGGCGGGAGCTGGGACCAGGCCGCGGCCGTGGCGGCCGACCTCCGCTCGCGCTTCGCCGCCCAGAACGGCGCCACCAGCTGCGGCCGCATCCTGGAGCTGCTCGGCCCCCAGGAGGGGATGGACAAGCGCCGGCTGCTCACCGGCCGCGTGGCCGGCCTGCTCTGCGAATCCCTGGCCGCAGCCGAGGCTTGAGCCGCCGGGGGCCGGGAACGACTTGCCTCGGCCGCGGCCCCCGGCTATAGTCCGTGCCGCTTCGGGTGTCCGCAAGGACGGAAAGAGGGAATCCCGTGTGAATCGGGAGCGGTCCCGCCGCCGTGAGTCCCGCACGTGCCGGCCCCCCCGCGCGCCACTGGGAGGAGACTCCTGGGAAGGCCGGGGCCGGTGGGACGAGCCGGAAGACCTGCCCGGAGCCGGCCATGGTTCGGCCTGCCGGCAACGGGGCTTTTGCCGGCTGCGCCCCCCCCTCCGGGGACCCTTCCCACCAAGCCCCCCATCCGCCATGGAGGTCGTCATGTCCCTTCAGGTCCGGGGGAAACTCGTCCGCTTTCTCCCCCTGCTTCTCGTCCTGTGTCTTCTGTCCCTGCCCGCCTGGGCGGGCCACTCCAAGGAGGCCCCGGCCAAGGCCGGCATCCTCCTGGTCACCTTCGGCACCTCGGTGGCCGGGGCCGACTCCGGCTACGCCCAGGTGGAGAAGCTGGTCCGGGAGGCCTTTCCCGGGGTGGAGGTGCGCTGGGCCTACACCTCGCACGTCATCCGCCGCAAGCTGGCCGCCCAGGGCCGCGTCCTGGACTCCCCGGCCATGGCCCTGGCCCGCATGGGCGAGGAGGGCTTCACCGCGGTGGCGGTGCAGTCCCTGCACATGATCCCCGGCGAGGAGTACGACGACCTGGTGAGCGTGGCCCGGGCCATGGCCGGCCTGCCCGAGTGCCCGCAGAAGATCGCGGTGGGCGGGCCGCTCCTGGTCCAGGCCGCGGACGTGGAGCGGGTGGCCGCGGCCATGCTGGAGAGCCTGCCCCGGGAGCGCCGGAAGGACGAGGCCGTGGTCTTCATGGGCCACGGCTCCCCGCACCCGGCCTACGCCTTCTACCCGGCCATGCAGCTCGAGTTCTGGAAGAAGGATCCCAACGCCTTCCTGGCCACGGTGGAGGGCGCCCCCTCCCTGGACGAGGTGATGGCCCACCTCAAGGCCCGGGGCCTGCGCAAGGCCTACCTGGTCCCGTTCATGTCCGTGGCCGGGGACCACGCCCGCAACGACATGGCCGGCGACGAGCCCGACTCCTGGAAGTCCATCCTGACCAAGGCCGGCGTGACCTGCGTGCCGGTGCTCCGGGGAACGGCCGAGATCGACGCCGTGAACCGGGTCTGGGTGGATCACCTGCGCCAGGCCATGGAGGAGCTGTGAGCGCCGGGACCGCCTGCGCCATGGCCGGCCAGGGCCGGCCGGCGGAGATGGACCCGTAGCGCCGCCGCACACTGGCCCGGCGTCCCCGCCGGAACCGGAATCCGCCGGCCGGGGCGGGCCAGGGCGGCGCCATGAGATGAAGTCGAATCTCCCGGTCCCTCCCGGGCGGCCATCGACAGGCCGGGAGGGACCGGGGCGCGGAACGCCATGAAAGCAACCACGCTGAACCAGCGCCCCCTGCTGCGCCGGCCCGGCGTCCTGGGCCTGGGGCTCGCGCTCCTGGCCCTGGCCTCTCTGCCCGCGGCCTGCCTGCTGGGGCCCTTCCCGGTCCCGCCGGGCGAG
>JBFMHA010000063.1:0-21768 GCA_040753075.1 Thermodesulfobacteriota bacterium
AGGGGCAGGATGCCGGTGAACACCCCGGCCGCATGGGCCGGGGTGGCCACCACCCCGCGGAACCAGAAGAGGTAGGCGGCCACCGAGATGCCCGCCCCGTACCACCCCACCAGGAGCCAGGCCTCCGGGGTCAGGGAGGACAGCCCCCCGGCCAGCGCGTCGGCCGCGGCGAAGGGCGCGAACATGACCAGCCCCAGGCAGCTCATGAGGGTGGCCCCGGCCAGGGCGGAGAGCGGCTCGCGCAGGGCCTTGCGCAGGAGCAGGAAGGCGGTCTCGCAGCAGACTGCGGCCAGCACCAGGCCCAGGCCCGCCCAGGACACCCCGGCCGGCCCTCCCCCGGCGCCCGCCGCATTGAGCGACATGACCCCGGCCGCGGCCAGGCCGATGCCCAGCCAGCCCGCCGGCCCCGGCCGCTCGCCAAAGAGCAGGGCCGAGGCCAGGCCCATGACCAGGGGGGTGGCGCCCACCACCACCCCGGCGCTCACCGCGCTGGTCCTCTCCAGGCCCGCGAGCAGCAGCCAGTTGAAGGCGAAGACCCCGGCCAGGGCCTGCACCGCGAGCAGGCCCCAGCTCCGGGCCGAGAGCCGGGGCAGGCCGCCCTCCCGGCGGTACAGAAGGGGCAGGGACAGGGCCGCGGCCAGGGCGAAGCGCAGGCCCATGGCCAGGCCCGCCGGCATGGCGCCCACCACCAGCTTGCCGGCGGCCACCGAGCTTCCCACGATGGCCATGGCCAGGCACAGGTCCAGACAGGGACGAAGACGCAGGGATTGGGACATGGGGACTCCTCCTTGCGGGAGTCCCTAGTCCGGAGCGGTCTCAGCGGTCTTGAACAATCTTGCGCCAGGCCCCGGGGCTGACGCCCACGACGCGCTTGAAGGCGCGGGTGAAGTGGCTCTGGTCCGCGAAGCCCAGGTCCGCGGCCAGGTCGGCCAGGGGCTGCGGCCCGGCCAGGCGCTCCCTGGCGCGGCGCACCCGGGCCTGCACCAGGTAGGCGTGGGGGGGCAGGCCCACGGCCGCGGCAAAGGCCCGGGCCAGGCGCCAGGGCGAAAGCCCGGTCTCCGCGGCCAGGTAGGCCAGGGACAGGTCCTCGGCGCAGCGCGCGTCCAGGATGTCCCGGGCCCTGGCCACGGCCCCGGGCTCCCGGCCGGCGCGCCGGGCCGCGGGAGGCCGGACCGCGTGGCGGGCGATCCAGTGGGTGAGCAGGTCCAGGAGCCGGGCCTCCAGGGCCAGGCGCGGGGCCTCGTCCTGCTCCAGCAGGCGGTGCAGGCCGCGCACCCGGGCGGCCAGGCCAGGGTCGCGCAGCACCCCCGCCGCGAAGTGCGGGGCCGCGGCGCGCCGGCCGGCCAGCTCCGAGGCGGCCCGCGCCAGCAGCGACGGCTCCAGGTAGAACATGCGATAGGACCAGCCCGCCGCGTCCGCCCCGCGCCCGTCGTGGGCCTCGCCGGGCACCACCAGGTTCACGCACCCGGCCGGGGCCACCAGCCCTTCGCCCCGGTAGCGGAAGGCCATGGCCCCCCGCTCGATGACCCCCAGGGCGTACTCCTCGTGGATGTGCGGGGCGAAATCCTGGCGGCGGTAGTCCGCGGCCAGCAGGAACACCCCGGGGAGCCGGCCCGGCATCCACATGCGGGCCGACTCCCGGCTGCGGCCGCCCAGGGGCGAGGCCTGTTGCGCATCTCCTAACTGGCTGGCCATGATATCTTTTTTGAAAAAACTAACGTTTTTTCAAGGTTGACCGGCCGCCCAGAGGCGAGGCCTGTTGCGCACCTTCGAACCGGTTGGCCATGATGTCCTATTGAAAAAACTAACGTTTTTTCAAGGTTGACCGGCCGCCCAGGGGCGAGGCCTGTTGCGCACCTTCGAACCGGTTGGCCATGATGTCTGAAAAAACCAACGTTTTTTCAAGGTTGACCGGACGCCCAGGGGCGAACGGCGTTTGCGCATCGCCGCACATGCTCCTGGCGAATGCGGAGCCGCCGCCCAGGGGCGAACGGCGGTTACGCCTTGCACTTCTTGGCCAGGCACTGCCGCATGCACTCGCCGAGCCGGCGCATGCCCTCGCGGATGCGCTCGGGATCGGAGTTGGAGAAGTTCAGGCGCAGGGTGTTGCCGCCGTCGCCGTCCACGTAGAAGGCCTCGCCGGGCACGAAGGCCACCTTGCAGGCCACGGCCTTCTCCAGGAGCTCCATGGCGCTGGCCCCGGCCGGCATCTCGGCCCACAGGAACATGCCGCCCTCGGGCCGGGTCACCCGCACATCGGGGGGCAGGAACTCGGCGCAGGCCGTCTGCATGGCCTCGCACTGCGCCTTGTAGATATCCCGGCTGCGGGCGATGTGGGCCTCGAAGTCGTTGTCCGCCAGGAAGCGCCAGACCACCATCTGGTCCAGGGAGCCGGTGTGCAGGTCCGCGGCCTGCTTGGCGATGACCAGCCGCTCCTTGATCTCGCCGCGGGCCACCATCCAGCCCAGGCGGAAGCCCGGGGCCGCGATCTTGGAGAAGGTGCCGAGCAGCACCGAGCGCTCCGGCCGCCAGGCGTACACCGGGGGCAGGTCCTCGCCCGCGAAGCGCAGTTCGCCGTAGGGGTCGTCCTCCAGGAAGAAGGCCCCGCTCTTCTCCAGGAGCGCGGCCACGGCCTCGCGCTTGGCCCGGGAATAGGACAGGCCCGAGGGGTTCTGGAAGCTGGTCACGGCGTAGAAGAGCTTGGCCCCGTCCAGGTTGCGCTCCAGCGCCGCCAGGTCCGGGCCGTCCTCCTCCAGGGGGGTGGGCCGCCAGCCGGGACGGAACAGGGCGAAGGCCTGGATGGCCCCAAGGTAGCCGGGCTTCTCCAGCACCAGCGGGTCGCCGGCGTCCAGGAACACCTTGGCCGCCAGGTCCAGGGCCTGCTGCGAGCCGGTGGTGACGAGGATGTCGTCGGGGTCCACGGTGATGCCCTTGCGCTCCTTGTAGCGCCGGGCGATCCACTCCCGCAGGGGGGGATACCCCTCGGTGGCGGAGTACTGCAGGGCCGCGGCCCCGTTCTCGGCCAGGACCCGGGACGCCGCCCGGGCCACGCCGTCCACCGGGAAGGTGGCGGGGTTGGGCAGCCCGCCGGCGAAGGAGATCACCTCCGGGTCGGCGGTGACTTTCAGGATCTCTCGGATGAAGGAGCGCTTGGCGCCCTGCATGCGCGCCGCAAAAGGCAAGGTCATGGAATCCTCCTTGGAAAGGGTCGGGCCAAGCTATGCGCGCCGGGCTGCGAATGCAAGGCCCCGGCCCGGGAAAAACCCGCCGTATTCTTGTCAAACCGCGCGTTTTGGTGATAGGGCGAAGCGGGGTATAATCACCGGCCTCGGCACGGCTGCTGCGGGTGCATCCGGTCCGGGGCGTCTCACAAACTCTCAGGGGGTGTATCAATGCACAGGCTTCTGGTTTCCGCCCTTGCCGCGGCCGTCCTGGCCCTGCTCCCGATCCTGGCCCTGGCCGAGGGCCCGCACGACATGGACTGCATGGACTGCCACACCACCCACTACGCCAAGGGCGACTACGCCTTCGGCGTGCAACCCTACGCGCCGGAGAACCCGGCCCGCACCCGGGTCCGGCCCACCGCCGCCAACATCGACTCCCTGTGCCTGGGGTGCCACAACGAGAAGGAAGGCATCCGGCCCATCAAGATGCACACCACCCACCCCACCGGGGTCAAGCCGCTCTACACCAAGGTGCCGGCGCAGCTTCTCTGGGACGACACCTTCACCTGCGTGAGCTGCCACAATCCGCACCCGTCCAACGCCAACTACATGTACCTCATCGTGGACACCGGCGGGGGCAAGAACATGGGCGTGTTCTGCGCCAAGTGCCACCCGGACCAGTCCGACCCCGGCGTGGTGGGCAAGGCCGCCACGGCCAAGATCACCACCGATCCCAACGTGGGCCCCATCGTCGACGTGCCGTAGCCTGCCGCTCCCTCGCGTCCCAGGCCGCGCCCTCCGGGGCGCGGCCTTTTTTTCGCCCGCGCCGCGAGTCCAAGGCCGGGAGAGTCGGGCAAGGGGCGGCGTCCGGCCGGGCCGGACCGGCGGAGGGGGAAGGCTAGTCGAAATCGGCCAGCAGCGCGCCCACGTGCAGGTCCTCGCCCAGGGACACGTTCTGGTAGGTCTTGCGGATGCGCCACATGGCCTGCTGGAACTGGTCCGAGGCCATGCCGTTGCGCACCGCGGTGTAGGCCTCCAGGAAGGCGGCCAGGCTGTCGCAGATCTTGAGCATGGTCCCGTCCTTGGCGTCGAACCGATCGTGGTTGTAGCGCTCCTGGACCTCCTCGAAGCTGGCCCGCCGCACCCGGCCCTCGTCGGTGACCGTGGTCTCGAACTCCGAGCCCACCTCGCGGCCCAGGAAGAAGTCCAGGCGGGCGGCGATGTCGGGGTGGCCGCCCGCCACCAGTGGCCCCAGCACCCGGCGCTCCATCTCCCGGTCCTCGTATTCCTTGATGAGGTCGCCGATGGGGGCCACGGACTTCTTGACCGGGGAGATGATGTCCCGGGTGAGCAGCTCCGGCAGGTCGTGGAACAGGCCGGCGAAAAAGTTGTTCTGGGCCCGGGCCGGGCACGCGTCCACGGCCAGGCTGAAGAAGTAGCCGTAGGCGGCCACGATGAAGAGGTGGCCGAGCACCGATGTCTCGGGGATGCGCGGGGTCTGGGACCAGCGGGTCTGGAAGCGCAGGTGCCCGCAGAGATGGGCGAAGCGGCCCAGGACGGTGCGGGTGCCCTCCAGCAGTTCGGCCATGCCGGGCATGTCGGCGTGGATCTCCAGGCCGTCGCCGAAGCTCTGCTCCACCTCGGCGATCTCATCGCTCCAGGGGTTCACTCCCTTGATGAGGTTGAACTCCCAGGAGGAGGCGTAGAGGTGGGAGGCGTCCAGGATGTGGTCGGCCAGGTCCCGCTCCCGCTCCCCGGAGAGCCGGGCGCACAGCCGGCCCCAGAACTCCGGGCCCAGGGGTCGCACCCGGTGCTCCAGCTGCTCCAGGACCCAGCCGGTGAGCTTGCGGTAGTGGTCGGGATTGTGTTTAATCTGGTAGAAGATGGGCGGCTTGATGTCGGTGATGACCAGGCGGTAGAAGTAGTCGAAGAGCCCGCCCTCCACGATGCGGCCGGCCAGGGACAGGCGCTCGGCCGGGACCATGGTGCGGCTGTTGACCATGAAGAGGAGCCAGGCGACCATCATCTTGTGGGCCTGCTTGTCCACCTCCAGGAGCGGAGTGGGCCGGAGCTTGTCGTTCCAGCGACGCATGGACGAGCCGGAGAACACGAACTGGAGCAGGCTCTTGCGGATGTTGGGCATGGGCGTTCCGTGGCGCAGAGGGTGTGGAGACGAAAAGGGGAAAGTACCCCGGGAGCCCGCGATGCGCAAGGGACGCCGGGCCGGACCGGTTTTTCCTCTCCGGCCTGTTGACAGTCCCCGGGAAAGGGCATAAAGGACTGCGTTCCGAACCGATCGAGGAGTTCAACATGAAGACGTTCAGCCCGAAAGAAAACGAGATCAAGCGCGACTGGTTCGTGGTGGACGCCGAGGGCGAAATCCTCGGCCGCCTGGCCGCGCGCATCGCCCACCGCCTGCGCGGCAAGCACAAGCCCGAGTTCGCTCCGCACATGGACACCGGCGATTTCATCGTAGTGGTCAACGCGGACAAGATCCGGGTCACCGGCCGCAAGCTGGACCAGAAGGTCTACCAGAGCTATTCCGGATATCCGGGCGGCATCAAGGAAGTGACCCTGAAGGACATGCTCAAGGAGAAGCCCGAGCGCGTGCTGTACAAGGCCGTGCAGGGCATGCTCCCCAAGAACCGCATCGGCCGCGCCCAGCTGACCAAGCTGAAGATCTACGCCGGCCCCGAGCATCCCCACAAGTCCCAGAACCCCGCCGCCCTGGACCTGTAAGGAGACGACCATGAGCCAGGACTTTTTCTACGGCACCGGCAAGCGCAAGAGCGCCGTGGCCCGCACCCGCCTGTATCCCGGCGCCGGCCGCATCCTCGTGAACGAGCGGCCCTACGATGAATACTTCCCGCGCGAGACGCTGCAGATGATCATCCGCCAGCCCCTGAACCTGACCAAGACGCTCGGCAAGTTCGACGTGAAGGTCAAGGTGGTGGGCGGCGGCACCGCGGGCCAGGCCCAGGCCATCCGGCACGGCATCGCCCGCGCCCTGCTGCGCTTCGACGCGGAGCTGCGCCTGCCCCTGAAGCGGGCCGGACTGCTCACCCGCGACGCCCGGGTCAAGGAGCGCAAGAAGTACGGCCTGCGCAGCGCCCGCGCCCGCTTCCAGTACTCCAAGCGCTAGGCCGACGGCCTCGCCTCTTCCGCCTTCCAGGCCGGGACGTCCTGCGTCCCGGCCTTTTTGCGTTGGCGCGCCGACCAGCCCCACGAGGCCGAACTCCTCGCCCCCTCCGCCCTGTTTCCCGGGGCGACCACTTGCGCGTCTCTCGAGCATCTTCGTTGACTTTCCGCTTCCGCAGGGTATATCTATTAAGTGGGAAAAACTCCCATGCATCCCGGGAGAATCCCCCGCCTGTCCAGCGCGGCGGACATGCGGGCCAGGTCCCGGGGCCGGCCTCCGGCGGGAGACGAACGGTCACGGCCGGCGGCGGCTGCAGCGGAAGCGGTCGGAGCGAGGTGTCCAAGAAACCTTACGGAGGAGTTAGGCCATGAAAAGGTGCGTTATCCTGAGCGTGGTGGCGGCCCTGATCCTGTCTTTCGCCGGCGCGGCCCTGGCCGCCGGAACTCCCGACGACGCCAAGGCGATGGTGGAGAAGTCCCTGGCCTTCTACAAGGCCAACGGCAAGGACAAGACCTTTGCCGAGGTCAACAACCCCAAGGGGCAGTTCGTCAAGGAAGACATCTACGTGTTCATCTTCGACATGGCTGGCGTCTGCGTGGCGCACGGCGCCAACCCCAAGCTCATCGGCAAGAACATGATGGACTCCAAGGACGCCGACGGCAAGGAATTCGTCAAGGAGTTCTACAAGGTTCCTGCGGCCGGCGGATGGGTCGGATACAAGTGGACCAATCCCGAGACCAAGAAGATCCAGGACAAGGTGTCCTGGATCGTGATCCACGACAACCTGCTCTTCGGCAGCGGGGCATACAAGTAACCTAGCACGGGGTCGGCCGGCCAGCTTCCGGCCGGCCCCCAGCGCACCGGGGGAAAAGCCATGCGCGTCACTGCAGGCGGCATCTCGATAGGCAAGAAGCTGGTTCTCAGCACCCTGTGCACCTTGCTGGTCATCGCCCTGATCGGAATCGTCACCTTCCTGCGCTTTGCAGCCATCGGCGACACCCTGGACGAGATGGTGTTCCGGGCCGGGGTGCAGCGGCATGTGCTGAGCATGAACGCCAGGCTCGCGGACATCCATGCCCGGTCCTACCAGACCATCACCTGGTCCTCCAGCGGCTTTGCCGAGGCGCGCCTCGAGAAGCAGGCCAAGGCGATCATGGCCGATCTGGATGCGGAAAAGGAGGCCGTGGCGCGAGCGAAGGGGATGGTCCGCACCCCCGGGGAACAGGCCGCGCTCCAGGAGGCCGCCGACATCCTGGACAAGTACGCCAAGGAGGTGGCCGGGAGCGTGGACATGGCCCTGGCGGACGCGGGCACGGCGAGCATGATGATGCAGTCGGCGGACGCCGTGTTCACCAGCCTCGCGGAAAAGATCGAGGCCCTGGTGACCCTGGAGGAGGGGCTCACCCGCGCGGCCAACGACCAGGCCGACGCGGCCATGCGCTCGGCCCTGTACCTCATCGGCATCCTGTTCTCCCTGGCCATCGCCGTGGGCCTGGGGCTGAACCTGGCCGTGGCGCGGTCCATCACCGGACCGATACGGCGGATCATCGGCTACGCAGGCATGGTTGCCGGCGGGAACATCACTGCCCGTCCGGAAGGGGAGTTCTCCGCCGAAATGGCGGAGATGCGGATATCCATCGAGACCATGGTGGAGAACCTCAAGGCCAAGATGGCGGAGGCCGAGGAGAAGAGCGCCGAGGCCAGCCGCCAGGCCGACAACGCCAGCCAGGCCATGCGCGAGGCCACCGCCGAGAAGGAGCGGGTGGCCGGGCTGCTGCGGGTCATGACCGGCGTGGCCGAGCGGGCCACGGAGATCTCCGCGAGCCTGGCCTCGGCTGCCGAGGAGCTCTCCCAGCAGACCGAGGAAATCAACCGCGGCGCGGAAGTCCAGCGCAACAGGGTCCAGGAGACGGCCACGGCGATGGAGGAGATGAACGCCACCGTGCTGGAGGTTTCCCGCAACGCCACCGAGGCGGCCGGAGGCGCCGAGTCCGCCCAGCAGATGGCCCACGAGGGGGCGCGCATCGTTGGCGAGGCCATGAAGGTGACCGGCGCGGTGAAGCAGCAGGCCGAAGGCATGGCCGCCAGCCTGGGAGAACTGGGACACCGGGCCGAGGCCATCGGCCGGATCATGGACGTGATCAACGACATCGCCGACCAGACCAACCTGCTGGCCCTCAACGCGGCCATCGAGGCGGCCCGGGCCGGAGACGCCGGCCGGGGCTTCGCCGTGGTGGCCGACGAGGTGCGCAAGCTGGCCGAAAAGACCATGACCGCCACCAAGGAGGTCGGCGACGCCATCCAGGGCATCCAGGAAGGCACCCGCATCAACATCCAGGCCATGCAGGGCACGTCCCAGGCAGTGAGCCAGAACACCGAGCTCACCCAGAAGGCCGGAACCGCCCTGGGCGAGATCGTGGGCATCGTCGTCCGCACCGCGGACCAGGTCCGGGCCATCGCCACCGCGGCCGAGGAGCAGTCCGCCGCGAGCGAGCAGATCACCCGCTCCACCAGCGAGGTCCACCGCATCGCCATCGAGACCTCGCACAACATCACCCAGTCGGTCCAGGCCATCCACGAGGTGGCCAACCTTGCCGCCCAGCTCGAAAGGCTCATCGCCGAGCTGAGCGAGTGCAGCGAGAAGGGGGAGAGTTTCGTCTAGCCGCGCCTGGCAAGGCCGGCCCACGCCATGCGAGACTCTCTCGTCCCGGGCTGCGCCCGGGGCCGATGCGACGGACAGAACAAAGACGGGCGATTCATGAATCGCCCGTCTTCGCCATCGTCTCCCGCGCGCAAGGCCCCGCGGCCTGGGCGCGGGGCGTCGCCCCGCCTAGTGCATGGTGTTGCCGAAGTGGAAGGCCTCCTGCTGCCGCTTGTAGAACTCGTTGATCCGGCGGGCCAGCTCCATGCGGCCATCCTCGGCCTCCTCCGGGGTGGAGAAGAAGGCCGCCAGGTCGCGGGTGGAGGTGTCCTCGCCCCCGGACACGGGCTGGTCCAGGTAGACCCGGAAGAAATACTGGGGCGGCTCGGCCGGACCGGCGCCGGGCTCGGGCAGGGAGGTCTCCACCCAGCCGATGGCCTTGATGTGCCCGATGGGCACCAGGAAGCCCTCGATGGACACCAGGTAGTCGAACTCCGGAAACTCCTCGTCGAAGGCGTAGTCGCTCATCATGTTCTGCTCCGGCCGTCTACTGGTCCGTGTGGCGGGCCATGCGGGTGATGACCACCGGGACGGAGGGCACGTCCTTCATGCCGCCGCGGATCTCGGTCTTGACCTTGGCCATGGCGTCCACCACCTCCATGCCGCGCAGCACCTTGCCGAACACCGCATAGCCCGGGTTGCCCGGGCCGGGGTTCAGGAAGGCGTTGTCCACCAGGTTGATGAAGAACTGGCTGGTGGCGCTGTCCGGGTCGTTGGTGCGGGCCATGGCCAGGGTCCCGCGCTTGTTCTCCAGCCCGGCGGCGGTCTCCAGCTTGATGGGGGGCAGGGTGTTCTTGCGGGCCATGCTCTGCTCGTAGCCGCCGCCCTGCACCATGAACCCGGGAATGACCCGGTGGAAGATGGCTCCGTTGAAGAAGCCCTGGTCCACGTAGGCCAGGAAGTTGGCCACGGTGGCCGGAGCGGCCTTGGCGTCCAGGACCAGGAGCACGGTCCCCAGGCTGGTGTCCATCCGGACTACCGGGGAGTCCTCGGCGGCCCGCAGGGGGGACGCGGCCAGGGCCAGGAGCAGGGCCGCCAGGGCCAGGGTCTTTGCAAACATGCGCATGGTGGTTACTGTCCTCTCTTGGGTTCTTGGGCCGCGAATCGGCCCGCCCGAAAATAGGGAACGGAGCACGCCATGTCAAAGCCTCTCTCGCCGCCCCCGCCGCAAGACCCCGCGCCGGCCGGACCGCCAGCTGCGGAGCGCCGCCGCTTCGCGGTGGTGGGCATGCACTGCGCCTCCTGCTCGACGCGCATCGAGCGGGTGGTGGGCGGCATGGAGGGGGTGCGCGGCGTGGCCGTGAACCTGGCGGCCGAAACCATGGACCTGGATTTCGATCCGGCCGAGGTGAGCCCGGAAACCGTGGCCGCGAAGGTTTCGGGCCTGGGCTTCTCCCTCTCCCCGCTGGAGCCGGAGGCCGGGGAGACGGCCGGGGCACTGGAGTTCGCCATCTCCGGCATGACCTGCGCCTCGTGCTCGGCCCGGGTGGAGCGCGTCATCGCCCGGTTGCCCGGGGTGGCGTCGGCCGGCGTGAACCTGGCCGCGGAGACGGCCACGGTGCGGCCGGTCCCGGGGGCCAGCCGGCGGGACCTGCGCCGGGCCGTGGCCGAGGCCGTGGCCAGGACGGGCTTTGCGGCCGAGCCGGTCTCCCTCAAGGGAGGCGACCTGCTCTCCCGGCAGCAGAGGGAGACCGAGGAGCGGCTGGCCCGCATGCGGCGGGAGCTGCTCCCGGCCTTCGCCTTCACCGCCCCCCTGCTCCTCCTGTCCATGGGCCACATGCTCGGCCTGCCCCTGCCCGGCTGGCTGGCCCCCCACTCCGCTCCCGGGGCCTTCACCCTGGCCCAGCTGGCGCTCACCCTGCCGGTGCTGTGGGTGGGCCGGCGGTTCTACCGGGACGGGTTCCCGGCCCTGGCCCGGGGCGGACCCAACATGGACAGCCTCATCGCGGTGGGCACGGCCGCGGCCTTCGCCTACAGCCTGTGGAACACGGCCGAGGTCCTGCTGGGCGCGCCGGAGCGGGCCATGGACCTCTACTACGAGAGCGCGGCGGTGATCGTCACCCTGATCTCGCTGGGCAAGTACTTCGAGACGCGGTCCAGACACCGCACCTCCGAGGCCATCCGGGCGCTCATGGAGCTGGCCCCGGACAAGGCCACCCTGGTGCGCGGGCAGGACGGGCCGGAAGGAGCGGAGGTCCGGGAGGAGATCGCCGCGGCCGAGATCGAGCCCGGGGACCTGCTCCTGGTGCGGCCGGGCGAGCGCATCCCCACCGACGGCGAGGTGGCGCGCGGCCGCTCGGCCGTGGACGAGTCCATGCTCACGGGCGAGAGCCTGCCGGTGTCCAAGGAGCCGGGCCACGCGGTGGCCGGCGGCGCCCTGAACACCCACGGCGCGCTGTACGTGCGGGCCACCCGGGTGGGTCAGGACACGGTGCTGGCGCGCATCATCCGGATGGTCAGGGAGGCCCAGGGCTCCAAGGCGCCCATCGCCAACCTGGCGGACCGGGTGAGCCTGTACTTCGTGCCCGCGGTGATGGCGGCGGCCACCGCGGCCGGCCTGGCCTGGCACTTCGGCGGCGGCGAGAGCTTCGGCTTCAGCCTGCGCATCTTCATCTCGGTCATGGTCATCGCCTGCCCCTGCGCCATGGGCCTGGCCACGCCCACCTCCATCATGGTGGGCACGGGCCGCGGCGCGCAGTTGGGCGTTCTGGTCAAGAGCGGCGCGGCCCTGGAGACCGCGCACAAGCTCAGCGCGCTGATCTTCGACAAGACCGGCACCCTGACCCACGGCCGCCCCGCGCTCACGGACCTGCTGCCCGCGCCGGGCGGCGGTCTGGACCCGGACGCGCTCCTGGCCCTGGCCGCGGGCGCGGAAGCGCAGAGCGAGCACCCCCTGGGCCGGGCGGTGGCGGCCGCGGCCGCGGAGAGGATGATCGCGCCGGCCCGGGTGGAGGACTTCACCGCCCTCCCCGGCCGGGGCCTGCGCGCCCGGGCCGCGCTGGACGGCCGGGAGCGCGCGCTGCTGCTGGGCAACCGCGCCCTGCTGGAGGAGGAAGGCGCGGCCGGGCTGGACACGGAGTTCGGCCGGAGCGAGCCCGAGCGGCTGGCCGCCGAGGGCAAGACCGCCCTGTACCTGGCCGTGGACGGGTCCCTGGCCGGCCTCCTGGCCGTGGCCGACACCCTGCGGCCCGAGTCGCCGGAGGTGGTGGCCGGGCTCAGGGCGCTGGGCGTGGAGGTCTACATGCTCACCGGCGACAACGCCCGCACAGCCCGGGCCGTGGCGGCCCAGGCCGGCATCCGCGAGGACATGGGCGAGGTCCTGGCCGAGGTGCGGCCCGAGGACAAGGCGGCCAAGGTCCGGGAGCTGCAGGCCCGGGGCAAGGTGGTGGGCATGGTGGGCGACGGCGTCAACGACGCGCCGGCCCTGGCCGCCGCGGACCTGGGCGTGGCCATGGGCACGGGCATCGACGTGGCCATCGAGAGCGGCGACGTGGTGCTCACCGGCGGCCGGCTGCCCGGGGTGCTCACCGCGCTCCGGCTGTCCCGGGCCACGGTGCGCAACATCAAGCAGAACCTGTTCTGGGCCTTCGCCTACAACGTGCTGCTCATCCCCCTGGCCGCGGGCGTGCTGCACATCTGGGGCGGCCCCACCCTCAACCCCATGATCGCCGGCGCGGCCATGGCCGCCTCCAGCGTCTCGGTGGTGACGAATGCGCTGCGGTTGCGCTGGTTCAGGGGATGAGGCAAGACGCCAGCAAGGAGGCGGACATGCGCCGTAATCTCGTCGCGCTCCTCGTGGCGCTCGCCCTGGCCGCCCTGCCTGGGGACGCCAAGCGCACCCCCGTCCCCTGCCAGCGGCCGGACGGGACCACGGTCCCCCCGGACACCCGGGTCATCTGGCCCTTTGCCTGCGCCCCGCGCTGACGCCCTGAACCGCAACGCCACGGAGACCCCATGCTCACCCTCGCCGACAGCGCCAAGGACCTCATGGACAACTACTTCAGAACGAACGGGAAACAACCCATGCGGGTCATCCTGGCCGCGACGTGCGGCGGGGAGCGGCTGGTGGTGACGCTCAAGCCGGCCGAGCCGGGCGACGAGGTGTTCGAGATCGCGGGCTACACCATCGCCATGGACCGTGACCTCCTGGCCCGGGCCCAGCCGGTCGCCATCCACGCCAGCCCCACCGGCTTCATAATCCAGTCCAGCCTGAAGCTCGCGGCCGGCGGCTGCGGCTCCTGCAAGAGCTGCGACTGACGCTTCAGCGATGCTGCTTTTTCAAAAAACCTGTCGGTTTTTTGGGGCGTCGTCCAGTCCAGCCTGAAGCTCGCGGCCGGCGGCTGCGGCTCCTGCAAGAGCTGCGACTAGGCCGGGGGCAGGCCGTCCAGGTCCAGGAACACGCCCTCGGCCCGGGTGGCGCGGCCCTTGGGATTGCGGTGCAGGCAGCCGGCGAGCAGCACCCGGCGCTCCCCGCCCCCGGGGGGACGCACCCGCGCCACGGTCCGGAACTCGATCCGCACCGGTCCGCGCTCGTCCCGTCGGGGAAGCCGCCCCTGGTCCTCCGGGGCCAGCCAGCTCCCGACCTCGGCCGCGGAAACCCGCCCCGGATCCGGGTCCAGCCCCAGGATGCGGCAGGCCGCGGGGTCGAGCCGCACGGCATCCCCCTCCCAGGCCCAGGTCCCCATGCCGGACACGGCCAGGAGCGCCCGGAGGCGCTCGGACTCGGCCTGGGCCGCGGCGCAGGCCTCCCGGTGCTCGGTCACGTCCAGGTAGGTGCCGTGGTAGACCGCTTTCCCCGGCCTGGAGCCGGGCACGGGGCGGCCGAGGCTGTACCCGAAGGCCGGGCTGCCGTCCTGGCGGATGAGCCGATAGGAGGCGCGGTATTCCCGCTGCTCGGCCACTGCAGCGCGCAACTCGCGGGTCACGGCCTCCCGGTCGTCGGGATGGATGTGGGCGAGGAACAGCTCCATGGTCGCGGGCCGTGACTGGGGCTCCAGCCCCAGGGCCTCGTAGATCTCGTCCGACCACCAGTCCGCGTCCTCGCCGGACCTGTACTCCCAGTGCCCCAGCCGGGCCAGGGCGTGCGCCCGCTGCAGGCGCTGCACTGCGACGCCGCGATCCGCCTCGGCGCGCTTGAGGTCGGTGACGTCCAGAGCCAGGCCGTCGCAGACCATCTCCTGGGACATGCCGGGACGGTGCGCGGCCTGGATGCGCACCCACACCTGCGAGCCGTCCGGCCGCAGAAAGCGAACCTCCCGGCGCAGGGGTTCGCCAGTGGCCGAGCAGCGCTCCATATCGGCCAGGAATTCGGCCCGGTCTTCGGGGTGGATGGCGGCCAACATCCGTTCCAGTCCCGGAGCCCCTTGCCTGGGGCCGATGCCCAGCAGCCCGGCCAGCCCGGCGCTGGCGTAGGCCAGGCGCCGCGTCCCGTCGGCCTCCTGGACCACCTGGAACACCGCCCCCCCGATGAGGTTGTCCCCCAGGCTGCGCAGCCGCCATTCGTTCTCCCGGGCCTGGGCCTCGGCCCGGGCTCGGCGTCCCACCTCCTCCTCCAGCCGGCGCACGGTTTCGGCCAGACCCTGCGTACGCTCCCTGACTCTTTCCTCCAGGGAGGCGTGCATGGTGCGCAGAGAATCCAGCAGCCGGCGCTGCTCGGTCACGTCCACGACCACGCCGACCATCCGCAGGATCCGGCCCGCTTCGTCCCGCTCCAGGGAGCGGTGGGTGAACACGAACCGCTCCTCGCCGTCCTTGCGCAGCACCCGGCAACTCTGCACGGGCTGATCCTGCCCGGCGAAGACCTCGGCCACGGACTGAGCCGCCCTCTCCAGGTCCTCGGGATGCACGTGGCGGAGAAAGGTTACCGGGCCGGCCTCGGCCTCTCCCGGCTCCAGGCCCAGCATCCGGTACAGGGAGTCGGACCAGAAGAACTTCCCGGCATGGGCATCGTACTCCACCCGCCCCACGGCCGAGACATAGCGGGTCCACTCGACGTCCCGGGAGGCGTCGCCCGGCCCCTTGGACCCGTTGCGGGCTTCGCCGGGGATGAAGAGGAACAGGTTGGCCGGCTCGGTGCCCAGGGCCTCGGCCAGCCGGACAACCATGCCGAAGGACGGGGCCGAGGCCCCGCGCTCCATGTTGGACAGGTGCTCCACCGTGATCTGCAGCCGGCCGGCCAGTTCGCCCTGGGTCAGTTTCGCCAGGGTGCGCAGGAAGCGCAGGCGGCGTCCGAAGGACTGCTGCCATTCCATGGAGTCGTGCGTTATAGCCATTGCTTTGTCAGTGTAACACGAATACTCGGTTCACGTCAGCACGATTCCTGACTCTCCGGCCTCTTGAACCGATTCTCCAGGCAATGGGCGGAAAAGGAAGGGAACAAGCGGAGACGGAACGGCGGCAGGCCCGGGATTCATCCCTCGCCCAGCTGGCGCTTGGCCGCACGCACGTCCTCCACTCCCACCTGGTCCAGGAGCACGAGGATCTCCTCGATGCTGTAAGGGCTGCGGGTCTTCTGTTTGTAGTCGGTGGCCTTCTGCAGGCCCTCCTGGGTGATCCGCCCGGAATTCAGCAGGACCTCCACCACGTTGCGCGGCTTGCTGGCTCCGGTCCGGGCGGTGAGGGAGACAAGGTTGTCCCGCTCGGAGATGAGACGGTTGACCTGGTCCTGCAGATCCCTCTCCCGGTTGCGCACGGTGCGGACCTCGTCCTCCAGCTCGGTGACCTTGATCTGGAGCTTGACCCGGGCGGCCTCGGCCGCGCGCAGCCGCTCCTTGAAGGCCTGCGAACGGCGCGAGATGATCATGCCGCCGATCACGAAGGTCAAGATGATGGTGCTGAAAACGATGAACACGCCGCCACCCCTGCTTTCGCGAAGTGATAAGCTCTTAGGGATGTTAGTGCAAGCCCGGAAGCATTCCGTCCCGGCCGCCCCGGCTCCCGCCCCTTGGCGGCCGGAAGCGCGGGACTCTCCGGGCGGTCAGCCCGGCCGAGCCTCGGCGCCGCCGGCCGGATTCAGTGACGTTTTTGTAATTTCCCCTCTTCTGCCTCGCCAGCATTTTACAAAATCAGGAAACCGCGCCAGATCCGGACAGGGTTCAATCTGATCAACATATTGAAATTTATTATATTTTATACATGTGGCACACCACTTGTTAATTGCCTGGGCCAAGGCGGCCCCGCAGGACGCGGCCCTGGCCCGGACCACCGGGAGACATCACACCTCGCTTCTCAAGGAGTACGGCATGAGCGGCTATCAGACCCGGCAGAACGCCATTGCGGCGGTGACCAACTACAAACCCTCCGCGGCCCCCCTGAACTACGCCCAGACCCCGCCCACCGAGGTCTTCGGCAGCAACGTGTTCAACGACAGGGTCATGCAGGAGATGCTGCCCAAGGACGTCTACAAGTCCCTGAAGAAGACCATCGAGCTGGGCGAGAAGATCGATCCCTCCATCGCCGGCGTGGTGGCCTCGGCCATGAAGAAGTGGGCCCTGTCCAAGGGCGCGACCCACTACACCCACGTATTCTACCCCCTGACCGGCCTCACCGCCGAGAAGCACGACGGGTTCCTGGCCCCGGACGGCAAGGGCGGCGCCATCGCCGAGTTCGACGCCAAGCAGCTCATCCAGGGCGAGCCCGACGCCTCCTCCTTCCCCTCCGGCGGCATCCGCTCCACCTTCGAGGCCCGCGGCTACACCGCCTGGGACGTGACCAACCCGGCATACATCCTGGAGAATCCCAACGGAACCTTCCTGTGCATCCCCACCGCCTTCGTGTCCTGGACCGGCGAGGCCCTGGACAAGAAGACTCCGCTCCTGCGCTCCAACCAGGCCCTGAACAAGCAGGCCCAGCGCATCCTCAAGCTCTTCGGCCACACCAGGAACGAGCCCGCGCAGTCCTTTGCCGGACCGGAGCAGGAGTACTTCCTCATCGACCGCAACTTCTTCTTCGCGCGTCCCGACCTGCTCATCGCCGGCCGCACCCTGTTCGGCGGGAAGCCGGCCAAGGGCCAGGAGTTCGAGGACCACTATTTCGGCGCCATCCCGCGCCGGGTGCTGGCCTACATGCTCGAGGTGGAGCACGAACTGTACAAGCTGGGCGTGCCGGTGAAGACCCGCCACAACGAGGTGGCCCCGGCCCAGTACGAGATCGCGCCCCTCTACGAGCAGTCCAACCTGGCCACCGACCACAACCAGATGATCATGAGCACCCTGAAGAGCGTGGCCAAGCGCTACGGCATGGTCTGCCTGCTGCACGAGAAGCCCTTCGCCGGCATCAACGGCTCGGGCAAGCACGTGAACTACTCGGTGGGCACCAAGTCCCTGGGCAGCCTCTTCGACCCGGGCGACACCCCGCACGAGAACGCCCAGTTCCTGGTGTTCTGCGCCGCGGCCATCCGGGCGGTGCACAAGTACGGCGCGCTCCTGCGGGCCACCGTGGCCTCGGCCAGCAACGACCACCGCCTGGGCGCCAACGAGGCCCCGCCGGCCATCATGTCCGTGTACCTGGGCGAGCAGCTCACCGACGTGTTCGAGCAGATCAAGAAGGGCGGCGCCAAGACCAGCAAGTCCAAGGGCAGCCTGACCGTGGGCGTGGACACCCTGCCCCCTCTGCCCATGGACGCGGGCGACCGCAACCGCACCAGTCCCTTCGCCTTCACCGGCAACCGGTTCGAGTTCCGCGCCGTGGGCTCCAACATGTCCATCGCCGGTCCCCAGGTGGCCCTGAACACCATGATGGCCGAGTCCCTGGACTTCATCGCCACCCAACTCGAGAAGGCCACCAAGGGCAAGCCCGAGAAGTTCAACGAGGCCGTGCAGAAGGTCCTCCAGGACATCATGAAGAAGCACGAGGCCATCATCTTCAACGGCGACGGGTACTCCGAGGCCTGGCACAAGGAGGCCAAGAAGCGCGGCCTGCCCAACCTGAAGACCTCGGTGGAGGCCCTGCCGGAGCTCACCAGCCCCGAGGTGGTGGACCTGTTCACCAAGTACGGCGTGTTCTCCAAGCGCGAACTGGAAAGCCGCCAGGAGATCTACCTGGAGCAGTACTGCCGGACCGTCACCACCGAGGCCAACCTGGTGATCAAGATGGCCCGCACCATGATCTATCCGGGCGCCGTGCGGTACCAGAACGAGCTGGCCGCCACCTGCGCCAACCTGAAGGCCATCGGCCACGACTTCACCATGATCACCCTTGAGGACGTGACCGCCAAGCTGCGCGGCCTGCAGAAGAGCGCCAACGAGCTGGAGAAGCTCCTGACCCACGAGCACGGCGACACCCTGTCCCACGCCAGGTTCCTGTGCGACAAGGTGCTCCCGGCCATGCTCAAGGTCCGCTCCTACGCCGACCACCTGGAGAGCGTGGTGGCCGACGACCTCTGGAACCTGCCCTCCTACCAGGAGATGCTCTTCATCAAGTAGGCCCGCCCCCGCCTTGCGACAAAAATGGAAAGGCCCGCCGCAAGGCGGGCCTTTTTCGTGGCAAGTCCGAATCGGGGCGGCGGCAGGATGGAGCCGGCAGGGCTTGCGCACCGAGGCAACTCTAACATAGGGATTGTCCAGCAACCAGGACAGCCCCCGACGACACTGAACCGGAGATGATGAGATGGGTCGCCCCCTGAAGTCGGTCACGATTCATGGATTCAAGTCCATCCGGAACCTGAAAAATTTTGAACTCACCGACCTCAATGTCCTGGTTGGCGCAAACGGAGCAGGAAAAAGCAATTTCGTGGATTTCTTCCGTATGCTTCGTGCAATGTCTGAAGAAGGATTGGTAAAATACGTCACGGAAAAAGGCGGGGCCGACGGATTCTTTTACAACGGACCAAAGGAAACTAAACACATTGATGTTCACTTAGTCTTTGGAAACAATGAATACCAATTTATTCTTACTCCAACAGCTTCCAGCGAACTCATGGTACAAAGCGAGAGCACGCTGTATGCCGGAGCAGGGAGATGGCGGCTTCACGGCGGGGGGCGGCTGGAATCACAATTAAGAGCGTGGAAATCGAGCAAATCTCAACGATTCCCCGGAGCCAAGGGCGTCGAGGCTTACGTTTACGACGCCGTATCAAGTTGGATAGTCTACCATTTCCACGACACGAGTGCGACAGCACCAATGCGCCGCAATCATTCCGTTGCGGACTGGAGGGAGTTCAATCCCGACGCATCCAACATTGCTGCTTTTCTTCTGGATCTCAAAGAGAAGCGTATCGCGACGTATGAAAAAATAATCGAAACTATCCAACTCATTGCCCCATTTCTTGATGACTTCTTGCTGGAGCCGGAGAGGAAAGGGGAAAATGAAGTCATCCGCCTGCAATGGCGACAAAAGGGAAGTTCGTACCCCTTCCAACCCTGGCAGCTTTCGGACGGAACCATCCGGTTCATCTGTCTGGCCACCGCGCTGTTGCAACCGAATCCACCCTCAACCGTGGTCATTGATGAGCCCGAGCTCGGGCTGCATCCTTTTGCCTTGGATGTGCTGGCGGGCTTGTTCCGGGATGCGGCGCAGCGGACGCAAGTCATCGTATCCACCCAATCCCCCGCTCTGCTCAACTCCTTTGCGCCGGAGGAGGTGATTGTCGTGGACCGCGCCCAGGGGGCCACTCGGATGCGGCGTCTCGATGCCGAAAGCCTGGAGGAATGGACCGCAGAATACACCCTTGGCGAGTTGTGGCAGAAGAATATCTTCGACGGGGGTCCGACCCATGAGTAGGGTCCTGCTCGTTGTCGAAGGGCAAACCGAACGGGCAATCCTCCAACAGCTTCTCGCCCCCTGGCTCAGCGCCAAGGGCGTCTTTCTGAGCCCCAAGATTGTGGGCAAGCCCGGTCACAAGGGCGGCGCGCGCGACTTCAGCGCAGTGCTCAGGGAAATCCTCGCGCTGCTCAAGCAGGAGCCGACCAGTACCGTTACGACATTCTTCGACTACTACGCCCTGCCCTCCTCCTGGCCCAGGGCCGCGGCTCCGAAGGATAAACCGTCCCCGGCAATCCCCTCGCTCATCGAACAGGGCATGGCCGAGGCCGTGGGCAAGGCTATGGGGAGTTCCTTCAACCCGGCGCGGTTCATTCCCTACATCCAAATGTATGAGTTGGAGGCCCTCCTGTTTGCGGGTCCAAAGGAAATGGCCGATGTTTTCGAGAACCCGAGGTTGGAGGCCACTTTTTCTGGGATAGTGGCGGCGAGCGGCGGGTGCGAGAGTATTGACGATGGGGCCACAACCGCGCCGTCAAAACGTATTACAACTCACTTCCCGCCGTACAAGAAAGGGAGCGGCGTCAATGCCCACGCCCCTCGCATCGTGAACCGTATTGGAATCGATCGGATTCGCCAGGCATGCCCCCACTTCAACAAATGGATCGGACGACTGGAGGGAATCCACTAGCAGGAAACAGTTCAGAACCCTCCCCTTCAAGTCCCCCCGCCAGCGTTAACCACCTGTTAAACGCAAACCGGGGTGTCAGCCCAAGCCAACACCCCGGATTTACATGCAAAAACTGGCGGAGAGGGAGGGATTTGAACCCTCGATAGGCTTTTAAGGCCTATACCCGCTTAGCAGGCGAGCTCCTTCGGCCGACTCGGACACCTCTCCGCACCCCCCGGACGGGGGAGAAGGGTTTCATAGGGACTCGGGCGCGGGCTGTCAACCCTGGGCTAGAGCCCCAGGAGCCCGTCCAACTGCTGCACGAAGGGCTCCACCGCGGCCTTGTCCGCGGCCGGGGCTTCGGACACCGACTTGGCCCGGGCGTGGGAGGCCCGCACCTGCTCCATCATCTGGCTCTTGCGCTCCGGGCTCAGGGTCGGGTTGTTCCTGATGTCGTCCAGGGTGGACTGGAGGTAGCTCTCCAGCTCCCGGGACTGCTGCTCGGACTTGAGCGCGGCGTAGGCGCGCACGATGCGCTCCCCGGTCTCGGTCCAGGTCTTCTGGGTGAAGCCGTAGCGGCCCATGACCTGGGCGATGCCCGGGAATTCGACTCCGTCCTCGGCCCATTGCTGCACCGCGGCCTCGGCCTCGGTGTTGCGCTCCCAGCCGAAGATCCGGGTGAGTTCGTCCAGGCAGCCCACGAAACGGGTGACGTCCCCCGGCCCCAGGGGGCCGGCCTGGGCGTTCGCAACGCCAAGGACCAGGAAGAAGACCGCCAGGGCGAGCACCCGGCGCAGGGACAACTCCATGCTCGTTCTCCGCAGGACGAAAGTGGGGAAAGACAATATCACAACCTGAGAAAAAGCAAAGCCCTCCCGCCGAACAAGGCCGGCCGCCGCGCGCCAGCCTTCCTGCTCCGCCGGACCATGACGCGGACTGGAGCTTTACATCGCGGCCCCATTCCTTATAGTGACCGGCAAACACGGAACATGCCCATGAACTGCCCCAATTGCGACAACGACCTCATGGTCCGCCTGGAGCCCCAGGGCGCCATGCGCTTCCTGCGATTCCTGCCCATGGAGTCCTACTATTGCGTCAAGTGCGGCAAGCGGGTCACCCGCCTGTCCGGCCCGTCCAACAACCCCGCGATGGGTGTGGCCCTCATGATCCTGGTGCTGGCCGGCATGGCCCTGGCCGTGTGGCGCAGCACCGGCGACCGGGAGTCGGCCGGTCCCGCGCCGCAAATCGTAGCCCCGGCCCCGTCCAACGAGACCCGGGGCGCGGTGGTCCAGGTGCCGGTCCCGCCGGCCCAGCCCCCGGCGGCCCCGGCCGCCCAGGAGCCTGCCCCGGCCCCGCCCGCAATCCAGGCCCAGACGCCCAAGCCCGCCCCGGCCCC
>JBFMHA010000064.1:0-21265 GCA_040753075.1 Thermodesulfobacteriota bacterium
TGCCGAAGCCGCCGCCAAGGCCGCCGCCGAAGCCGCCCAGGCGGCGGCCGAGGCCGCAGCCCGCGCCGCAGCCGAAGAGGCCGCCCGTCTCGCGACCGAGGAGGCGGCCCGGTGGACCACCGGCGAGGACGGGATATCCCGGTATATCGTCACCGGGTCCTCCACGGGCGGCGCCCTTTTGGGCTCGTCCACCAGCGAGTCCATCAGCGCCATGTTCGGAAACAACCAGATCTACGCCGGGGGAGGGGCCGACTGTGTGACCTGCGGCGGCGGGTCGGACGTGATCTACGGCGAGGACGGCGACGACATCCTGAACGGCGGCGCCGGGGCAGACTACCTGGACGCCGGGCCGGGCAACGATCGGATCGACATCAACTCCTACGATGTGGAGCCCGGCGAGGTGCTCATCGGCGGCGAGGGCTCGGACACTCTCAACGTCATCACCAACGTGGCGGATTTCCGCAATGCCTCGCGGATAGAGGAGTTCGAGGCCCTGCAGATCGGGGCGGACCAGAAGGTCCGCTTCCACGCGAGCCAACTCCAGGATCAGTCTTGGGACATTTACGACAGCAACGGAGTCGAGGGCATCACGGTCTACGGCGCCGATGGCGCGGACGACATCCGGCTGAACCAGCTGCATTTCAAGCAGTGGGGGCAGCAGAAGGACACCATCGAGATCATTGCCGGCGGCGGCGACGACACTGTCAACGCCACGTCGGCCGACGCCCTGGTCTGGGGCGGCGACGGCAACGACTCGTTGTATGGAGGGGCCGGAGCGGACACCCTCATGGGCGAGGCCGGAAACGACACCCTGGTGGGCGGCGCGGGAGCGGACTCCCTGGTGGGCGGGGACGGGGCCGACGTCGTGGTGTTCGCGGGCGACGCCGTCGGGGACTATATCGGGGCAGATGGTCAGGACACCCTCCTTGTCCTGGCGAGCACCGATTTCCGGGACGTGGCCAACGGCCCGGACAACGACCCCCTCAACGGATACGCTATGGCCATCGGCGCGGGGCAGACCGCGGTGATAGGCAACGACAAGGTATTCGTGCAGGGCTGCGCCTTCTACGGGAATGCGACGCCCGGCACCCGAGAGGTCCTGGAATACCACGGCCGCGACACCGGAGACTACGAGGAGGCCGCTGCGTGGTTGGGGACCACCTTCGTCAACTGGAATCCGGCCGAGGACCTGCTGATCATGGCGGGCGGCGCGGGCGACGACTGGTACTCCGGCAGCAGCTACGACGACTGCCTGCTGGGCGGGGTCGGTGACGACACCCTGGCCGGCGGCGCAGGCGCGGACACCCTCGTGGGCGGGGCGGGCCAGGACGTGTACAAATACGTCGCGCCTTCTGACGGCGGGGACGTGATCGCCGACTTCTCCCACGCGGACGACCAGTTCTCCTTCGACACCGGGGCCTTTGCCTCTTCGGTGCACTTCAAGCAGGCGGGAGCGGCCTACGACGGGTCCAATGGGGCGGCGGGGGCCGCGGGGCCGGCCTTCGTGTTCGAGACCGGAACGGGCAAGCTCTGGTACGACGCCAACGGCGACGCCGCCGGCGGCCACACCCTCATCGCCGCGATCCAGGGCGACGCGGTGCATGCCGACGACCTGGGCCTGACCATCCTTGCCGGCGGGTCCGCGATAACCGGGACTTCGGGCAACGACACCCTTACGGGGACCACTGACGGCGATACCGTCATCGGCTTGGCAGGCGACGACAGCCTCGTGGGCCTGGGGGGCGATGATTGCCTGGTCGGCGGCGACGGCGCGGACACCCTGGCGGGCGGCGCGGGCCACGACACGCTGGTCGCCGGGGACGGCGGCGGCCTGGGATTCTCCGGGGCCAACGTGGTCTCGTCCGCGGCCGGGTTCCCCAACGACGTCCGGCTGGCGGACCTGGACGGCGACGGCGACCTGGACATCCTGGCCTCGCAGCGCGATTCCGGCAGCATCGCCTGGTGCGCGAACGACGGGGCCGGGACCTTCGGCGCGGCCCAGACCATCAGCGCCGCCGTGAGCGCGCCGCAGCATGTGCACGCCGCGGACCTGGACGGCGACGGCGACCTGGACGTGCTCTCCGCGTCCTGCACGGATAACAAGATTGCCTGGTACGCCAACGACGGGAACGGGAATTTCGGCGCGCAGCAGGTGCTCACCACCAGCGCCAGCTTCGCCATGACCGCGGTGGCCGCGGACCTGGACGGCGATTGCGACCTGGACGTGCTCATCGCCTCCCGGGACGACAACACCGTGTCCTGGTTCGAGAACCTCGACGGGCACGGGAGCTTCGGCGCGGAGCAGGTCATCTCCTCAACCTTGGCCTACGCCTTCAGCGCCCTGGCCTCGGACGTGGACCAGGACGGCGACCTGGACGTCATCGCAGCCTCGGCCACGGGCAACCAGATCGTCTGGTACGAGAACATCGACGGCGCCGGGACCTTCGGTGCGGCTCAGGTAATCACCACGGACGTGCTCTATCCCCAGCGGATGGTGCTGGCGGACCTGGACGACGACGGATTCCTGGACCTGGTGTCCACCTCCCGGGACGACGGCAAGATCGCGTACTACTTCGGCAACGGAAGCGGGTTCGGACCGCAGCAGGTGGTGGAGCAGGGCGTGCGCCCGGCCAGCGACATCGCCGGCGTCCATGCCGCCGACCTGGATGGGGACGGGGATCTGGACCTCCTGGCCACCGGGTCCGAGGCGGACCGCGCGGTCTGGTTCGAACATCTCGACCACAGCGGCGCCTTCGGCGCGGCCCGCTCCATCACCCTGTCCCAGGACGACGTGCGCGGCATCGTGGCCGGCGACCTGGACGGCGACGGCGATCCGGACGTGCTGGTCAGCTCCGTGGCGGACAACACCATCGCCTGGTACGCCAACAAAGCCGCAGATGATCATGACGTCCTGTCCTATGCCGACGGCGTGGACCGGGGCCATGGCATGGAGGTGGACCTGACTGCGGGCTTCGCCTCGGACACCCTGTCCGGCGGTTCGGAGACCGACTCCATCGCCGGGTTCAACCACGTGGCGGGCACGGCCTACGCCGACGCGCTGCGCGGCAACGCCCTGGGCAACACCCTGGTCGGCGGCGCGGGCGACGACACCCTGGCGGGCGGAGCAGGGGCGGACTCCTTGCTTGCCGGAGACGGCGACGATGTGCTCCTTTTCGACGGGCTCTGGCAGGTCGGGGCCGGAGAGCACCTGGACGGCGGGGCCGGGTTCGATACCCTGCAGGTGGCTGACTGCCAGGGCGCGGAGATCAAGCTGGCAGGAACCTTCGCGAACATTGAGGCGGTGCGGCTGGGCTACGAGGCGACGGCCTACTTCAGCTTCGGCCAGGCGGACGGCGCGACCTGGACCGTGTACGGCCCGGAGGGCCCCTCCGAACTGCAGGTCTACGACCAGCACGGCGACACCCATGTGGATCTCTCCTCTCTAAACTTCAACGGCTCCTTTGCGGGCGGCAGCGTCAAGGTCTTTTCCTTGGCCTCTGACGACGAGATCGCGGGATCCTCCTGGGGCGATTTCGTGGCGTCCGACGACGGGGCCGACACCGTGCTCGGCATGGCGGGCGACGACACCCTGTCCGGGGAATGGGGCAACGACTCCCTGGTGGGCGGCGAAGGGACCGACTGCCTCCTCGGCGGCGACGGCGACGACACCCTGAAGGGCGACGCCGGCGCGGACACCCTGGACGGCGGCTCCGGGGCGGACGTCTACTACTACGGATTCAGCGGTGACGGCGGCGACCTGGTCCTCAGCTTCGAGGACGGTTCGGACGTGTTCCGCTTCAACGCCGGCGCATTCGACTCCGGCGCGGGGTTCACGTCCTTCGACTCCGGCGGGGCGGGCTACGACGGCGCCAATGCCGGCATCGGCAACTCCAGCCCGACATTCCTCTTCGACACGTCGCAGTCCAAACTCTATTACGACTCCAACGGCGACGACACAGGCGGCAGCGAATTCATCGCCGCCATCGAGGAAGCCGGCAGTTACACCATGGACGCGAGCGACATCCAGGTCGTGTAGGCCGCATGCAGGAGAGGCCGCCCCCCCGCCATGGGCGCATTCGCAGAAATGGCGGTTCGCTGCAATCGGGTTTAGTCGTTCAGGGTCTTCTCTAGGATCGGGCGCAGCGCATAGGCGCCATCAGGACTTGCCCGCGTGCTCCCTCGCGTTCAGGGCCTCCGCTCCAAGAGCTGATGATTCTGTATGCGCTGGCGAAGGGCTGGGTCGGGGGTCAGGAACGTCGGGCCTCTCACGCCGCAACCAGGGGTTCAACCCTCCCTGGGAACGCCAGCACGCACAGGGCCCGGAGGAGATTCCGGGCCTTTTTCTTTTGGACGCGCTGCTGCTGCGCGGAGGCCGGCCTGCCGGCGGGCACTTGACGCCGGACCGTGTTGCGGGTGTAGTGTCATGATATGCCCGGAAAACGCACCCGCAGCGGTGGAGAACAGACGTGGCCAATCCCAAGTCGTCCATCGACCTGACCCAGGTCACTCAGCAGAAGGTGGAGGGCACCACCCTGTCCATCGAGGTGGGCGCCCGCTGGCGCATCAAGCCCGCGGCCTCGGACAAGGTCTACGAGTGCACCTACGTGGGCTCCATCTACCCCACCCACCTCCTGGCCACCCTGCCCGTCTCGGCCGGCGTGCGGGAGATCCTGCTCCCGGAGCGGGTGGTCAACGTCTCGTTCCTGCACGAGGACTACAACATCTGCAAGTTCGAGACCCAGGTGAAGGCCATCGTCACCACCCCGTTCCAGGCGGTGTGCTACGAGTACCCGGAGTTCTTCTACGCCCTGAACCTGCGCCGGCACGAGCGCGCGGTGTGCGCCCTGCCCTGCGCCTGCGTGTACAACAGGCAGACCCTGCAGGGCACGGCCCTCAACATCTCCCGCGGCGGGGCCAAGATCGCCTTCCTGGGCGACGACGCCGCGGCCCTGCGCGAGGTCGAGGACTCCGCCCCGGTGGTGGTGGGCGCCAAGCTCCTCCACGGCGGCGAGGACGTGCTCCTGGCCGGACTGGTGAAGAAGGTCGTGCGCGACGACGCCGGGGTGGCCCTGGGCCTCATGTTCGCCGACCTGCCCCCGGAGCAGGAGCAGGCCCTGCAGCGCTACGTGGAGATCTCCCGCTACGTGGCCCGCTACCGCTTCGACTGATCCCCGCTCCCGCCGCCCCCCCGGCCGCGGCCGTCTCCCGCCGTCGCCGGCGGCGCGTTTTTCCCACCACTTCGCCCTTCTTTCCCGGAATCCCTTGTCATTCCGGACGGAGTCGCCTATGCCTGGGACACGGCATCCCGTCCCCCGGGCGGTCAACCTCCACCGGAGACTGCACCTGCACCGAGCATGAGCGCGCGCGCCGAACTTCGCACCTTCGCCCTGGGCGGGGTCCATCCCCCGGGCCGCAAGGCCCCGGCCGCGGGGCTGGCCATCGAGGCCCTGCCCCCGCCGCCCGAGTACGTCGTCCCCCTGCTCCAGCACTTCGGCGCGCCCGCGTCGGCCCTGGTCAAGAAGGGCGAGTCCGTGGCCGAGGGCCAGTGCATCGGCCGCGTGGAGAAAGGCCTGGGCGCCAGCGTGCACAGCCCGTGCGCGGGCAAGGTCGCGGGCCTGGTCCGCACCCCCCACCCCATCCTGGGCCTGGTCCCCGCGGTGGCCATCGAGCCCGACCCCGAAGCCCCGCCTTTCGCGCCCCTCCCGGTCGACTGGGAGTCCATGGATCCCTGCGAACTCCTGGGCCGCATCAAGGAGGCCGGGGTGGTGGGCATGGGCGGGGCCGGATTCCCCACCCACGTCAAGCTCTGCCCGCCCCCGGACCTCGCGGTCGACACCTTCATCGCCAACGGCGTGGAGTGCGAGAGCTACCTGGCCGCGGACCACCGGCTCATGCTGGAGCGCGCCGGCGACGTGGTGCAGGGGGTGCGCGTCATCCTCCGGGTCCTGGGCGTGTCCCGCGGCCTCATCGGGGTGGAGGCCAACAAGCCCGACGCCATCGCCGCCCTTATCGCCGCGGTGGAGGCGGCGGGCGAGACCGAGCGGATTTCCGTGGAGCCCCTGGCGGTCAAGTACCCGCAGGGCTCGGAGAAGCAGCTCATCGCCGCGCTCACCGGCCGCTGCGCGCCCGCGGGCGGCCTGCCCGCCCACGTGGGCTGCGTGGTGCAGAACGTGGGCACCTGCGTGGCGGCCTACGAGGCCGCGGCCCTGGGCCGGCCCTGCACCGAGCGGGTGGTCACCGTGGCCGGGGCCGGCGTGGCGCGGCCCGCCAACCTGCTCTGCCGGGTGGGGACCTCGCTGCAGCACATGGTCGACCACCTGGGCGGGGCCACGGACCAGGCGGTGAAGTGCGTGCTGGGCGGGCCCATGATGGGCCTGGCCGTGCAGAGCCTGGACTACCGCGTGACCAAGGCCACCTCCGGGGTGCTCCTGCTCACCGCGGCCGAGACCGGGGACGGCGGCTACGGTCCCTGCATCCGCTGCGGCCGCTGCCTGGACGCCTGCCCCATGGGCCTGGAGCCCCGCGACATCTCCATCTACGCCGAGCGCGGCCGCTACCAGGACACTCCGCGCTTCGGCCTGTGGGACTGCTTCGAGTGCGGCTCGTGCGCCTACGTGTGCCCGGCCGGGCGGCCCCTGGTCCAGTTCATCCGCGCCAGCAAGGTGCGCCTGCGGTGCAGGGGGTAGGCATGCCCGAGCGCCTGTGGCGAGTCTCCATGTCCCCGCACCTGCGCGACGGGACCAGCACGGCCGGCATCATGTGGACCGTGTTCGCCGCGCTCCTGCCCCAGCTGGCCCTGTCCGCCTGGGTGTTCGGGCCGCGGGTGCTGCTCCTGGCCGGGGTGAGCGTGGGCGGCGCCGTGCTGGCCGAATGGGCGGTGCGCCGGGCCATGGGCCGGGACAACACCCTGGCCGACGGCAGCGCGGCCCTGACCGGGCTGCTCCTGGCCTACGTGCTGCCCCCGGGGGTGTCCCTGGACCTGCCCTTCTGGGGCGCGGTGTTTGCCGTGTGCATCGCCAAGCAGCTCTTCGGCGGCCTGGGCTTCAACTTCTTCAATCCCGCGCTCATGGGCCGCGCCTTCCTGGCCGTGGGCTTCCCGGTGGCCATGACCACCGCCTGGGTCATGCCGCATTTTCCGGACTTCCTGGCCTCCCTGGCCGGGCCGGACGCGGTGGCCGCCGCCACCCCGCTCTACGCGCTCAAGCACGGGGGCCTGGCCGAGTTCACCCGGGAGTACGGCGGCGCGCGCGGCATGGCCTCCCTGGTCCTGGGCTTCCGGCCGGGCTGCATCGGCGAGACCAGCCCGCTCCTGCTCCTGCTGGGCGGCCTGGTCCTGCTCCGCCGGCGCATCATCACCTGGCACGTCCCTGCCGCCATGCTGGGGACCGTGGCCCTGCTGGCCTGGGTCTTCGGCCCCGAGGGCTGGTTCACCGGGCCGGTGCTGCCGCATCTCTTCTCGGGCGGGCTGTTCCTGGGCGCGTTCTTCATGGCCACGGACTACGTGACCTCGCCCTCCCGGCCGCTGGCCAAGCTCCTCTTCGGGGCCGGGTGCGGCGCGCTCACCATGCTCATCCGGCTCAAGGGCGGCTACCCCGAGGGCGTGTGCTACGCCATCCTGCTCATGAACTGCCTGAGCCCGGTGCTGGACGACTGGATCCGGCCCCGGCGCTTCGCCCCGCCGCTCGCGGACAAGGGGAAGGCCCCATGAGGGAGTTCCTCAAGATCGCCCTGAACCTCCTGGCCATCTCCCTGGTGGCGGCCGGGCTGCTGGGCGTGGTCTTCATCCACACCGAGGCCGCCCGCCACCGCAACGAGGAGGCCCGGCTCTCCGCGTCCATGCGGCGCTACCTGCCTCCGGACGCCGGCGAGGTCCGGTTCTCGCCCATCCACCGCTACCTGGTGGAGCGGCCCGGGGCCGAGCCCGGGGTGGGCTACGTGCTGCCCACCCGGTCCGGCCCCGCCCTGCTGGTGCTGGACCCGTCCGGCGCGGTCACGGACCGGACCATGCTCGCCGGCCCGACGGACACCGAGGCCGAGCGCGAGGAGGCCCTGGCCCGCGCCCTGCCCCAGATCCGGGCGCACTACGCCGACACCTACATCCTGGCCCTGGGTCCGGACGGCCGGCGGCTGGCCTCCTACATCTCCGGCCGCACCACCGGGTTCAAGACCTGGATCAGGCTTCTGGTGGCCCTGGGGCCGGACAACGGGGTCCTGGGCCTGGAGGTGCTGGAGCACGAGGAGGACCCGGGCCTGGGCGCGGAGATCGAGCAGGAGTACTTCCGCAACCAGTTCACCGGCCGCACCCTGGCCGAGCTGGCCGGGCTGGGGGTGGTGAAGCTCCCCCTGCCCGACGACTACCGCCGCTGCCTGGAGCGCTCCCGCTGGGCCGAGCGCGGCCTGGACGCGGCGCGGGCCGGGGAGATCTGCGCCGGGTATGCGGGCGAGGACATCCACGCCATCACCGGGGCCACCATCTCCAGCCGCCGGGTCACGGACGGCGTGAAGCGGCTGGCCGGGGCCTTCGTGCGGCGCATGGACATGGTCCAGGCCGCGGCGGCCCAGGCCGGGCTGGAGCCGGCGTTCTAGGCGGGGAAGCAGGAATCCCCGGCGGATGGTACGGAACTTCTTCGGACGAGACGGCGCGGACAAGAGGACGAGGCGAGAAGCATGACCACCGAACGCACCTACGGCATCCTGGAGCGCCTGGGCAACGGCCTGGTCAAGGAGAACCCCATCTTCAAGCTGGCCCTGTCCATGTGCCCGGCGGTGGCCATGACCAACTCCGTGCGCAACGGGTTCCTCCTGGGCCTGGCCGTGCTCTTCGTGCAGGTGGCCTCCAACGTCACCGTGTCCCTGATGCGCCGGGCCATCCACGAGCGCATCCGCATCCCGGCCTACATCATCATCATCGCCACCTGGGTGAGCGTGAGCGACATGACCCTGGCCGCCTACGCGCCGGGCTTCTACAAGGAAGTGGCCCTGTACGTGAAGCTCATCGTGGTCTTCGCCATCATCATCTCCCGGCTGGAGGTCTTCGCCTCGCGCCAGCCGGTCTGGCCCTCCTTCTGGGACGGCGTGGGCATGGGCCTGGGCTTCATGTTCGGGCTCATGCTGGTGGGCTGCTTCCGGGAGCTCCTGGGCGCGGGCGCCCTGTTCGGCCTGGAGATCCTGCCCTTCAAGCCCTTCTTCTTCTGGTCCCTGCCCCCGGCCGGGTTCTTCGCCATCGGGCTCATCATGGCCCTGTTCATCTGGCTGGAGCGCAAGTTCAACGCCTGGAGGGCCAAGCGATGACCCGCCGCGTCCTGGCCGCGCTCCTGCTCGCGCTCCTGCTGCCGGCCCTGGCCGGGCCGGCCCGGGCCGCGGGCCTGGTGCGGGCCGGCGCCGTGGCCGACGACCACCGCCTGGCCCTGGAGCTGGCCGGCCCCCTGGCGCCGGACTGGGCCTGGCAGGGCAACGTGGCCGTGACCGAGCGGGACAGCCCGGACATCCCCCTCGCCGTGACCGGGGTCGAAGTCTCGCCGGACCGCACGGAGCTCGTCCTCGCCCTGGCCGATCCGGTGTCCGAACAGGCGGCCTACCGGGTGGTCCTGCGCAACGTCGCGGTGGGCGGGGTGCGCTCGGACGCGGAGAGCTTCCTGGTGCGCAAGGGCGTGCTGGCCACGCTCCTGTCCATCGTCATCAGCGCGGCGCTCATCCAGAACTTCGTGTTCAGCCGCTACCTGGGCCTGTGCATCTTCTTCGGGGCCTCGGGCCGCAAGGAGACCGCGGTGGGCATGGGCGCGTCCTTCGGCCTGGTCATGACCCTGTCCGCGGCCTTCGTCTGGGCCGCGTACAACTTCGTGCTCAGGCCCCTGCACCTGCAGTTCCTGCAGGTGCTCACCTTCGTGGGCATCATCTCCATCTTCGTGCAGCTCCTGGACACGGTGCTGCGCAAGGTGAACCCGTTCCTGTTCAAGAAGCTGGGCGTGTACCTGGTGCTCATCACCACCAACTGCATCATCCTGGCGGTGCCCCTCATCCTGGTGGGCAACGCCTACGACCTGTGGGAGAGTCTGGCCCTGGCCGTGGGCTCGGCCCTGGGCTTCGCCCTGGCCCTGTTCCTCATGGCCTGCGTGCGGGAGCGGATGGAGCTGGCCGACGTGCCCGAGGCCTTCCGCGGCCTGCCCATCGCCTTTTTGGCCGCGGGCCTGTTCGCCCTGGCGTTCCTGGGCTTCTCGGGCATGAGCTTCTGAGGGAACGGCGCTGAAGGTGCGAGGAGTGCTGGAATGGACCTGACCCAACTCGCCTGGACCGGGCTGGCGGTCTTCGGGACCCTGGGGCTCCTGGCCGGGGCGGCCCTGGCCCTGGCCGCGGTGCGCTGCAAGGTCGAGGTGAACCCCAAGATCGAGGCGGTGAAGCACGCCCTCATGGGCGCCAACTGCGGCGGCTGCGCCTACCCCGGGTGCGAGGCCTACGCCGAGGCCCTGGTCAGCGACCCCTCCGTGCCCCCGGACCTCTGCCGGCCCGGCGGCCCCGAGGTGGCCCTGGCCGTGGCCCGCATCACCGGCAAGGAGCTGGGCTCGGCCCAGCCCGTGGCGGCGGTGCGCCGCTGCGTCAAGGACGAGGGCCAGGTGGCCGCCGGCCTCGTCTACCAGGGCATCCGGACCTGCCTGGCCGCCAGCCTGGCCCACGGCGGGCCGGACGCCTGCCGCTTCGCCTGCATCGGCCTGGGCGACTGCGTGGCCTCCTGCCCCTTCGAGGCCATGCATCTGGAAGGCGGCATGGTCCGCATCGACGCGGACGCCTGCACCGGGTGCGGCAACTGCGTGCGGGCCTGCCCCAAGGCCATCCTGGAGCTGGCCCCCCGCGCGGCCCGGGTGCTCGTCCACTGCTCCTCCCGGGACAAGGGCAAGGAAGTCGCCAGCGTGTGCCAGGCGGGCTGCATCGCCTGCGGCATGTGCGTGAAGAAGTGCCCGGCCGCGGCCGTCCGCGTGGAGGCCGGCCGCATCGCCATCGACCACGACGCGTGCCTGGCCTACGGCCCGGCCTGCGAGGAGGCCTGCGCCACGTCCTGCCCCCGATCCATCCTGCGCCGCGCCGGGCAGGAAGGGCAGGCCGCGCCGCAGCCCCGGACGCCGCAGCCCGCGGCGCAGCCCGCCGCCGGCGGGCAGGAGGGATGAGCATGAACCGCCGCGACGCGCTTCGCAACATCCTGCGCATCGGGGGAGCCGGGGCCGCCCTGGCCGCGGGCTTCGGCGCGGTGCGCTGCCTGGACGGGTTCGCGCTCCCGGGCCGGCGCGGCCGGCTGGTCTCCGCCGCCCGGCTGGGCATGGGCACCGTGGTGGACGTCAGCGCCGCGGACCCCTCCCGGGCCCGGGCCGAAGACGCCCTGGCCGCGGCCTTCGCCGAGCTGGACCGGCTGGAGCCCCTGCTCACCCGCTTCGACCCGGCCGCCCCCCTGGCCGTGCTGAACTCCCACGGCCGGCTGGACGCCCCGCCCGCCTGCCTCACGGCGGTCCTGGACGAGGCGCACCGGGCGCACCAGGCCACGGCCCGGGCCTTCGACCCCACGGTGCTGCCCCTGCTGGCCTACGTGCAGGGCGAGTGCGCCGCGGGCCGCGAGCCCGACCCCGGCGAGATTTCCGCCCGCCGCGACCTGGCGGGCCTGGACCGGGTGTCCTGGTCCTCCCGCAAGGTGGAGTTCACCCGGGCCGGCATGGCCCTGACCCTGGACGGGGTGGCCAAGGGCTGGATCGCGGACGCCATGGCCGCGGCCCTGCGCCGGGCCGGGGTGCGGCACGGCCTGGTGGACGCGGGCGGCGACATCCGGGCCTTCGGGGGCAAGGCCGACGGCCTGCCCTGGACCGTGGCCGTGCGCGACCCGGAGAACCCCGAGGCCGTGCGCGAGCGCATCGAACTCACGGACGGGGCCTGCACCACCTCCGGCGACTACGAGGTCTACTTCGACCCGCAGCGCCGCCACCACCACATCCTGGACCCGGCCACCGGCCAGAGCCCGCGCCTGGCCCACTCCGCCACCGTGCTGGCCGACACCGCGGCCCGGGCCGACGCCCTGTCCACCGCCCTCCTGGTCCTCGGCCCCGCGGGCCGCGGCCTGGTCGAGCGCCAGGCGCGGCGGGTGATCCTGGGCTGAGCCCACCGACTCAAAGAAAAGGCGGCGCTCCTCGGAACGCCGCCTTTCCGGTTCGTTGCGGAATCCCGGCAACCCTGCTGTTCTCCACCCGCTCTCCCGAGATACAAAGGGCCTGTCCCTTCTTTCGGGAATGCAAAGGCTCGCCTTTGCCTATGCCCGCCGCGGCGGGAAACATGCGCAGGCATGTTTCATGACACGGCATCTCCGCGCCCCTGCTCCTTCCCGCCGTGTCACGCGTTGTGCTGGCTGCGCCGCACAACCCGCGCCACGGCCCGATTGAAGCCGCACGTTTCCGTATCCACGCGGGCGCCCGGACGGTGGTAGACAGCCAATCCCTCCCGGGAATTCTCCGGTGAGCCCAAAAAAGTCGAGGGCCCCCGACGCCACACACCGCGCCGGGGGCCCTCATGCAACGCAAATTCGCGCAATAGGCTAATGGTTCCCGCAGCCCGCGTGGCCGTGGGACAGGCACGTGATCTTGCTGTCGGCCAGCCGGCCCGCGGCCCAGTCGGCCACGGCCTGACGCACCGGGCCGGAGGCCCCGCGCACCACGGCGATGCCCTCGGAGCGCAGGCGCACCGCCGCGCCCTCGCCCATGTTGCCGCCGATGAGCAGGGTCACGCCCATGTCCCGGAGCGTGGTCGCGACGTTGGACTTGCAGCCGCAGCCCGGGGGCGGGGTGAAGCTCTCCTCGCCCGCCACGGCCCTGTTCTCGTCCAGGGTGAGCACGGTGAAGGACTCGCAATGCCCGAAATGCTCATCCACCCGGCCCTGCCGGGTGGGAACCGCAATCTTCATGAAGGCCTCCTCGATGTGTACGTACCCGGAGCAGCCGCGGGAACGGGACGCCGGCGGCCCTCCGCTCCGGGAAACAATCCCCTGCAAAATAAGCGGGGATTGCGGCGTGTCAACCCCCTCTGACCATTGACTGCCCCCCGGCTCCCCACTATGTTGCCGGCCGGTTGCCACCCATGGCCAATGCTTCGCCATCCCCTTCGCCCGCGCCCGCGGGCGACGCCAGCCTGCCCGCGAGCCGGCTCTTCCTGGTCCTGTACCTCACGGTCCTGTCCTTCGCCACGTTCTACGCCCCGCAGCCGCTCCTGCCGCTCCTGCGCGCCGAGTTCGGGGTGAGCCAGGCCGCGGCCTCCCTGCTGGTCACCGTGACCCTGCTGCCCCTGTCCTTCGCGCCCATGGCCTACGGCCTGCTCCTGGGCTCGGTGTCCACCCGGCGGCTGCTCATCGTCGCGGTGACGCTCCTGGCCGCCAGCGAGCTGCCCCTCGTGTTCACCGACTCCTTCGCCGTGGCCCTGGGGGCGCGGGCGGCCCAGGGCCTGATCCTGCCCGCGGCGGTCACCGCGCTCATGTCCTACGTGGCCGCCAACTCCCGGGGCCAGGGTCTGCAGCGGGCCATGGCCCTGTACATCGGGGCCACCATCTTCGGGGCGTTCCTGGGCCGGCTCTCGGCCGGGTTCCTGGCCACCATGCTGGGCTGGCGCTGGGCCTTCGGCGTCCTGTTCGCGGCCATCCTGGCCGGACTGCCGCCGCTGCTGCGGGTCAAGGAGGAGTCCCGGGCCGGGTTCGAGCGGCTGCGCCCGATCCAGGTGGTGCAGGCGCTGCGCGCTCCCGGGGTGCTGCGGCTCTACCTGGCGGTGTTCTTCGTGTTCTTCGTGTTCGCGGCGGTGTTCAACTTCCTGCCCTTCCGCCTGCGCGAGCTGGACCCGGGCATCAGCGAGCTGCGCATCGCGCTCATGTACCTGGGCCATCTGGTGGGCATGATGCTGGCCCTGTCCTCACGCCGGGTGGTGGCCCTGTGCGGCGGCGAGATCCGGGCCATCCTGGCCGGGCTGGGCTTCTACCTGGCGGTCACGCCGCTCCTGTCCGCGCCCGTGGAGGCGGTGATCTTCACCGCGGTCAGCCTGTTCTGCCTGGGGATGTTCACGGTGCAGACCACCGCGCCCGGGGTCATCAACCGCCTGGCCCCCTGCGGCCCGGGGGTGGTCAACGGCCTGTACCTGTCCTTCTACTACGCGGGCGGGGCCCTGGGCTCCTACCTGCCGGGCTACGTGTACCGCCACTTCGGCTGGAACGCCTTCGTCCTGGGCCTGTGCGCGCTGCAGGTCGTGGCCCTGGTCCTGGCCGCGGGCCTGCGCCGGTCGGGGAGCGCCCTCTCCGGCGAAGGCGCGGGACCGGCCTGCGGGTAGGGCCGGACCGCTCCGCCGTTTGCGCCGGCCGGGATCCTCGCGTACATCCGTTCACCCAGGCGCCGCCGCCCCGCACGGGGTGCTAAACCTGCCCTCTCTCCTTCCCCGGCGCCGTGTCCCGCGCGCCGTGCCGGAAGACGGCGACCACCGGCGCTCCCCAAGGAAAAGTCGCGTGCGCGAGGATACGTCGTGTCCAGGATTCCCCTGCCCCTCGTCGTGGGCGACATCTCCGCCTTTGCCCGCGCCCTTGCGCCGCCAGCTCGTGGACCACGGCCCGGTCTCCCGCACTCCGGACGGCCGCGAGTACCGCCGCGTCGAGAACCGGCCGCCCGCCGAGGCCCTGGCCCTGCTCCAGCGCCTGCGCGCCTGACCGCAAAAAAGGGAGGCCGGCGCATGGCCGGCCTCCCGCTCCCCCAAAAACGAAAAAGGGCCGCGTCGCCGCGGCCCTTGATCTTGCTGGTCGGGATGAGATGATTTGAACATCCGGCCCCCTGAACCCCATTCACTGGGCAAGCATCTTATCCTTTGCAATCATTGATATTTCTTCACTCCGTGCTCTCCTTTTGCGGGCTTTTCGGGGGCAAACGGAGCACAGAACGGAGCACAGTGGGCTAATCTCCTGGCACCCATCTTGTCGCGGTCCCCACACAATACAAAACATAAACGCCAATCCCTATCATAAAAATTAAGAACAGACCTCCATAACCAGAAGGGAAAAGCATATACTTGAGAAAAGCAAGACAAACCACCAACATCATATACGCAGTAAACCATAAAATTGCGATAGGTTTGATATATCTTATATGAATAGCTCCACAGTTAGAGCACCTATAGCCCCCAGCATGGACTAGATTACCGCATTCACTGCACCTGCTATCAATATACACACCTTCAATTTTATGCATTGATCATCTCCAAAATATATTGAATATCAAAAAGTCAGCCTTAATACGCTCAAGTTAATCAAACTTGCATCCCATAAACATCATAAACATATTGGTACGTCAGGTCGCATTTGGCCCGGTACAGGGCATCGTCGTACGTCTCGGGCAACCGCTCCGCGTAGAACTCCTCGATGAAGAACTTCACCATGGCCTTGGTCTTCTGCTGCTTCTGCCAGTCCAGGACCAGCTTCTCCCGCTTGAGCTTGTCCAGCAGCTCCCGCACGGTCTTCTTGATCTCGGTCTCCTGCTTCTTGGTCAGCTTCGGCTCGGGCTTGGTCAGGATGTCGAAGACAGCCAACTCCTCCTCGGTCAGCTCCTCCCGCATGGCCCGCTGCTCTTCTTCCTTGAGACTCTGAGCGAACCGGATCAGTTCCTCGAACAACTGCTCGATGTTCTTCGCCCCCGAGTTGTACTCGGCGATCAGCTTCTGGAACTTCTCCAGGTAGTCCAGGCGTGCCCTATTCTGCTGGATCATGTCCGCCAGCTTGTTCTCCAGGACCACCCTCAACCACAAAGTCTCTGACCGCTTGCGGGCCTCCTTGAACTTCTTCCTCAGCTTGTCGAAGTCCACCTTGCTCAGGTCGATGTACGGAGGCTCGCCCGGGGCCTTCTTCGGGATAATATAGCCCTCGGTGGCTATGGAGTCGTCCAGGAACCCCTCCACATCCCGCATGACCTCGGAGATATCGGGCGTGGGGGCCAGCGCCTTGATCTTCTTCCCGATCTCACAGACAGCGGCCACGTCCCCGATGACCTCGTAGCAGACGGGATCGGGTTTGATGGCCTTGAACATCCGAGCGATCTTGGCCGCCGCGTTCAGGAATTGCTTCCTGGTCTCGTCGCTCCTGATGATCTCCTCAACGGCATCATCGAGCAGCTTCACCTTCACGAAGGCCTCGGCCTCCTTGATGGCCTCGATGCCCACGCCAAGCTCGAGCAGGAAACTGGCCGTCTCTGCGATGGCCTGCTTTAGGAACTCGACTAGACGATGCTTGTCCAGGATTGGCGTCTCCTCGTCCTCGCCCGCCTTAAACGCTGCATAGATCGCCAATGCTTTTTGGAGGTTCCGGAAAATTCCGATGTAGTCCACGATCAGACCCGCCTCCTTGCCCTCCGTCACCCGGTTGGCCCTGGCGATGGTCTGCATGAGGGAGTGGTTCCGCATGGGCTTGTCGAGGTAGATGGTGGAGCACTCAGGCACGTCGAATCCGGTGATCCACATGGCGCAGACGAACACCAATCTGAGCGGGTCGTTCGGGTCCTTGAACTTCTCGTCCAGATTCTCTTTTCTCATGCGCATACGGTGCGGACGGATGTCCAGTCCCTTGTCCTTGAGATCCTTGACCTCATTCTGGGCCTGCGAGACCACCACAGCCATGTCGGTCCGCTCCATCTCCGCAATGGTGGCCCGAGCCACCTCCCGCGCCTCAGGATCGTCTCCTTCCAAATCAGCCCGGAGTTGGACGATACGCTCCTGCCAACAGCGCTGCACGTTGTCATACATGCGAACGGCCGTGGCCTTGTCGATGCAGATCATCATAGCCTTGCCACGATGACCTCGACTCACGAAGTGCTTAACCAAGTCCTCCGCAATTCTGTTTAATCGACGCTTTCGTGTTATTATCTTATACTCTTGAGGAATCTCCCGTTCTAGCTTTGCTTCCTGCTTTGCGTCCAGGTCGGCGTTTTCAATGATCCCGTGCATCCTCTCGTTGAAGAGTTCCTTCTTTAGTTGCAGCTCGGGAATGCGGTTCTCGTAGTAGAGTGGGACAGTCGCCCTGTCCTGAATGGATTGGGTGAAGTTGTAGACGCTCACGTACTCGCCGAAGACATCCTTTGTCTTCTCCTCCCCGGCCATGAGCGGGGTGCCCGTGAACCCAAGGAACGAGGCCTTGGGCAGGGCGCTGCGCATGTTCATGGCGAAGATGTCGTACTGACTGCGGTGCGCCTCGTCCGTGATGACGATGATGTCCTCCCGTTCCGAGAGCGCGGGGTAGACCTTGCCCTTGTCGGTCTTGAACTTCTGGATCAGCGTGAACACGTAGCGGTGGTCCTCGGTCAGGAGCTGCCGCAGGTGCGCCCCGCTCTCGGCATGGGCCTCGGCCTCCGTGACCGCCCCGGTGGCCGCGAAGGTCTTGTAAATCTGGTGGTCCAGTTCGTTCCGGTCCGTGACGATGACGAAGGTCCAGTTGCCCGGGAACTTGCGGAGAATCTTCTGGGTGAAGAAGACCATGGACAGGCTTTTGCCGCTGCCCTGCGTGTGCCAGAACACCCCCAGCCTGCCCTGGTTGCCCTTCATGTCCCGCACGGCCTCAATGGCCCGGTTCACCCCGAGGTACTGGTGATTCTTGGCCACCTTCTTGATGAACCCGCCATGCCCGGCCTCGAACACCGTGAAGTTCTCCACGATGTCCAGCAGCCGCGCCGGGGAGCAGGTGCCGCGGATCACGGTCTCCAGGGAGACCACGCCCTCCTCGGTCTCGTCGTAGGCCTTCTTCCACTCCACGAAGTGCTCCCACCCCGCGAACGTGCTGCCCAGGCGGGTCTCCGAGCCGTTGGACAGGATGATGATCCCGTTGGGGATGAAGACGTGGGGGATGACCGAACGGTAGTCAGTCAGGTTCTTGTCGTAGGCGTCCTTAACGTTCCGGTGCGTGGCCTTGAGTTCCATGAACAGCAGCGGGATGCCGTTCACGAAGCCCACCAGGTCGGCCCGCCGGTCGTACAACTCGCTTGAGAACCAAACCTGGGAGGCCAGGAGCAAGTCGTTGTTGCCCGGGTCGGTCCAGTCGATGACACGCGCCGTCCTGGATTCCTGCCCGCCCTGAGCGCCGGGCACCGTGACCTTCACCCCGCCCTTGAGGAGTTGGTAGACCTCCCGGTTGGCGTTCACGTCGATCATCTTGGACCGATCGCGGGTCAGCGCGTCCAGGGCCTGGTCGATCCCCTCGGCAGGGAGGCCGGGGTTGAGCTTCTCCAGGGCGGCCCGGAGCCGGACAGGCAGGAACACGTCCCGCTTGCCCTCGCGCCCCTCAACGCTCCGGCCAGTGGCGAACTCATGGTAGAGGTTCGCCGTCTGCCAGCCGAGCGAAGCGAACAGCGCTATGGCGGGCTGTTCGATGAGGATGTCTTCGGAGTACGCCCTGGGCACTATAACCCCATGAATGCCCTAAAGACACTACTTGCGTTACTGTTTGTCCCTTTGCCTCCACGGATTACTCCGCAAATCCCCCAGTCCGGCAAATTGTTCGTATGATGTACATTGATAAGACTTGAGTTCTTCAACTTGGCGGCTTGGATCAGAAAGATTTCTAATTCACTAAGCATATTAGCTGGAATAATCCTTCTGTTATCATTCCTTGTTACAAACACAACATACGGAGTCCCTCTATTCGCAAACAAGACTTCATTATATTTTGAGAGTTTATCACGCGTAAAGCACTCTCCAGAAAACTGATTTTTCGTTTTTCCAACGTACCACGGGCTATATCCAGGGCCATTTTTCAGAGAAAATACATAGCATCCTTGTTTTTTTGAAAAACCATCTGCCGCATCAGATTCCCAAAACGCATTAACATGCTCTTTTTTTATCATCTTTTGCGGACCATCTTGAGCTTTAACAGACGGGACGAGTAAAGGCTCAGACACCTTGAAAAGCGTACTCATCGCATCCTCCTATGATAATACAGTTCCAAATGCATCCACGGTCTCTTGCGAGTCGCGCCCGCTTACGCCCTTGCCCATGGCCCTCTCAATAAGATCAAGCAGCAGCTTGGCCCTGTTGACTATGAACCCGTCGAAGTCGTCCACCTTGAGCAGCCCAGGATCGATGAGGTGCGTCAGGAGGTGCTCATCCAGTGCTGCCGCGCCCACGCTGTGGTTGCCCACCATGCGGTTCATGTAGTTGGACGGGGCCTTGCCGCCCAGGATGCGGTTCGTCCGTGCCGTGAGCGCGGCCTTGTTCACGATGCTGTTCCAGAGCCTACGGTCGTACTTCTGCTGCTCGCAGTGCTTGCGCGGAAAGATGTGATGGATGTCTACGGCCTCGTCGAAGTAGTTGGTCTGTTGGATAGGATCGCCGCTGATGAAGTCCTTGCTGCCTACGCTCATCATGAGGCCCATGATGCCCTTGTAGGCCGCGCTGTTCCTGGTCTGGAGGGACAGCAGGCGCACCGGGTCGAAGGTGGCGTCACGCACGGTAACAGGAGCCTCCCCGTTCTCAATCCAGGCCGGCACGTTCTGGACGTCCAGGGCAAAGCGGGTCTCGTTCGCGCCGCCGTACAACTCGCCCAGAACCCCGCACCAGTACCAGCGGGCGATCTTCTCCTTGACCGTGTGGTCCGAGAACCGGGAGCCAAGCCAGGCGCAGATCACGGCCAACGGGATGAGTTGTGTCTGGTAGGGCATGTTCCTGGTGTCGAAAATCTTCTGGGAGTGCAGGAACATGGCGGCCTTGCGCAGGCCCTCCATGAGGTCGTCCGCGCAGGCCTTGTAGTCCGCGAGGGTGAGGTTGAGGACGTCCTTGCGCTTGCAGCCCACGGCGCTGGCTGTGGTCTTGTGCCTCCGGTATGAGGCAAGCAGCGTAATTGCCGTGAGGAAATCCTTGTCATCCACGCCATACAGCACGGGATCAATGTCCCACAGGGTCTGCTGTCGCGCCTCCCAGTCCTGGCGCAGCCGGAAGTTGTCGGCCGCGTACGTGGCAGTGAGCAACTCGAAGACCGTCAGGGACACGCCACCAGTGTTCACGTTCTCGAATACCTGGCACACGGCTTCCTTGGGCGTCTCCTTGAGCAGCTTGATGACCGGCACCTTGTACTTCTGGAACGGGATAATGACTTCCGACTGGAACTTGAACAGGAACTTGATCTGCTCGCTGTTGAAGTCGAAGTGCTCCTGGTAGCCCATGACCCAGTGGCTGGTGAGGTCGGAATCGTAGATGATGTTCAGCGGAAACAATCCCGCCTCAAATTCCCTCTTCCTGTCGCTCACATCAAGCTCGACAATGCGGCCGAAGTCTTTGGTCAGCTTCCTGTCCTCCGGCACTGACACCACGGCGTCAAAGCGGTCTGTGTCCTCGTCCAGGCACATGGCCATGTCCAGGTAGTAGAACCGCTTCAACTCCTTCTTGCGCTCGTCGCAGGTGAGCACAGCCTCCTTATGCCTAAGAGCCAGGTACAGGGACGTCAGGCGCTGCTGGCCGTCGAGCATGAGGAAGTCGGGCTTCTTGCCATTGCCCTGGACGCCCTCGAACGGACGGGGAGAGAACTGGACCCCATCCCCGCCTGTCTCCATGCTCATGAGCGCACCCACCGGATACCCTTGGGATACGCTGGCGATGAGGGCGCGGATGCGGTTGTCATCCCAGACCCAACCCCGCTGGAAATCGGGGAGTTGGATGGTCAACTCTTCGATCTGGCCCAGCAAGGTGCTGAGGAGCGGCTCGTCAGTGCCGAAGGTGTTGCTGATGGCTGGCATGGAGGTACTCCTTACGCGGCCTCTGCCGGGTCAGGGATGCTTGATACGTCTATCTCGCCGGAGATCAGCCTGGGAAGCAGAAGGTCTCGCTGTGCACGAAGGTTGCTGTTCTTACGTTGCAGTCGCAATTCAAGATCGAACAAGGGATCAAAAGCTTCAGCAGCCTTGCGTAGGATCGTTTCTGAAGGGACAACTACGGTCATTGTTTTAAGGTCGCTAGCGCTCAGGTGGGCAACCGTTGTACCCACAATAGTTGCCTCCAGACGCTTGATGGGAGTCTCAGCGGCAAGAAAAAGATAATAACGTGACATACCATTAGCTGGCCTAACTGCCTGTTGAAAAACTCATTGAACCACGTAGGGTTCTTCCAACGCGGTTGACTTGGAGGCGGGGATGGCGCTGGGCAGGCAGGATGAGAAGCAGGAGTCGCTGTACCTGTCCTACTATGAGATTCCCAGGTCGCCGGGCCACGCCTTTTACGACCGCTTGCAAGCGGTGCTGGCCAGGGC